>JAFMHL010000019.1 GCA_017854535.1 Nitratireductor sp.
GTGCGATAACCATTTGGGCTATCCGCATAGAGCGAGTAATTGTAAATTCCTGCTGGCCTAGATTAATCAGCAAAACACTTACCTCCCCCCGATAATCGCTATCAATGGTTCCTGGTGTGTTGAGGCATGTTACACCGTTTTTAAATGCAATACCTGAGCGCGGACGAATTTGCGCTTCATAGCCATCAGGTATCTCAAAAATTAGACCAGTTGGCACGAGCGCTCTTTCACCCGGCTTTAAAACCATTGGCTGGTCAACCGCTGCAGGCAAATCCATACCTGCGCTGCCGCGTGTTTCATAAGCAGGTAATGGTAAGTCCATGCCATGGGGCAAATGAACTATGCCTATCACTGGTTTATTTGGGTGATTATTCATTTTCAAATTTCCCTTCTACGTTTTTCCCGGCGCATGTCGATCAGGGAAAGAGGTAAAGATGTTGTTTCCTTAATTTCCTCCATAACGAAAGAAGCAGATACATCATGAAGCGTCACTTTTTCTATGAGCCGCTGATACATCCTGTCATAAGCCTTCACGTCGCTCACACGGGCAATTAGCACATAATCCAGATCACCGCTCATTCGATATGTTGAAGTGATTTCTGGAAAATCTTTCACTGCTGATCGAAATATTCCCAGCCATTCTGGGTCATGGCTTGAAGTGCGAACCAGAATTATCACCGAAAGGCCAAGCCCTGCTTTTTCAGCATCAATTAAAGCCACTCGCCCTTTGATATAACCAGCTTCTTCAAGATGTTTGACGCGGCGCCAACAAGCATTTCTTGATAGATGAACCTTCTCAGACAGCGAATCTGAAGAAAGGGTCGCATCTTTTTGAAGTTCTCTTAAAATATTGAGATCATATTCATCTAATTCGCTCATAATCGAGACTTATATCCCAAGATATAGTAAAATTAAAGGACAATTTGGGAATTCAAATCAACAGAACCTGTTATCCTTGCGCAACATCAAAGCGCTGCATCACAAGGAACCCTTCAATGACCCGAGCAATTCAAAAACTGTTTTTCGAACACCCTGCAAAAGTTGAAGAGACGTATAGCGAACATGCACTGTTTGCTTTTGGATTTTCAATGAAATTGTTTGCGGCTGCCTTTGCCGCTCTTGTGCATGCGTTCATTCCGGCATTTTTTGAGAAAACAGCAAGCGGCATTATTCGCACATTATATGAGCGCACCCACAATCGCGGACACTAAACTATGTGTCGTTGGGCGGCCTATAGCGGCAAACCGCTTTTCATCGAAGATATTATTGCATCCCCAAGCCATTCACTGATTGAGCAGTCCCATGCGGCATCTGAATGTAAAACCGCGATCAACGGCGACGGGTTTGGCATTGCTTGGTACGGTGAGCACGAAGAACCAGGGCTTTATAATGATATTCTACCTGCATGGTCTGACAGGAATTTGCGAAACATCGCACGCATGGTCAAATCCCATTTGTACCTAGCACATGTACGCGCTTCAACGGGCTCTCCGACCAGCCGCCAGAACTGCCACCCATTTGCCTATGGCAAATGGAGTTTCATGCATAATGGTCAAATTAGGGATTTTGAAAAACTACGGCGGCCTTTGTAGGTTATGTTAAGCGATACTTTATATGGCGCTCAACGCGGCACCACCGACTCCGAGCTTTTGTTTTTGTTGACCCTCAACAATGGTTTGGATCAAGAACCACAAACTGCGTTAATTAAGACTGTTGAAACCATTGGAGATACTGCCCGAAAAATCGGCATTGATCCTTTGGTTCGCCTGACCGCCGCTATTTCAAACGACAGCGAACTGTTTGCCGTTCGATATTCCAGTGATGCGATCTCGCCAACATTATATATTTCAAACAATACAGTAAGGGGTGGGATTTGTCTCGTCTCGGAACCACTTGATGAAAACGGCCCTAATTGGCTTTCTATCCCGGCAAACCAATTTGTTAGGGTCTGCGATGGTGATTTTACACATCAACGTTTTATCGACCATTCTAGCCCCAAACAAAATTCGGAATTGGCTGCAGAATAATCAAAAGTGTGAAACATCTCTAAATGTTAAGCTTTGCGCAGTTTCCTTACGGTCTTCATCCATTGGTTTATTTTGGCCTGTAATGCGTCAGGAGAAACTGGTTTCGACATATAATCATCCATGCCGGCAGCTATGCACTTTTCCATATCACCTTTGATGGCATGCGCTGTGACACCAATAATAGGCGTGTGACGCTTTAGATCTTTCTCAATTTCCCGAATTGCCGCAGTGGCCTGAAGGCCGTTCATTTCCGGCATCGAAACGTCCATCAAAATCAGCTCAGGATTCAACTTTGCTGCCATTTCAACTCCAACCTTGCCGTTGGGAGCTATTCGGTAGTTATAGCCAGCGCTTTCTAGAATCTGAGTAAAGACAATTTGGTTTACCTCATTGTCCTCACAGACAAGCACCTCCACCTGATTTTCAAGCAAATCAAGTTCTGTTGTTTCAGATGGTGTGTCCTGCGATGCTACTACATGCTCATTTTGCAGGGCGACCGTTTGCTCTTCAGCTTGGCTTGTAACTTTATTCTCGGCAATTTCGATCGGGCGAGAAGAGCTATTGCCGAAATTATTTTCCTCTAATACCGAGATGATTGTTTCCAATAAATGTGAGGAGCGAGCAGGTTTGGTTAGATGACGTTGAATTCCAAGGGATGAGAAAACACGACCATCCTCAGTTTGATCAACACTTGTCAGCATAATGACCGAAATATCTGCCAATTGCGGATCAGCGCGCATAATCTTGACCACATCTCCGCCATTCATTTCCGGCATATGATAATCCAGAACAATACAATCAATATTGATATTGTGTGCTTTAGCGGCGCGCATGACTGCCAAAGCTTCCTCAGCGCTTTTTGCCGCCGCGCTATCAAACTGCCAAGCAGTCATTTGCTCGGTCAGAATTGAGCGGTTTACTGCGTTATCATCAACGATCAGTATTCTTGCACCTGTCACATCCATGGGAGTTCGCTTTCTTGCACCGACTTCGCTATGTGCCGGCAATTCAATTTCAAACCAGAATTTAGACCCTTTGCCGACTTCCGATTCCACGCCAATTTTTCCGCCTATTATCTCAACTAATGATGAAGCAATTGTTAGGCCTAGTCCTGTACCTTCATGCTTCCTGCTGGAAGACGTGTCGACTTGGCTGAATTTTTCAAACACAGCGGCGCATTTTTCTTCCGGAATGCCTATGCCGGTGTCTTCCACCTCAAACCGTAATCGCATGTGATCAAGCTTTTTGGCCGTGTCAGGAGCGGACATAACATTGACGAACACATGCCCCTGCTCGGTGAATTTGACCGCGTTCCCCATCAGGTTTGTGACGATTTGGCGAACGCGCGCCACATCCCCCACCATTTGTTCTGGCAATGCCGGGTCAATACGAACAATCAGCTCGAGATCTTTTTCTGAGACACGGGAAGAGACTAGAGATGCTACATCCTCGATGGCTTCTGCCAATCGGAACGGCGCGCTATCCAACTCCATTTGCCCGGCATCCAGTTTAGAAAAATCGAGAATATCATTGATGATGGTCAGCAATGATGCACCAGATTTAACAATCACGTCGGTAAACATTTTTTGTTTTGCATCAAGTTCGGTTCTAGCCAGAAGTTCAGCCATGCCCATGACACCATTCATTGGAGTCCTGATTTCATGGCTCATATTGGCTAAGAACTCAGACTTTGCTCTATCTGCGCTTTCGGCCACCAATCTTGCCTGATCAAGGTCCGTGACATCAGTCCAAAGCGACAAGAACAAGCCGCTTTCCAAAAGTTTGTTATTGATCCTGATACGCCGCCCGTTCACATCAGCGTAGGATTCAGTTTCGGGTCTATCCAAAAACTCCATACGTTCCTTGATCCAGGTTTCTTTGTTCCGTGTGTTGGGCAGGGTATTTTTACCGTTTTTAACACGCTGCAAATGCTCCTTATCAAAAAGCACAGAAAGCGCTTCTGAAATATGATGGCCCGGTCCAAGCTTATTGTGAATTTCAAAAACTTCCGGAGCAACGGTAGTGTTACACCGGATGAAACGCTTGTTCTCATCATAAATTGACAAACCAACCGGCAAATTGTCGAGCGTCGCATCCAATACTTTTTGAATGGCTTCGTTGTTTTTGATAGAAACAGCAAGTTCGTTCTGTCGGTTGATCTGTTCTGTGACATCTCGCCCTGAGCCATAATATCCTTGGAAATTATTATCATTGTCAAAGCTGGGAGAGCCGCTAACTGAAATCCAAATATCTCGACCTTCAGGATTGGTGACTTTATAAATATACTCTTTTATGGGAAGACGATTATCCATCAAATTCAAATGGTTGATTTGCTCTTCACTAAGGCCTTTATCTTTCCATAAGTCTCTTCTTGTCTTTCCGATCAGATCGTCTGATTTGAACCCAATGGTCTTAGCCAATCCGTGAGAAAAAAAAGTATAACGAAGATTGCTATCCATTTCCCAAAACCAATCAGCAGAGGTTTCAGCAAACTGCTCCATTTTCTGTCTATGTAATTCAATTTCGCCAGCGAAATGCTTTAGCTTTTCCTCACGATTTTTTAACTCCGTCACATCATTCACCATGACACAGGCGAACGGATCGCCGTCTTCGCTCATTACGCGGGTAATGGTTGTAAACGCGCTTTTGGGTGTGCCGTCGGCATGAAGAAAAGTCTCTTCAAATTCGATCGCCTTCCCCGTCTCAATTACCTTTAGTTCACGGCCGTCATATTCCTTTGAGCGTTCTGGTCCAAACACTTCCAAGGTCGTTTTGCCAATTAATTCGTCTTCTGATTTTCCCAGAATTTCGCAAAATGCTTTGTTTACCAGTGTGTATTTCAAATTCTTGTCTTTGACCAAAACAGCCGAATTCAGATTTTCCAAGGACGCAGAAGTAAGAGCCAATTTATTGGATTTTTCTGCCAGTGTCGTCTCACGTTCACGCAACTGAGAAATATCTGTGATGGTGATACAGGCAAATTTTTCACCTGCGCCGCTTGTAACCTGTTTCACATCCGTAAGGCACAAAACTTCGCGTCCATCAGGAAAGGCCAGCGTTTCTTCTATTTGATACGGTTTGTCCGTTTCAATTGTCTCCAAATTACCCGGATCAAACTTAGCAACAGCTTCTGCTCCAAAAAGTTCCACTGCATCTTTTCCGATAATGTCATCGAGTGCCTTGCCGTACATCGTTCCAAAAGCACGGTTGGCAATACGGTATTTCAAATCCCGATCGCGCACCAAGACGGCAGACGTCAAATCATTCATGGCTGCAAATGTGAGTTCCAGATCAGCCTCTTGAACGGTAACTTGCTCTTCGCGCTGCTTTTCCTCGGTCACATCTTTACGGATGCTGATAAGCCCGCCACATGGCATTGCTTTATCAATGCGTGAAATCCATTTTCCATCGTGGGTTTGATAGAAGAATTCCTGACCAATTCCTTCACGCCTTTCCAAAAGACGCTCTTCAACCCACTCTTCTTCTTTACCTGTAATTTCTGGAATTGCGCCGGTTTTGGCAAAATCGAAGAGAAACTGACCAATCGTTTTTCCAAACTTAATATCTGGAAAATGCGAAAACATGGATCTGAAATTATCGTTACATGCAACCAGCTGGTCATCGGAATTCCAAATCCCAATTCCATCACTGATGTTCGCAAGCGTACCATCAAGGATCTTCGACAAAACTTCAGAATCAAGCCCGTTAATTAAAGAACCTGTCTGTTTGCCGCTTAATGAAGCTGCGCCACTGGCAACACTGCTTTTCCTAGCAACGTTTTTCGTATCTGAGTTTTTCATGCCCGTCCCCACATTTTTGGCACTGTTTTGTACCTCGCACTATTTCATTGCGGGCATTACTCGCGGGTATTAACGTTAATTTGACGTAAACAGCGTATGGATGAAATCATGTCCAGCGCGAGGAAAAATTGAATTTTCCCTTATACAGCAGTGCTTTTTGTAAAAAGTGTATCTGCAATTTGTTGAGCCAATCTTTTGGCGACCTGTGTTTTCGTTAATTCCGGCCAAGATTCGATTCCTACTTTCGTGAGGATTTTCACGCGATTCCTGTCCCCACCCATCACGCCGCCTTTGTTTTTACCAATGCCACTATCTACAGAAACATCATTTGCAACGATCCAATCGGCTTTCTTTTTTTCTAATTTAGCTAATGCGTGTTTTTCAACATTTTGCGTCTCTGCCGCAAATCCGATTAAGAGCGTTGGGCGGTTTTTGTGATGACCAAGACCTTTTAGAATATCTGGATTTTCTGTGAGTTTTAAGGATGACGGACCTTTTCCGTTTTCCTTCTTCATTTTTTCCTTGGCTTCGCCGACACTGCGCCAGTCAGCAACTGCAGCAACCATAACAGCGATATCAGCTGGCAATGCCGCCTCGACTGCAATTTGCATTTGGCGCGCGGTTTCAACCTTGACCAATTCAACATTTTTTGGCGCAGCGATGTTCACTGGTCCTGACACCAAAATGACTTCAGCGCCTAAATCAGCCAAAGCGGACGCGATGGCATGCCCCTGCTTTCCCGAGCTACGATTGGCAATATATCGCACAGGATCAATCGGCTCATGGGTTGGGCCAGATGTGACGATAGCCCGTTTACCCAATAAAGGCTTCGGGCGCGTATCCAGCAAGTTTCCGATGACTTCCACAATTTCCATTGGCTCTGACATTCGTCCGGTGCCAGCTTCGCCGCTTTCGGCCATTTCTCCAGCACTTGGTCCTACGAACAAGCAACCATCGGATTTGAGGGTTTGAATATTTCTTTGGGTAGCTGGATGCTCCCACATGGCTGGGTTCATGGCAGGCGCCAGCAATATCGGTTTGTTGGTTGCCAACAAGATAGTGGATGCCAGGTCGTTGGCTAACCCGTTGGCTATTTTTGCCATCAGATCAGCGGTAGCTGGAGCAACGACCATCAGATCACATTCACGGGCCAGTCTTATATGTCCCACATCCTGTTCATCTTCGCGGTCAAACAAATCTGAATAGACCTTATCAGCGGCCAAAGCCCCCACAGAAAGCGGCGTAATGAATTCGTGGGCAGCTTTCGTCATGACCGGGCGCACATGTACACCGCGCTCACGCAAACGGCGAATTAGATCCAGACATTTATAGGCAGCAATGCCACCTGAAATGATCAATAATACCCGTTTCCCGGCAGCGGGAAATCCTGCGAATTCTTCGGTAATTGAGCGCGACAAAGAGACTTTCGTCGCTAGTTCGTCGCTATCATACCCCATCGAAGAAAGAGGCTGCACCTCACCACTTTCAAGATTTGGATGATGCAGTAATTCGATTGGAGCATTGGTTAAAGTCTTGCGTCGAGGTGCTAAGTTGGGCGCAGTTAATAATAGCCGAGCTTCTTCTTCCATAGAACGACCGTTTTTTGCAGCCCGTTCACGCAATGCCTGCTTGGCTGTTTCGTCTAGATTTCTGATAGTAATGCTTGCCATGGGATAAATATGGAGAATGATTGCATTGATTGCAAGAATTGATTGCACTGCAATCAAATTATTTGAAAAACACCCACCACACTGTGCTTGCTGCTATCACCCAAAACGCAATATGCCCCCAACGCGAATGATGCGCCTCAGCTTTACCAATTTGCTCTACAGTTTCCGGCGATAAACGGAATCCTTTTTCGCTCATTTCAGCCATTTCCTGTGAGATTTTGGCAGTTTGATCTGCCAAATCGGGCAATTGCCGTATCAAAGACAATCCAGCCTTGATGCCGTCCCGGGCATCCGATGCGATACCAACGGGGCCCAGATTACGCTTAATCCAGTCGCCCACAACAGGCTCTGCGGTCTTCCACATATTGAAAGACGGGTTCAGCGTTCGCGCCACGCCCTCGACGACAACCATGGTTTTTTGCAGCAGTAACAATTCCGGTCGGGCTTCCATGTCAAAAAGATCGGTGACTTCAAAAAGCAACGTCAACAGTTTTGCCATGGAAATGGTCTCGGCAGATTGCCCATGAATAGGCTCTCCAATAGCGCGAATAGCTTGGGCAAAGCTGGCAACATCATGATGGCGGGGCACGTAACCAGCCTCAAAATGCACTTCTGCAACGCGCATATAATCCCGCGTAATAAACCCAAACAGGATCTCCGCAAGGAACCTGCGCTCTTTTTTTCCAAGCCTACCGGCAATCCCTAGATCGACAGCAACTATATCGCCATTAGCACCAACAAACAGATTTCCTGGGTGCATATCCGCGTGGAAAAAACCATCTCTAAGGGTATGGCGTAAGAAAGACTGGATAAGATTGGCAGCCAATAAATCAAGGTCATGACCAGCAGCTTTAATAGCAGCAACATTGGATAGCTTAATACCATCGACCCAATCCATCGTAACGCAATCACGCCCTGATAACTCCCAGTCTACATTGGGAACCCTGAAACCAAGATCGTCTTTGGTGTTTTCACCAAGTTCAGAGAAACCGGCGGCTTCCAAACGCAAATCCATTTCAATTTTGGCCGATTGAGCCAACATGTCGGTGACAGCGACCGGACGCAGTCTGCGGGATGATGGAATGTGTTTTTCCTGCAATCGGGCTATCGTATAAAACGTATCAAGATCACGGGTGAAACGCTGACGAACGCCAGGGCGGATGACTTTAATTGCCACTTCCACGCCATCACGCTTTCTTATCGCTTTATGAACTTGGGCAACTGATGCAGCGGCTATTGGCTCGGAAACGGATGTGAACATATCATCGATCGGACGACCTAAAGATTCTTCTATCTGGCGAACAGCATCTGCCTTGGCAAACGGCTCCATTTGGTCCTGAAGCAATTCAAGATCACGAGCAATATCCGCGCCTACAACATCAGGCCGCGTCGCTAGAAACTGACCAAGCTTAACCCAGCTAGGGCCAAGTTTATTGAGCGCAACCGATAGTTTTTCAGATCTTGTTGCAGTTTTTGCCTTGCGGCGACGTACCAAACCCGCAATCTTTTGTGCCAGTCTAGCTGAAGGCGGTAAAGTATCTGAGGGAAGCGCGGAGACCACGCCCTCCCTTGCCAACACATAGCCAGCCCTTGCCAATGAAAAAAGATTAAGAAGAGTGCTCATGGACGCTTATAGCTTCCAGCCTGAATGAATGGTTGCGATACCGCCTGTGTAATTTGTCCAATCAACCCGTGAAAAACCAGCAGATCTGATCATATCAGCAAAGCGAGGCTGGCTTGGGAATTTGCGAATAGACTCGACCAAATACTGATAAGGTTCGCCGTCGCCTGTCACTATTTTTCCCATCGTCGGCATAACTTTCATGGACCACTCGTCATATAACTTATCGAGAATTGGCATTTCGACTTCAGAAAATTCAAGGCATAAAAATCTGCCTCCCCGTTTTAAAACTCTGAAAGCTTCAGAAAGAGCTTGGTCGATGTGAGGTACATTGCGAATGCCCGTGGCAATCGTATAAGCATCAAAGGTTCCTGCCTCGAAAGGTAGCTTTTGCGCATCTGCCTCAACAAAATCAACGTAGTCACTCAGCCCAAGCTTTTCAGCTCGCTGCTCGCCCACTTTCAACATAGAACCGTTGATATCGAGAACTGTCGTTTTAACGGTTCGATTTGAGGCTTCTACAATTCCAAACGCCACATCGCCGGTTCCACCAGCAACATCCAAAGAGCACCAATTGCTCCCTGCTTTTTTTGGCGGTGCAAGAGAATTCACCAAAGCGCTCTTCCACAGCCGATGCATCCCACCAGACATAAGGTCGTTCATTACGTCGTAGCGTTCGGCTACCTTATGGAAAACATCGTTGACCAAGGGCTGTTTTTCATCTTCAGAGATTTTTCTAAATCCGAAACTTCCGGCCAATTCATCAGGAAGCCGCGCTCTGGACTTCTCGGTTTGTTGTGTTGACTGTGTTTCACTCATCGGCCTGCCGCCTTCAAAATCTATAAGCAATGTTTGGAAAAAACCGTTTGGCGGTATTTTTCTCTTTGGTTACTGTCCAGATACTACCATAAAGAGACCCAGTTCAATTAAAATGCGTCAGCTTCGCACAGTCGGGTAATAGATGGCGGGTTGGTTAATCCAGGAAACGATACCATGCCAGAGCTTCCAGAGGTGGAAACAGTAAAACGTGGCCTTGCCCCTGTCATGGAAGGCGCCCGCATAAGCCATGTCGAACTGCGACGTAAAAATTTACGTTTTCCATTTCCTGAAAACTTTGATGAAACCCTCAAAGGCCAAAAGATTACTTCTTTAGGGAGGCGGGCAAAATATCTGCTGGTTGACCTGGAAAATGACGTGACAGTCATCATGCATCTTGGCATGTCAGGGTCTTTTCGCATTGAAGTAGATGATAACAGCCAGATTCCAGGCGTGTTTCATCATGATCGCAGCAAGATCAGCGCCCACGACCATGTGATCATTCATTTGGATCACCCCAAAGGTAGGGCCCGAATTATATATAATGACCCACGTCGCTTTGGCTTTATGGATTTGACGGCGCGATCACAATTGGAGGAGCACAGCTTTTTCAAAAACCTGGGCGTCGAGCCTGTTGGGAACGCTTTATCATCCCAATTGCTGGCGCAATTGTTCACAAACAAAGCCGCCCCAATCAAAGCTGCGCTGCTTGATCAAAGGCTCATTGCGGGTCTTGGCAATATATATGTATGTGAGGCCCTGCATCAGGCTGGAATCTCCCCCATTCGAAAAGCCGGATCTTTGGTGGGCAAAGCGGGGCAACCGCTTAAGCAGCTTATGCCTTTGGCTGATATTATTAGAGACGTGATCAGGAAAGCTATCGAGGCTGGCGGATCATCTCTTCGCGATCACCGCCAAGCAGATGGCAATCTTGGCTATTTCCAGCACCAATTCAAAGTCTATGACCGTGAAGATGAAGCCTGCTCGAAGCCAGGTTGCGGTGGTACGATTTCAAGGATAGTGCAATCTGGACGATCCTCCTTCTACTGCCCTAAGTGCCAGAAGTAGACTTTTACAGCGATTGTTAGGGCTAAGGATTAGACTAATTCACCACAGCTAGTGTTTTTTACCCGCGATCCGTTGACAATTCAGGTTATCTCGCCCTATAAGCTGACAAAAATTCCGACTGCTCAAGTTTGACATTTGGGCCGTCCTGTTCTGTGGGAACTTACCAATAGCAGGTAAAACACAAAACAGACCCATCTCTAACGAAAACGGAAATATTTGATATGGCGAATACAGCCTCCGCGAAAAAATCAGTTCGCAAACTAATGGCCCGCACTGACGTGAACAAAGCCAACCGCTCTCGCATGCGGACCTTCGTTCGTAAAGCTGAAGAAAGCATTGTTGCTGGAAACGCTGCTGAAGCAGCTACAGCCATGAAGACCGCAGAATCTGAAATCATGCGCGCTGTTTCAAAAGGTATTTTGAAACAGAACACTGCTTCACGCAAAGTGTCTCGTTTGGTTAAGCGCGTTAAAGCTCTTTCAGCTTAATCGACTGAATTCACAGTTTGATCCACTTTAGTGGTGGAATCTACGTGTAAACCCCATTGCTAGCGCATTGGGGTTTTTTATTTGCGAAAATTGGCTGCCGAACCCTGCATGATTGAGAAAAGTTATACGATTCCGCCTAGTTAAGACTTTTGTGTTGATGAACCAAAAGGCGATTCAAATATTGATTCAGGGGAACATCTTCCTGAATCTTCAGTTTAGTAAGAAAATATTCTTATCTATTTTTAAGCATTTTTTTCAATGCCTTAAGAGGTGGTTGATAGGACTTATTTCTTATCACTGCAAATTAAACAAGAATTTTGAGTCAAGCCCCTTACGTAAAGAAAATTATTTTTGCGCCTTTGATTTTACTCAAAAAAGAAAATCAAGCTGGAAAAATCATTGATTCACAACAGTTTTTTCCAGTGAACTGGCGCGGGTCACAGCCCGAAAAAAAATTCAAAATAGGGCGTTTACGAAAAATTTAGAATTGGTGGTTGCGCCCATTTTTTGGCCTGTGTAAGTTACATCCATCGGCGCTGAGAACTAGAGTTTTACTGGGTTTTCAAGGCGGCGTCTGGGGAATTCCAGAATGTATTTATGTGATCGTTTTCATTTTTCGTTCAAACGAAGAAGGCTTTCGCTTGACATAAATTTGGAGACAAGAAAGCGAGCAAGCTTGCTGGTTTGCTGATCTGGATTTCCTTGCAAATGAGTAAGGACGAACAAGAACAAGACTGACACATCGCTGCGCTTTGTAACGATGACAACACCAGATCTACTGGTAATCTCGCTAGACAAATCATGGGCCCCGTTAGGTGCCGCCTGTCTAGGCCCTTGGGGGGCTTGTATGTTTTTTAGACGCCGCAGCGTCCCGAATTGCAGAATACGTTTTGCATTACGATTTCGTTTGCGCGTTTTTATATTGAATATTCTTTCGGCTTTTCAGCCGAATGTGAAGGATCGATGTCAAAATGGATTATGCTGGTGATGTTACATGCAAGGACACTTGGAACGGCTTAAAAGAAAATACGAAAGCCTGCTTGGTTGATGTACGCACCACCCGCGAGTGGGAGACGATCGGCATTCCCGATTTATCGAGCTTGGATAAAAAGCCAATTTTCGAAGAATGGCAGATGTTTCCCGATATGCGTTTGAACCCAGAATTTGCCAGTAATGTTGAAGCAAGTTTGACCGCCAATGGCGTTGGTAAAAATGACCCAATTTATTTTCTATGCCGCTCAGGCGTTCGAAGCCAGGGAGCAGCCAGCGCCTTAACATCGCTTGGTTATACGAATTGCTTCAACATTATCGCCGGCTTTGAGGGTAACCCTAACTCTACAGGACAGCGTGGCACTGTCAGCGGTTGGCAATTCGACAAACTCCCATTTCAAAAAGAATAGCGCCTAAAAAACATGACTAAGGCGGGGCAATGTTGCCTTTCGAGCAACATATAATAAATCATTCAGGCAGAAAATTATGACAATAATGGACAATGGCAAAACGGGATCAGCGGCACCTTCATCAGGACCCAATGACAAAGCATGGCTGAAAGTGCGCCAGCAATTGCAAACACAGTTGGGCTCAGAGGTCTTTAACAGCTGGTTTGGCCGCATGAAGATGGAAAGTGTTTCAGGCGGAGTTGCATTGCATTCTGTGCCGACCGCATTTTTGAAAAGCTGGATTAACGCCCACTACCGCGATGTCGTTTGTGATCTTTGGAAAAAAGAAAACAAGGCTGTCCTTCGCGCCGATATAGTGGTGCGTTCTGCCGTGAGAAGAAGCAATATTCGCCCTGAAGTCATTGATCAAAAATCCTCAGAAACCACCCAACACGGCGATGCTGGTGAGCCAGCCAAGATCTCGTTTCCTCCGATGATGAGCCGCAACCGTTCAACAACCCCTGCCTTCAATGGTCAGGACGCCAATTTTGCTGGATCTCCTCTCGACACCAAATATACGTTTGCAAATTTCATCGAAAGCAAATCTAACCGCATGGCATATGCAGCGGCAAAATCGGTTGCCGAGGGCGACGGGTCTTCTGTTCGTTTCAATCCGCTATTTGTCCATGCCAATGTCGGCCTTGGTAAGAGCCATTTATTGCAGGCCATTGCCTGGGAAGCCCGCCAGCGCGATCCATCGAAGAAAGTCCGGTATTTGACCGCGGACTATTTCATGTGGGTTTTTGCCAAAGCGCTCCACAACCAAACAGCACTATCCTTGAAAGAAACACTGCGCGATATTGATCTTCTATTGATCGACGACATGCAGTTTCTACAAGGTAAAGCCATTCAAGCCGAATTCTGTCACCTGTTGAATGAGTTGATTGATAGTGCAAAACAGGTGGTTGTTGCAGCAGATCGACCGCCTGCAGAGCTCGAAAGCCTTAATGAGCGTGTTCGCTCGCGGCTAAAGGGCGGCGTAGCATTGGATATTGAAACGCCAGACTATGAGTTGCGCAAATCCATTCTTAACATGCGTTATGATGAAGCTAAGCGCGAGCAGCCAAGCTTGGATATTCCTGAAGATATTCGCCATTATGTGGCGCGCCAGGTAAACACCAGCTGCCGCGATATTGATGGGGCGTTTAACCAGCTATTGTTGCAACATAAATATAGCGATGGGCCAGAGGGTTATGAAGAATTGGATAAGATGCTTCGCCATCTTATCAAATCGGGTGACCCTAAACGGGTGCGCATCGAAGATATTCAAAAAATCGTGGCGCGCCAATTTAATGTCGGCCGCAATGATCTGCTCTCCAATCGGCGCACAAGACAAATTGTTCGCCCCCGTCAAATCGCTATGTATTTGGCAAAAACCATGACACCACGTTCTTTGCCTGAAATCGGACGCAGATTTGGTGGGCGCGATCACACAACTGTGCTGCATGCCGTGCGTAAAATTGAAGGTATGATTTCAGCAGATAACAAGCTCGCCCAAGAAATTGAGTTGTTGAAGCGTTTAATCCTCGACTAAGACGCGAATATCAAGCTCGTAATATGCTTGCCTTTCAAGTTAGACCAATAAACACGCCTCAAATGCACTTTTTTAGCATTTGAGGTGTGAAAACCATTGGGAAACCTTAAAGCGGTGTTGCAAAAGTGCGGGAAAATACGCATTTTACAGCTCGAAAAGACGGCTCAAATCCAGTTTTCCAATCTTGGGTAATCCGGCAATATGCTAGTCTGCGCTTTAACAGCAACAACTCTTTTTATGCGAGCCATCCGGGCGAACATACAGATTTTCTTTAGGAACCCTAGTAATGCGCGTAACCATTGAAAGATCAAAACTTCTTAAATCCCTCGGTCATATTCACCGGGTTGTGGAACGTCGCAATACGATCCCGATTTTGTCGAATGTGTTGCTGAAAGCAGAAGGTGACGAACTACACCTGAAAGCAACCGACCTTGATCTGGAAATCTTTGAAAAAGCACCTGCGATGGTTGAGCAAGCTGGTTCAACAACAGTTCCAGCCCATATGCTGCATGATATTGTGCGTAAGCTGCCAGACGGCTCCGAAGTTATGCTTGCTATCAGTGAAGACGGTAATTCGATCAAAATTACAGCAGGGCGCTCCCGTTTTACATTGCAGTGTCTGCCTGGAAGCGATTTCCCAGATATTACCGCTGGCGAATTCACCCATACATTTCGGATGCCAACAACAGTCCTCAAGGGATTGATCGATCACACACAGTTTGCAATCTCGACCGAAGAAACACGCTATTATCTAAACGGCATTTTCTTTCATTCAGTTGAAGATGAAGGCGATCTGGTACTTAGGGCTGTTGCTACCGATGGCCACCGCCTTGCGCGCGCTCAGAACAAGGCGCCATCGGGTTCAGAAGGTATGCCTGGGATTATTGTGCCGCGCAAAGCTGTCGGTGAGATTCAAAAATTGCTTGAAGATCCAGATGCGACCGTTAGCCTTGAAGTCTCGGATACGAAAATTCGTCTTTCGGTTGGTGCTGTTGTTCTGACCTCAAAACTGATTGATGGTACTTTCCCTGATTATAACCGCGTTATTCCAGTTGGAAATGACAAGGAATTGAAGATGGACCGCGCCAGCTTTGCTGCAGCTGTGGACCGCGTGTCCACCATTTCTTCCGAGCGTGGCAGAGCGGTTAAACTTGCTGTTGCTGATGGTCAAATTGTATTGACCGTTAATAATCCTGAATCAGGCAGTGCAACGGAAGAAGTTGCTGTTGGATATGATTCAGAGCCAATGGAGATCGGATTTAATTCACGTTATTTGTTGGATATTACCAGCCAGTTACGCGGAGATGAAGCTGTGTTCATGCTTTCAGATGCCGGTTCACCGACTTTGATTAGAGATAGTTCTGAAGATGGCGCCCTATTCGTATTGATGCCAATGCGGGTCTAAGCTTTCGCGCTGGATATGGTCCTCTGACAGTTTTTTAATGGCTGATTGCATTGTTCGCGTAAAATCGTGCTAGGTAGATCGAATTGATTCACCTTAAACGTTAGCGCAGATCATGAATGCATTTTCTAAATCAGGAAGTTCGAGCGCTAATTTGCTTCCAGTTTTCGTGCGGGAACTAAAACTCACAGACTATCGAAACTATCAAACCCTTAAACTGGAAATAGACCAACGCCATGTTGTGCTTACAGGCGAAAATGGCTCAGGCAAAACCAATTTGATGGAAGCTGTTTCGTTTCTTTCTCCAGGGCGAGGTCTACGCCGCGCCACTTACGATAGTGTTGGTAAGGCCAATCGGTCCGGTGCATGGAGTGTTTTCGCCGAGCTTGAAGGCGCCCAAGGTGAAGTTTTTATTGGCACAGGTTTGATGGAGACCCCCGCTGGGGTAGAAACTCAAAGGCGTGTGCGTATAAATGGGACTCCGGCAAAAACCAGCGATGAATTGCTCGACCATTCCCGAATTGTCTGGCTGACACCTGCAATGGATGGGCTGTTTACAGGTCCGGCAAGTGAGCGGCGTAAATTTCTCGACAGGTTGGTTCTTGCCATTGATCCTCATCACGGGCGGCGGGTTCTCGATTTTGAAAAAGCTATGCGCGGGCGCAATAAACTGCTCAGCGAGGACAATGGCCACGCCCAATGGTTGGATGCCGTAGAAGCGCAAATGGCTGAACTAGGGATCGCGATTGCTGCAGCAAGAATGGAGCTTGTATCTCTGATGAGCGCCGTGATTGTCAGAAATAATGATCCCCTTTCTCCCTTTCCTGATGCCATGCTGACCATGGACGGCGCACTCGAGAACACCTATGGCGATATGGCTTCCAGTGATTTGGAAAGTGAATACATAGATCGATTGCGCCAATCACGATGGACCGACAAAGGTGCCGGGCGCACTTTGGAAGGGCCGCACCGTTCTGATTTGAAAGTTAGCCACCGCCCGAAGGGAATGGCAGCGGCTTTATGCTCCACAGGCGAACAAAAAGCCTTATTGGTTGGGATCGTTCTTGCCCATGCGCGCCTAACAGCTGAGATGAATGGGTTTCCACCCATTTTGTTGCTGGATGAAATAGCTGCCCATCTTGACGCTTCGCGGCGGGCGTCGCTTTTCGATATGATTGACGATCTTGGCTGCCAATCCTTCATGACAGGCACCGACAGGCAATTGTTTGACGCGCTTGGCGATCGTGGTAATTTCTTTACAGTTAGAGATGGAGAAGTAACCAAAGATGTTTGAAACGGGTAACGAGCCTTTATGCTGAGTGAGAGCGAATTAGAGCGCTATGCGCGCCACATTGTCCTTTCGGAAGTTGGTGGCATCGGCCAACAGAAACTGAAAGCAGCAAAAGTGCTGGTGGTTGGCGCTGGTGGGCTTGGGGCTCCTGTCCTTCAATATTTGGCTGCTGCTGGCGTTGGCACTCTTACGATTATTGATGATGATGTGGTTTCTCTATCCAATCTTCAACGGCAAATTATTCATGATACAGGACAAGTGGGGCAATTGAAGACGGCCTCAGCGGCGCATTCTTTGAAAAGGATCAATCCGGAAATAAATGTTATCCAGCATGCTGATCGTCTAAATTCGGAAAATGGATCGTCACTGATAAAAGGCAATGATGTGGTGGTGGATGGCTCGGATAATTTTGCAACACGGTATCTGGTCGCAGATCTTTGCGAGGCCGCTGGCATAACACTGGTTACAGCAGCCGTTGGGCGGTTCGATGGAACCTTGACGACGCTTAAGCCACATGCCTCGGACAAAAATGGAAAAGCGTATCCGCGCTACCGTGATGTATTTCCCGACCAGCCTCCATCAGGATTATTACCCAGTTGTGCAGAAGCTGGAATTTTAGGAGCGCTCACAGGCGTATTGGGATCGCTACAAGCCTTGGAGGTTATCAAAGAAATCACAGGCATTGGTGAATTGTTAGTTGGTCGATTGCTTATGATTGACGGTAAAGCCATGCGCTTTGAGACAGTCAATTACAAGCGCAAGTCATAGCTCCGCGTTTAAAGCGAAAACCGCAGTGACATACACGATAGTCCACCATCGACTTTAGCAGCTTCATCACAGCTCAGTGTTTTTACCTGATAGCCATGAGACTTAAGAAGCGCCTCTGTTTTTGGAAATCCCGTGCGCATGATAACAAAATCATTGAAGCGGATCAGGTTTGCTGCTGCCTCTTCACCATCTGGCGCAGTGATAACTTTATTTCCTTCAAAACAACCAGACGATGCCAACAGACTGGTTGAAAAAACAGTTTCACTATCAAGCAAACCACAGTCGGATTTAAAATGCAGAACACCTTCAGGTGTGTGAACAATCCTTGTTTTGTAGCCGAGCTCTGTCAAAATCGGCTCAAGCGCTGCAACACCCTCATCATTTGTGCGCTCTGAAATCCCTATCAGTGCTTCACTATCGGTCAGCAGGATATCGCCCCCATCAACAAACCCCGTTTCGATGCTCATCACGGAACCAAAAACTTCTGTGAGAGCTGCTGTCATCGGCTCAGCTTCACCGAATCGGCTTTCTGCTCCCGGGCGAAGAATGATTGCTTTGCCGCCAGCACATAATGCCGGATCCTCGACAAAAACAGAATCTGGAAATGCTTCAAGCGCAGGAAACAATGCGACTTTGGCACCTGTCTCTTTGAAAAAATTTACATAGGCTTCATGTTCGCGAGCAAAGTTTTCAGGGTTCGGATTAGGGCCGCCACCTGCCCGCAAACCATTGCTGATACTTTTTCCTGGACTACGAGAAACAGCATGAGTAAACCTGAATGATCGGCCGGTGATATTGGTCATGTAAATCTCTTAAGATATTCGCGGAAGGACACGGTCTCGAGGCCGGTGACCATCAAACATTGTATGAATATTGATGATGACCCGATCACCCATTTCAAGGCGACCTTCAATGGTTGCTGACCCCATATGCGGCAAAATCACAACCTTGCCTTGATTTGACAGGGCTAGAAGCTCAGGGCTGACGGCAGGCTCGTGCTCGAAAACATCAAGGCCGGCTCCTGCAATTTTTTCATCCTTAAGCGCTTTGACCAAAGCCTCTTGATCAATAATTTCGCCGCGCGCCGTATTGATGATAACGGCATTGGGTTTTGCCAAGGCCAGCCGGCGGGCAGACACAAGATGAAAAGTTGCTGGCGTGTGGGGACAATTCACCGAGATGATATCCGTATGGGCCATCATCTGATCCAGCGAATCCCAATAGGTTGCGTCTAACTCTTGTTCGGTTTTCTCGCTGACTTTGTGTCGGTTGTGGTAGTGAATGGATAAGCCAAAGGCTTTGGCGCGTCTGGCAACCGCAGTGCCAATGCGGCCCATGCCAATAATGCCCAGTCGCTTGCCCCAAATGCGATGGCCTAGCATCCATGTTGGGGACCATCCTTTAAAACTGCCATCTTTCAAGACATCAACACCTTCATTGAGGCGCCTTGATACGGCGATCATCAAACCCATCGTCATATCTGCAGTATCTTCTGTAAGCACATTGGGAGTGTTGGTGACGGTAATACCTTTTTCTGAGGCTGCATCTACATCAATATTATCAACGCCATTACCAAAATTTGCGATCAACTTCAGCCGTTCACCTGCTTGAGAAATAACTGAGCGATCAATTTTGTCTGTGACTGTAGGCACCAAACAGTCTGCTGTTTTTATTGCCTCAATCAATTGAGCGCGCGAAAACGGCGTATCATCTGCATTAAGCTGCGTATTAAACAACTCACACATACGCGTTTCCACCTCTTGAGGTAGTTTGCGCGTAACAATTACTTTCGGCTTTTTATTCGGCATTCCGTCCTCAAAGTGATGTTTTTTTCATTCTTGGCAATTCTGTTGACGGGTCTTTAACCCATATCAGTGATACTTTGTTCACCCTGATCAAGTTTTGCGTTCAGGTTCTTGTTTATCAGACCCGTTTCGAAGCGCAAATCAAAAGAACGTTGCCTGCTTGATGCATATGCATTGGCGGGTAAGCGCTGATCAGCCAAATTGAAAGCAGGAATCCAGTTGGAAATATCACAAATGATCCCATCTTCTATCAAGAGCGTTTTGAGCCTCTGCATTTTCACAGTCGGTTTAACCTTGTCCGCACCGGATATACATTCAGCAGCCCAAGCGGAGACGAAGGGTCCATCCGGTTTGCCGCTGCCAAGATATGTTAGTCTTAAGGCACAGCGGGTGAATATGCGTGTTGGAC
This sequence comes from Nitratireductor sp., assembly GCA_017854535.1. Taxonomy (GTDB): domain Bacteria; phylum Pseudomonadota; class Alphaproteobacteria; order Rhizobiales; family Rhizobiaceae; genus Salaquimonas. The sequence continues at coordinate 20,139 of JAFMHL010000019.1, forward strand.
CGGGTCGCGACTATAAAGTTGAATGGATGTATACGAAAGCGGGCCTGCCACTTGAGATTTTACAAGAATATGACAATTGGCGCAAAGTTCGTGATTTCGAAGGCGAAGAAGGTTGGATATTACAATCGCTATTGTCGGGAAAAAGAACTGCGATAGTCGCACCTTGGAAACGCAACGAAAAAGATGGAATGGTCCAGTTGAAGAATGCGCCAGATACCAAAGCTGCTGTGGTGGCTCAAATGGAACCTGGTGTTGTGACAAAAGTCAGCGAGTGCCAAAATGGTTGGTGTGAAATAAAGGCTGGGAAAGTAAGTGGCTATGCGCTGCAGGATCAGCTTTGGGGGGTTTATCCCAACGAAAAATTTGATGACTAGTAATAATTTCAATTCGCGTTGAATAGTTTTCAAATGCTTGTGCAAATTAGTTTTGAACCCCGCTCCAAACGCGGGGTTTTTTGTTTCTAACTCAATGTAAATAATTTTGGATCAGTACGGCCTTGGGGTTGGAACCGGAATGGTTCCTGTGATCGGCGCAAAACTTTCGATTGCGGCGGCAGGAGCAGACGGACTAGGCTCAGCAGTTAAAGCACTTGTCGAAGCGAATTTTGCACTTTTTCCTGCTTCAATTGGCTTGCTGGATAACACAGCCATTGGATCAACTTTCGGCAAATCAATCTCCGGTGCTTTGAACCCACGCAAAGACGCAGCGCGATATTCTGCTTGTTCAGCGGACTTTTCAGATGCTGACACAACTGCTCGACATTGGCTTGGTAGATCACTTACACGAATTTCGCGTTTTTTTCTTGGCTTAGAAGGTTTGACGGGCTTAGCTGGTTTCTTCTTTGGTGCTAAAGCAACATCAAACCACCATTTCAACGGAGCATCACAACCCGTGTCATTAGGCGGCGGACTTTGCTTTTTACACGCTGCCGATCCTGACTGACAGCGAAGGCGAATATGGAAGTGATAATTGTGCCCATAAACCGGGCGCATCTTGCTGAGCCAGGTGCGATCACCACGGACTGTCTCGCATAGTTTCTTTTTTATGCCTGGATGAACTAGAACCCGCTCGACTTCAGGAAAACTCGCTGCATGATAAAGAAGCTTTTCAAAGCTTTTGTTCCAACGGCGGTCATCGACAAAATTGGATCCTTTTTTCAAAATTGAAATCGCGCTTGTGTCTTCTCGCTGGCGATAGGTCATGCGTTTGTTAGGCATAGGGGTAAGCCAGATATCCGCATCTAGGCCGACCTGATGGGAACTGTGGCCTGTTAGCATTGGCCCGCCGCGCGGTTGCGAGATATCGCCCACAAGCAGACCATTCCATCCGGATCGATTGGCTTTTATTGATAATTCTTCGATGGTTTTGATTAATTCAGGATGGCCCCAACGGCGGTTTCTAGACAAACGCATGGTTTGCCAAGTCGGTCCGTCAACGGGCATTGCAACGGCGCCTGCAAGACAACCCTTTGTGTAAAAGCCCATGGATGAAGGCTTCAGGTTAGCCGGCATGGTCATGCGGCCAAACACTTGTTTTGCAGCCGGCTCAGCGACTGCCTCAACTGGAGCTACGACAAAAGAAGCCAGTGTGGCAGTCAGCAGCATTTTTTTGAGCATTGGAAACATAGACGCAACCCGCCAATCATCAATAGAATCAGTGAATGTCAGACAATAAACTTGTTTGTGTTATAAAATTGTTAACTATTCAAATTCGGCCAATGTTTGTAAGATCAGTTTAGCATTTTCCGCATGGGCACACAAATCTCATAAACGAAGACCCAGAGGCCCTTGCAAGAAAACAAAATCGCAATTCTGGCCTAGAACACCAAATCTAATAGGAAGAGCCGTTTGGAAAGCATATCGATCAATCATTTCAAGCAAAAACAACATAGTTTTTTGAACCTGTTGCATACCTGGCTGCTGGTGGGTGGTTCACTACTTTTGCTGGCGATTTGTGCTTATGCGTTTTTAGGAACTACTGGCGTCCTCTATGCGGCGATATTTGGTGGAATCAGCTTGTTCATGGCAAGCCGCATCAGCCCGCAGGTTGTGCTCAAGATGTACAAAGCGCAAAAAATTAGCCCCGCGCAGTTCCCGATTGGCCACCAAATTCTGGATCAATTGGTGGAGCGCTCAGGTCTTGAACATCGTCCTGAACTTTACATTATTCCATCCAATATGATGAATGCCTTTGCTGTTGGGCGAAAAAACAATTCAGCAATTGCGATGACTGATCGATTAGTACGCATGATGACCCAGCGCGAATTGGCTGGCATTATGGCCCATGAAATGGCTCACATTACCAATGAAGACATTAAGGTGATGGCGATTGCCGATATGGTCAGCCGGTTCACTTCTATGGTTTCAACATTTGGATTTTTCGCGCTCTTCGCAAATCTGCCATCTATTCTTTTTGGAGGTGAGGCAAATATACCTTGGTTGGTCGTTATCTTGCTGATGGGTGCGCCAACTCTGGGAGGACTGTTGCAGTTGGCCCTTTCGCGCACGAGAGAATTTGATGCAGACCTTGGCGCTGCACTTTTAACGGGCGACCCCGATGGATTGGCATCGGCCTTGGTAAAATTGGAAAATGCGCAAAAGCAACATTGGGAAGGCATGGTCCTTCCTAGCGGGCGCGTTCCAAACCCGTCCATACTTAGAACCCATCCAAAAACTGAAGACCGGATAGAGCGACTGATGGCGCTGAAAGAAACACCGGAAAAGATCAACGTTGTTGCCGCGGGCCGCATCCATAGAGATGCCATCATACCTGAAAGAATTCGAAAAGAACTACCCCGCAGACCATCAGGCGTTCCAAAAATGCAGCGCAAATGGGGCCGCGGAGAAGATTCCAAATATTCTGATTATGCGAGCCTGCTGAATACCTCTAAAATCAAAAGTCTGCATGAACCAAAGGATGCGGATAAAACCGCATGTCCTGACGATCTAAGTGAAGTGAGTTCAAAACCGCGCATCCGTTTAACGCGTGGTGGCGTTTGGTGGTAAGCTCCACGAAATAACGCTATTCGTCTCGCACTTTCCCGCGCATTTTCTTTATGGATCCACGCCCTGTCTTGGCTTTTAACCGGCGCTCAATGGAACCTTTCGTGGGACGCGTTTTTCTGCGCTTTGGCGGTGGTGGCTTTGAAGCTTCGGAAATCAATTCCGCGAGGCGTGAACGGGCATCTTCACGATTTCGTCCCTGTGTACGGTAGGTTGATGCCTCGATGATCAACTCACCATCTAAGGTTATTAAATGACTAGCAATGGTCTTTAGGCGGGTCTTCACATAAACAGAAATGCTTGGCGAGTTTTTTACATCAAAGCGAAGTTGTACGGCTGTGGCAACCTTGTTGACATTTTGCCCACCTGGTCCGGCCGAGCGAATAAATGTCTCGGACAGTTCACTTTCTGGAATGGAAAGGCTTGGCGCTGACACGATCAGACCTTTTCCCATTTGTCATGTTTTGCTGCGCGATAAACCGCATCAATCAGTTTTTGATTGCTGATCGAACTTTCCAATGAGACCAATTTTTGCTTATCGGCTTTTCTGCCAGACAGCACCGCGCGTCCAAAGGCTTCTGCCTGCAATTTATAATGGTTCACGCCGCCAAATTTGAATTCCTGAACCTCGTCATGTTTTTGACTGTGCAGCATTACCCGTGAAAAATCATATAGGCCTGTATTGAAAGGCGCGCTTAGTTCGATAAAGCCCTTGTCACCATGGAAACCCATATATTGGCGAAGAGCCAATTGCGTTGACAAATAGAATGATAACTCAAAGTCACCAAAATCTGCCCGCACATTCGCATAAATATCCGTCTTAAATTTCTTATCGAAAGTTACATCGGCCTTAACACGTTTTGGCTCAGTGCCTGTAGCAAATCTTGTCGTGATGGTTGGGTAAACGCCAATATCGGGCAATGCGCCGCCACCCAACTCAGCAATGTTTCTCATGTTTTTCGGATCTTTATTAAAATAGGAAAACGCCCCTTGCACTTGGCGTAATTTTCCGATCGCTCCACCCTTGATCAATTCGCGAACCTTTTCCCATTGGGGATGGTAGGTAACCATGAAAGCTTCAGAGATGATAACCTTGTTTTTCGCGGCGGCCTTTTGCAGTGCCTTTATTTCTTTAGCGTGAAGCGAAATCGGCTTTTCACACAAAACATGCTTTCCAGCTTTTGCTGCCTTTAAACTCCATTCAATATGTTGAGACGTTGGCAAAGGAATGTAAATTGCATCGACATTTTTATCCGATAACAAATCTTCGTAACTGCTGTAAGCTTTGGGAATGCCAAACCGTTTTGCCAGTTCAGCTGCCTTAGATTTAGAGCGACTGGCAATCGCTATGACCACACCGTTATCCGCTTCCATATGAGCAGGAATAACCTGCTCAATTCCGATTTTCGCGGTCGATAAAATTCCCCAGCGCAGCATGATGTTCTCCAAAACAAAAAATCACACTATGGGCTATCTAACAAAAAGAAAAGCCGGAGCAATAACTCCGACTTTTAACATATCACAGGTACAGATTTTTTAACCCCGTAAAACTCCACCGGTAGACTTTGCAACATTATCGATGATCTTAGCAGAGACTGCTTCAATCTCTTCGTCAGTCAGTGTTTTATCGGACGGTTGAAGGGTCACTTGAATGGCCACAGACTTTTTATCATCGCCCAAAGAAGGGCCTTCAAAAATATCGAATACAGACACATTTGAAATTAGCTTTTTGTCCGCACCAGAAGCAGCTCTCAAAAGGGTTGCTGCGTCTTGTCCCTTGTCCATGACAAAAGCAAAATCGCGTTTCACCGCCTGAAAGCTAGATAGCACTAAAGGCGTTTTTGTTTTGGTTGCTTTACGCTTTGGTTCTGGAACCGCATCAAGATAAATCTCGAAACCACAAAGCGCGCCCGATACATCCAGCGTTTCCAAAGTCATTGGGTGGAATTCACCGAAGCTGCCAAGCGTAATTTTTGGACCAAGCTTGAATGTGCCAGAACGTCCTGGATGGAACCAGTCGGGACCACCAGTTTCAATCTGTATTTTTGATGTATCAAGCCCACAGGCTTCCAAAGCCACAATCGCATCTGCCTTGGCGTCATAGACTGTGACTGGTGCCGAGTTTCCTGACCAATTGCGGCCTGAACCATCCAGTTTGGCTGTACCACGACGAATGCCGCCAGCAACACGTTTTTGATCTTCCGGCTTATCGCCATGATAAATATGATTGACCTCAAACAGAGCAACATCATTCACACCATAATCGGCATTGCGCTGGGCAGCGACCAGCAAGCCGGGTAATAAAGACGGTCGCATATCTGACATTTCAGCCGAGATTGGGTTTGCTAATTTCAATTCAGGTGCACCACCGCCAAAACCTTTTGCATGGGCCTCTGGTATGAAGGACCATGTCACAGCTTCCAGCATACCGCGTGAAGCCAAAGATCGGCGTGCATTTCGAGTTCTGATTTGACCTGTTGTCAGGATTTTTTTGCTTACTGAATCAAGGGCGGGCAGCGGCTGTGGTTCGATCTTGTTGATACCGTTGACGCGCATAACTTCTTCGACAAGATCAGCCTTTCCAAACACATCAGGTCGCCAGCTTGGAACAGCTACTTGAACCGTATCACCAGCACCAGAAACACCAAACCCAAGTCTTTGAAGAATTTCGATGGCTCGATCTGTTACGACCTCAATCCCTGTAAGGCGTTTGATTTCAGAAAATGGAAAATCAATAATCAAAGACGGTTTGGGAACTGCGCCAGCGATTTTTGCTTCAGACGCATGACCGCCACAAAGTTCCAGCACCCAGTTTGTTCCGATATCAAGACCCGCTTCCATGAATGACGGATCAACGCCGCGTTCAAAGCGATAACGCGCATCTGTGTTGATGCCAAGGACACGACCTGTTCGGGCAATGGTCAATGGCTCCCACAAAGCAGATTCTACCAATACATTGACTGTCTCATCAGAACAGCCAGAAACCTCGCCGCCCATGATACCCGCAAGGGACTCAGGGCCATTGTCATCAGCGATTACAAAATGATCATTGGTTGGTTTGTAGGGCTTGCCATCCAATGCCAAAAATTCTTCTGTACCGTTACCGCGCCGAACCCGCAAAGCGCCATGGACTTTATCAGCATCGAACACGTGTAACGGCCGACCAAGATCGAATGTGACATAGTTGGTGATATCAACAAGGGCTGAAATCGGACGAAGGCCAATGGCTTTTAAACGCTGTTGCATCCATTTTGGCGATGGTCCGTTTTTAACGCCTTTCACCAGACGCAGGCCGAATGCGGGACAAAATTCAGAGGCTCCATCAGCACTCAAATCAATTTCAACTGGACAGGCGCCATTTCCTTTGATGTCAGGAAGCGCCAATGGCTTCATCATGCCGATGCCAGCAGCTTCAAGATCACGGGCAATGCCGCGAACACCCAAGGCATCCGAGCGGTTGGGAGTGATGCCAATTTCAATAACCGGATCATTGAGTTGCGCATAATCAGCAAAGCGGGTGCCGACTGGCGCATCGGTTGGAAGATCGATGATACCGTCATGATCTTCAGACAATTCCAACTCACGCTCAGAGCACATCATACCATGGCTTTCCACGCCTCTGATATTACCCACTGAAAGTGTTACATCGATGCCCGGCACATAGGTTCCCGGTCCAGCAAAGGCTCCGACCAGCCCAGCTCGTGCATTTGGCGCGCCACAGACAACCTGCTGAGGCTTGCCATCACCAATGTCCACAGACAGCACTTGCAGTTTGTCAGCATCAGGATGTTTTTCAGCGCTCAAGACCTTTGCAATAATAAACGGATTAAACTGAGCGCGCGTATCAACACTTTCAACCTCAAGGCCAACCATGGTCAGCGCCTCGACTATTTCATCAAGGCTTTTGTCGGTTTCAAGGTGATCCTTGAGCCAGGAAAGGGTGAATTTCATTGTTTCGGTTCCGTCTTAATTTGAGTTTTCTATGGTCTTTTTATCAACAATGTAGCTTTTTCGCGGGGTAAGGTGTCGTTCAATTCGAGCCACGAAATTTGTTCGTCGGCAAAGGTATGATAAGTTGGAGGATAACGTTCAGGATCATCCATAAATCCAGTGTTAAAAAATGTTTTATCGGCGGCGCTGTCGTGCGCTTGAGCAACAGGCGATCCACATTCACCACAAAACAGTCGGTGGGCTGTTCCAATCGTGTGACGTTTCAAACCTTTGCTTTCCTGCCAGTCAATATCTGCCTTGTTGAATGCAACTGAAGATAAAACTGGAGCACCAATCGCACGGCGACAATCATCGCAATGACAATAGACGGAAAGCACAGGATCGCCCGACGCAACCATGGTTATTGAGTCGCAACGGCAGTGCCCTTTGTGAGTTATTGGAGCGCTCACGCTTTTTTCCTTTTCGAGGAAGGCTTTTTTGCCGCTTTTCTCGCAGGTGGCAAACCAAATGGTTTGGTCAGATCAATCTTTTTTGGTCTTTTCGGTGCTTTTTTAGTACCTTTTGCATAGCGTGCTTTTTGCCGCTCCTGCAATTCATCGAAAATTACAAAGCCGATTTGTAGCCCTTCATCTTGCGCTGCTTCGTCCTTTGCAAGGGGAGCGCGAACGAAGGTCAAAGACAAGGTAGAAGCATGAATAACAACAGATGCGGGCTGGCCTTGGGGCATCAAGATACCATCGACGCGCAGGATATCGCCATCGCCGGGATGAATAGCGATGACCTTCATTTGACCGGCAGCAGAAAATGTCAAAACTTCAAACTGCTCTTTTTCTGCGTCCAGGGATTGTTGAACCGCGAAGATATGTTTGGCAACTTCCTGAGCAGCCTCTTCGGCGCGATTGTCACAAGCGGTTTTATCCCAGTCTTTTTGCAAGGGCGCAGCACGATTTCCCGCGCGCATTTCTGCGGCGAGTTGGGCGTATTCGCCTTTTAAGAGCGCTGCGTCTGAATAGCGTGTCACGATGACAAGCCCCCAAACAATGTCGGCATATCAAGTGGGCGGAAACCATAATGGGAAATCCAGCGCGCATCCGCATCGAAGAACGCACGCAGATCCGGCATGCCGTATTTCAGCATAGCGATACGGTCGATGCCGATGCCCCAGGCAAAGCCCTGATATTCATCGGGGTCAAGGCCGCCAGCGCGCAGCACATTGGGATGCACCATTCCGCATCCGAGAATTTCCATCCAATCTGTACCTTCGCCGAATTTCACTTCATTCCCTGAGCGGTCGCATTGGATATCAACTTCCAAGGATGGCTCCGTGAACGGGAAGAAAGACGGGCGAAAACGCATGTTGAGCTGATCAACTTCGAAGAAAGTTTTGCAGAACTCCTCGAGCACCCATTTCATATTGGCAACATTGGCGGTCTTATCGACCACAAGACCTTCCAACTGGTGAAACATGGGCGTGTGGGTCGGGTCGGAATCCTGACGATAGGTCTTTCCAGGAATGACAATACGGATAGGCGGTTTTTGCGCTTCCATTGTATGTATTTGTACCGGAGATGTATGGGTGCGCAAAACCTTACGCTCGCCGTTAGCATCAGGCGGCAGGAAAAACGTATCGTGCATTTCGCGAGCCGGATGGCCTTCGGGAAAGTTCAACGCAGTGAAGTTATAATAGTCGGTTTCAATATCCGGACCTTCGGCAATGGAAAAGCCCATGTCAGAGAAAATAGCCGTGATCTCATCAACGACTTGGCTAATCGGATGGATGCGGCCCACTTCACTGGGAGAGGGGCGCACAGGCAAAGTAACATCAAGCGTTTCAGTTTTGAGGCGGGCCTCAATACCAGCACGCTTCAAAATGTCTTTTCGCGCTGCAATGGCATCGGTAACCGCAACTTTCAGTCCATTAAGGGCTGGGCCCATTGTCTGGCGTTCTTCAGGTGACATTTTGCCAAGGCTCTTCATCTGCTCGGACAGACTGCCTTTTTTACCAATGGCACCAACGCGCACTGCTTCCAAGGCAGCTTCATCAGAAGCTGCTTCAATCGCGCCAAGAATTTCAGTTTCCAGTGTCTTCAAGTCACTCATATGGCCTGACCTATTGCTCAAAACAAAACCCGCGTGGTTGATTTACCAACGCGGGTTCCGAATACATTAAATTTTCTAGTTTCGAAAGCGTCAGCTATTATTTAACTGCGCTTTCAAATGCGTTTGGCGTTGTATCTTTAAGATAAGCCAAAGCTTTTTTTGCTGCTTCGCAAACTGCAGTAAATGCAGCCGCTTCATGGATTGCCATGTCTGAAAGAACCTTACGGTCCATTTCGATGCCAGCTTTGTTCAATCCATCAATCAAGCGACCATAGGTAAGACCGTTTTCACGGGCAGCGGCGTTGATACGCTGTACCCACAAAGAGCGGAAATTACGCTTTTTGACACGACGGTCGCGCGTTGCATATTGCATCGACTTATCGACGGCCTGACTTGCCATACGGATTGTATTTTTACGACGACCACGGAAACCCTTGGCGGCCTTGAGTACTTTTTTATGTTTTGCGTGTGATGTCACACCGCGTTTTACACGTGCCATTTTCTTTGCTCCTTAACTGCCGCTTACTTCGCGTATGGAAGATATTGTGCGATTACTTTCTTTGCGTCTGGTTGTGCCAGCACAGATGTGCCTCTTGCAGTACGAAGAAAGTCGTTGGAACGCTTGATCATGCCGTGGCGTTTGCCTGCCTGAGCAGCTTTTACCTTACCAGAAGCAGTTACTTTAAACCGCTTTTTGGCTGAGGATTTTGTCTTCATCTTGGGCATTTGCGAACTCCTTGATGTTTTGGTCTACACTGTGCGGACCGTTATTTTAGAAATGTCAAAAAGCCCCGCCGTTTTGAAGACCAGATGAAGAGGCTTCGGCGGAGCTTTCGCTCTCAGATCAACATGGCATGCCCTGCCAGCTGATCAACGAAGTGGTTTATAGACGGAAATGGCCTGAATGCAAGGGGGAATTGCTGCGTATTACTGCCAAAGTGTCTCGTTTTGCCGAATCAAAGGGGCTTTGGTAAAACTAAAGAAAGCTTGTGAGTGAAGCGGGTCTTAAAACGGCGGCTTATCAAATGGCGTTCCAAAACAGGTTAGCCAAAGGCTACGTGCTATTCTTCTGGCGTATTCATTGGCTATTTGGGCTGCATCTGGTGGAAAACAGTCGCTGGACGTTTCTTCAAACATCTCAAGCCAAATGGCAAAATCTGTGCTTTGAAGCTCACCTATTTCCAAATGGGCTTTTGGCGGACTGCCTTTATATTCACCGGTTTTGAGCAAGACTGAACGCCAGAATAGTTTCATTTTTGCCAAATGCGGCTGCCAATTATTGTGATTGCGTGTTGTGAAGATCGGCCCAAGACGGGGATGACTTGCGATCTTAGTGTAAAAATCCTCCACAAGCCTGTCTATGGCGCGTGGGTCAATCTGCACCTCGGTTTGGGCTACCGGCTTTAGTGCCTGTATATCAGCCATTCGGGGTACCTGCTACGTCAGGTAGTGGAGAGCGATGCCTGTGAAAATGGCACCCCAAAAGCACATATTGATAAAAGAACGGAGAATGCCGCCATCCTCTTCAACTGTCATCCCGATCTTTCGACGAACAATATCACCGGGTAGAAGTAGTATGTAAACAAAACCGCGCAAAATGGGCATAAGGCCTCTCCTAAACTGATATTTAAAATACCACTTAAATTCAACTTGTCAATAAGTGGCATTTGAAATACTTGTTTTATATGAAGCTGACATTACAAACCGACATTGCCCTGCGCATTTTAATTACTCTGGCCCAAGAGCCAGAGCGTATTCGCTCGGTTGACGACATCGCAGCACATTTCAAATTGTCGAAAAACCACCTGATGAAGACGGCGCAACAACTGGCGAAGCACGGTTACATAAAAGCAATACGGGGCCGTTCTGGTGGCATCAAATTGGCGCAGGATAGCGCTTCTATCATCATCGGAAATGTTGTTCGCGATATCGAACCAGATATGAAATTGGCCGAATGTTTCCAATCAGGCCCAAAAGGTAGACAATGCGCTTTATTGCCAAATTGTAAATTGAAGGGACTGTTGGGACATGCGCTTGTTCAATTCCTGGATGTTCTTGATAACAAGACTTTGGCTGATATTGCTTGAATGTTGGGCATCCAACGGGCAAAAAAATAGCCCGATGAACGGGCTATTTAGTGCGATTATTTAACCAGTATTTCTGGTGCAATCTAAGTTTTGGCTGGTGTGACAACCATCATCATCTGACGGCCTTCCAGCTTGGGATGCGATTCAACCTTCGAAATCTCTGCAATATCTTCTTTGACCTTGTTAAGAAGATCCATGCCCAATTCAAGGTGAGCCATTTCGCGGCCTCTGAAGCGAAGGGTAACCTTTACTTTATCGCCTTCGCCAAGGAATTTGACCACAGCCTTCATCTTTGTTTCATAGTCATGCGTGTCGATATTCGGACGCATCTTAATCTCTTTGACCTCTTGAACCTTCTGCTTTTTGCGTTGTTCAGACGCCTTTTTCTGAGCCTGGTATTTGTATTTACCAAGATCAAGAATCTTACAGATGGGAGGATTATTGTTTGGAGAAATCTCAACAAGATCCATGCCAGCTTCAGCAGCAAGTTCCATTGCCTCAGCTATCGGCGTGGAACCCCTGTTTACCCCTTCAGCATCAATCAGCTGAACTTCTGGAATGTTGATTTCTTCGTTGGACCGTGGTCCTGATTTTTTTGGCGCTTGCGCTCTCTGCGGACGGCGAATGGCGGTTAACTCCTGTTTTGTTTACACACATTGTGAAAAGACGACATGCATTCCAAAAGGACTATTGTGCCATCTCTGGTGTTCGTCAGATGCCCTAAAACACAGGCTTCAAGAACGAACAAGCGGTTGTTAGCACGATTCATTTTCAAAATCATGTAAAAATGCGTAAGAAACAAATCACTTTGAAAAGAATTTGTTATTGGGAGAAATCGTTTGAACCCGCAAAAAATCACAGTTGGCAAAGCAAATAGCCAGCGCGAGATCGCTGTACGCCAAAGAATGGGCAGTAATCCCGGGCTGGTTTGGCTTGGAGGATATCGCTCTGACATGATCGGCACCAAGGCTGAGGCGCTCGATACCTATGCCACTGACAAAGGATTATCCTGCTTGCGCCATGATTATTCAGGGCATGGCGAATCAGGTGGCAAATTTATTGACGGTACAATTTCGCGCTGGTTGGAGGAAAGCCTCGCGGTATTCGAGCAATTTTCAAAAGGACCTCAAATACTTGTTGGCTCTTCTATGGGTGCTTGGGTTGCGCTGCGCATGGCTCAGGAATTGGTTGCCCTAGGTAAAACTGATAGATTGCAGGGTTTGCTGTTATTGGCGCCAGCGCCGGACTTTACCCATGAGTTGATGATGCCCCAATTAAGCGATGAGATGAAAGCTGATCTGGAGACAAAAGGGTATATGGAAGAGCCTTCAGAATACTCTGACGAACCAAACATCTTCACCATGGCGCTCTTTGATGATGGTGAAAAGAACCGCGTTATGACTGGTCCAATCAATACAGGATGTCCTGTTCATATTTTGCAAGGCATGCAAGATCCTGATGTTCCCTATCAACACGCCATGAGACTTTGCGAGTTTTTGCCATCGGATAATGTAACGATGACGTTGGTAAAAGACGGTGATCACAGGCTATCACGCGAACAGGATATCTCACTCATTCTCAAGACGCTTGAAAGAATGATCTGATGCGGTTTTCCGTTATCTCAAGCGCGTTTGTTGCCGCCATTATCGGGATTGGAAGCACGCTGGCGCTTCTCATCGCTGCAGCTCAGGCACTTGGCGCAAGCGAGGCGCAGACTGCCAGTTGGGTTACTGCCATCTGCCTCGCCAAGGTTTTTGAAACGGGTTATCTTTCCTGGCGCTACAAGATGCCGATTGTCACGGCATGGTCGACAGCAGGCCTTGCGCTTATTGGAGCCAGTGTTGGCTTCTCCATGGCTGAGGGCGTTGGTGCGTTTATCATAGCTGGATTGTTGTTGGTCCTGACGGGGCTTTTCAAACCGCTGACAAATCTGGTTGCGCGCATTCCAAATGGAGTTTCAGCAGGTATGCTTGCTGGTATCTTATTGCCTTTTGTTATTGCGGGCGCGCAAACAGCAGTTGTTGATCCGATATTCGTTTTACCGCTGTTGGCTTTGTTTTTCATCGCGCGCCTTTTCAATCCGCTACTGGCCAGCATTGCCGTTCTTGTTGTTGGACTGGTCTATGCCATCTTGCGAGGCGATATGACTGAAACCCCAAACCTGACCATTTCCACATTGGAATGGATTACTCCTGAATTTGGTTTTGCAGCTATCATCGGTATTGGCCTGCCGCTGTATTTGGTGACCATGGCCTCCCAAAATTTGCCGGGCGTCGCAGTATTGCGGGCCAGCGGCTATAACCCATCAGCAGGGCCATTGATCGCAGTAACTGGCTTGGTCTCAACATTATCAGCGTTTTTCGGAGCAAGCTCAACAAATCTTGCTGCGATAACGGCTGCCATCTGTACAAGCGAAGATGCACACCCCGACAAAGACAAGCGCTGGCTAACAGGTCTTTTTTATGCGTTCTTCTATCTCGTTTTTGCAATCTTTGGCGCATCCCTCGTATCGCTATTTGTATTGTTGCCAGCTGTGTTTGTTTCCCTTGTGGTCGCCTTGGCACTTTTGGCAGCCTGTACAAACGCAACCAGCATTGCTCTTGCTGATGAAAAGCAGCGTATTGCAGCCATGGCAACATTGGCCGTCACCGCATCAGGCGTATCCTTCTTTGGGGTTGGCGCTGCTTTTTGGGGACTGATTGTCGGTCTGATTATTGTAGGCCTTCAAGGCGCAAAAGAAAGAATGTCAGCATGACTGAATTCATACCCGTTACACGTAAGGCTAAAATCGATGGATTTGGCGCAACCATGCTCATCAGTATTTCCGGCGTTTTAGCGCTTAATCAAGTTCTGGTTAAATTGGTCAATGCAGGAATGAACCCTGCGTTTCAAGCAGGCTTTCGTTCTCTTACCGCAATCATTCCAATGGTACTTTATATGTTGTGGCGCAAGAAACGTTTCTCCATTTCTGACGGGAGTTTTGTTCCAGGCGTCATCTGCGGCGTGTTTTTTGCTTTTGAGTTCGCCTTACTTTTCAAGGCTCTGGAATTTACCAGCGTGGGCCGTGCTTCCATGCTGTTTTACACCATGCCGGTTTGGGTAGCTTTGGCCGCCCATTTCCTTATTCCTGGCGAAACGCTCACACCAAGACGTATCGTAGGACTTTTACTGGCTGTGGCTGGTGTCTCTCTAGCCCTTTTGAAAAATGACAGCCCAGCAAGCGAAAACGCCTTTGCCGGTGATTTGATGGCGCTCATGGGAGCGACGGGATGGGCGGCGATTGCGTTGATCGTTCGCACCAGCAAGCTGTCAAAAGCCGTGCCTGAAATGCAGATGCTGTATCAATTGATTGTCTCTGCACCGATACTGATTTTTATTGCCTGGATGCAGGGCGAGTTTTTCCGCGAAATGACGCCTTTGCTTTGGGGATTTTTCTCTTTTCAGGTGCTGGGTATTGTCTGCTTGACCTTTGTTTTATGGTTTTGGGTTCTGTCGATCTATCCAGCTTCTGATATGGCAAGCTTTGCTTTCCTAACACCCCTGCTGGGCGTCATTTTAGGCGCGCTAGTTTTCGATGAACCGTTGACCATCAACATCATCGCCGCAATGGCGCTGGTTGGGTCTGGTATTTATTTAGTAAACAAGAGGTAGCATCAACCACCGCCAATCAGTATCCCTGCTCCCAAGACGAGCAGCCCGCCAAAGACAATTTGCAGCATGGCTTTGAGCCAAGGCGTTTCCATATATTTGTGCTGAATCCAAGTGATAACTAACAGCTCGACAACGACTACAGCGAAAGCCACATAAGTTGCAGTCCAAAAATCGGTGATCAAATAGGGAAGAGCGTGACCGAGGCCGCCAAGGGTCGTCATGACGCCTGTGACTACACCGCGTATCATCGGCGAACCGCGACCTGATATTACACCATCATCGCTGGCTACTTCCGTAAAGCCCATGGAAATACCTGCACCCACCGATGCAGCCAAACCAACCAATAATGTGGTCCAAGTGTTTTGTGTGGCAAAGGCTGTGGCGAAGATTGGCGCAAGCGTAGAAATCGAACCATCAATCAAGCCAGCCAAGCCCGGCTGAATATAGGTTAGAACAAACTGGCGGTGCTCAACTTGTTTTTCAGTTTCTTGAACATCGCCCGGCGCATGTTTTTTCTCATAGCCCATTGCCGCCCCGATATGGCCTGCCTCAGCTCTGGCAAGATCTCCGAGCAGTTTACGAATGGAGGCGTCTTTGGTGCGTTTGGCAGCAGCGGAATAAAACCGCGCGGCCTGTGTTTCCATATCAGCTGCCTGTTTACGAATTTCATCAATTCCGCCAAAAGCTGCGAGCGAGCCTTTGATCAGCCAAAGCGGTTTGCGGGAGTAAAATCCGCGAACATGTTCGCGGCGAATAAGCGGAATTTTCTCACCGAACTTCTCGCGATGCATGTCAATCAGCCAGCGACGATGCTCGTCTTCTTCTTCGGCCATTTCGTCGAAGATTTTCGCTGAATCTGGATATTCGCCTCGAAGCATTTCGCCATAGGCTTCATAGATGCGACCATCATCTTCTTCGGAAGATATTGCCAAGGCCAATATCTCCTGCTCCTTCAAATCAGTGAAATGACGCTTGGACATATTGGAAAAACGGTTGATCAGGGACAGAACCATAAGACAGTCTCATCTATTGTTTAGAATGATTCTAATCTACTGCTTGTCTTGATTTAGTCAATGATCAAGCTTGCATGTCTGCTGTGAAAACTGATCGGTCTTAGTAGGTGGCACGTCCACCGGACAGATCGAATACGCCTGCAGTGGTAAAACTGTTCTCACGGCTGACGAGATAGGCAATCATGGAAGCGATTTCATCGGTTTCGACAAAGCGCCCGCGGGGTATTTTTGAAAGCATATAATTGATGTGCTCTTCGCTCATTTGATCAAAGATACGTGTGCGGGCAGCAGCAGGTGTCACGCAGTTCACTGCAATATCCATCCCAGCCAGTTCTTTACCGAGCGATTTTGTAAAACCAATAACTGCAGCCTTAGACGTTGAATAGGCAGAGGCATTTGGATTGCCTTCTTTGCCCGCAACAGAAGCAATATTGACGATGCGCCCATAGGCGTGTTGTTTCATATATGGAACGACTGTGCGGTTCACATAAAATGTACCGTTGACATTCAAGTCCATAATCCGATTCCATTCATCAACAGGGTATTGGTCGACGCTCGTATTGATGCCTGCCATGCCAGCGGAATTGACCAAAATCGTAATTTTTCCAAAACGCTTATTGATGCGTTCGCAGGTTCGCTCAATCTGGCCAAGTTTGGTAATATCGACTTTATAGACTGAAGCCGCGCGGCCAATTTCAGCTTTGGCGGCGTCGAGCATGGATTTATCAATATCCCAAAGGCAAACTTTTGAACCAGAAGCCGCAAGCCTTTTGGCGGTCGCAAGGCCAATGCCCTGCGCACCACCTGTGATAATCGCCACTTCACCTTTCAGATCAATCTTGTTCATAAAGTCATTCCATATCCTAAGCGGCTTGTTGAGGATTATTTGTCCATTTTGACGTTTTGCGTCTGTGTTCCCAAACCCTCAATCCAGACATCCATGCGATCACCAACTTTGAGATATTTTGGCTTAGGCTTCATGCCCATGGCAACGCCTGGAGGGGTTCCTGTGGAAATGACATCACCTGGATACAAGGTCATTAATTGTGACAGATGCTCAATGATTTCAGCCACTGTGAAAATCATGGTGGACGTATTGCCCGTTTGACGACGTTTGCCGTTTACATCGAGCGTCATGTTGAGATTTTGCGAGTCTTTGATTTCATCCCGCGTTACCAACCAAGGGCCAATAGGGCCGAATGTGTCGCAGGATTTCCCCTTGGTCCACTGGCCTGTCAATTGCGTTTGGAAATGGCGCTCGGATACATCATTGGAAACACAATAGCCTGCCACATATTTCAGAGCGTCTGCTTTGGAAACGTATTTGCACTTCTTGCCAATTACGACGCCGAGCTCGACTTCCCAATCCGATGATTTGGATTTGCGCGGCAATACAACATCGTCATTTGCGCCAACCACAGCCGAGGTGGCTTTCATGAACAAGATTGGATGTTCAGGAATTGCAGCCCCTGTTTCTGCCGCGTGATCGCTATAATTCAACCCAATGCACAAGAATTTACCAATATTGCCGACACAGGCCGCCATCCGCTGCTTGCCTTTAACGAGAGGCAAAGACGCAGGATCCAGCTTACGCAATTTGGCCAGCACTTTATCTGACAGAGTATCGCCAGCAATGTCTGACACATGGTCAGATAGATCCCGCAATTTCCCATCGGCATCAATCAGGCCGGGCATTTCTTTTCCAACTTTTCCGTAACGAACGAGTTTCATGGTTTTTCCTTACTTAAAATGATTTGAGTTTCACACGACAGTGTAATTGTCAGCCAGACCAACCGCCATCAATTACATGGGCCTGACCGGTGGTGAAGCCACTTTCGTCACTGGCCAAATAGACAACCAAGGCCGCAATTTCTTCCGCCTTGGCAATGCGGCCCATCGGCTGACGTGCTACAAAAGCCTTCATCGCTGCCTCATAGTCCCCTGTCGCTCTTAAACGATCATGGAGTGATGGGCTCTCAACAGTTCCAGGGCAAATCGCATTACACCGCACACCTTTGGTGATGTATTCTTGGGCAACTGATTTGGTCATGCCAATGACTGCAGCTTTTGTGGTGCCGTAGATAAAGCGGTTGGGCGCTCCTATAATGGATGAACAGGCCGATGACATATTGATGATCGACCCGCCACCTCGCTCCAGCATTCCCGGAAGCACTTGTTTCATGGTGCGAAAAATCGAACGCACATTCAGATCGAAGGCAAAATCCCATTCCTCGTCGCTGGCATCCAAAATGGAGCCATGGTTCACGAACCCTGCGCAGTTAAACAAAATATCGGGCTTTGCACGCTCAATACCTTCAGCAACAGATTGAGTATCGCGGACATTTAGTTGAAAAGTTTCAATGCCCGACACTTTCAAGGCATCGAGTTCTGCAAGGGTTTCCGCATTAATGTCTGTAGCAAATACCTTTGCCCCTTCATTTGCCATTGCAATCGCCGATGCGCGACCAATGCCCTGACCCGCGGCCGTTACCAATGCTCGTTTGCCCTTTAAGCGTCCATTACTACCCAATTTGATTGTCCTCCCAGAAATCTTTGATTTCGATCATAGGGAGGATTTGAAGGAATGTTCAATCCAAACGGCGGACAAAATCACGAAATTTTATTAGCTTCTTAGAGAAATAGCTGGAAAACGTTCTGTAATTATTAGAAATATCGGTATGAATCCGCTCGCTAAGGTAAACGATTTGCAAACAACTATGAACTAAGATCAAATCAAATACTTTGTTAAATATGACCAATCCGGAGCCTTACGTGACCATTCGATACCATAAAAATGACCTGCCTGATCTAGATCGCTACTCTGGCGATGTTGCCATCGATTCAGAAACACTTGGCTTGAAGCCAATTCGAGACAGACTCTGCGTGGTGCAATTATCGCCCGGTGATGGAACCGCTGATGTGGTGCAAATTGAAAAAGCGCAAAAGAAAGCACCAAATTTGCAAAAATTGCTGCGCGACAAGTCCAAAACAAAGATTTTCCATTTCGGGCGTTTTGATATCGCTGTGTTGCTTCATACATTTGGCGTTGAAACCAATCCGGTCTATTGCACAAAAATTGCATCCCGCCTGACCCGGACCTATACGGACCGCCATGGTTTAAAAGATTTATCGAAAGAATTGCTGGGCGTTGAAATGTCCAAACAACAACAAAGCTCTGATTGGGCTGCTGAAGAGCTATCGCCAGCGCAGTTGGAATATGCAGCTTCTGACGTTCTGCACTTGCACGCGTTAAAAAACATTCTTGATGAGCGCCTTGCGCGCGAAGGTCGCACAGAAATTGCCAAGCAATGTTTCAAATTTCTGCCAACTCGGGCTAGGCTTGATCTTATGGCGTGGGAAGAGACCGATATTTTCGCTCATAGCTGATTTGACAGACAATTCTTGCTATCGCCTCAAAATCAACATTAAAGCGTGGCTTGGGTCAGTATCAAAGCGCTGAAAAGGTAATTCCGCCTCCTTTGCCTTTGTGGAGAAAATTGTGACAAACGCCGATCCTTACAGATCCGCCTATCCCGACGACAGGATAGTAATGAGCGAAACCCGCCCAGTAGCTGCAGCTGTTGGCTCTGCACCTGACCATTCGATGGACTTTATTGGCGGCGAACGTGATCTGCGAAGTTTCAATCGCGCTCATAGTCATTCAAGTCGGGTGCGGGTTCTGCGGATAGCGCTTCCTCTGATTGGCGTTTTCATCATCAGTGTTGTGGCAGGTGCTTATTATTGGTCGCTCACGTTTTTGCCTGATCTGGTCATCGAATCAACCGTGATCGAAAACAACAAAATGGTGATGAAAAATCCTGAGTTGAATGGCCTGGATAAAGAGAACCGCCCTTATTCGTTGAGCGCGCGGGAAGCTATCACAGATCCAAGCGAGCCGAAGAAAGTTGCACTTGTTGATATTGCTGCACAAGTTCCCTTTGAAGAGGGTCTTTTTGCAAATATCATTGCAGGCACCGGATTTTATGATTCTGAAGCAAAAACACTCAAATTAGGCGACAATGTTGATGTTAATACCGATGACGGAATGACCATGTCGCTAAAAGATGCCGATGTGGATATGGGAACAGGCTCTCTGGTGTCGAAGAACCCGGTGGTTATCAAGACCGAACAAGCGGTGATTTCAGCTGATAGTTTGACGGTGAATAATAACGGTGAAAAAGTTATTTTTGAAAGCCGCGTAAAAATGACAATTTATCCTGACAAAATCCAGCAAGACACGCCAAAAGCTGAACCAAAGAATTGAACTAAATGGTGGTTTGACGACCAATAGAAACGGAAACAGATATGAAGAATCTTCAGTTAGCGAAAAAACTAATACCAGTCTTTTCAAGTATTTTCCTGTTCGCAATTTATCCCAATTTCGCCAGTGCCCAAAGCTTTGGTGGTGCCTTTGAAGGGATGAGCAATTCCAATGAGCCCATTCAGATTGAGGCTGACCGATTGCAAGTGGAAGACGGGCAAGGTGTCGCTTTGTTTGAAGGCAATGTGGCCGTTAATCAGGGAACAACACTTTTGAAAGCGTCAAAGCTGAAAGTTTATTATCTTCGGGATGCAAAGACTGACAAACCAGGTGGTAATGTGAAGAAGATTGAAGCCACAGGAAAAGTTGCCGTGCGCTCTGGTGATCAGATGGCAACTGCAAATAGCGCCATTGTTGACATGCAAGCGCAGATTGCCACTTTGGAAGGCGATGTGTCTGTCAGCCAAGGCGTAAACATTCTGACCGGCTGCAAACTGCGCATCAATATGGCAACCAATGCAGCCAATTTGACCCCGTGCCCTTCCGGCAGAGTGCAGATGGTTTTCACGCCCGGTTCCAGCAAGAAATGATCACTGTCCAGTGAAACGCATTCTTGAAACTCTGCTCGACTTCCAATTCATGCTAGTGAGATAATGGAAAACTGATGCCGGCTCTGTTAAGGCAAGAAAAATGCCTTTCTATTAGGCAATGAATTGATGGGAATGAATTTGAAGAAACCGGCTAAGCGGGGCATGTTTGATACATTGCAACAAAAGATCTCTGATCTATTTGCTTCGCGCCAGCAAAGCAAAACACCGCCACTTATGCGCAAGGCACCCAGCCCGTCGGACGTAGGGCAAACAACGAGCGCTCAAACCAGAGTTGATCCTATTGCCTCCCCAAATATTGGGGTACCTCGCCAACCGCTTTCACGGGAAGGTGTATTGATGGTGTCAGGCTTGGAGAAAGCCTATAAGGGCCGAAAGGTTGTTCGAGGTGTTGATCTTGGTGTGCGTCGGGGAGAAGCTGTTGGACTATTGGGGCCCAATGGCGCAGGTAAGACCACCTGCTTTTATATGATAACAGGCCTGGTTCAGGCGGATGCAGGTCGGATTGATCTGGATGGCCATGACATCACCCAAACCCCTATGTATCAACGGGCACGCCTTGGTATAGGATATTTACCGCAGGAAGCCTCCATATTTCGCGGACTCTCAGTGGAAAACAATATCCGAGCTGTTTTAGAAGTTGTTGAAAGAAGCAAAAAAGAACGCGAACGGCGTCTCGATGCATTATTGGACGAGTTCCATATCAGCCATTTGCGCAAGTCTCCGTCTATTGCCTTGTCAGGCGGCGAACGGCGGCGTTGCGAGATTGCCCGAGCCCTTGCCACACAGCCATCCTTTATGCTTCTCGATGAGCCTTTTGCCGGTGTTGATCCTATTGCGGTTGGCGATATTCAAGATCTGGTTCGCCATCTGACGCGACGTGGTATTGGCGTTTTAATTACCGATCACAATGTGCGCGAGACCCTTGGCTTGATTGATAGAGCTTATATTATCAATCAAGGGCAGGTTCTAACACATGGTACGCCCGATCAA
Organism: Nitratireductor sp.; assembly: GCA_017854535.1. Taxonomy (GTDB): domain Bacteria; phylum Pseudomonadota; class Alphaproteobacteria; order Rhizobiales; family Rhizobiaceae; genus Salaquimonas. The sequence goes on from JAFMHL010000019.1 coordinate 41,805, forward strand.
ATTGTTAACAATGCTGATGTCAGGCGGACATATCTCGGCGAACAATTTACACTTTAGGAAGATGAGCCTGCTATAACCAAGCAAGAAACGGGCCAAAATGTTGAGTTTTGGTTCAAAAAAGCGTTGAAAGAGTTATGGCCAATTCAATCAACATTCAGGCGCGACGCCAACAAGGAATGCGGCAAGGTCTTAGTCAGGGCTTTGGCCAAGGCATGTCGCATAGCCTGACCATGACGCCTCAATTGGTGCAGTCGATAAAGCTGCTTCAAATGAGCAGTGCTGAATTGCTCAAGCATATCGAAGAGGAAGTCGAAAAAAATCCACTGCTTGAATTGGCCGATGGCGAAGTGCAAGGCATGCGTGGAGAAGCTGTCTCTGATACATCAGCAGACGCTGAAACCTCGGTCAGTCAAGATTTAGATATCAGCCAATCGGCTCTGGAAGAAAAACTGGGAACCTCTCTGGAGAACAGTTTTGATGGTGACCGCGCTCCCAACGAAACCTTGAAGTCCATAGAGAAATCATCCGGGGAAACTCATGGAACCGATTTTTCCGCAGGCGCCACAGATATAAGCAGTCTGGAAGACTACATCCCTGAAAAGAAAAACCTGCGCTCCCATCTTAGCGAACAATTAGCCCTTTCGCGAACCGATATTGCAATACGAAACGCTGCACTGGAAATTATAGACAATTTGGAGGAAGATGGATATCTGCGCGTTGAGCTGGATGTACTCGCGCGGAATATTGGCACTACTTCGGATTTGATCCAGTCAGGACTTGGCTTGGTTCAATCTTTAGATCCTATTGGGATTGCAGCCAGAGATCTTGGTGAATGTTTGGCAATTCAATTGCAGGAAAAGAATCGATTTGATCCGGCAATGGAATGCTTGGTCAAACACCTCGATTTACTGGCAAAACGTGACTTTGAGTCTCTTCAAGAACTATGCGAAGTTGGTCTCGACGACTTGCTTGATATGGTGGATGAAATCAAAGCACTGGAACCTCGCCCCGCACGCGCGTTTGATACAGCCCCCGTAAATACAATCGTGCCAGATATCTTTGTTAGCGAAAAACCCGATGGAAGTTTCAGCGTTGAACTAAACAGCGAAACGCTTCCAAAAGTATTGGTCAACCAGGTTTATCAATCCATCGTTTCCACAAAGAAACAACGGCCTGAAGAAAAGGCTTTCATGGTGGATTGCCTCAACAGTGCAAACTGGTTGATCAAAAGCTTGGAGCAAAGAGCCAATACTGTCTTGAAAGTGATGACGGAGATCGTGCGTCAACAAGATGGTTTTTTTGCTTTCGGCGTTTCCCATCTCAAACCATTGAGCCTCCAACAGGTCGCCGATGCGATCAAGATGCACGAGTCGACTGTAAGCCGTGTTACCAGCAATAAATATGTTTTGACGCGGCAGGGGATATTTGAACTCAAATTCTTTTTTACGGCTTCAATCAACAGCAGCGATGGACAAGGGGAACATTCTGCCGAGGCTGTGCGCCAAAGAATAAAAAAATTAGTCGAGAGCGAAACTGCCAATAATGTTTTGTCGGATGATGCTCTGGTTGAAGCGCTAGCTGAAGAGAATATTGCGATTGCACGGCGAACCGTAGCCAAATATCGCGAAGCGATGGGACTTGCTTCGTCCGTGCAACGGCGAAGAGAAAAGAAAGCCCACGCCGCGCGCCGATGATCATCTCTTTCTGGCATTAAGCATAAATTTTCAGATCCTAAAAAATATGTCGAAAAGATTTCCTCTTTCAGAAATTGGGGCTAATATGTCCGTGTAGGCAAAGAAATTTGCTTCGCTCACATATCAACATAATCCCCGCAATCGGGGTGAAGGAGCCTTATGAGCCTTATAGTATCCGGAAAACACATGAATGTCGGGGAAGCCCTGACCATCCGAATCACTGATCGTGTAGAGGACGCCGTATCCAAATACTTTTCCAACGGCTATTCCGGACAAGTTACTATAGAGAAGATGGGAAACTGGTTTGAATGCGATTGTTCAATTCATCTGAACAGCGGAGCGGTTCTCCAAGCAAAAGCCAAAACAAATGACCCAACTACTTGTTTTGATGACGCCGCTGAAAAAATTGAAAAGCGGATGCGTCGCTATAAACGTCGCTTGAAAGACCATCACGCTCACGGAAATGTTAAATCTGCACAAGCTTTTTATTCAGTTGTTGAACAGCCCGATGTTGACGAAGAAATCACAGAGGATTATAGCCCCTTGATCGTTGCGGAATCGACGACGACCGTAAACACGCAAAGCGTGGCACAGGCTGTTGTTCAATTGGACTTGACCGACAATCCTGTTGTGGTGTTCAAGAATGCCGCTAACGGCGAGATAAATGTCATATATCGCCGTAATGACGGCAATATCGGTTGGGTGGACCCTTCACGGGGAAAATAACCTTTTAACCTGAGCGTTGAATAAAGTAGGAAGTTTGAGATGGATCTGACTGATCTTATTGGCCGTGACGATATTCATGTTTCGTTTAAAGCCAGCTGTAAAAAACAGGTCCTGCAGGATCTCGCGAGCATTGCGGCTGATAAAACTGGTATCAGTGAGCAGGAAATTTTTCACACGCTTTTGGAGCGAGAAAAACTTGGCTCAACGGGCGTGGGTAATGGTATTGCCATTCCTCATGGAAAGCTGGACAAGCTCGATAAGATCCAAGGCGTTGTAGCATTCTTGGAAAATCCTGTTGATTTCGACGCAATGGATGATCAGCCGGTTGATATTGTATTTCTATTATTGGCGCCCGATGCTGCGGGCGCTGATCATCTTAAGGCTTTGTCGCGTATCGCACGGATATTAAGAGAGCCTGATATGCTTCAAAAATTGCGAAATTCGACAGACAGCGAAAACTTGCATCAATTGCTTTGCTTGTCTCAAACTCCGCATGCGGCTTAGTTCATCAAAGGCACAAACTTAAGTTTCAATGGACGCTAACGATCTTTAGGTCTTGGTCTGCACCAAAGTGCCAGGCTGCATTCGCACTGCCGCATAGGGCCATTGCTTCACCCCTGGCGGAATATACACCCCAAGCGCTTTCCAATTTCACGTCGACAGGCAGTTCAGGTAACTCATCCTTGTTTAGCTGGCGTACATAGCCCACCAAGCCATCACCCAGACCGAGCAATTCGACATTTCGCGTTTCTTGAGATGAATCGCTGTTTTCAATATCGCCAGTTTTCATATCATTAGTCCAATCTGTTTATTTTAATTTGACGCGCTGTGGAGACAGGCTCAGGCCTCATCAGATCAATAGAGAGTAGCCCGTTTTTCAACTCAGCACCTTCGATCTCAATGCCCGCAGCCAGAATAAAGTTTTTCTGAAACTGCCTTGCAGCGATCCCGCGGTGAAGAAACTCTCTTTCAGGATCTACAAGCTGACGTCCTTTGATTGTCAATTGATTGTTTTCTATGGACACATCCAGATCATCATCTGAAAACCCAGCAACCGCCAAGGTAATGCGAAGTTTAACAATACCATCGTCATCAACTTTTTCGATATTGTAGGGCGGATAACCATCGCCGCTGGTGCGGGTAATCTTTTCCACCATTCTCTCGATTTCTTCAAACCCAAGAAGAAGCGGACTAGTAAGAGTCGTGATACGCGTCATTTTCAAATTCCTTGACCCCACTTTTGTAAAACCTGTCTAAGCGGTCATATACAAAAGTCTGGCGATCTAGAGTTCCAGCCCGTTTTGGCACTGTTAGTGATAATATGGGCGTTCGCGGCATTAGGTTCAAGGTTTGAAAAATCGATAAATATCGACCTTAAAAGCTGTATGCGTTCAAGAAAGATGACAAATTGAAATAGACTGTCTAAAAAGATGCGAAAATTGCCCAATTTTCCTATTTCAGGGCAATGCAACTACTTTAATTAATTCAACCGGAGACTTTGATGAGCACTAAAAAAACCACCCGACGGATCGATGTCGCTGGCCTAAAGGTCGATGAGCGCTTGTATGAATTTGTGAACGAAAAAGCGCTATCAGGAAGCGGCGTGAAACAGGGTGCGTTTTGGAAAGGTTTTGCGGCAATCCTTGCTGATTTGACGGATAAGAACAAAGCACTACTCGCAAAGCGCGATGATTTTCAGAACCAGATTGATCAGTGGTATCTCGACAACCCCGGCAAATATAGTGACATGAAAGCCTATAAGGCATTTCTAAAAAAGATTGGATATCTGATTCCAGAAGGTAAAGCGTTTTCTGTTTCAACTTCCAAGGTTGATGATGAATTGGCGCGTATTGCCGGCGCGCAGCTGGTCGTTCCGGTTATGAATGCGCGCTATGCACTGAATGCTGCCAATGCGAGATGGGGATCATTATACGATGCTCTATATGGAACAGATGCAATTTCCGAAGCCAAGGGTGCAGAAAAAGGGAAAGCCTATAATCCGGTACGTGGTAAAAAAGTTGTCGCTTTTGGGCAGAAATTCCTCGATGAAGCAGCGCCCCTAAAAGGCGCAAAGCATTCGCAAGTTAAATCCTATTCTATCAAGGGCGGCAAATTGGTTGCTGAACTTGCAAAAGATACAACGACCCTTGCTGATCCAAAAAAACTTGCTGGTTATACGGGCGATCCAAAAGCCCCTTCTTCAATTTTGTTGGTAAACAATGATCTGCATATAGAAATCGTTGTGAATGAAAACCACCCGATTGGCAGCACCGATAAAGCGCATGTTTCAGACATCATTTTAGAATCGGCCATTTCTGCAATTATGGACTGCGAGGATTCGATCGCAGCTGTAGATGCGGAAGACAAGGTCGTGGTCTATCAAAACTGGCTTGGCCTTATGGATGGCACTTTGGAAGACAGTTTCAAAAAGGGTGGCAAAACTGTCAGCCGAAAATTGAACCCTGACAAATCCTATCTTAAGCCCAATGGCAAACCGGCAACGCTTCCAGGCCGAGCTTTGATGTTTGTTCGCAATGTGGGCCATCTGATGACCAATCCAGCCATCTTGAACAAGGCTGGCGAAGAAATACCCGAAGGTATCATGGATGCGGTGATAACTGCCCTATGTGCGCTTCAGGATGTTGGTCCTAAAGGGCGCTTCATGAATTCCCGCAAAGGCTCTTTTTATATCGTAAAGCCAAAAATGCACGGTCCTGAAGAGGTGGCATTTGCCAATACACTGTTTGGCCGCGTTGAAGATCTATTGGGCATGAAACGCAATACCATCAAAATGGGTATTATGGATGAAGAACGCCGCACGAGCATCAATTTGATAGAATGCATCCGGGCAGCGAAATCGCGTGTTGTATTCATCAATACCGGCTTCCTTGATCGTACAGGTGATGAGATTCACACTTCGATGAACGCCGGACCGATGATCCGTAAAGCCGATATGAAAGCCTCAACCTGGATCGCAGCTTATGAAAACAACAATGTTGATGTCGGCCTTGCTTGCGGTCTTGCGGGACGCGCGCAAATTGGCAAAGGCATGTGGGCAGCTCCTGACATGATGGCTGACATGCTCAAAACTAAAATTGGCCATCCTAAGTCTGGGGCCAACACTGCTTGGGTTCCCTCGCCAACGGCAGCAACCCTGCATGCTACTCATTACCATCAGGTCAGCGTTGCTGATGTGCAGAAGAAAATTGCAAAACGCAAAAAAGCTAAAGTAGAAGATATTCTAAACGTGCCTGTTGCCACACGCCCGAATTGGGGCAAGGCAGCGATCAAGCAAGAGCTTGATAACAATTCACAAGGCATTTTGGGCTATGTGGTTCGCTGGATAGACCAAGGCGTTGGGTGCTCAAAAGTACCTGATATTCACAATGTTGGCCTGATGGAAGATCGCGCGACATTGCGTATTTCCTCACAGCACATGGCAAACTGGTTACATCATGGCGTTTGTTCAAAGGCCGATGTTATGGCCTCATTGAAACGCATGGCCAAGATCGTTGATAAACAAAACAAAGGCGATCCGCTGTATATCAATATGGCACCCGATTTCGATAAATCGATTGCGTTCCAAGCTGCCTGCGACTTAGTATTGTTAGGCCGCGAGCAGCCGTCTGGCTATACAGAACCTGTTTTGCATCGCCGCCGTCGCGAGCTTAAAGGCACTTAAATCCATCTTAACAATCGACACAAAAAAACCCGCCGATTTGGCGGGTTTTTTATTCCATTTTGAAACGTTGTTACTGGAAAACGACTACTTTTGCCCGACCTTTGACGCGGGAATACAGGTCAACAATATCCAGATTGATCAAACGAATGCATCCTGATGATGCAGCTGTTCCGATAGACGACCAAATTGGCGTGCCATGCAAACGGTATAATGTGTCTTTGCCGTCCTGAAAAAGATAAAGAGCACGTGCGCCAAGCGGGTTATCAAGGCCTGGAGGCATGCCGCCATTGTCGACGCCGTATTTAATCAATTCAGGCTTACGGGCGATCATTTCTTCTGGCGGAGTCCATTTTGGCCATTCCTGTTTCCAGCCAACATAAGCGGTTCCTTGCCATTCAAAACCTTGCTTGCCTACACCAACGCCATAGCGAATTGCCATACCATCAGGTTCAATCAGATAAAGATAACGCTTGGCGACATCGACTACGATTGTGCCAACTTTTTCCTTGGTCACATAGGCAACGCGTTGACGTAGAAACTGTTTGTCCATCTCTTTTACCGGTATCGCCGGGAGAGTGAATTCACCATCGCTGCGCTGTCCATAGTCACGGATGAACTCGTTAGACGGAACCTGGCTAGTGTTAAACCCTGGAAGTTTTCCATTAAACGTCGAAAAACTAGGTCCTGTATAGGTACATCCAGAAAGGAGCACCACACTGCAAAGAGCTGGCAATAATTTGCGAAAATTGATTTTCATAATTTTTCCTGATTTCTTGGGTGCCGCATAAACTTGCCCCTGCGCCCTAAGTTCACCTAAAACGCATTGGTGTTCTTTCGCAATCTGAATTTCGTATTTTACGATGCATTTGATACCCTGTTTCAGAATCAGCACGCTTTTGATCATGCTGATGAGCATATGAATTGCTCTGTTTGGTTATTGAAAGGGACTGATCTCGGATGCCAATTGTAAAGATCGCAGGACAAAACCCGTTAGTAGATGGGCGCCAGTCAGACAATGCCTTGGCAATCCAGCGGGGCATGATCCGTCATCTTCACCACTGCGGGCATGTCGTATTACCCGAATTCCCCCTTTCAAACGGCAGGAGAGCTGACCTGATCACACTTGATCGCAAAGGCATATTCACCTTAATTGAGATCAAAAGCTCCATAGAGGATTTCAGGGTTGATAAGAAATGGCCTGAATATGCTGCTTTTTGCGACCGCTTTGCCTTTGCAACATTGCCATCGGTTCCGTTTGATATTTTCCCTGAAACAGAAGGTCTTTTTATCGCCGACAGTTTTAGCGCTGAAATGTATAGAGAACCTAATGAAGATCGCCTTTCACCAGCGACCAGAAAAGCTATGACACTTCGCTTTGCCCGCATTGCGGCGCAGCGCAACGAGCGTGTTACACAATATGCCATAACCCATGGCTATGCGATGCCTGAAGGTGATGACGAAGAATAGACTAGCGCGGCGCGCGTTTTGCTAAAATGCGCTGCAAGGTGCGCCGATGCATATTCAAGCGACGAGCGGTTTCAGATACATTGCGGTCACACAATTCATAGACCCTTAGAATATGCTCCCACCGCACCCTGTCTGCCGACATCGGGTTTTCTGGCGGCTCAGCTTTTTCATCAGGAAGACGCATCAGCGCCGCGAATACTTCATCGGCGTCCGCTGGCTTTGAAAGGTAATCTACAGCACCCATTTTAACGGCAGTTACCGCAGTGGCAATGTTACCATAGCCCGTTAGAATGATCGCTTTGCAATCTGGCTTCACTTTGTGAATGGCAGCGATAACATCAAGACCATTGCCATCTCCCAAACGCATGTCGACAACAGCAAAATCGGGTGGTGTCATTCTGATTTTTACTTGTGCTTCCGTGATCGATTCGCACATTTCAACCTCAAAGCCACGCGTTTCCATTGCGCGTCCTAGCCTTGTCAGGAACGGTTTGTCATCGTCGACCAGAAGCAATCTTTTGTTTTCAGGTAACTCAGTCATATTATCTATCGCACTGTTATTTTTTATAACTCATACATAGCGTCAATAGAGCATTTGGCAAAGCCTTGGGCAAAAAACTATAGTTCAATGCTAAATTATCATGAATTTTAGTCGAAAGCCCGTTCCAATTAGCGTTTTTCAAAAATATCCCGTTCCCAAATAATTGTTACCAAGGCGCCAGATTTTCTTTGAGAAGAATTGTTCGAAAATATCAGTTCTGCGCCGTTGCGCTCTAGAAGAGTTTTGGCGATAAACAGCCCAAGCCCAAGCCCACCCCCAGAGGCTTCATTTACCCCAATGCGGCTGCTGATGAACGGCTCTCCAATTTTCTCAAGAATGTTTACCGGAAATCCTTTTCCATCATCAGAAATTGTGAAAACTACTTGGGTTGCAGTCCATTCGCTTTTGAACGTCACCTTAGTTTTGGCAAAGTCTACGGCGTTTTCCACCAGATTTCCCAACCCGTATAATACGGCGGCGTTTCTGCGAATAACTGGCATTGGTTCATCGCCATGATTTTCCAAAATCAGTTTTATGCCTCGCTCTCGATGGGGCTCTGCTACCTCTTCCATCAATAACCGAACCGATAGGGCTGTTATGTTTTCGTCTTCTTGTGATGACAATGTAGAAATCTTACGGAGAATTTCACGACATCGCTCTGCCTGGCTTTTTAACAACTCTGCATCTTCGTAGAGCGAGGAATTTTTCTCGGCGCTCAACAATAGCTCTTTTGCAACAAGCGTAATGGTCGCCAAAGGTGTTCCAAGTTCATGAGCGGCGGCGGCGGCTAAGCCATCAAGATTGGAAATATGCTGTTCGCGTTGAAGAACAATCTCTGTAGCGGCAAGGGCATCTGCAAGTTTGCGCGATTCATTGGCAACTCGGAATGTGTAGACAGACGTAAAACCCATCGTCGAAACGATGGCTACCCAGATACCCAACTTCAACTCAAGCGGCATGATCATCCCACCTGGTTCAAACCAGGGTAGAGGAAGATGAAAAAATACCAGAAATATCGAAACCATTAATGCGAGAACAAATAGGGGCAACACTTCGCGACTCTTTTGGGCGGCGGCTGAAACCACAACAGGCACCGCAATGAGCATGGCAAAAGGATTCTGAATACCACCAGTCAAAAACAACAGAACCGTCAGTTGCAGAATATCATAGGCAAGCAGCGCTGAAACAGATTGGCCCCGCCAGCGCGCATTTGCAGGATAACGGAAACGCAAAAATACATTGAGCCAGGCCGAGGCTGCAATGACCAACAGGCATGGCAATAGCAGCAATTCAAAACCGAATTGGAAATATACAAACAGAACAGTGATGGTTTGTCCGATTACTGCTAACCAGCGAATCCGGGTGAGCGTTTCCAGACGAAGCGCCAAACTCTCCCTATGCTGTGTAATGTTTTCCTGCACTCAATTTTCCTAAATTAACTTTCAATGTTCATATTCTAGTTCTTACTTACTCTAGGTTTGGCCCGAGCTGTTGCTTCTGCATTGGCAGGATCCTCCGGCCACAAGTGCTTTGGATAGCGACCGCGCAACTCTCGCCTCACCTCAGCCCAGCTGCCTTTCCAGAAGCCTGCTATGTCTTCACTGGTTTGAATAGGTCGCATAGCAGGTGATAAAAACTCAAGGGTCAATGGAATTTTTCCATCGAGAAGTCTTGGATGAATTTTCATGCCGAAGAACTCTTGCACTTTTGCCTTTAGCACAATCTTATTGTCTTGATAGTGCAATGAATGGGTAGACCCACTTGGTAGGGTAAAACTGGTAGGGGCCAATTGCGAAAGGCGCTTCGTATTCTCGTATCCCAATTTCAGTGAAAACCCATCCAACAGGTTTTGTGAGCTGATATCGGCATATCCCTTCACCGTAGGGATGACAGGCAATAGCCAATTTTCCAAATCTTCCTCTAGTGCTTCATTGGAAAAATCAGGAAACATATCTGGCAATTGCTGGTGCAAAAATACTGCCCGATCACGGAATGAAGTGACAGTATTTGAAAATTTCAACTTACCCAGACCATCCCGTTTCAATTGCTCAATCAAACGATTTGGTATGTTATCATCCGACTGTAATGGAACAGAAGAAGACGCCAATTCAAGCTCTCCTAAAGACTGAATTTGCCGCGCTCGAAACCGCTCTGAATTAGCATCAAAATTCAATATTCTTTCAGACTTGATGTGTTCTCCGTGATGAAACTGTATCTCTTCAGAAGTGATTGCAGCAGCCTGAAGGATGCGCGCAGACGCTGCCGATCCCTGCAACTCACAGGCGACGATGTGTTTTTCTTTGGCAAGAGGTGAAAGGCCGTCAAGGCGCGCACGCCTGCCATTGACCAATTTGAACAGAGCTTCACCATGTGCATTGGTGCCCATATATGCAGCTATGCGTTCAGGCCAAGCAAATGAAAGACTTGTCCCAACGGATAATTCCTCCCCTAATTTTCGAGCAGATGGATTGCGCGCAAAACCATCAGCCATCTTGCGCAATTTGATAGCCCGATCGCTTTTTTCGCGTTTTGCCTGTTCAAAACGCTTTGCAAGATCAATGCTCGTTCCGCCTAATCCGCGCTCTTCCAATAAAAGAGCGAGGAATGCGGTGTTATTTGCTGAGCCCAGTTTCGAAGCCTCTAAAACCATATGTGCGAGCCGTGGTGGCAGGGGAAAATCACGTAAGGCTTTTCCTGTTTCAGTGATTTGACCCTGAGCATTCAAAGCGTTTAGCAAAACCAAAAGCTCTCTTGCCTCATTCCAAGACTTTTTTGGGGGTTCATCCAGCCATTTCATTTGCGAAGGGTCGCTAACCCCCCATCGGGCTAGATCAAGAACCAAACCCGTCAAGTCTGCCTCGAGGATTTGCGGCCTCTCATAATCGGGCAGTGAGCCTGTTTGCCCCTCATGCCAGAGGCGAATTGCTGTGCCGGGAGCTGTTCGACCCGCTCTACCTGCGCGCTGATCTAACGATGCTTTCGATGCCTTGATTGTAACCAGTCTTGATAAGCCTGTGGATGGTTCGAAACGTGGGACTCTTGCTAGGCCGCTATCGATGATTACGCTTACGCCATCGATTGTTATAGACGTTTCTGCTATCGATGTGGCTAACACCACTTTGCGGCTTCCCTTTTCTGGCGGGCTTATGGTTTTGGTTTGTTTTCCCTGATCCAAAGAGCCGTATAATTCGCAAATCTGAATGTTTGACGGCAGACCCGTCAAACGCTCTGCCGTTCTGTGAATTTCAGCCTGACCAGGTAAAAAACACAAGATGCTGCCATCATGTTCTTTTAAAGCATTGCGAACTGCCATTGCCATGGTGTCCTCAATGCGCTCACTTAGATTTTTAGATTGATAGGAAATGCTGACAGGATAACTGCGGCCTTTACTTTCAACAACGCGCGCCTTGGTTTCACCGCCTAGCAGAGATGAGACTTTGGCCCCGTCCAAAGTAGCCGACATGGGAAGGATGCGGAGATCAGGATGCAAAGCTTCCTGCGTATCCAAGGCAAGCGCAAGTGCAAAATCGCTATCAAGATTACGTTCGTGAAACTCATCAAAAAGTACCGCACCAACTCCGGCAAGTTCGGGGTCGTTCATGATTGTGCGAACAAATACGCCATCGGTCACAATTTCGATGCGTGTGTCTTTGCTGACTTTGGTGTCGAGCCGCATACGATATCCAACGGTTTGTCCCGGTTGCTCACCAAAAAGCGACGCCATATGACTGGCAGCAGAACGGGCTGCAAGCCTGCGAGGCTCAAGCATGATAATCTTTTTTCCTGCCAGCCAAGCTTGATCCAACAAAGCCATTGGAACCCTGCTGGTCTTGCCCGCGCCGGGAGATGCCACTAAGACCGCCGAATTATTGCTGTCCAGTGCTGCCATTAAATCAGACAACACCTCATCAATTGGCAATGAGGGTAAGTTGCGAGCAAGATAGGATTTGATGGTCATTCTTGCTAATCGACCAAACGAATGATTTGACCGCCGGCTGCCTCAGCATCTTCAGCATCGTGGGTTACAAGGAGAACCGGTAAGTTGCGCTTAGTTGCCTGTGAAAACACAAACTGCCGCATTTGCTGTCTTAGATCGGCGTCAAGTTTTGAAAACGGTTCATCCAATAGCAAAGCGCGAGGCTCTGCCAAAAGTACTCGCATCAGAGCAATCCGCGATTTTTGCCCTCCAGACAGCGTTTCTGGATCACGATCACCCAATCCCTCCAGACCAGCATTTTCCAATGCCTGTGTTACTAATTCAAGGCGTTGGGCGTTGTTGCCTGCCGCAGATTTTGGGATCGCAAAAGCCAGATTTTGATAGACCGACATATGTGGGAATAACAGCGCGTCTTGGAACAAGAGACCCACGCGACGTTTTTCTGGCGCAAGCGCGATCAGGCTTTCACCCTGAAATGTCACATCTCCGCTGGCTGTAAATGCAGGATCCAAAAACCCTGCAATAAACGCCAGAAGGCTGGACTTTCCGGATCCAGATGGTCCCATGACTGTCAGAACGTCTCCTGGACCGACATCCTGATTAATTGTCAAAAGCGTCTTACTACCAAGCGCTATCGATACATTGGATAAACGAAGAGAAGCAGGTTCTGTGCGTGCATTAGTTTGTTCTCTACCCATCATGCCCCTCCCTTCATCCCTTTTCGACCAGCAAAAACAAAAGCTGGAATGGCCGCCGCACAGACAAACCCTAAAAACGGCAACAACATTTGTAAGAACGCGTAGACGCCAATTACCCTGCGATCTCCTCCCGATGCAAGGGCAACCGCCTCTGTCGTCAAAGTCGGCCATCTTCCTGCGCCAATTAAAACGGTTGGCAAATACTGGCCGATCGATACCGCAAATCCGATCGCCATTGCCACCAATATGGGTCGCAATAAAAGAGGCATTCGTATTCGCCAAAATACCCGATTTTCGCCAATGCCCATCGAAGCGGCTGCCCAACTATATCGTTTATCATATGCCCGCCAGGGATCAGACAATGATAGAAATACATAAGGCAGAACAAATACAAGATGAACGATAACCAATGCGGAAAAACTTGTGTTAATACCGATAGAAAGAAACAGCATTTGAAGGCCAAACAGAAAAGCAGGCTGAGGGATGATCAACGGTAAATAGAGCAATTGCAAAGAGCGATAGCCGCCGGTTTTCCCTGTGCGGGCCTCACGCTCCAAGCAAGCCAAAGCGATTGCAATTGCTATAAGCGTTGATATCAAACCCAAGATCAATGTGACCCTGAATGGCGTGCCAACAGCGGCCAATTGTCGTTGCCAGTGGTACAGTGTAAAGCCGCGCGGCAATGCATCTGGAAAACTCCAATAGGCTGCAAACGACCAAATTCCCAAAATGGTCATGCCAATGAAAATCATCAGAGCAGTCAACATCAATGAGAAGCCTGAGAGGTATCTGGCCAGTTTGTCTTTTTGAACCCGCGCGCCTTTGGACACTCGGTTTTCGAACAATATTTTCACTAGCCGCTCAGCGCCAAGCCATACCAACAGCGCAAAACCAGTGAGCAGAAATTGAACAATAGCGCCAGCGGATGCCTGAAAACGAAACGTCAAATCAGGATCATTTAGCCAGCCAATCAAACGAACTGCCAAAGGTTCTGGGTTGGTGGGGCCGAGAATAAGAGCAACATCGACGACCGATGACGCATAGGCAATCACAGCAAATACGGCCAAACGAACCTGGCGATATATCAGCGGCCAAGATGTAAAGAGAAAGCCAGCCATACGGCCATACCCAAGACTTGTTGCAACTTTCGAATGTTCGACGCTCCGCACCTGTCCCATCGCCGCCAGACAAACCAGAAACAAGAATGGTATCTCTTTAATGACTAGGCCTGCCATCATGGTAAGGCCCATAGGATCATTGATAATTTGCCAGTCAGGCGGACGGGTGAACCCTGTCAATTCTGGCGAAATCAAACGCATGATCCACCCGGATGGCGCGATCATGAATGCCAGCCCGAATGCTACGGCTGCATGGGGAATGGACAGCAATGGTGAAACGAGATGCTGAACCCGAATGAATAATTTGGTTCCGGACCATGCTGCGAAAAACAGCATGACAAGGCACAGAGAAATTCCGGTTGTCACCAACCCGGTTGCCAAACTCAAAGATATTGAGATCCAAATTCCAGGCTCTGCAAAAAATGAGGCAAAGTGAATTAGAGTTACGTGATGCCCACCAAGTGCTGGGAAATAACCAAAGGCTGGCAATAATGTCGCCAGCAGGCCGCAAAAAATTGGACCTGCAAGAACGAGAACTGCAAAGGGCGGGGCAAAACGTAACATGGGCACCACTTTGGCAGGACACAAATCCAAAGCCAAGACAAAGGTTTATGCATGCCGTTCCCTTCAACCTATTGGTCAAAGTAAGTTGAATGACGCTGCTTTAACGAAAAGCGGGTTAACCAAAAACCAGATCTTAATTGGCCACTCCGTATCGGCGTGTCCATTCTTTCTCAAGACGCTCCATCCAACTTGCATGAGGCTCGTTAAAGCTCGGACCTAATTCTGAAGGTTTCAAAGTGGCTATGCCAAGATCTAAGCTATCGAATTGATCCTGCATATCCTGTGTGAGGCTTGTGGTGTCCAACACTGTTGGATCACCCCAAATTTGCGGATCCTGTTTGCGCAGCTGAGCCTCAGGGGAAATCAGGAAGTTTGCAAATACCAATGCTCCTTCCTTAGCTGCAGCGTTGTAAGGAATAGCCACAAAATGCGTATTGCCTAGAGTTCCGCCAGAAAACACAAAGGAACGCACCGTGTCCGGCAATTCGTTATTCGCAATGGCATTGGATGCTTCTGCAGGTGAGAACGCAAACGCTATGTCAACTTCATTGTCCGCCAAAAGCTGACGATGAGCTTCTTTGTTTTTAGGGAACGTTGCACCGCTGCGCCAAAGATTTTTATGCATGGTATCAAGCGCGGCAAAGAACGGCTCAACCGTCTTCTCAAAGCTTGCTTCATCTACAGGCTTTTGCAGCATCTCTTTATCGGCGACTGTTTCGATCAAGGCTTGCTTCAAAAAAGATGATCCAACAAAATCTGGCGGCGAAGGGTAGGTGAAGCGTCCTGGATTTTTTACGGTCCAAGCCACGAGCTCTGCAAATGAATCAGGCATTTCAATATTACGTGCCGTATCATGGAAGAACACCATTTTAGCCATGCCCCAAGGAGATTCTTGTCCATCGGTTGGCTCTGTAAAATCTGTCAGGATGGTTGGCTTATTCTTCCAATCGACAAATTGCCAATTCGGCAGTTTTTGAGCCCAGCCTGCCTCTAACAACAGACCCTGTTTTTTCATGTTGACGAAATTTTCGCCATTTATCCAGATGAGATCGATCTCACCGCCTTCATTAACGCCAGCAGCTTTTGCCGCCACCACTGCTGAAACTGCATTCGCCGTATCATCAAGTTTCGTGTGATTGACGGTTACGCCGTATTTTTCTTGAACTTGATCTGCTGCCCAACGAATGTAGTCATTGATGTTTTGAGCGCCGCCCCAAGCGTTGAAATAGACGGTTTGCCCGCGAGCAGCCTCTTCAACTGATTTCCAATTAGAGACATCTACCGCAAAGGCTTGAGATGTAAGAAGAGTGGATAACGCCAATCCGGCGAGAATGTGTTTCATAGTTTACTCCCAGCAAGGCGCATGAATGCACCAACGTGAATTTTTCGGTAGAATAAGCTTATAGGCATAAGCAGGGCAGCACAAAACACACAAATGTGAATTGGCTACCTGCGCCGATGCAAACACTTGCGATATTTTTACTTCGTCATATCGACTGAAACACGCCCACGCACTTTTCCATCAACAATATTCGTTGCAGTTTCAATGATATTATCAAACCCGATAACCGTTGTGATGGCTTCAAGTTTTTTCAAGTCCAGATCCTTTGCAATTCGGCCCCAAGCTTCAATACGTTTTTCCTTTGGCTGCATGACGGAATCGACGCCCAATAATGAAACGCCACGAAGAATAAACGGCATGACGGTCATAGGCAGATCAAAGCCTTGAGCCAAACCGCAGGCTGCAACAGCACCGCCATAATTGGTTTGCGCAATAATATTTGCCAATGTGTGGCTACCTACAGCATCAACGCCGCCTGCCCATCTTTCTTTACCCATGGGTCTACCTGGTTCTGAAAGCTCTTTGCGGTCTATAATTTCGCTGGCCCCAAGGGAAGTAAGAAACTCACTCTCCTCAGGACGGCCAGTTGAAGCAATAACATGGTATCCTAGCTTCGATAAGATAGCGATTGCTACTGAGCCAACACCGCCATTAGCGCCCGTTACCACGATAGGCCCAGTTGATGGTTCAATCCCTGCATCTTCCAACGCCATCACACAAAGCATTGCGGTATAGCCAGCAGTTCCAACGCCCATGGCCTGAATTGGCGTCAAGCCTTTTGGCATTGGGATTAACCAATTCGCAGACAGGCGGGCTTTTTGTGCATAGGCTCCCCAATGGGTCTCGCCTACGCCAAAACCGTTCAACAATACTTTATCGCCTTTTGAAAAAGCGGGGCTGTCAGATTTTGAAACAGTGCCGACCAGGTCGATACCGGGAACCATTGGCCAATGGCGCACAACGGGACTCTTACCAGTAATAGCAAGACCATCTTTGTAGTTCACCGTGGTTGCTTCCACATCAACGGTCACATCACCTTCCATAAGATCAGCTTCTGTCAATTGCACCACATCGACGCTCTGCTTTTTTTCTTCATCGCGCGAAACTAAGATCGCCTTGAAAGTATCCGTCATATCAATTTCCTGTTTTTTGTTTCACAATTCAAATTACGTGGTTTTTCGTGATTTATAAATATACAGCACTTCGTCCAATACAATACAGGCCGCACCAATGGTAATGAAACTATCTGCCAAATTGAAAATGGCAAATGACCAAGTTTGTGTGTGGACCATGATAAAATCCACAACATGCCCGAGGAAAACCCTGTCTACCAAATTGCCGATAGCGCCGCCGAAAACCAAAGCGAAGCCTGTTTGAGACAACCATCTTGATTTTGGTGTTTCACGCCAGAGCCAAAGAACGAACACAATAATCAACACGGTAATAGCAACCAATACCCAATCATTGAGAAAAGACAAAAATGAAAAGGCAATCCCCTCATTCCAGGTTCTGAACCAAGATAGGAATGGCATTACAGGCACAGGCTCTTGAAATGGAAGGCTGGTTTCCACCCAATTCTTGACCGACAAATCTGCTCCGATTGCCAAAGCTGCAATAAGCCCTGATGTCCGTTTTCTCATATTTTCTCCGAAACACCGTCAAACGTATTGCCGCTGGAATGAGCTGCCATGTTTAGCGAATCTCTCTTAATTTCAAATAGCATAACACCTGTGGCAATTGCCAAATTTAGTGAGTCCGCTTCGCCAGACATGGGAATGATAACGACATCATCACAACATTTTGCCAATGCATCGGTAAGTCCTTGTTGCTCATTACCCATCAGTAAAAGAGTAGGAGAACTGCTCCACTCGATTGAGCGATAATCAACGGCTCCAGCCAAATGCGTTCCAACTACACGGCCTTTATAGGTTTTCCGCCAGTCAAGAAACTCGTCTTCGCTCATACGTGCCAGCGGAACATGGAAAATGGAGCCCATTGTTGCCCTTGTGGCTTCCAGAGAAAAAGGATCGGTCGTGTCACCAATTAGCAAAACACCCTTTACTCCGACAGCATCACAGGTACGCAAAATGGTACCCAGATTTCCAGGATCTCTTACGCGGTCCAAAGCCAGCAATACATCGCCATTTTTTACCGCAAGTTCTTGAATGTGATCACAGCTACGCCAGTTTTGATGAAAAACACCGATGACCGTTTGCGGATTATCGCGCTTTGAAATCGCCGCCAATACTTTATCATTTACTTCGAGAATATCAGCTGAAACTGCATTGCATTTGGCGGCCAAATCCTGAAGAGGCAAATTACTGATCATTGATTTATTGTAGATCAGCGTTTCTATTTTCCAGCCGCTATTTAATGCATCGGTGACAAGTTTCATGCCCTCAGCCAAAAACAACCCGCTGGCGTCACGGTTCTTTTTTTGAGAAAGTGCTTTAATATCCTTGATGATTGGATTGGATGTTGAGGTAACTTCTTTGACCCGGCCACCGCCGTTCGAGCTCTCCATCATTCAGCTACCCATCTTGAAAACATCGAGGTGGAAAGACGACGGTCAGAATTTTCAGTTTTGATGGTCAACTCGCCAGACTCAAGCATGCCGCCCAAATCACCATACACTTCCTGCATCAATTCGTGGATCGAAAGGAACGAGGCTCTGATCGTGTATGCCGTCAAAATGGTAAAAAGTGGCTTTGGCGATACTAATTCGCGGCAAAGATCGACCATATAAGGCAGATGCTCAAACATTTGCCAGACTTCACCTTTTGGACCGCGCCCGAATGCAGGGGGGTCCAGCAATATCCCATCATAGGTATTGCCTCGGCGGACTTCGCGCTCGCAAAACTTCACGGCATCTTCACATATCCAGCGGATGGGTTTGTTTTCAAGACCCGCTATTTCCTGATTTTCTCGTGCCCAACCTATCGCTTTCTTGGAGGCGTCCACATGAGTTACGTAAGCGCCAGCGCGGGCAGCGACCAGGGAGGCAACACCCGTATAGCCAAACAGATTGAGAACTTTGGGCGGTTCATTGCCTGTCGCTTTCTTCAAACTATCTGCCATGAACTGCCAATGGGCGGCTTGTTCTGGAAACACGCCTGTGTGGCGAAAAGAAGTAAAGCGCCCATGAAATGGCATTCCCTTCCAGGCCATTGGAAAGGTTTCCTCCAACTGTTTTTTCGGAAATTGCCACCGCCCCAATCCTTCTTCATCTGTGTCGCCGGTAAAAATAGCATCGACGTTCAACCAATCATTAGTGGATAGGCTTTTTTGCCAAAATGCTTGTGCTTCAGGGCGGATAATTCGTAATTTTCCATAACGCTCGAGCTTTTGACCCTCGCCAGAATCCAGCAAAGCATAGTCAGCATCAGGTAAAGTCTCGAGAAGCGTACCTGTTTTTTCAGAAATTCGTTTGGAGGCTGGTTTTCTTCTTGGTGGCTTGGATTGTATCGAAGCCATTTGGGCTGGGCCTGATTGTGCCTTGCCCTTGCGGTTTTCTGTCCGATTTTGCTCCGGAGCTGGTGATCTAACGGGTTTTTTATTTCTTGCCATTATTTTTCATTCAGCCAGTTGCTTGGCGACTTTGGTAGGATTATAGTCGCTTCTGATTTCGCGCTTTACCACCTGATTTTGTCTCTATGGGAGAGGCTTACCCGAATTTTCAGCCCGTTGGAACACCTTACTTATCGCCTAAATAGAATTAGGCGGCTTCGGGCAATTAATGGGGCGATTTTAATTGAACATTCACTGGGCGGTATGACTTGAGAATTCCTCTTACCCAAAGTAAGCTCAACCCTATCAACAACGATCCGGGAGAATGCAAATGGCAAATGAATATCGAGAAAATTACGGCAGCGTCTTTTTCGGCGGATTGGTGCTCTGTTTCATACTAGCCGTGATCGTTTATATGATTGGCTAGTCTAAACTTGCATCTCTGGAAAGACAAAAGCCGCCTGAAAAAGGCGGCTTTTTCATTTTTTGTAATAAATTACGCTGCTCGATCAGATAGAGAAATCGCTTTTAATTCAGGGTTAAGTTCAACAGCCAATTCTTCAGCTCGTTTTTTCTGATTTTCAGCTTCGCATTGCCATTTCACTGCATCAGTATGCTCGCGACGCGCGGCCTTGCGATAGCGGCCCTGCTTGAACCAAGTCGCCATGCTTCCAAGCACCATGCCAATCATCAGGGCTGCGAACAAAAACACGAAGAAAGGCAGGCTAAATGCGACTGCCGGATCGACAGAGTTAAACGGGTCTAGGCTCAATTGAACTGAATGGCGGTTAGCAACTGACAGCAAGATCAAAATGATCGCGACAGGCAAAGCGATGAATAGAAAAATCAGCTTTCTAAGCATTTTTATTTCCCAAATTTTCCGTTTTAGCCGTTTAGGCGTTCACGTAGTTCTTTGCCAGTCTTAAAAAATGGAACCCATTTTTCTTCAACCGAAACCTTTTCACCGGTACGAGGGTTTCTACCCTGTCTTGGCTTACGGTTTTTTACCGAAAATGCACCAAACCCGCGGAGCTCAACGCGATCTCCGTGTGCCAACGCTTCTGTGATCTGGCCCAATATGGCGTTCACGATATTTTCTACATCCCGCTGATAGAGATGCGGGTTTTTGTCTGCAATTAACTGAATGAGTTCGGACTTAATCATATGGATACACCCCCAGGGAAAATCAATTGGTTGATCCCACTTCAGACTTAATGTGCAACATTGAAATCAAACCGTCAAGAAATAGCCGATCTGGTAAGGCTTCGCGGATAGCTTCGATAGATTGACTTGATGGTGCCAGGCCCAGTTGCTCTGCCAACCATCTCAATCCCAAACTCGCGTTACCCGCAGGATTTGCAAACAAACCATCCGAGTCGCGTTTTGGACTCCAAGTCAGAATATCCAAATCGTCTGATAATTCTCTATTGTCTACAAGCCAGCTTTTCGCTGTTTCCTCATCGCCGATGGCATCAATCAAGCCGTTTTCCAACCCTTGCGATCCGGTAAAAATACTTCCGTCAGCCAGTTGCTTTGCCTTGAAATCTGTAAACTTACGCCGCTCAGCAACAATTGACACAAACCAGTTATACGTATCTTGCACCAGACGATCGATCATCGCTTTGGCTTCGGGTGTTGTTTCGTGAAAAGGCGATGGCTCTGCCTTTAGCGGCGCTGATTTAATCTCGTTTACTTCGATGCCAATTTTATCAAGTAATTCGGTCACTTGGCCATATTGGAAAATGACCCCGATGGATCCAACAATTGAAGACCGTCGTGCAACGATATGATCAGATGCTGCTGCAATCATATAGCCAGCAGACGCTGCCAAGGTTCCAACTGACGTAACCACAGGCTTGGTTTTTCCCAAGGAAAGAACTGCCTCATAAATTGCTTCACCGCCAACGGTCGAACCGCCCGGCGAGGATATATCCAAAATCACGCCTTTGACTTGATCTTCGTCTTTCAAATCATCGAGTAAATCCAGCAATGGTTTATCATTGGTGATGACACCCGATATTTTGACGCGGGCTATGTGGTCAGCCTGTTTCTTACCAAGACCTTTAAACGCTCCTGCCGCAGACAACATGCCTAAAATCGCGAGAACAAGTAGAACCAGCGCAGCAATACGCCAAAAGGTAACCCGACGTTTCATGGCACGGCGGTCGATAATTTGGTCAGGAGTCATTTGAAAAACCGTCAATGGTTGCAATAGATCTTTCGAGTATCAACAAAATGAGAAATCAGCAAGGCAAGGTTTTGATCTCGAGAAAGCCAACAAGAAGCTTGTGATGCCATCTTGCACTTTAATTTTTCAATATAAAAAAACCCGCCTCAGTTTGAAGCGGGTTTCTTGTTTTTTAAATCGGTTTCAATTCTTAGAAAGCCATCGACTAATAATGCCGAACTGGTTTGTCTAAAGATTACTCGCCGTCTTTTTTCTTCAAAGCTGCGCCAAGGATATCGCCGAGTGATGCACCTGAATCAGATGAACCAAACTGTGCGACTGCTTCTTTCTCATCAGCAATTTCCATTGCCTTGATTGAAACACCAATTTTACGGCTTTTCTTGTCATACATGGTGATTCGTGCATCGACCTTTTGACCAACTGAGAAACGCTCTGGGCGCTGCTCGTCGCGGTCGCGGGAAAGATCGTTGCGCTTGATAAAGGTCAAAGCTTCTGAATCTACGAGTTTAACTTCGAGACCATTGTCTTTCACTTCAAGCACTTCACAGGTAACCACTGCGCCTTTTCTCAAGCCGCCAGCTTCTGCAGCATCACCAACCGGATCGCCTGAAAGCTGTTTGATACCAAGAGAGATACGCTCTTTTTCGATATCCACATCGAGAACAACGGCTTCAACTGTGTCGCCTTTGTTGTAATCTTCGATGGCTTCTTCGCCAGAACGGTTCCAATCAAGATCAGACAAGTGAACCATGCCGTCTACATCGCCATCAAGGCCGATGAAAAGACCGAATTCTGTCTTGTTCTTAACTTCGCCAGATACTTTTGCGCCCACAGGGAACTGTGTTGCAAAGCCCTGCCATGGATTTTCAAGCGTCTGCTTGAGACCCAAAGAGATGCGGCGTTTAGAAGGATCAACTTCAAGAACCTGAACATCGACTTCTTGGCTTGTCGCAACGATTTTACCAGGATGTACGTTTTTCTTGGTCCATGACATTTCTGAAACGTGGATCAGGCCTTCAATGCCTGGCTCGATTTCAACAAATGCACCGTAGTCGGTGATGTTGGTCACCCGGCCAGTAATTTTAGCGCCAACTGGATATTTCGCATCGATTGAATCCCAAGGATCGCTCTCAAGCTGCTTCATACCCAAGGAGATACGATGTGTATCCTGGTTCACGCGGATGATCTGAACTTTTACAGTTTGACCGATCTGAAGGATTTCAGATGGATGGTTGACACGACGCCAAGCCATATCCGTAACGTGAAGCAAGCCATCAATGCCGCCAAGGTCAACGAACGCACCATAATCGGTAACGTTTTTGACCACACCGTCAACAACCTGACCTTCTTCAAGGTTCTGAACGATTTCAGAACGCTGTTCGGCACGGCTCTCTTCCAAAATGGTACGGCGTGAAACAACAATGTTTCCACGGCGACGGTCCATCTTCAGAATTTCAAACGGCTGCGGGTTGTTCATCAATGGTGTAACATCTCGAACTGGACGAATATCCACCTGGGAGCGAGGCAAGAAAGCAACTGCACCATCGAGGTCGACAGTAAATCCGCCTTTGACCTGATTGAAGATAACACCTTCGACTTTTTCTTTTGCTTCGAATTTCTTTTCAAGACGGATCCAGCTTTCTTCACGACGCGCTTTTTCGCGTGACAGCATGGCTTCGCCCATCGCGTTTTCAACGCGCTCGATATAAACTTCAACTTCGTCGCCAACTTTAAGCGATCCGTCTTTGCTCATTGCGCCGAATTCTTTCAGCGGCACACGACCTTCAACTTTGAGGCCTACGTCGATCACAGCAAGATCTTTTTCAATAGCTGTGATGATCCCTTTAACAACGCTGCCTTCAACGACATCGTGGGTTTCAAAGGATTCGTTTAGAAGAGCTTCAAACTCTTCCATGGTTGGATTCATATTATTCATGGAGTCTCCTGACAGGGTGTTATCTGATCAGCCCTGCATGCGCCGTGGTTAGTGTTTCAATATGGCTTCATCTGGACCCTGCCTTGAGAAAGGCGTGCAAATTGCTGGCGCTGGGTCCGGAAAAACCGGGTTTTTTGAAAAATTCTCTCAAAGCTGAAAACAAAAGAAGTCCGCCAAGCCCTCAAAGGCTTTGTCGAACCTGCCATTTTCTGAATTTAGAGCCTTTTTCGGACTTATTTCGCCGCTTTCGCCTGTTCAACCAGTGCCAAAGCTGTGCGGAATGCGGTTTCTATATCCATTTTAGACGTATCAATCAAGTGCGCATCGGGCGCTTGTCTCAAAGGGGAATCTGCTCGTGCCGAATCGCGCTCGTCGCGCCTTTGAATATCGGCTGAAATTTCTCCCATATCAGCCACTCCGCCTTTGTTGACGATTTCATCAAACCGACGATGGGCGCGGACCGAAGTTGATGCTGTCACAAACAGTTTGATATCGGCATTGGGGCAAACAACGGTTGCAATGTCACGTCCATCCAGCACCGCACCTGATCCGCTGGCAGCAAATTTTCTTTGAGCCTCGACCAATACGGCGCGCACTTTGCTCATCACAGCAACCTTTGACGCTGCCTCACCAATATCATGGGCAGACAACACGGTTTTATCCAAAGCACCCAGATCAAGATTGGCAGCAACCTCAGCAGCTAATTCCTCATCATCCAATGGCAGGCCAACCTGCATCAAAGCATGACCCACGGCACGATAGGTCAAACCCGTGTCCAAATGCGGTAAATTAAAATGCTCCGCCAGTCTACGGGCAAGCGTACCTTTGCCTGAAGCAGCGGGGCCGTCGATGGCGATGATGAATGTCATTTGTTCGCTGCTGCCTCATCGCCGTTCGAGGGTGCTGAAGATTCAGGCAAAACAGACTTTCTCATGAAAAAATATCTATACAACGCGATCAAAACCAAGATCAACAGTCCGCCCATGGCAATTGTTGCGCTGATTGATTTGAGTAACGTCCAACCGCTCGCTTGTTCAGCCATTTCAGCGGTCAATCCGCCTGGCCCCATCTGCAGCATGACACGAACTGCGGCGTTTTCCAGATAGTCAAACACCGACCCTGCAATGGCAAAAACTGAAAATACCCAACCCCATCCTTTGAAATCCAAGCCAAGCAATCCACCTACCAGAACTATCGCAAGCAATGCTGGGTAAACTGAATCAAGACGTTGTTGTACTTCTATGTAGAAATCAATTCCATTGGAACCCAAGGCACCAATAAAGGTTTTGGCCTCTTCAAATGAGTATCCCGCCGGGCGAAGATCAAATGCTAAGTCTCCGCCCGCAAATTCGCTAAGTTTTGGCAATGACCAAAAAATCATCACCAAGTATATTAGGGTGGTTATGACAAATAGTAGCCAATAGATTTTCCAACGAGCTGAGAGCAATTTAGTCAAAATGCGCTCCTAATTCTCCCATCAGGCCGATAAACTCCGGGAAACTCGTCGCAATCGGCAATGTATCATCAACCGTAACCGGCTTTTCGCTGGCCATGCCCATCACCAGAAAGCTCATGGCGATTCTGTGATCGAGATGGGTTTGAACGGCCCTGCCGCCGCCAAGGCCTTTGCCATCAGGCCTGCCCGACACTTTCATCCAGTCTGGGCCTTCTGAAACTTCCACACCGTTCATTTCAAGGCCACGGGCAACTGCATCCAATCTATCTGACTCTTTTACGCGCAATTCGCCCACATCTTGCATCAAGGTTTCACCCTTAGCGAACGAGGCTGCAACGGCCAATACAGGATATTCGTCAATCATGGAGGCGGAGCGTTCGCCTGGCACTGTCACACCCTTCAATTCACTGGAGCGGACGCGTAAATCTGCAATGGTCTCACCGCCGCTTTCACGTGAATTGGATATTTCAATATCAGCGCCCATTTCGAGCAACGTGTTGATCAGTCCGGTTCTGGTCGGGTTCATCAAAATATTCTCAAGAAGCACGTCAGAGCCCGGCACGATCAATGCCGCAACAATCGGAAAAGCTGCAGACGAGGGATCGCATGGTACTTGAATATTACAGCCGGTTAGTTTCCCTTGTCCTTGAAGGCGGATATAGCGAACGCCGTCCTTGTCTGTTTCAACTTCAAGCTCAGCGCCAAAGCCTGTAAGCATTTTTTCTGTATGGTCACGGGTCATCACTGGTTCAATGACCGTTGTGATCCCCGGCGCATTTAGCCCCGCCAATAGAACTGCCGATTTCACCTGGGCAGACGGCATGGGAACGCGATATTCAACGGGAGCTGCAAATCTTGGCCCTTTAGTGGTGATCGGCAGTTTACAACCATCTGCCTGATCGATCACCTGTGTCCCGAACAATTTCAACGGATCAATGATCCGGCCCATGGGGCGTTTGGACAAAGAGGCGTCCCCCAAAAACGTGACCGGAAAGTCATAGGTGCCCACTAGCCCCATAAACAACCGGCAGCCTGTTCCTGAATTTCCAAAATCAATTGGCGCATCAGGTTCGAGAAGCAAGCCATTGCCGGTTCCCTTCACAACCCATTCATCTCCGATCTTTTCAACAAGAGCACCCAATGCACGGGTTGCCTTGGCGGAGTTTATAACGTCTTCACCTTCTAAAAGGCCTTTAATGCGCGTCTCGCCTCTTGCCACTCCGCCAAACAACAAAGAGCGATGAGATATGGATTTATCGCCTGGGATGACAGCTGTTCCAGTCAGGGCGCTACTTTTGCTGGAAACCATCGATGTTTTGGGGCCATGACCTGACATTGAACTAAATCTCACTTCGTGTACGGGCTTAAAGAGGCTTTTTGGGCTCAAAAAGAACCAAAATAACCTTCAAAGGTTAGGTATTCGATGGGGTTCGTATCATAGGACAAACTCTTCGTCACCCGAATCCATCGTCAGAAATTAGCAAATATTGTCACGTTTAACCCTGAAGGCAGCAAACGACTAAAAATTGCTTTTGACACCCGGCTTTTTGAGCGTTAAGGGAACCCCGATTTTACTTATTGTTCCGGAAAGAGGTTCAGCGTGGCAAAAGACAAGCTAGGTACCAAACGGGTATGCCCTGAGACAGGGCGCAAGTTCTATGACTTGAATAAAGATCCGATTGTTTCTCCTTACACAGGGAAGACATATCCTATCTCATTTTTCCTTGAATTAGCTTCTACTTCAAAAGTGAAGAAAGAAAGCGCCAAACCTAAACCATCTGATGTAGATGATGAGGACGAGGAAGAAGAAACTGAGGACGATGAACTGGAGGAAGATCCGGCAGTTGAAATCGTAAGCCTTGAAGACGAAGAAGATGACGATGATGATGACGAAATCACCACATCTGATGACGTTACCGATGATGACATTCCAGAGATTCCTGATGTTGAATTGGATGACGACGACGACGACGATGCGGCAGACGACGACATCTTCCTTGATGATGATGAAGATGACGACACGCCAATTGTGGGCGTCGTTCCTAAAAAAGAACGCGACGACAGCTAAAAATGATCAAACAAAGGCAGATTACTAAATCTGCCTTTGTTGTTATTTCACCTAGAATTCTCACCCAAAACTCTGTGTTTGGATTTCGAGATTGAACAAAAAAACGTCTGTGCCAAATTTGTCCTTGATTCAGTTTTCATCGGACGGTATTGCGAAGACCACCAGAGGAAAGCAGCCTTGCTTTTCACCTGCCTGAAAAAGCCTGTAACGGGTTTTCTTATGGATTGGGGCTATAGCTCAGCTGGGAGAGCGCTTGCATGGCATGCAAGAGGTCAGCGGTTCGATCCCGCTTAGCTCCACCAATTT
>JAFMHL010000051.1 GCA_017854535.1 Nitratireductor sp.
CATTTCTATAAATACTAGCTTTGCGCGCTCATTATCGACTTTTTCAACAGAATAAGCCCTTGTTGGATATTGGTTTGAGGTCGCAGACAGAATGTCAGCTGCAAGGACATTGTCATGGGAACTTAACGATTTTGGTTTAGTGCCTCAATTTTTCTGGACGGCCAAGCAAAGATCTTTGAAATATTAAAAAAGGAACGCTATCTCAATAACAAACAAAATTTCAAGGAAAATAGAACCGCTGGGCTGGTCGAGTGGCGGCAGTTTTGTGCCGGCTGATCTGCGTGTCTTTCGCCATTCAGAAACTGGTTCGAGTTTGTCTGACACCACCCGCCCTACAGACGCTCCGTTAAATATCTGCTCCCATCCGGTGTGAAATTTCTTTGGTAATAAGACGCACATTGGCGATAACCTTCTCCACCTCTTCCATATTGAGTTTTTTGGACAGAAGACTGACTGCAATTCCTGCGATTGGATGGTTATCGGAATTTAAGATAGACGCACCAAAGCAACATACCCCTTCAGCAATTTGTTGGTTATCAACAGAATAGCCACGCTCTCGAATGATGGCTAATTCCTGCAATAGTTCATCGATACTACTAACGCTGTTTGCGGTCATAGGTTCAGGAAATTCATCAGCATATAGTTGGAGGACTTGGCGATCGCTCATATAGCTTAGGAGGCTTTTACCGGTAGCGGTAAACGCAGCAGGAAGGCGCATTCCAACCCGAAAGTTCAACAGGGATACGCTTGCTCCAGAGTTTCTAGCTGCCAAATAAACGACCTCAGCGCCTTCAAGCACAGACAGTGTAATGGTAGCGCCAGGCATTTGAGTGCCACTATCCCAGATTGACGCAAACTCCGCAGCCACATCAGATCGCCTTGCAAAGGCGCCAGACCAGCGCATAATATGAGGTCCAAGTCGAAAACTCTGATCGGTGCTGCGGATCAAAAGCTCTAAATTTACCAATGTTACACACAATGCGTGAGTACTGCTCTTTGCAATTCCAAGTGCTCTGGAAATTTGTGATACTGTTAATTTATCTTTGGAGGTCGCCACAAGATCCAGAATTGCAATGCCTCTTTCCAATGCTGGCGCATTCTTATTGACGGGGTCTCTATTCATCGGATCCTCTAAAGCTTTTTTACAACTTTTGTCTCAATAAATCACCTCTAAAGCTTTTTTACAACTTTTGTCTCAATAAATCAGTTGACAAATTGGCCATCTGATCAATAGGGTTCGATACTCAGTATGTTGTTCAGTATACTGAATACAAGTCAGTGATTTGAATCAAGTCGTTATTAGCGGTGGAGAACAAAGCCCTAATTTTGGTTCAAAATTCTTGGGAGAGAATTTCATTTGGCTGGCGTTTAATGTTGCTTAGGGTGGAGGAATATTTCATGGCTTTGAGTGTCCGCGATTGGGCAACACGTTTTAGTGAAGCTTCGGACAGGGATCCAACCATCGGCGCAATGGCCCGTTATTTCACCTGCACATATCTGTGGGACATGGGCAGCGAAAAGGTGATCGTCGAAATGGTGGACGGAAAAGTCTATCGCATTAATATCGCGCCCGCACCTATGGACTCTTACGATTTTGCTTTAAGAGCCAGCGCTCAAACCTGGCGGGAGTTTGCACGCCCCATACCTGCGCCGATGTTTCATGGAATTTGGTCCGCAAGTTTTCGGCGGGATTTGAAGATTGAGGGGAACACTCTCGTTCTCATGCAGAATTTACGAAATTTTACAGTTCAGTTCGAGCTGCTTCGAAAGGTCGGCGTTCCGGTTTAATCCGTTGTGCCTTATTCGATTTTAGTCTGAAAAATTAATGGAGCCAATATGGTCAAGCATTCCCCGGTAACAGGTCGTTATGTAACGATTGATGTGGATGGCTATGAATATAAAGTCTTCTATCTGCGCAATGGCCAAGGTATTCCATTGGTGTGCCAGCATACGGCAGGTTGCCATAATCATCAGTGGCGTGACTTACTGGAAGATCCGGATGTAACTGCTAATTATGATGTGATTGCTTATGATTTGGCCCGGCATGGAAAATCCGATCCGCCGCTTAACAAGGAATGGTGGAAAGAAGAATATCTGCTGACTGCGGACCATTATATGAAGTTCATTGTTACTTTGTGTGAAGCGCTTGAGCTGGATAATCCAATATTTATGGGGTCGTCATTCGGTGGCAATGTTGCCCTACAACTTGCGCGTCATCATCCAACCAAATTCCGTGCTGTTATTCCGGTAGAAGCAGCAGAACACGCGCCAGGGTTTTTCCTGGATTGGTGGCGGCATCCTCATGCCAACGCTGCCCAAGTTTGCGCCAGTGGCGTTTGGGATCTTATGGCGCCTCAAAGCCCAGATAAAGATCGTTGGCTGACATGGCACTATTATACGCAAGGGGCAGAGGTCTTTAAAGGTGATTTGTATTTCTATTCAGTCGATCACGACATGCGTAATGATCTGGCGCAGATCGACACAAAAGAATGCCCAGTAATCATGATGACCGGAACCTATGATTATCTTACTCCGCCAGAAGCCACAGAATCGACCGCGCGGCAAATTCCTGGTGGCATCTATATTGAAATGGAAGATATTGGGCATTTTCCAATGTCAGAAAATTATCCACTCTTTGCAGTCTATCTCAAAGAAGCACTGCGCCTAATCGATGAACGTACTTAAGATGGAGCTGAGAGCTCACAAGATTTACTGTATTCAAGGGTAAGTACATGAAGATTGTAGAATTCGACGAAAACGGTCAACAGGTTATCCGCGACAGTGGTTCTTTGTCGTCGAAAAACAGCGGAAGTAGATTGGCGCCTCGCCCGGTTTTTTCTCGGTCTGCTGAAAGCAAACCTCAGCGCAGTAGGCGCTCAACTTCGTCAGGTATTGAACTGCATATGTTTCAGACCGGTACCCTGAAAACAAAAACTAAATACATAAAGATGAACCAGGGTGAGGAAGACTTTGAGATCCCTGTACCGTGGTTCCTGATCAAACACCCAAAGGGAAATGTGGTCATTGATGGGGGTAATGCTGCCGAGGTGGCCGTGGACAAGCGTGGATACTGGGGTGATGTGGTCGACGCCTATGATCCCGTTATGGAGAGCAAAGAAAATTGTGTTGATCAATTGAAACTTGTTGGAGTGGAACCTCATAATGTCCGTTTCGTACTTCAATCCCATTTGCATCTTGACCATACCGGAGCAATAGGGCGCTTTCCCAATGCTCAATATATCGTTCAACGGAGCGAGTATGAATATGCATTCAATCCTCACTGGTTTGCAACCGGCGCTTATATTCGGGCAGATTTTGATCGTCCAGGATTGAACTGGAAATTTCTGGGCGGTGAATTCACAGACAATTATGATCTGTTTGGTGATGGCACCATCCGTATGATCTTCACACCCGGACATTCTGTAGGCCATCAGTCATTTCTGATTAATTTGCCCAACACAGGCAAGGTGCTTCTGACAATTGATGCTGCCTACACGATGGATCATTGGGAAAATAAGGCGCTACCGGGACTAGTTGTGTCTTCGGTTGATGCGGTAAATTCTGTGAAAAAACTACATCAAATTGCAAAAGATACCGGAGCGTTGATTGTTACAGGTCACGATCCGGAAAACTGGGCGACGTTTAGAAAATCGCCTTATGACTTTTATGACTAATGCCAATTGTAAAAGTCTAACCTGCAAGAAATTGCAAATTCAACTGGAGGAAATAAAATGAAACAAATGAAAAACCTTGTCATTGCCGCCGCGCTGGCTGCGATGTCAACAACAGCCATGGCAGGTATTGCTTATGCCGAAGGCATTGATGAGCTTGATCCTGCAGTTGCTGCGCGTCTTTACAATAAAGATATGCTCGATCCTGCGCAGCCGATTGGCCCGAGCGCTTATCGAGACTTTGTTGCCAAGAATCCGCCGCCATGGACAATTGGATATGCCAGTTCTTATGCGGGCAATACCTGGCGCGCCAACGCGATGGAGCATTTGCAAAACGTTGTTATTCCAAAATGGAAGGAACTAGGTTTGATCAAAGAGGTGATCATTACTCAGTCTAACCTGAACGATTCAACTCAGATCCAGCAGATGCGTCAATTGCTTGATCAGGGCGCAGATGCTCTTGTGGTTTGTTGCTCTAACCCAACCGCTTTGAACCAGACTGTTAAACTTGCCTATGACCAAGGAGTTCCGACGTTCTCGTTTACTGGCTATCTAACCTCGCCTTATTCGGTCAACTCTTCAGTCAACTATCAAGTTGCCGGTTTCGAAATAGGCAAGGCAATGGCTGACGAGCTTGGTGGAAAAGGTAATGTCCTCGTTGTAGAAGGTATTCCAGGCACTTCAGGTTCTGACAGTCAGGATCGTGGCGTCAAGGCAGGTCTTGCTTCTGAGCCAGGTATCACAGTAGTTGGCTCTATCGCTGGCATGTGGACAGACCAGGTTGCTCAAGGCGAAGTCCAGAAATGGCTTGCCACGCATCCGGGCAAACTTGATGGTATTGTGGTCCAATCAGCTGCTGAAATGGGCGTCCTACGCGCCATTGCACAGTCTGGTCGCACAGATGTGAAAATTGCTATCGGTGGTGAACTGGGCGCGCTATGTACCTGGAGAAAAAACCCTTCCATTACCAAAAACACCTATCAAGTTTGGCCGCCTCAGGATGAAATGGAACTCATCTTCGATATCATGATGCGCACCCTTCAGGGGCAAGGACCAAAAGTCCAATCAGTAATGGTTGATCCGATCCTTTTGACACATGATGAGATCCTCAAAATGCTTCCTGAAAACTGCGATGAGCAGGCCTCAACTTGGTTACAGGTTGGTCCAGCCAAATGGGGTCAGGATCCGGCGTATCTGGATCAGTTCTTCCTGAAACCTGCTGATCCAACAAAATACAAGAAATAAGAAACTGAATTTGGCGGTGCCGCAAAAGCTCCGCCATTCTCCAATCCAGATATCAAAGTCGGAAAAATGAACGATATTATCTCAATTCCCAATACGATTTCCGTTGTGAACGCGAAAAAATACTTTGGACCGACAAAGGCATTGGATGGTTGCAGTTTTTCCGCTCGCGTCGGTGAAATTCATGCCATTGTTGGCGGAAATGGTTGTGGAAAGAGTACTCTGGCTAAAGTTATTTCGGGAATTCTACCCATCGACTCAGGTTCTGTTGTCGTTTTGGGTGAAACACCATCTACCCCAAAAGAAAGCCGCAATTCTGGCATTTCAACTGTATATCAGGAGGTGCTGGTTGCTGATGAGAGTACGGTAGTAGACAATATTTTCATGGGATCTGACTATCTTTTCTCAAAAAAACTGCCTTTTACCGAGAAGGTCCGCAAAGCTTCGCAGCTTATGAAAGAATTGTCCGGTGAGTGTGTTGATCCATTCGAATTGGTAGGCAACCTTCCACTCGGGCTAAAACAGTGGATTACAATTGCGAGGGCACTTCTCAGTGAACCTAAAGTCCTTATTCTCGACGAAAGTTCCGCAGCACTGGATTTTGATAGTACTGAGCGACTCTTTGCAAAAATGCGGCTGCTACGCGATGGTGGGACCACTGTCCTTGTTGTGACGCACAGGATTGCTGAACTTATCAGGATTTCTGATCGTGCGACAGTGCTTCGCGATGGTCGTGATGTCGGAGTTCTTGAGCGCGAAGAGATTACAGAGAAAAATCTGTTGGCCTTGATTACGGGTGAAGAAGTTGACCCCGAGCATCGATTATTGAAGGCGCCCCAGCCGGATACCGACAGAACTACAATGCTCGGCAACGCCATACGGGTTTGGCCGAGAGCCAAAGCATTTGATTTTGAGTTACGCGCAGGCGAAATTGTAGGCATTGCTGGTTTGGATGGTCAGGGGCAAGATGAATTCGTGCGCATTCTTGCTGGCGTTTCAACCGCAGTAGGCGGATCAGTTCTTGCCTGCAATGGCGATGGCATCCAAAATCCGGTTTTTTCCCTAGGTGATGCAGTGAAGAACAGGATCGTCTATGTATCTGGTGATCGCAAAAAAGAGGGTATTTTTCCGTCGCTTTCCATTTTCGAAAACCTTGTCGTTCCATTGTACAGAGAAAAGAAACGAGCAGGCATACTCGGTATTATTGATCTTCAATCCCTGCGTAGCATTTTCAAACGTGAAACCGCCAACTTAATGATCAAGTTTGGCGAAGCCAGTGACAAAATCACTTCGCTTTCGGGCGGAAACCAACAAAAGGTTCTCATTGGTCGCGGGTTTGCTTTACGGCCCAATACAATTGTTCTTAATGATCCAGCGCGCGGTATTGATGTTGGTGCGAAAAGCGAGTTGTACAAACATCTGCGCAGCTTTGCTGAAGAAGGCAAATCGGTCATTTATATGTCATCAGAACTTGAAGAGTTTGTTGGCTTCGCCACTCGTGTAATTGTTTTTCGTGATGGCACTCCTTTTGATGCTTTTGACGGCCGTAATCTGAATCCCAAGAGTGTTCTGGAAGCGATGTTTGGGCAAACTGATGGTAGCGGCCTTACCCAGCGTTTCGGTTTGACACCAAGCCTTGCCAATGGAGGTTTCAGCAAAGGTGACATAAAAACAAGGGGTCCGGAAACAGGAACTATTTCAAATACCGAAACGAACGATGGTGTTCGTTTTGTTGTGAAAGTACCCGACAATGTAAAACCAATGAAACGTTCACGGGAAACAAAGGTCAAAATTTCCCCTCTTGTGAAAATCGCAGATTATTCGAGTCAGAAACGTAATTTAAAAAATGCTTCCATTAGTGAAGATATATCCAATTTGCCCGCGAAGAAAATCAAGGTTGTTGAATTTGATGAAAAAGGCCGACCCAGGCACAGAGGTGTTGCATGACAGCTATTGGCATCAAAACAGTTTCAGCATCCCCTGATGCAGTTCAGACTATCAAATCTGAAGCAAACTCAAATGTTGTAAATAGCGAGGACACCCGCGGTGGGACTCATGCAAGCGGTGGTGGTAATGCATTTCTATTGATGCCAATGACTCTGTTCTTTATCTTGCTGACTTTCGCGGTTCTGCGTTCGCCAAGCTTGGTTTCAAGCAATGGCATTGGCAGTGCAATCATTGTCGCCACCCCGCTGGTATTGGCCACATATGCATTGATGGCGGTTGTTATTGCAGGGCGCGGGACTGTTGATCTATCCATAGGTCCGCTCATTGGATTCATCAACGTAACGCTGATTCAACTCCATGGCGCGGAAATAATTCAAAATCCAATTACTGTGTTTGGCTATGCCATCTTAGCTGGAGCTGCCTACCAGTTTATTTTTGCGTTGATTGTGATTTATGTGCGTGTCCAGCCAATCATTGTTTCGCTAAGCGGGTATCTGGCATTGTCAGGTATCAATTTGGTTATTCTGCCAAGACCAGGGGGTGTTGCTCCTGAATGGATGTCAGAATGGGGACTAGGAACAACTATCTTTTCACCTGTATTGCTCATTCTGGCTCTTGCTTCTCTTGCCTGGATATTGTTTGCTCAGTCAGCCTTCTTTACTCACCTTCGACTTATGGGTTCGGATGAACGTGCAGCCTATACCAGCGGCGTCCCAATTTCGGTCGTGCGCATTGGTGCGCATCTCATTTCCGGGGCATTTGCCGGACTTGCTGCGATCACTTTTACCGCGCTTATTTCATCCGGCGATCCGTCACAAGGAACCACTTATACCTTGATTGCAGTGACTGCTTTGGTACTTGGCGGTGCATCTTTGGCTGGTGGTCGCGGCGGGGTGTTCGGGTCTTTCCTTGGTGCAATCAATCTCTATCTGATAACCTATGGCCTTGCCACGTTCAACTTTGGTGCTGTGCAAAGTTTTGTCACCAATCTTGCCTATGGCTTTATATTGGTAGCATCTTTGTTGCTCACTCTAGCAATTCCAGTAATCCAGCGCTATTTTAAAAACTTCTCGGCGCTGCTGTATTTCGTTTCAGTCGGCACCGTTGTTCTTGGCGTAATTCTTCACTCAACATTTGATTATAAAGGCTTTTCCGAACGCGCTGGCGCTCCACCAACTGCAGAAGTATTGACGAATACTGAAGCAACACCGCAACAGCGTCAGCCTCTGGCAAAAATTAACCCGTCCGATCTTTATGTCGGTGCCTTGGAAATTGCTGAAGATGACGCTCGTACCAATGCGCTCCGTGAACAAGCAAGCCCTTTCATCTTTGGTGTTATAATATTGGTGGCCATTGCTGTTTTTGCCCGCATGGCTTTCAGTCAGGCAAAGAACCGCGACCTTGCTCCAGCCATCATTGTAATCATTGCAGCACTGGTTTTGTTCAGTGGTTACCTCATCAAACACGGTCAATTCTCACCGACCGAGCCACCTCATTTCAACTCCAACAGTGGAGGGAATTGATGGTCGAGATACAACATACCGCTACCCAACTTGGTCTTCCCTCTCGGATCGTAGGCCTGCTAGTTGGTGCGGCTCTAACCTGTCTTGGTGTTGTATTTGGATTTATTCAGGGCATCTCTGTCCAATTGATAATTCTATATGCGATTTCTACTCTTGCCCTGTTTTTTTGGGGCTGGAACTATGTTTTGACTAAATTCGTTCTGGATCAAAACAACAATGAAACGGATGGTCCTGGCGAAATCCGGCGTTTATGGATAGAGAATCGAAGATCACTCATCGGTTTTGCTGCCATTCTTTTGGCGTTTTTGATACTGTCTCTGTCCATAGATAGCTTCTTCAATATCTGGAATATCATTTCACTCATCATATTGTTGGCGATCATTATGTTGACCCGGACGCTGGGTCAACAATTCCAAACCAATCGATCAGCTTTTATCGGGATCATGGTTCTTTCTGGACTATTTTCAGTGGGGGCCATGAACATTGATGGGTTTTCATCAATTAACAATATCAAGTCCATGCTGCTTTTTGCGTCATTTCTGGGAATTGCGTCTATTGGCCAAACGCTGGTTGCCTTGTTGGGTGGCCTCGATCTGTCAATTCCATTCATCATCGGCTCGGCTAATGTTGGCTTGCTTTATCTGATTAGTCTTGGTGTGCCACCATGGCTGGCTACAATACTGGTTCTTCTGACTGGCGGATTGCTTGGAGTAATCAACGGCTTGTTGAGTTATCGTTTGCAAGGTCAGGCGCTAATTGTAACGCTGGGCACTGGCTTTGCGATTTCTGGCGGCGTTCAAATTTTGACATCCATCGGAACCGCATATAGTGGCAATGTTTTTGGAACAGTACCCTTATGGCTGAGTAATCTGTCCGCAATGAACGGTACAACGTTTGGCATGCCGTTCCCTCCGGTAATTGCCATTTGGGCTGGGCTTGCCCTATTCCTGATCATCAGCATGCGCTATACGGTTTATGGCCGTTATCTATACGCGCTTGGCGTCAACCGCACTTCTGCAAAACGTATCCGGATATCAGAGCTGAAATATTGGGTGATGATGTACTGCATCTCAGGCTTTTTTGCCGCCATGGCAGGCGCATTGTTACTTGGATGGAGTGGTGGTGGTTTTATCGGTGTGGGCGATCAATACCTCTTTCTAACTCTTGCAGCGGTTGTGGTTGGCGGTACATCGCTTCTGGGTGGGCAAGGCGGTTATGGTTTTACAGTAATCGGGGTTTTGGTGCTTCAGGTTCTCACAAGTTTTTTGATCGGAATCGGTTTGGATTTCGAATGGCAGCAATTCATTTTCGGCATACTGATCCTTCCAATGGTAGCGCTATATGCACGCTCACCACACATACGAACACAAATATGATTAGATCCAAAGTGAAAACCAAAATGTATAACACAGGAAGAGGTTAAAATGGTTGTATTTGAAACAGCTGATCTGGCTGCCGCAAGCTATTCGGTTGCGTTGTTCGGATTGGTAGCAACCACCATTTTACTCCTGTTCGGTACTGGGTGGGTCTCACGAACATGGAAAATTGTCATTGTCCTTTGTTCGCTTGCCTGTTTGGTTGGTATAGGGGCGATGTTCGAAGCACGCATGGCTTGGGGCTCCGCAAAATCTGTCCCGGTTGTTTATCACTATGTTGGGTGGGCAGTTTCCATACCACTTCAGGTAATGGCATTATATTTTTATGCCAATCGCGTCGAACGCCAGACTACCGGTTTGTTTTGGCGATTGGTGGTAGTCTCCATATTAATGATATTTGTGCGTTATTTGGGTGAGGCCGGCTTTATGCATGCCACGCTGGCATTTCTGATCGGCCTAATCTTCTGGCTCTATATTCTTGGAGAACTCTATTTTGGCCGTATGGATGACAGCATTCGAAAATCAGGCACAGATCCGGTTCGAAGGGGATATTTTTGGCTTCGCCTGATTGTAACCGTTGGTTGGGCAATCTATCCGCTTGGAAACTTTATCACCAGTTTTGGCGGATATTCAGACGATGGCAGTCTGAGCGTTACCTACAATTTATTCGACTTTTTGAACCGCATGGTATTTGGGGTGGCAATTCTTGCAGTAGGCTTAATTGACACCACCTTGCGTAAATATCCCGAGGATAGCAATGAACAAAGATAACAATTCGCATACGATTTCGAAATTTGAAAGAGTTCTAAAAGACGAAGGATTGATCCTATGAAGGGTGCTGACGTAATTGCAATTATAATTCTGATCGCGATCATTATAGCCGTATTTGCGTATCTTCTGCATTGGCTATATCGGCGATCAACCAAAGATGTGTCCTTCGTCAGAACCGGTTTTGGTGGAGAGAAAGTTGTAATGGGCGGTGGCGCATTTGTTCTGCCGATTCTTCATGATCTAACTGATGTAAACATGAATACCCTGCGTCTTGAAGTCACTCGGGCGCGAGAAACATCACTCATTACCAAAGATCGTATGCGTGTCGAACTTACTGTAGAGTTTTATGTAAGAGTTGCTCCAAACGATGAGGCAGTCGCAACTGCGGCAAGGTCCCTAGGCAATCGAACAATGCACGCCGAACAGTTAAAAGACTTGATCCAGGGCCGCTTTGTTGATGCCATGGGTGCAGCGGCAGCTGTCATGACCTTGGAGCAAATCCACGAACACCGGCAGGACTTTGTTAAATCAGTCAAAACAGAAGTGGCGGAGAGTTTGGCGCTTGATGGTCTGGAACTAGAATCAGTTTCCCTTACGTCGCTCGACCAAACTGATATCAGCCTGTTTGATCCCAACAATACATTTGATGCCGAGGGTCTCACAATTCTGACTGAACAAATCGAAGCTCGCAAGAAAAAGCGTAATGACATTGAAAAGGATACCAATGTCGCGATGCGTGAAAAAAACCTGCAAGCAGAAAAACGATCTTTGGAAATTCAGAGAGATAGCGAATACGCTAGGCTAGATCATGAGGCAGAAGTTTCAATTCAACGAAGCCAACGGCGAGCAGAAATTGCCACTGACAGCGCTGCGCGCGAGCGTGAAGTTGAAACCTACAAAATCAAGGAACGCGAAGAAGTCGAACGCACCAGAATTGATATGGAGCGTGAAATTGAAACACTCGAAGTAAAACGCCGCGAGGCACTTGAGTTGGAGGAACAGTCGCGCGAGATTGCGGTTTCCAAAAAGTCCAAGGAGCGTTCCGAGGCTCAAGCACTTGCTGAAGCAGCGCGAGCCAAAATGATCGAGGCGCAGGAGAAGGTGCTGACCATTCGTGATTCAGAGATTGCCAATCGTCAGAAACTCGTTGAGCTAATTGAAGCCGCGAAAGCTGCTGAGCGCGATGCCATTCGATTGAAAGTTGCGGCAGAATCTGAAAAAGTTGCGGCCAAAGACCGTGCTGATGCAGACAAGCTCGCTGTGGCTGCCCTCCAGGAGAGATATAAAGTTGAATCCGAAGGTCAGACCAAACTCAATATTGCTGAAAACTTGCGTTCCGATGCGGCACGCAAAAGCGCCTTGCACAAACGTTTGGTAGATAATCTTCCAGCCATCATTCGCGAAAGCGTAAAACCGATGGAAAAAATCGACGAAATTAAAATACTTCATGTCGAAGGGCTGCCCGGCTTATCAGGTGTAAAATCTGGAAGCGGATCAGTAGAAGGAGGCCCATCTGGCACAAAGGATGGCAACCTTGCTGAACAAGTTGTTAGCTCTGCACTGCGCTATCGTTCTCAGGCCCCCTTTGTAGACCAGCTTTTAGGGGAAATAGGCATGAGTTCAGACGCAATGCACAGAACTGGCACTCTACAAGATCTTTCCAAAATTGTGTACACGGATCCAGGTTCAGATAATGACGGAAATGAGGGTAGTACAAAATCCTCTTCAAACCGAAAAACAAACAAGCCTTCAAAGAAGTAGCCAAAGCATTGGATCCGTTTGGCAAGCAGAATTTTGGCTCAAATTTGGATTCAATACCGTCACCGCTATTAGGCAAGGCTGGATACCAGGATAAATGAGAGACGATCGAAAACTACTTGTATTCTGTATCTGGTCCGTTCTGGGTTTTTTGGGGATGGGATTCATCCTCGAAGGACTTTCACGGGACAGCTATTTGGTAGGACTATTAGGA
This sequence comes from Nitratireductor sp., assembly GCA_017854535.1. GTDB lineage: Bacteria > Pseudomonadota > Alphaproteobacteria > Rhizobiales > Rhizobiaceae > Salaquimonas. The sequence goes on from JAFMHL010000051.1 coordinate 12,503, forward strand.
GTTTGCACGATTGTTGCCGCCTTCATCGGTCACATTATAGTCAATTATCTCAACAAGCAGGGTTTTGAACCCGGAGAAACAGCGTTGGGCCTTGGTCTATTTGGCCTCATTTGCCTGCTCTTCGTTGTAGGTTGGATTGTTTCGGAGACCTCCCAAACAGATTACTACATTGCAATAACCTTGTTTGCGGTTCTCAGCATCGGAATGATTGCCTATCTCTCGAGTCGCTACGGTATGCGTCAGGCATTTTCACGGTTTCATATCAAGCCTACTTCCGATGAGGGTAATGAGAAATGAGCATAAGCGAGCCATTTCTCTGGGTATCGGTTTGCGCTATTTTCTACGCGGCAGCTGTGATGTTTTGGTCGCGGGTTGCCGCGCTGCGCAACAGCAATGGCACTACTTGGTTTTCTGCAGGACATGAACTGCCGTCATGGGTAGGTGCATTGCTAATGGCGGGCGCCGGTGTATCTGGATGGTTCATTTTGGGTGGTACACAGGAAATCACCAAGCACGGTTTTTCGCTTCCCGGCATTCTGCAAGCCGGTGTAATGCTGTGTTTGCCAGGCGTGCTCTTTTTCAAACGGCTATGGTATGTGGGGCAGCGTTTGCGGGTTTCTTCCCAAGCTGAATTGTTCCGAGTTTATTACAGAAGTGAATTCCTGGTTTTTGCCACAACATTCGTTGCCTTGATGTTCGCAGTGGGGTTTTCCGGGTTGCAGTTAAGGTTTGTCAGCGAAATGCTTGCAACTCTTGGTGGAGATATTGTTTCTTCTCAAATCATCGGCTTTCTAATAGTGCTTCTATTGTTTGGTTATGTGGTTATCGGCGGTATGCGTGCGATTGGTTTTGTTGGAGCTGTTCAGGCAGTTCTTCTACTTGCTGCGATCGTGTTCATTGCTGGATACGCGCTGTATGTTAGTGGCGGAATTGAAGCACTTGTAAAAGGGTTGCAAGCAAAGGCTGGAGATCCGGCATCGGCTGTTTTGTTTGAAGTTTCCGGTGTTTTGCAATTTTCTGCCGGTCTGGGGCGTGACAATTTCTATGGTCATGGTGGAACTGCAGTGATGAGCCTTGGCCTTGCTCTGGCATTTATGGGTTTTCAAACTAGCCCTTTGGCCGCCAAGATTGTTCTATCGATGAAATCTGCAGACGGCATTGCCGCCAGTCAAACCTGGTTGCAAGCAGCATTCATTGGAGGCCTGATTGTCGCCGGGATAGTCCTTATTGGCGCAGCAGGTTTTGTGAATTCTGAATGGGCGATTACTGGCCTGCTGTCGATGATGCAGTTGCAATCAGCCTGGTTTGCCGCCTGGGCATTGATTGCAGTAGTAGCTGGTATTCAATTACTTGCAGGGCTTGGATTACTTGTTGCTAGTGAAAATCTTGTACGTGTCATTTACAAACCCTATTTTCAAGGAACGCTTGATCGCAAGGCTACAGTATTGCTCACACGGATTTGTGTCGGGTTGCTTGCACTCATTGCATTGCTGATGCAGTCATTGGCACCGGTAACCCTTTCCGCTTTTGCTGGATTGGCTTTGCCGCTTTCTATTCAACTGTTTACACCACTACTCGGAATTACCTGGTTTAGATGGATCACACGCCCTGCTGCCATTTGCGGTGTTGGTTTCGGCATGGCTGCAGTCATGTTGACCGAACCCTTTGGGTATCAAGTGCTTTCTTATGTGGGTTTGGAATTGCCATGGGGGCGCTGGCCTTGGACCGTGCACTCCGCAGCATGGGGAGCGTTCTTTAACATACTCTCAGTTTTGGTTATTTCCGCGATTACAAATAGAACAGCTCATAGGGAAGAAGCCATAGACATACAGAATTTTCTCGTTGCTAATTTCGGCCTGCAGACAAATTCAAGAGTGTTAAAGCCGATCGCATGGTCAGCAGCATTGGCATGGTTATTCTTTGCCATTGGCCCAGGCTTGGTGTTTGGGAATTTTGCATTTGGTTCGAACAGTGAAACCGAAGCGGAGGGGGGAATATGGGTTTTCGGCATTCCATCAATGTGGGCTTGGTCAATCCTTTTCTGGATGCTAGGCGTCGTGTTAGTCTGGCTGTTGGCGTATAGAATGGAAATGGCAAACATGACATTGATTGATGTTTCAGCTTATGAACCAAAACCTCGGTTGAGAAAAAATCAATCAGATAAGGAACGCGAACGCATTCGATTTTCGCTTGGATTTGTGGCGAGTGTTGGCTCGATCATTGTCTTGCTGGCTTGGAGTTTCGGTTAGCAGTCATCAGCTTTGGCGCACAATTAAGTTTTGTGCCTAGATAAATCTACCGGGAGGAATAAATGAAACCCTTCACTTTCAATACTTCGAAATCCATTCGCTTTGGTGCTGGTACTCTCAATGATGCTGGGGTGATAATTAAGTCAGCAATAGGCGAGCGGGTTATGCTTGTTACCGACCCGGGACTAATGTCCACCGGGATTGTGGAACGAATGCTCGGCATTTTGAAACAAGCTGGCATTACAGTTATTCTGTTTAATGAAGTTGAGGCTGATCCGCCTGAAAACGTGATCCTAAAAGCAGTGGAAATTGCAAAAGCTGAACATGTCATGGGCATTACCGGACTTGGCGGGGGCTCTTCGCTGGATGTTGCAAAACTGGTAGCGCTTCTTGTTCCTAGTCATGAAACGCTCAAACAAGCCTATGGTGTTGGAAATGCCAAAGGTCCACGTCTCCCACTGGTGCTTGTCCCGACCACCGCTGGTACAGGCTCGGAAGTTACGCCAATTTCAATTGTAACAACCGGCACAAATGAAAAAATGGGTGTAGTCTCGCCAATCATCTTGCCGGATATTGCTATTCTTGATCCTGAATTAACGCTTGGCTTGCCGCCTCATATTACTGCAGCTACAGGCATTGATGCCATGGTACATGCCATTGAAGCCTATGCCTCCATCAATCCAAACAATAATCCGATTTCAAAAATTCTTGCTGTTCAAGCGCTTGAACTCATGGGGAAATCCATTCTAAAAGCGGTCAATAATGGAAGTGATTTGGATTCACGAGGAGATATGCTGCTTGGATCCATGTTGGCAGGGCAGGCATTTGCCAATTCACCAGTCGCAGCGGTGCATGCGTTGGCATATCCACTTGGCGGACATTTTCATATTCCCCACGGCCTTTCAAATGCGTTAGTTCTCCCTCATGTGCTAAACTTCAATATAAAAACATGCCCCCAACCTTATGCAGAAATTGCCGCCATTCCGTTTCCTGAACTTGCTAAACTGCAAGGGCAAGCGCGCGCTGAAGGTTTCTGCGAAAAACTCGCACAATTATCAGCCGAATGCGGGCTACAACAATCGCTGAGGCAGATGAATATTCCGGAAGAAATTCTCCCAAGACTTGCCAGTGACGCAATGAATCAGACAAGACTTCTGGTCAATAACCCACGTGAGATTACGCAAGCAGACGCTCTTTCCATTTATCGTGCCGCTTTTTAGACTCTATCAGAGTTATTGTCACAGGAACTTGACGATTTTGGGTCTGCTCGATAATTCTGGCGAATGGCCAATCAAAATCCCTTTACCTGAAATTTCGGATTGGTGTGCATTCGGGCGCGGTCATCGCAGGTGTGATCGGCAAACAAAAATTCTCGTATGACCTCTGGGGGAATACTGTGAATGTCGCGAGCAGGATGGAATCAGAGGGCGTTGCCGACTAGATTCAAATTTCAACCGAGACACGGGAGTTATTAATTGACGTGTCACCGGATCTAACAGAACTCTTGCGCTGGTCCGGTGGCGGCAGCTTTGTGTTAACTGATCTACGGATCTTTAGCCAAACAGAGACTAGTTTGCATTAGTTTCACAATGCCCTAAATGAAATAAACACGCACGTTAAAGTTCCCCCAGATTTTCTCTATAATATTTTTTTCATTTTTATTTGTCGAAGAATTCCTAATTTTCTTATCTCTATTTTTATCATGGAATAGAACATAAACATAATCATATTCTTCTGATAATGTGTGGACTAATGATTGCCCGATTGCCTGTTTTACTAACGAACCTGACATGCTTTGCTTATATTCAATTGCTACAAAATACGGTTTAAAAATTGCAAAATCTGGATAATTCCGACTAGCAAATGTCATTGTTTTCACTTTGCTATATTTTTCTTCCTGCCCTTCCCAATAAACCGATTGGTTTGCTTTAGAAAATGGATCCTTATAACCTGCTCTCCTATA
>JAFMHL010000095.1 GCA_017854535.1 Nitratireductor sp.
CTTGGCGCGGATTTGGTGAGATTTTGCAAGGAGGTAAAGAAGCTGGATGGGGCCTGTTCCTGATCATCATTATTCTTGGCGGTATCTATGGCGGTGTGTTCACACCAACCGAAGCCGCCGCTGTTGCCGCCGTTTATTCTTTCATCATCGCTCTCTTTATATACCGCGATATGGGTCCAATGGCTGGCATCCGCTGGCTGCTCGAAGATGACAGCAAACGTTCTAAGATCGGGTTTTCGTCTTTGGTTTATGCCATTGCCATCTTCTTCGTCTGGATGATCATGTCCTTCTTTGTCACTTCCGAGTGGGAAGGCGTGACATTTACAGGCAGACTTTGGACAGGCATCGGCATATCGCTGGCGGTTATGGTGCTATACGCAATCTTGCGCGACCGCGAGTCCAATCCGTTGAATATTCCGGGCTATCTGGTTGCAAGTCTTCCGGTTTGGCGCAGGAACCTTTCCCTGATGGGCCGAAACTTCTTTGCGGCATTCTTTAACAATGACACGCGCAAAGTCATGGTAGATGCATCCAAGACAACCATCATGTTGATGTTCATTATCGTCAACGCGCTGATATTCGCTCATGTGCTAACATCTGAGCGTATTCCTGATGCGATCACCACTTTGATGCTGGATTATGGTTTCACATGGTTTACCTTCCTGATCGCTGTAAACATTCTTCTTTTGATCGGTGGCCAGTTCATGGAACCATCAGGCCTGCTGCTGATCGTAGCACCAGTCGTGTTCCCGATTGCGATGGAATTAGGCGTCGATCCGATCCATCTTGGTATTATTATGGTGGTGAACATGGAGATCGGAATGATTACGCCGCCTATTGGCCTAAACCTGTTCGTTACAGCGGGGATAACCGGGATGAGTCTAGTTAGAGTGGTGAAAGCAGCCCTGCCATTTGTTGGTGTGCTGTTCATCTTCCTGATTATGGTGACCTATATCCCGTGGCTATCAACTTGGCTGCCGACAACCTTAATGGGGCCGGAACTCATCACGCGCTGATATCGCTAAGATAAAAATAAAAAAGTCCCGATGAGCGTTTTCAATGGGCCTTTTTGTTTATGCGAATTTACTTGGCCTAACTGTTTAGCGCTTTTAGTTCGTTTTCATATTCTTCCACAACTGGCCCCAGCGTATCAATCAACGGGCCGAGATGCTTCTCGTAGTTTTTCCAGCGTCCCGCCGAAGATGTATAAACAGGTTGGCGAACCTGCCATGATGACAATGTTCTGACTGATTTCTGCGCTTTTTGGCGGTTGGCCATGGAATCTTCCCACTCCAGACCAATATAGCCTATCATCCTGCGGGCATTGAGCTCTGTGTTAGCAACTATGTCTTCATAAAAAACTTCATGGAATCCGTCAGGAATGTGTTCCCGCCAATGCTGCATCAATCTCAGATATCTCCGATAATAAAGGCCCAGCTCAATTAAGTCAGATTTATAAATATTATGAAATTCATTCATTGAGTTGAAGAAAATAGAAATACAAGTGTCGATTGGGTGGCGTCGGCAATGAATGAATTTTGCATTTGGAAGGTTCATCTTGAGAAGGCCCAATTTGACAAAATTATGGGGCATCTTGTCAGTAAAATGATGGGTATGTTTACGCAGATTAGCTGTTTTATCAAGATATCTTTGCCCAAAATGCTGTATTTGCTTCATGGGAATTTCTGACAAAATTTGTCTAAAAGCTTCTTTGGTTGGAGAGCTTAAGCCTATTGCATTTGACATGTCTGAAGCAAATGTTAATTCGCCTCCAGCGTTGATTTTGGAATGCGTGCCGCAAATGCTCTCGGTTAATGTTGTGCCTGAGCGAGGCATTCCAAAAATAAATATTGGAGCATTTGACTGAACTGCAAAAGGCATTCTCTGCCTGATAAATTCTTTTGTTAAATTATCCATTGCATTATTAGTTTCGAAGAAAAATGGATTTTCGGGACTTTTTATAGAGTATTTATTTCCCAATTTGTATGCTTCAAATGCTTTGTCGTATTCTTTAACATCGCTCCAAATTTTACCACGCGTGTAATATAGTACTGAATTTTCTGGGTCATTTTTGATCGCTTTCTTAACCAAAGCATCAATTCTAATAGCATCGTCGAGGGAGTTCTTTTTTGTATTGGCTTCTTGATAAAGCGAATTTGCATTAAGTTCATTGATCTTTCGAATTTGTTCGTGAACCTTTCCAGTCTGATCGTGGCGACCCTGCATATTCTTAGATTCACCAAGAAATTTAAGCGCTGCGGAGTTTTTTGGGTCTATCTTTAGGATGGCTTCGAATTTTTCATCGGCTAGATTCGGCTTTCCCATTTCTATAAGAACCTCGCCGTAAAACTGTAAATAATTAACGTTTTTTGGGGCAATCTCGCAAAGTTTTCGTATGTATTTCCGGGCTAATGGATAAGCATGGCTCTCCATATATGTTTCCGCGAGCAGAGAAAGAACTTCTAAATCTCTGCGATCTATTTTGTGAGCTCTGGCAAGGTAAGTTGATGCTTCCTTTGTCCTATCCGATGCGCGCAGAAGCAATCCATAGTTCACCAAAGCGGTTAAATTTTTTGGATTTCTCGCGAGTTCAGTTTTCGTCAAATGAATTAATTTCAGCCTTTGCTGTATGCTAAGATTTTTTGGGTCTGGGCGTTTCATATGTATTTCCAGTAAAATGGTTCAGCACTATGAATTTTAGCTTTACTAATGAAAGTTTGAAGCATTAATTTCAAGAGCCAAAAATTAAATCCTTATGTCTACTCCCATATCCACCATATTGACGTGTGATTCTTAACATAAAAAATATGTGGTTCCATTTATGTGAAGACGGTTTTTTAGTGCATTGACCACAAAGAAAAGCCAATTCCTAGAGCTCGGAAGGTGAAAACTAAGCCTGCGGCAATGAATTTGTGTCTTTTGCGCAACATCTCAAAAGTTTGGTTGGGCTAGCACATAAATTCGTAGCTTTATCAATTGCATTGTCACTGGCACTGCGTATGTTCGGGTCAAGGAACGAGCGACTTAGCACAATCCTTTGGTTCAGTGGCCGTTTATCAGATTTCACTAGTGATGTGACAATCGGCTTAAATAATAAATGAATTTGTTTTCGAATTGGAGAAAAACAATGAAAATCAAGAGCCTTCTTCTTGGTTCAGCTGCAGCGATGATCGCTGTATCTGGCGCACAGGCAGCCGACGCTATCATCATCGAAGCTGAGCCAATGGAATACGTTAAAGTTTGCGACATGTACGGCGCTGGCTTCTTCTACATCCCTGGCACAGAAACATGCATCAACATCAATGGTTATGTTCGTTCAACATATATCCATGGTGAAGAGAACTACAAATATAGTTCTAAATCATACTTTACGTTTGAGGGTGATCGTGCTAGCACTTTTCGTTCTAGTCGATATAAATCTTCTGAAAACACTTCTTCATGGACAGTTCGTGGTCGTTTGAACTTTGATGTTCGTAACGAAACTGAATATGGTACATTGCGCTCAGAATTGCGTTTGCAAGGCGGCGACGCTGATGCATCTGGCGATCAGAACGTAGGTATCGACCGGGCGTTGATCCATCTTGCTGGTTTCCGTCTTGGTTACTCAGACACATACTGGACAACAAACCACGGTTATGGTGCTGGTTCTCCAGCTATCAACGATGGTTTCTATAACTACGACCAGGCAATCTTCTTTGATTATACTGCTCAGTTGATGGACGGCGTTTCAGTAACAGTCGGTGTTCAGGATTCTAACGGCGGTTCTACTGGCGCATCTTCACCTGATCTTTATGTTGGTATGAATGCTACCTTCGGTTCTCTGACTGTTGCAGCCAC
>JAFMHL010000096.1 GCA_017854535.1 Nitratireductor sp.
ACCTCCAGTTCCAGAAACTCTATCAAGAAATGGCCCATAATGAGGGGGCTTTACACAGTAAACTACCAAGAAAATCATGCTGATCGAGAAAGCAAGACGCTTTACGCACGAGCGGTACCATCTAAATATCTCAGCATTTTTGCACCATATGGACCAGGCGATTGTTTCTCACTTAGAATTCTTGACGCTGCTAGATCAATGCGAGAGAAAAAGAGGTAATTTTTGTTGCTCTAACATCGTCGTGGTCGTTCCACCAAATATTCTTTGCCTCAATTTGGAATGCCCATAAGCCCCCATCACGACAAGGTCAGCCCCCAGATCAAAGGCACGTTTTTTTATTGCCTCACCAATTTCCAGTCCACCGCTTGGATATTGTTGAACATCAACTTTACAGCCATGTCTGCTCAACCATGCTGCTACATCAGTTCCGGGATCTTCACCATCAGCATCTTCATTTATAACTGGGTCGAAGATTCCTAATGTAACCTGATTTGCTTGTTTAAGAATAGGAAGTGCCTGATGTATGGCACGCATGGATTCGCGAGCTACATTGCATGCTACAAAAACGTTTTTAGCATCAAGCGCCCAGTCGTTTTCAGAGTTGCCGATCAATACTGGAACAGGCGAGCGGAATAAAATCCCTGATAAAACGCTTGGCCAGATATCACCGGCCAACAGCCCCTTTCGGGACAACACCACCAGATCAGCTACCGATGCACTGCGTGCCGTTTCAACTTCAACCCACCCTCTTTCACAATAGCTTGTTACAACTGAACCTGACACTCCCATTTTTTGAAGCGATTTCTCTACTATTTGCGCACTATCTAAAACCCTTTGAGCTCCTTCCTGTATTGTTTCACTCCAGTCATCAGGAATAATTACTCCACCGTGAGGCGGAAGTCCGTAGGAATAAACAGGGTTTGGCGGAGCAATACCAAATATTTGAACTGCGAGATGCATGTCATTCTTGTTCGAATTCTCCAAAATTTGACGCAAACCATCGGCAGCGACAGGTTCGTTCACGACAGTTAAAAGCGATTTGTAACTCATCATTTACCTCCAATAATGTATTCCAGAATTAAATTGTGATTTTCACTCAAAAAATTAGCCAATATTTCTGTTTAGTGTACGATCATCACCGGACACGCTGACTTCCTGAGGACTTCCGTGGAAACTGAACCAAGCAGAAAGGTCTTGAAGCCACCCTTTCCGGATGCACCCATGACGATCAGGTCGACGCCCTTGTCGATCGCAATTTCCACAATCGTAAATGCCGCGTCTCTTGATTTTTCCACAAGGATATTCATCTCGAGTTCGCCGGTTGTCTGGACAATTTCTTCCGCCTTTTTCTGAATGACGCGGATATCCTCATCGTTCATGACAGCGTAAACACCCTTTCGACCAACCACAAACTCGCGAACAATCAATATCGAGAGTTCTGCTTTCAACGTTTTTGCCAGTTCGGCAGCCTGCAGCAATGCCCTGTAAGAGGGTTCTGAACCGTCAATTGCTGTCATGATATGTTTCATTTCAATTTCCTTTGGCGATTCCTGATCCATGAGAACCTTGTTCGATAATAGACACATTTGATGCCGTTGGATTTGATCCAGCGCAATTTTTTTGAAATAGCTCGGTGGAACGATCCACAAAACAGTATTGCACAGTCTCCATGGGGCGATATGCTGGTTCCTCAAATGAACCCGCGAAAGAGTTTTGAACGCATGACTGAACATCCTGACATTCCCTATCTTCGTGAAGCGATCGTGTTTTTGGTAGCGGCGGGATTGGTCGTTCCATTGATGCGAAAAGCCGGGATAAGCGCAGCCCTTGGATTCCTGTTTGTCGGCCTTGTAATCGGGCCTTTCGGCATCGGGCGACTTGTGGGTGAAACGCCAGTGCTGGAATTGATGGTATTTGCAGATATTGAGGGGGTTCGCCGTTTTGCTGAATTGGGCGTCATCTTCCTGTTGTTTACCATCGGACTAGAGCTATCCGGAAGCCAGCTTTGGGGAATGCGCGGACTGGTATTCGGCTTTGGTTCAGCCCAGGTTCTGATCAGCGCCCTTGTGATTGGCGGCATTGCCTATGCGTTTGGCAATACACTGGTAGCATCTGCCATATTGGGTCTTTGTTTGGCGCTGTCTTCAACCGCGCTTGTCATGCAATTGCTGACCGAAACGAGGCGCTTGAGTACGCCAACAGGCCGCGCGAGTTTCGCTGTTCTGCTACTCCAGGACCTCGCTGTGGTTCCCATCCTGTTTTTCGTTGGCATCGCGGGCGCGAAGGTTGAAGGGTCGCTCGGACTGGCCGCCATGCAGGCAATAGGTGAGGCGGCATTGGTAATCGGCGCCATCTTCCTGATTGGCCGTATCATCGTGCGCCCCATACTGCGTTTTGTTGGCGGAACGGGAAGCCGGGAAGTGTTCATGGCTGCCGTGATCTTGTTGATACTGATCACAGCGGCGCTGACAGCCATGGCCGGCTTATCCATGGCGCTCGGAGCTTTTCTGGCGGGTTTATTATTTGCCGGAACCGAATACCGACATCAAATTGCCAGCGATATCGAACCGTTCAAAGGCCTGTTGCTGGGACTGTTTTTTATCTCCGTTGGCATGAGTTTGGATATTCTGGCAGTATGGGCGGAAATTGAATGGGTGATACTTGCTGCCCTCGGCCTCCTTGGAATCAAGGCAGGCATTTTGTTTGTTCTTGCACGCCTGTATCGATTGCCAATGGATGTGGCAGCTGAAACAGCCATTTTGATGAGCCAGGGGGGTGAATTTGCTTTCGTTGTGATTGCCGCATCCCTGTCTCTTTCGCTACTTGATCCAGGCATTGCCCAATTCATGTTGCTGGTTGTGATTGTGACCATGTTCTTGACCCCGCTGCTTGCCTCAATTTCTTATCAGCTTGGTGAAAGATTGAGGCGACGTGCGGCAGGCAATGATTTGCCAGACAATATGGCAGGGGATTTGCACCCGGTAATCATCGGCGGATTTGGCCGGGTCGGCAAAATGCTTGCCCAATTGCTCGAAGAACAAAGAGTTCCTTATATTGCAGTTGATAGCGATTCTGATCTGGTGGCACGAGAACGGGCCAAAGGTTCGCCAGTATTGTTTGGCGATGCAAGCCAGGCAGATTTGCTGCGCCATATCGGTATCGAGCATGCAGCTGCGTTTGCAACAACAATGGATACACCAAAATCAGCGGAGCATGTGATCAAAACAATCCATGATACCTGGCCGCATGTGACGATTATTGCGCGTGCACGCGATATGGATCATGCTCGAAAATTGCAGGCAAGCGGCGCAAAAAGCGCCGTGCCGGAAACTGTGGAGGCAAGTCTTGAGCTGTGCGAACAGTTGTTGAACGGAATTGGTTTTCCAAAAGATGCTTCCCGCGCAATTATTGATGACAAGCGAACCTGGCACTCAGAGACCATCGAAAGGGAATAGGCAGAACGAATAGAAATTACTTATTACATAATGAATCAAATTTTCAATTAGGCCAAGTAAATTCGGATCTGCATCGAAATATGTATGCTCAAGACCATATCTGTAAGTCCGAAACATCAAGCGCTTCTCCGCCAACGATATTGCGAATGATTTCCGGCTCGCTGTCTTAAATGGTGGTGCCAGTCCGCTTGGACCAATCGCTGATCCCAATGTCAGCGCAGACACGCTTTACTTCTTCAGACGTGATGTAGTGTCTGACGTCATCGCCTATGTCCCAGATTTAATTCTGGGCTAAAAGAGACTTTT
>JAFMHL010000097.1 GCA_017854535.1 Nitratireductor sp.
GACAAAGCAGGCCTTCGCCCCGGTGATGTGGTCATTGGTATCAATCAAAAAATCTTGCAAAATAACGATGCGCTCTCTTATCGCCTCGATACGATTGGTATTGGTGGCGATGCTGAGCTGATTGTCATTTCAGGCAAAGAGCGCAAGGTCGTTACCCTTCGTCTTGTGGAAGCGCCGGAGACCACGCCAAGAGAAGATACACGCATTGACGCCGCTGCCGTTTTGGGCGGTGCGTTGGTCGCCAATTTGTCTCCCGCTGTTGCCCAGCAGGTTGGTGTTTCGTCTACACGTAGCGGAGTTATCGTTCTCGATGTTCCCCGTAGAACGCGTGCTGAAGCCAATGGCGTCAAGAAGGGGGATATGATCATCGCAATCAATGGTGTTGAAATGGAAGATGTAGCTGATGTAGTCGAGATAACCTCAAAAGAGTCGCGTCGTGGCTGGCAGGTGGTTCTTGAGCGTTCCGGCCAGCAATTGGTGTTTGAACGTAACGGCTCTTTCTTCCGTCAATTTAGGCCATAGCTGAAAATAAGATGGTGGATTTATTCAACTCAGGTGCAGCAAGCCCGGAAGCCGACCGCCAATATAGGCCGTTGGCAGATAGGCTTCGCCCGGCATCTCTTGGTGAAGTGGTTGGGCAAGACCACCTGACAGGAGAGGGCGGCGTTCTAACCCGAATGATCCGCTCGGGAAGTCTTGGCAGTCTCATTTTTTGGGGACCACCAGGGACTGGCAAAACGACGATTGCGCGATTACTTGCAGGAGAAACCGATCTTGCTTTTGAGCAGATATCGGCGATCTTTTCCGGTGTTGCTGATCTTAAAAAAGTTTTTGAAACCGCCAGACATCGCAGATCGAATGGCAAATCGACACTCCTGTTTGTCGATGAGATTCATCGCTTCAACAAAGCCCAGCAAGATAGCTTTTTACCGGTCATGGAAGACGGCACGATTGTTCTTGTCGGCGCGACGACAGAAAATCCAAGTTTTGAATTAAACGCAGCTTTGTTATCGCGGGCTAGCGTTTTGACCTTCAAATCCCATACGCCTGAAAGCTTGGAGCAGCTTTTGGGCAGAGCAGAAGCATTGCTTGAAAAGCCGCTTCCTTTGGATGAGACAGCTCGTGCGACTTTGTTACGAATGGGCGATGGCGATGGGCGCGCAATTCTTTCTCTAGCAGAAGAAGTCTGGCGCACTGCCAATGAGGGCGAAATTTATCAAGCCGAACAGTTGCAGACCATATTGCAACGCCGCGCCCCGATTTATGACAAAGGCGCAGATGGCCACTACAATCTGATTTCAGCGCTCCATAAGTCTGTGCGTGGCTCTGATCCTGATGCTGCTCTTTATTATATGTGCCGAATGCTGGACGCAGGCGAGGACCCGCGTTTTGTTGGTCGCCGTCTGGTTCGTATGGCATCAGAAGACATTGGCAACGCAGACCCTCAGGCTTTGGTAGTCTGCAATGCTGCGAAAGATACCTATGACTTTTTGGGCTCCCCAGAAGGGGAGTTGGCATTGGCCCAGGCTTGCGTCTACCTGGCAACGGCCCCTAAATCCAACGCTGTTTATGTGGCGTATAAGGCCGCTGTTGCTGCAGCAAAGGCCAATGGCTCGCTCTTGCCACCAAAACACATATTGAACGCGCCAACGAAACTGATGAAAGGCGAGGGCTATGGGGATGGTTATCGCTATGACCATGACGAACCAGATGCCTTTTCTGGGCAGGATTATTTCCCAACGGAAATTGGCCGACAACGATATTATGATCCGCCGGAACGCGGCTTTGAACGCGAAATCAAAAAGCGCATCGATTATTGGCAGAAACTGCGCGCTGAGCGCGGAACAAATAAATAGGGTTTTTGTTGCTCCATTTGACCAAGGTCAATGCGGGAAACCTTAATCCACCTACCCTCAGGATAACCAAGGAGGTTATCCATGAAGCCGCAATCAAAAATAATAGCGCTAATTGTTCTCGGATTTCTTTTGCCAAGTTTGACGTCGTTTTCATTTGCCCAAACGTCTGATCCAGCTTGGCTAGACACATTGAATTTTGAAATGGAGCGTGAGCAGGAGTGCGAAGTGGCCTATTATATCCGCATCAAAGAAGGGATGCTTGGCACCAAGAAAACCTATGAAGCACGGGTGCAATGCGTTGATGGCCGTCAGTTCGATGCATCAAGAGTAGGCGAGGTAGATGATTTTGAGATCAAAGCCTGTGAAGTTGAGACCTGTTAAGGAGAAATTGAATGTATATCCTTGTGATGTATGAAACCGTTGAAGGCCATACCAAAAAACTCGCTGAAACCATCGCTAAATGGCTGGAGGAGGTTGGTCTGAAGGTGATGCTTACTTCAGCTTCCCAAATCGGCTTTTGCGATCCCGGGGAGTTTGATGGCGCTATTTTGTGCGCGCCTATTCACATGGCGCAATACCCGCAGGCATTTGTTGACTACATCAATGACTGGCGCGATGGGCTTGAGGCAATTCCGACTGCTCTGGTAACCGTTTCACTTGGTATAGCCAGTCAATTCCCCGACGAGCGGGCAGAAGTTGAGTTGTTTCCACGCCAATTGCAGGATGATACAGGCTGGAAGGCAAATATTGAGCATAATGCGGCTGGGGCATTGAAATTCAGGGAATATGATTTCTTTAAACGATGGATAATGCGGCGTATTTCTGAAAAAGAGGGCGGGCCTGTTGATACCAGCAAGGATCACGAACTCACAGACTGGTCAGCCCTTAAGGAGTTTACCCTCAAATTTGCCAAGACTGTCCAGGATTGAGGGCATCGGCCTAAGAGCAACCTTTCATTTGTCGAAGTTAGATTTCTCGGTTAACAACGCAGAATGACACATCTTCTACTAATAGCCCTTGGCGGGGCCTTGGGTGCCTCATTGCGCCATCTTTCAGGCTTGGCATTGCTGCGCCTGTTGGGTCCAGCATTTCCTTGGGGCACGCTGTTTGTTAACGTAATCGGATCACTTGCCATGGGCTTGCTGATTGGCTGGCTGGTAAAACGGACGGGTACATCTACCGAAATAAAGCTCTTTCTTGCCACAGGCCTATTGGGCGGGTTCACAACCTTTTCGGCATTTTCGCTAGATGCAGCTAATTTATGGGAACGTGGCGAACTGAGTTTGGCATTTGGATATGTGGTATCGAGTGTCTTGTTTTCAATTATAGCGATATTTGCCGGACTTTGGTTATCACGCACCCTTGCATGATTTCCGATTGGGTGGCACATCAGACCAACGAACAGATGCGGTTTGTTATTGGTTTTTCAAGTCGCAAACTATATCAATAACTTCCATGCGTTAATTGAATCAATTTGATAGTTCAAAACTCTAGATAATCATCCAACAGATGAGTTGGACGGAACAAATACAATGGCTGGTGTCGACCAAATCAAAGTGGAAAAAGACGAAAACGGAATGCGCTTGGACCGCTGGTTCAAATCGCACTTTCCTGGACTCGGATTTGGACCACTACAAAAGCTTTTGCGTTCCGGCCAGATCCGCGTTGATGGCGGCCGCGTAAAGTCAGACACGCGTATGGCAGAAGGCCAGCTTGTTCGTATTCCCCCATCGCTGGCCATGTCGAATGAAAGCGGAGGTCATGATCCGCTGACATCCAACACCATTCGCAACAGGCAAGATGCTGATGTTTTAAAGGCTATGACCTTGTATGAGGACGAAAAGGTTTTTGTCTTCAACAAACCTGCTGGTCTTGCTGTGCAGGGCGGCTCCGGTCT
>JAFMHL010000020.1 GCA_017854535.1 Nitratireductor sp.
CCGTGTCTCTGTAACGGATCACCAAATCCCCTAAAGTGATATGATCAAGCTCTTTTCTGTTAGGAGCCAGTTCATTTCTATCCAGTTTGATTTCCGTGTGCCTTGCCCATTCCTTGGCGTCACGCAAGTGCTCAAAAGACTTGCTTAGGTCTGGAAAACCGTTGCGACGAATTTGAACCTGATACTTGTTTTTTCTTTTCCGTATGGAAGCCATAATGAACCTCTTGCTGTGACCACAGTGTGACAACAGCTGATATTCAATTATCCTTCTGAGAGCCTTATTCTCTTAAGCCATTGATTTACTTAAGAAATAATGGTGGGCGATACTGGGATTGAACCAGTGACCCCTACAATGTCAATGTAGTGCTCTCCCGCTGAGCTAATCGCCCATCTGATTGATTGAAAGCAAATTCCAACACAATCCAATGATCTGCCATCGGGCCGCATATCACTATGCTAGGCAGTTGTCGGCATACACCATGAATGCCCGTTTTCGTCAAGCAATTGCAGAGGCAAATCGCTCAAAAATTAAATCGCTTACTATTCTGGCAGAACCAACATATCCAAATCCCATCGGACAAAGTCAGATGCTCACCGCATTTTTGCTTTATGCGGCAGTCAACATTTTTTCGACTTCATTCACGAGATCACGAAGATGGAAGGGCTTTGACAGCACTTTTGCATCTTTAGGCGCTTTGGAATCTGCATTCAACGCCACAGCGGCAAATCCAGTGATAAACATGACTTTCAAATCAGGATCGATCTCGGTTGCTCTACGCGCCAGTTCGATACCATCCATTTCCGGCATCACAATATCTGTCAGCAACAGATTGAACGGCTCTTCGCGTAAGCGATCATAAGCACTGGCTCCATTATCATATGACACGACCTGATATCCGGCATTGTCCAATGCCTTCACAAGGAACCGACGCATGTCATTATCATCTTCAGCCAGCAGTATTTTCGTCATTACACTAATTCCGATCTTTTTCACCGATTGGACATTTGCTGATTCGCATTGAATGTCAGGACGAATAGACACAATTGTGGTAAACAACCTGTGAAAGTCTGGCTTATTTTTTGGGAAAAGTCTTCTGGTTTTTAGTGGACTTTGAAAAAATCGGCTGGCAAGTTTCCTGCGCGACAACGATTGCAAAGCGGCTATTTGAAAGAGAAATGAGATTGCTTCAAACACCGGCATCCCCATTGATGAGAATTTTGCGCCCCGCAATGAGCCGCATACCCTTCGTGTTTAATTCACCTCATTCAGGCCGGTTTTACGACAACAACTTTCTAAACGCCGCTAAGCTTGACCCCCTAACCTTGAGACGTTCTGAAGATTTCATGGTTGATGAATTGTTTGCAAGTGTTGTGCCTCTCGGCGCACCAATGTTGGTTGCTGACTTCCCAAGAGCCTGGCTGGATGTGAATAGAGAGCCCTATGAACTCGATCCGCACATGTTTGATGGCGAGTTGCCGCCCTTTGCGAACACGAAATCTGCCCGTGTTGCAGGTGGGCTGGGTACGATTGCCCGCATCGTTTCTGAAACTGACGAAATCTACGGATCAAAGCTCCCAGTTGCCGAGGCCTTGTCGCGGATTCAGAATCATTATCTACCCTATCATGCTGCCCTGCGCGGCTTGATGGCCGAGGCAATTGTCGAATTTGGACACGCAATTCTGGTTGATTGCCATTCCATGCCGTCCTCGTCGCTATCAAATACAAATTTTAATCAGGTCCGCTTAAGAGCCGATTTTGTGCTGGGTGATCGATATGGAAGCGCCTGTTCACCTTCGATAACCAATGCCGCCGCTGAATTTTTGCGCGATCTTGGCTATCGTGTTGAAATCAACAAACCATATGCAGGCGGCTTTATTACCGAACATTACGGCCGCCCGCAAAACGGACTTCATGCTATTCAAATTGAAATCAACCGCGCTTTATATATGAACGAAGAAACAGTAACCAAATCAGAAAACTTTGATCAATTGGCCCGTGATTTGTCCATATTCACGTCACGCCTCGTCTCAATCCCGGAACTTGGCTTGAAAGGCGATATACCTTTAGCCGCAGAATAATCTTTATGAACATTCCAACCATTATTTGGATCAGAATTTAATGACCCCCGAGCTTATCGAAACGACCCTTCATGCGCTTTGCGATCTTGCAGAGGTTCAAACCATACGCCACTTCCGTGCGCCAATGGAAATCACCAATAAATTGGAGAAGGGATTTGATCCGGTAACGATAGCAGATCAGGCCGCTGAAACGGCAATCCGCACCTATTTGATTAAACACTTTCCCGACCATGGAATTTTGGGCGAAGAACACGCCTCTATTAATGAGAATGCAGACTATTGTTGGATCATCGATCCGATTGATGGAACAAGAGCATATATCTCCGGCCTGCCAACTTGGGGCACTCTGATTGGGCTAAGCTATAAAGGAACGCCCATTGCAGGAGTGATGCATCAGCCATTCACCGGAGAAAAATTCTTGTCTGCGGGAAAGCATAGTTTTTTAGAGCATCATCAGAAAAAGCAACGCATGAGCACCTCCTCCGTGACGGACTTGGGTCAGGCAACTTTGATGTCAACGGCACCTGAGTTATTTACAGGCTCAGACGAAAATGCTTTTTCACAGCTTTCGAAGGCGTGCCGTTTAACCCGTTTCGGTTTTGATTGTTATGCATATGCCATGGTTGCCGCTGGACATGTTGAATTGGTAGTGGAGTGCGGGCTGAATGCATATGATATCGCGCCACTTATACCTGTCATTGAGCAAGCTGGCGGATGTGTTGCTTCCTGGAAGGGGGAAAGCGCAGCTGGCGGAGGCAAAGTCATTGCAGCAGCAAACGACCATATATTAAATGCAGCATTAGAAATTTTTGCGCAATACGCATAGTAAAACAATTCAAAGCGGTAATTTCCCCTACTTCACATTCAATGACATATTCTTGATTTCCTATTGATCGCAGAATAATTCAAATATTAAACGTAACCAAACGGCACATTATCGCCATGTTGGTTCGCCAAATTTAATCTCTTCTCATCAAATTAATATGTGAGAAGAATTCTTGAACCGAGGAGAAACACATGTCCAACAAGAAAATGACTTCAGCAGCTATTGTAGCTGGCGCAATCTCAGCAGCTGTAACCATGGCCGCAATGACCACACCTGCACATGCAGCCAAAATTAAATGCTTCGGCGTTTCTTTGGCTGGCCAAAACGACTGTGCTGCAGGCGCTGGCACAACATGCGCCGGAACTTCAAAAGTCGATTACCAAGGCAATGCTTGGAAATATGTTGAAGCTAATTCTTGCGACGAGATCGTGATTAAAGTTGATGGCCAAGACGACCGCATGGGTGCAGCAGAAGAGCTGACACGCGACATTCCTAGCTAAGTCACACAATAATTAAATTTTAGGGGAGGCAAACATGACCGACACAGTTTTATCGGCCAATTTGCCTCCCTTTTCCTTTGACCCTTTGCCTTTACCAGCACGTGCTGGTGTTGGGCTCAAAGCTTCCCATATTGACGAAATTCTTTCCCGAAAAGCAGAAATGGGTTTCTTTGAAGTCCATGCTGAGAATTATATGGGCGCTGGTGGCTTGCCCCATGCGCAACTCAGGGCAATTCGGGAAAATTATCCTTTAAGCCTTCATGGCGTAGGCATGTCGATTGGCAGCGCTGGTAAACTGAACTCTAGCCATCTTGCGCGTTTCAAACGACTTGTAGAAATTTATCAACCAGCAATGATCTCAGAGCACCTGGCTTGGTCTACTCATGACGATGTCTTCTACAATGATTTACTGCCAGTTCCCTATACTGGCGAAACGCTTGCTCAGGTCGTTACACATATTGACGAAATGCAGACCTATATCGGCAAACAAATTTTAATTGAAAACCCTTCAACCTATGTGACATTTGAAGAATCGGATTGGTCTGAGTTCGACTTTATGGCCGAGCTGGCAAAACGCTCCGGCTGCGGGCTGTTGTTTGATGTGAACAATGTTTTTGTGTCTGCGACCAATCATAAATATTCACCCCGCGAATATATCGATGCATACCCGCTTCATCTGGTTCGTGAGATTCATTTGGCCGGCCACGCCGAAGAGCAAGATGATGATGGCGATCCGCTTTTGATCGACGCCCATGACCGAGAAGTCTGCGATAGCGTTTGGGATTTGTACCGATATACGATTGCAAAAACCGGATCATTACCTAGTCTGGTTGAATGGGACAATGACGTGCCTAGCTGGGAAGTCCTTACAGACGAAGCACGCAAAGCAAATGCGATTTTGGGCATTAACAGCAGCGTGATACCTACCCCGACGTCTTCCCTTGGACATGCCGATGATCGCCATGCGACATGATGAAACCATCTGAAAACCTTAAAGCAGATATTGAAGATAATGCGTTTCAATATGCATTGCGCAATGAGACATTTGCAGCAGCTTTGCTGGATCCAGATATTGATATCCCAGCAGGTGTCGGAAAAGCCAAAAACAACCAAGCACCAAAACGCTTTTCCGTCTATCGCAATAATGTGGTTGTTAGTTTGATGGATGCGATGGCTTCATCCTTTCCTTCGCTCCTAACCATCATGGGTGAGGAGAACTTCAAGCGGGTTTCGCGAAACTTCATTCTAAACCACCCGCCATCATCCCCGATGATGCAGCAATTTGGCAGAGCATTTCCTGAGTTTTTATTAGGATTTAAGCCTCTTGCAAAATCGCCTTTCCTTGCGGACGTAGCAAAAGCAGAGCTGTCTTGGATAAATGCCTATCATGCCCAAGACGCAGCAATAATAACTCCTGAAGAGCTTCAGTCCGTAAACCCTGAAAAGGTGATGGATCTGGTTTTGACGCCCCACCCTGCCTTTCACATCCTAACTTCGCCTTACCCGGTTATTGACCTATTCCATGCACGAACCGAGTGGCCAAAGCCCGGTCTGGATATTGGACAGGCCCAAACATTGGTTATCACAAGGCCCTATTTTGAATGTTTCGCGAATGAAGTTGATGAGAGCATTGGTTGTTTCTTATCGCTGTTAGCTTCTGGTATTTCGCTTGGCGAGGCAATTTCAAAAACCAGCGAAATTCATGCTGATTTTGACGCCACAACAGGTATTGCTTCGATGCTGCAAATTGGCTGCTTCAAGTCTCTTGAAACCGCCTAACCAAACTAAGGACACACCTATGAAACTGATATCCAATTTGAAATCCTTGCATGATGGCGTTTTTCACCGTATCGAAAAATTATCCGAGGGATGGCTGCTGGAAGCATTGGCCCGTTTAACTTTTGTTGCTGTCTTGTTTTTGTATTTTTGGAATTCAGGTAAAACCAAGATTGGCGAAGGCCTTTTCGGAATTTTCAATATACAAGACAGTGCCTATTTTCAAATTTTAGGCGAGACGGGGATGATTGCTTATGAATTCGATACGGCAAACATTCCTT
Organism: Nitratireductor sp.; assembly: GCA_017854535.1. GTDB lineage: Bacteria > Pseudomonadota > Alphaproteobacteria > Rhizobiales > Rhizobiaceae > Salaquimonas. Next base: position 5,463 of record JAFMHL010000020.1, read on the forward strand.
GGTACATCGATCTAGTCGTTTTCATGGGAACGGTCGCAGAATTTGCCCTACCACTTATGATCCTTTTCGGATTGTTTACCCGGATTGCGGCGGCAGGGATGGCTATTTTCATTTTCGTCCAAAGCTACGTGGATATTTATGTACATAATGTAGACGCTGGCACCGTTGGACAATTGTTTGATCGCGATGCCGCATCTTTGGTTTTCGACCAACGCGCTTTATGGCTATTCTTGATGGCTGTGTTGATCATAAAAGGCGCTGGCGCACTATCTATTGATCGACTTCTGTCAAATTGGTGGAGCGCGAAATAACGGACAAATTTTGTTTACAAAAAAGGCGCTTTGAGAAATCCCAAGCGCCTTTTTCAATTCTCAGTTAAGCAGCAATCTGCTTGACCTTTTTAGCCTTTTCATCAGGCTTGCTGATAGCGATTTTTCTAGGCTTCATTGCCTCTGGAATTTCCCGGATTAGATCAATATGAAGCAAGCCGTTTTCCAGTTTTGCATTACGGATCTCAACATGGTCAGCCAATTGGAAACGGCGTTCGAACGCACGCGAGGCAATCCCTTGAAACAGAAACTCGCTGCCTTCCGTTTCTTCTACCGGCTGCTTTTCACCCGTAATGGTGAGCGTATGTTCTTTTGATTCAATCGAAAGATCATCTTCACCAAAGCCAGCTACGGCCATTGAAATCCGATAGGCGTTTTCGCCAGTCCGTTCAATATTGTAGGGTGGATAGGATTGGGCGCTCTCGCTGTTTCCTGCCTTGTCCAACATTGAAAAAATGCGGTCAAAACCGATGCTCGAACGATAAAGTGGTGCATAATCTACAGTACGCATAATAGGTCCTCCTTGAAGCGACATTGCGTGTTTTTATGACATCTGATCTCTGCAACAGCAGATCAGACAGGTTTTCGCGAACCCGTTTGGCATTCGCTGATACTTAGGTGGGAATGATAAAATGGAGATTCAAGATGTTTGTGGAATTTTCTGATCGCCTGAAATTTTTTTCGACTTGGCACTGAAATCATATGCTTGATCGCGATACACATCACCTAGTTGCCAATGTAACGCTAAGACGATAGGTAAGAAATCGAATTAGAGTTCCATTTGCAAAGCCTCCCTAGATGAAATTGGCCAATCAGAAATATAATCCGATGCCTCCAAACCCGATCATAGGTGAGGCTAAGACCAAAGATGGCATTTCATTGCGTTATGCCCATTGGCGAACCACAAATCCACCAACACAAGGCACCGTACTTTTGTTGCATGGTCGTGCAGAATACATTGAAAAATTGTACGAAACTGTCACAGACCTTCGCGAAAAAGGCTTTGATGTTTTAACCTTTGATTGGCGCGGCCAGGGCGGATCACAGCGCCTGCTGGATGACGAACGCCGCGGCTTTATTGAACAATTCGATCAATATGTCATTGATCTCGATACCATTTTAACCGACGTGGCCCTTCCCGATTGCCGCGCGCCCTTTTACATTTTGGCCCATTCAACCGGTTCTCTCGTCTCTCTGTTATCTGCGCCTTTGTTCGCAAACAGAATTAGACGAATGGTTCTTGCTTCTCCACTTTTGCGGTTTGGTACCCTGCCTGTAGCCCAAAACAGCTTAAAATGGATAACAGGGGCAATGCATGTGTTGGGTTTGGGGTCGCGTTATATGTCAGGAGGCGCAACACCAGATGAAAACCGCCCTTTTAGTGGCAATCGTTTAACCAACGACTTGGAGCGATTTCAGCGCAATGCCCAATTTGCAGGCGATGAACGACATCTTACCATTGGCGGGCCAACTGCATCTTGGGTATTTGCAGCAACCAGAGCCATGGACAAGGTCAATGATCCGGATTTTCATGCTCAAGTAACAATACCAACTCTGCTGGTTTGTGCTGGCAACGATAAGGTCGTTAACAATGAAGCCGCTGAACATTTAGGCCGCAGATTGCGCTCGGGCAAATGCCTGATAATTCCCGGCGCTGAACACGAATTATTGCAAGAGCGGGATCGCTATCGCGAACAACTGCTTGCAGCATTCTATGCCTTTGTGCCCGGCAGCCCGTCTGGACCGACCAACAAAATTAGGCCTTCAGGCAAGAAATAAACGCTTCAATTTCATCTGAAGTAGTCGCGAAGCTGGTCACAAGACGATACAAGTCTTCTCCCTCCTGCAAAAGATCAGAATGGGCAATCGGTGCTTGCCATTCGAAAAAGACAGCACCTTTTTCCCGTATTTCCGATGCTTTTTTCTTTTGCATCACAACAAAAATCTCATTTGCTTGCGGTTGCCAAGCTAATCGAACGGTGTTTGACTGCTGAAGTTCTAGCGTCAAAATTTGTGTCATGGCATTGGCATGGTTCGCCATGTTCAACCAGAGATCGTCGGTGAGATAGGCATCAAATTGAGCCGAAACAAATCGGCTTTTAGAAAACAACTGCCCTGCCCGTTTGTGATGAAAAGCCACCTCTTCACGCATGGTGGGATCGAAACAAATAAGCGCCTCCGCGCACCAACATCCATTTTTTGTGCCGCCGAAAGAAAGATAGTCCACACCGGATTTCCATGTCATTTCTGCAGGGCTAACACCAAGGGTAACCAGCGCATTGGAAAATCTTGCCCCGTCCATGTGAAAAGGAATTTCAGTTTCCTTGGCAATTTCAGAAATCGCGCCAATTTCTTCCATTGAATATATAGTACCAAGCTCAGTAGCTTGAGTAAGCGTAATCGAACCGGGCCTGCCGTGATGGATAAATGAGACTGGATAGTTGGAAATCGCCTTGCGCAATAAATATGGATCCATCTTGCCATGGTCACCAGCAACAGGGCACAATCTGCCCGATGAGAAAAATTCTGGTCCGCCGCATTCATCGATATTTACATGTGCCTCCGAGTGGCAAAACGCGACGCTACCGGGTTTCGCGCTAGCAGCAATCGCTATGGAATTAGCGGCGGTGCCAGTGGCGACAAAGAAGACAGCGACTTCTTTTTCAAATAATTCGCTAAGCTTAGCTTCAACCTTCTTGTCGAGTTCTCCAGCTCCATAGCCGGAAACTTTGCCTGTATTATTATCCAATAGTGCTTGATTAATCTCTGGCGCAACACCAGCCCAGTTATCACTCGCAAAAAACATCAATTTCTCCAATAAATCTCAGCCAAACAGGTCGCATATTTCAAACAAGCTTGTCCAGTGAGCCCCATGGATAAGGTACTTATATTAGCCAATAAAAAACCCGGCCCCGAAATCGGGACCGGGTTCACTGAAGCCAGGTCATTTTCTAAAAAGGTTTGCCTATCGTCTTATCAGTCTGGGGGCGACAGCGCTGATATCGTACAGAAAAACCACTTTGAGACTCGACTTCAATCTCAAAACCCAAAATCAATAGGAATAACAAAGGGCCCCTTTGAATTAAGCAATCACATCTTAACAAGACGAAGTTTCACACACCCCACATGTGCAAATAGTCAAATCTCGTAAAACCAAACAAAAGTTTATTTAATGGATAGTTCGATTGCAAGGAAAAAACTTAATATTTCAATTGATTAACTGCATCGAATTGTACTATTACACGTTTATATTCTTCCAAGCACAACCATAATTACACATTCTTTGACATGCTTTTTGGATTAAAATGCTACAATCTATGGCCAATCAGAATGACAGCCACTTGCGAAATCATTGCATTTCTGGCATCACTTTTCTTTAGGACAGCAATGCTGACCTATTTAATTTGTAACAGCTAAATTAGCATATCTGTCTAAGCTTATTTGAAGCTGTTGTGAAATTTGCTACAACAAAAATGTCAGTTCGATTATCATTCGACTGGCGAAATCGGTACACTGATATATCTAGTGAACTGGTCGAACGGAATGCCATTCCGCGCCGCCAAATCAGCGCCGCGCCCAACCGTTGGGCAGATAACATGAGAAGGATTTAGAAAATGTCCAAATATAGGATCATTGATGGATTGTCAGCTGCTGAAAGATCAGTTTCAAAGCGCAATACCAAATCCAATTTTCATGGTGACATGCCTGTTAAGACCATAGTCGAGCCTAAGCATAGTGCTGTTCCTGCGGCCCAAGGCCTATACAACCCGGCAAACGAGCATGACGCATGCGGCGTAGGTTTCATTGCAAACCTGAAAAACAACAAGACCCATCAGATCATCAAAGATGGCTTGTTCATGTTAGAAAACCTGACCCATCGCGGCGCGGTTGGTGCAGACCCCCTTATGGGCGATGGCGCGGGCATTTTACTGCAAATTCCTCACAAGTTTTTCAAAAAAGAACTGGCAAAACAGAACATCGAACTTCCTGAGCCTGGCGCATATGCCGTTGGCCATTTCTTCATGCCGCAAGATGCTGGCATTCGCGCCAATCTGCTCAAAATTATCAAAGAAAGCATCGAAGCAGAAGGTTTGAGCCTTTTGGGCATTCGCGATGTGCCGGTGGACAATTCCTCGCTTTCCAAGGCTCCTGCTATTATGGCTTCTGAGCCGGTTCATATTCAGGTTTTCATTTTGCGTCCTGAAGATATGGAAGACCAGGATATCTTTGAGCGCAAAGTGTTTTTGCTTCGCAAAGTGATTTCGAACCGTGTGCATGGTGAGACCGAGGGCCGTGACAACGGCTTTTATCCAGTCTCTATGTCATCACGGACCATCGTTTATAAAGGCATGTTTCTAGCCTTTCAGGTTGGCAAATATTACCTCGATCTTGCAGATGAAGATTTGGAGTCATCATTGGCTTTGGTTCACCAGCGCTTTTCGACCAATACTTTTCCATCTTGGAAATTGGCGCATCCATATCGCATGGTCGCCCATAACGGTGAGATTAACACCCAACGTGGCAACAATAACTGGATGGCTGCGCGCCAGGCTTCGGTCGATTCTGAACTCTTTGGCAATGACATCGCAAAGCTGTGGCCAATTTCTTACGAAGGCCAGTCCGATACGGCCTGTTTTGACAATGCGTTGGAGTTACTTTGCCAAGGCGGATATTCGCTGCCACACGCAATGATGATGCTGATCCCGGAAGCTTGGGCTGGCAATAACTTGATGGCCGCTGAGAGAAAAGCGTTTTACGAATACCATGCGGCCTTGATGGAGCCATGGGACGGCCCTGCTGCGGTAACCTTTACCGATGGCCGCCATATCGGCGCTACGCTTGACAGGAATGGCCTCCGCCCTGCCCGCTATATTGTAACCGATGACGACCAGATCATCATGGCATCAGAAGCTGGCGTATTGCCGGTTGCTGAAGAGAAAATCGTTCGCAAGTGGCGCTTGCAACCGGGCAAAATGCTACTGATCGATCTTGAAAAAGGCGAGATCATTTCTGACGCCGATATCAAGTCACAAATCGCTACACGGCACCCCTATACAAAATGGCTGGAAAACACCCAGCTTATCCTGGAAGATTTGAAGCCGGTTGAGCCGCGCGCATTGCGCAGCGACGTGTCATTACTCGATCGCCAGCAAGCCTTTGGATATACCCAGGAAGACACCAAGATTTTGTTGTCTCCCATGGCAACAACGGGGCAAGAAGCAATTGGTTCTATGGGCACAGACACGCCTATCTCTGCCATGTCTGAAAAGTCCAAAATGCTCTACACCTATTTCAAGCAGAACTTTGCGCAGGTGACCAATCCGCCTATCGACCCAATACGCGAAGAGCTGGTGATGAGCCTTGTGTCCTTCATCGGACCGCGTCCAAACATTTTTGATCTTGTGGGCTCATCGCGGCGCAAACGCCTTGAAGTCCGCCAGCCCATTTTGACAAATGGTGACTTGGAAAAAATTCGTTCTATCGGCCATACAGAAGATCGTTTTGACACCAAAACCATCGATATCACCTATGCCGCGACTGAGGGTTCGCAGGGCATGGAAGGTGCAGTCCATCGCCTTTGTGAGCGTGCAGAAGCTGCCGTAGCAGGTGGTTATAACATTATCATTCTATCAGACCGCCAAATCGGCGCTGATCGCATTGCCATTCCTGCTTTGCTGGCAACAGCAGCCGTGCATCATCACTTGATCCGCAAAGGTCTTCGTACTTCAGTTGGATTAGTGATTGAAACCGGGGAACCGCGCGAAGTGCATCATTTCTGCTGCCTTGCAGGATATGGCGCTGAGGCGATCAATCCCTATTGCGCATTTGAAACGCTTTTGGAAATGCATGCACACGGTGACTTCCCCGCGGAGGTTGATCGTCATGAGGTTGTCTCCCGCTATATCAAAGCCATCGACAAAGGTATTTTGAAAGTCATGTCCAAAATGGGCATTTCGACTTATCAATCCTATTGCGGCGCGCAAATTTTCGATTCCATTGGTCTTTCAAGCGATTTCGTTAAGAAATATTTCACTGGAACCGCAACAACCATAGAAGGCATCGGCCTGGAGGAGCTTGCTGAGGAAACGGTTCGCAGACATACATCCGCATTTTCAAATGATCCTGTATTGCGCAACACGCTGGATATCGGCGGCGAATACGCATTCCGCATGCGCGGTGAAAGCCATGCTTGGACGCCTGACAACATTGCTGCCCTGCAACATGCAGTACGCGGAAACAGTCAAGACCGCTATCGCGATTTTGCCAACGATGTTAACCAGTCCAGCGAACAGGCTTCTACCATCAGAGGCCTATTCAAAATCACTTTGGCTGAAGATGCTGGTCGCAAACCGATACCGCTGGATAAAGTTGAATCAGCAACCGATATTGTCAAACGCTTCTCCACAGGCGCGATGAGCTTCGGGTCAATCTCCCGTGAAGCCCATACCACTCTTGCAAAAGCCATGAACCAGATAGGCGGAAAGTCGAACACTGGCGAAGGCGGCGAAGAGCCTGACCGTTTCAACCCACTGCCCGATGGCAGCAAGAACCCTGAACGCTCAGCGATCAAACAGGTGGCTTCCGGCCGTTTCGGCGTAACCGCTGAGTATCTTGTGAACGCTGACATGATCCAGATTAAAGTCGCACAAGGTGCAAAACCAGGCGAAGGCGGTCAGTTGCCCGGTCACAAAGTGGATGCAACCATTGCCAAAACCCGCCATTCAACACCGGGCGTAGGCTTGATTTCACCGCCGCCCCACCACGACATTTATTCCATCGAAGATTTGGCACAGCTGATCTATGATTTGAAAAACGTCAACGAAAACGCCGACATTTCTGTCAAGCTCGTGTCCGAGGTTGGCGTTGGAACTGTTGCGGCTGGCGTAACCAAAGCGCGTGCTGATCATATTACCATCTCCGGCTATGATGGCGGCACAGGCGCTTCGCCCTTGACCTCCTTGAAACATGCTGGCTCACCATGGGAGATGGGTCTTGCCGAAACCCATCAAACGCTGGTTTTGAACGGTCTGCGTTCACGCGTATGCTTGCAGGTTGATGGTGGATTGAAAACAGGCCGCGATGTTATCATTGGCGCTTTGCTGGGAGCTGACGAATTCGGCTTCTCAACAGCTCCCCTGATTGCCGCTGGCTGCATCATGATGCGCAAATGTCATTTGAACACATGCCCTGTCGGCGTAGCAACGCAGGACCCTGTCTTGCGCAAGCGTTTCAAAGGCACCCCTGAGCATGTGATCAACTATTTCTTCTATGTCGCAGAAGAAGTGCGCGAATTACTGGCTTCCATGGGTTACGCTTCAATCAATGAGATCATTGGCGAAAGCCAGCTTCTGGTGAAAGCTGGAATGGTTGATCACTGGAAAGCCAAAGGTCTGGATTTCAGCAAAATATTCTTCAAGCCTGAAGCAGAGAAAAGCGAGATTTATTGGACTGAGCGTCAGGTTCATCCAATCGAGGATATCCTTGATCGCAAATTAATCGCTGAGGCGCGTCCTGCTCTTGAAGACGGCACGGCAGTGCGCATTGATACCGCGATCACCAATGTTGATCGCTCCGCTGGCGCAATGTTGTCGGGCAAACTTGCCGAAAAATACGGCCATGACGGCTTGCCAGATGATACGATTGCTGTGTCCTTTACCGGAACAGCAGGGCAAAGCTTTGCGGCCTTCCTTGCCGCAGGTATTTCCTTCGACTTGCAAGGCGATGCCAACGACTATGTGGGCAAAGGTTTGTCAGGTGGACGCATTGTTATTCGTCCGCCAGAAAACACCAAGATCATTCCAGAAGAATCGATCATTGCCGGAAACACCTGCCTATATGGCGCGGTATCAGGACAAGCCTATTTCCGCGGCGTTGCGGGCGAGCGTTTCGCCGTACGTAACTCTGGCGCGATCGCTGTCGTCGAAGGTGTTGGCGATCATGGTTGTGAATATATGACCGGCGGCATTGTCGTTGTTATCGGACAAACCGGACGCAACTTTGCAGCAGGCATGTCCGGCGGCATCGCTTATGTTCTCGATGAAGCTGGTGATTTCGCCGAGCGTTGCAACATGGCAATGGTCGATCTTGAGCCGGTTCCTGAAGAAGATGACTTGCTTGAAAAACTGCATCACCATGGTGGGGACCTCGCCCATAAAGGCCGCGTCGATGTAACCACAGACATGAACCATCACGATGAAGAACGTCTCTTCCAGATGATTTCAAACCACATGCATTTCACCGGATCCAATCAGGCGAAAAAGATTTTGGACAATTGGGAATCCTATCGTCCGAAATTTGTGAAAATCATGCCGGTAGAATATCGTCGCGCTTTGCGTGAGATGGAAGAAATGCGCTTTGGCGGCGTAGCGGCGCAATAGAATTTCAAGGAGTTAATTGAGTAATGGGTAAGGTAACAGGATTTCTTGAGATTGATCGTCAGACGGCTAAATATCAGCCGGCATCAGATCGTATTCGCCACTACCGCGAATTCTCGCTTCCAATGACAGATGAGGAAGTTGGCAAACAGGCAGCGCGGTGCATGGATTGCGGCATTCCCTATTGCCATGGTGATACGGGCTGTCCGGTTCACAACCAAATCCCTGACTGGAACGATCTAATTTATTCAGGCGATTGGGAAGAGGCATCACGCAACTTGCATTCAACCAATAACTTTCCAGAATTCACTGGCCGCATCTGCCCTGCCCCATGCGAAGAAGCCTGTACGCTGAACTTGGAAGATGTTCCCGTCGCGATCAAAACCGTTGAACAGGCCATTGCTGATAAAGCATTCAAGCTGGGCCTGATCAAACCCGAACCTTCAGAAACTAAAACAGACAAACGCATTGCCATCATCGGCTCAGGCCCTGCGGGTATGGCCGCTGCACAGCAATTGGCCCGCGTTGGCCATGACGTCCATGTCTTTGAACGTGAAAGCCGCGCTGGCGGTCTGCTGCGCTATGGTATTCCTGACTTCAAAATGGAAAAACATCATATCGACCGACGCATCGAGCAGATGACCGCTGAAGGCGTGACCTTCCATTACGGCGTCAATGTCGGTGTTGATAAGAAGGTCAGTGAGTTTACCAGCGAGTTTGATGCTGTCTTATTGGCGGCAGGGTCAGAGCGTCCACGCGATGCTGGCATCCCCGGCGCTGAACTTTCCGGCATTCATGACGCAATGCCATTTCTGGTTCAACAAAACCGCCGTGTCGGCTTTGAAAATATCGTAAATCCGGGCTGGCCTTCAGAAGAAATTTGGGCTGGTGGCAAACGCGTCGTCGTTGTGGGCGGCGGTGACACTGCATCCGATTGCATCGGCACTTCCTTTCGCCAAGGCGCTACTGAAGTCACCCAAATGGATATTCGCCCAGAGCCACCTGAGCGTGAAGACAAGATGACTATATGGCCATTTTGGGCGACCAAAATGCGAACATCTTCTTCTCAGGCAGAAGGCGCGAACCGCGAGTTTGCGGCTGCAACCCTTGAGTTCGTCGGTAAAAACGGCAAATTGACAGGCGTAAAATGTGCCCGTGTCGATGAGAAACGCAATCCTATTCCGGGAACTGAGTTTATCATCAAAGCCGACCTTGCTTTTATTGCTATCGGTTTTTCAGGCCCTCGGGAAGAAACCTATGTCAAAGAAATCGATCCCAAGATGGATACAGATCGCCGTGGTGGCCGCTCGATCAACGCAAATGAAATGGACTATCGCACATCCGTCGACAAGGTTTATGCAGCAGGCGATGCCCGCCGTGGCCAATCACTCGTTGTTTGGGCTATCCGCGAAGGCCGTCAGGCAGCACGGGCCATCGACCAGGACCTGATGGCTTCAACCATTCTCCCGCGTTGATTTCCAAAGCGATTCCAACTGATTTTGATGTCTTAATTTGAAGCTGGCGCTTGTGTTTCGCCGGCTTCTTCCGTTTTTGGCTGCTCTGTACCGTCATCAGCCAATGGTGGCAATTCATCAAACGCTGATTTCAAGCTAAAGCCACGCATATTGGCCAAAACGGGTTCAGCAGTTTCATCCCTTACCAATTGAAAGGACGGAACACCCCACCCAGAATCGATCCGGCCTTTTCGTGGCTGCACCGATAGCCCTTTTGCGACCAATTCAAAACTCACGCTGCGCTTAGCCGTGGTATCCGATAAAAAACCATCGGCTCCTTCAAGGACTGTTCCACCATCCCCAGCTGGACCACCCAGAGCAATAACGATCGTTTTGCCCGTTCCAACTGGATCATATTGTGGCTCATTCGAAAAACCACCAATATCACCCAGTCCGCCCAAAGATGACACCAAAGCATCTTTGCCAAAGCCTGTCATTTTCTTGACTGCCTTCTCGGTGAAAAACGCCAGTTTTTCTTCTCCGCTGTCTGTCATGTTGATTCCGTCAGCGCGGCGCAACGCCACAATTTGACCGCTCACATTTGGTCCTGAACGCAAATAACGCCCTTCTGTATCAACAAAACCATCCCAAACATCCACATATTCGCCGCCATATGCTTCGACCGTCTTGCGGTAGATTTCATTGAATTTCAGATAGTCTGCATTCATGTTGGATTTAGAAACAGGCGGCAATCCCACCCAGATCATGGGTATTCGTTTTTCTCGAATATTGCGTGCTAGAATATCGGTTCTTTTCTCATAAACGTTGACCCACTGCTCTGTCAGTTTATTAAAACGACCTGATGAATCGCGAATTTGTTGGCGGTCATTCATGCCAACAAGAGCAACCACCACAATTGGTTTTTCCGTCTCGATCAACGCATCAATGCTACTAGGCCAATCTCTGACGTCATCGCGAACCATACCCGACAAGGCAACGGACGCATTTACCAAAACGATACCGGGATTGGATGCAAATTGACGAACAAGGCCATCATAAAGTTGATCAGCCATAAAATCGCCAATGACCAGAACCTTAGCTGCGTCTTCACTTTTTTCAACAACAGGTACTTCTGGAACACTTGCTGCTGCAACTGCTTTTTTTGTTGACGAACGTTTACTTTTTTTGGTGCGAACTTTCACTCGCTTGGCTTCTTTTTTCGGTGCTGATGCAGCAGCTTTATTCTCACGTTTTTTCCGCGCGCCACCAAATAACAGCTCAAGCAAGTTTTTCCGCTTCGGTTTTTCTTGCGCATGAGCAGTATCGACCACGCTAAAGCCCAGTGACTCTGGGATAACAAATGCTGCAAACAGCAGAACCGTCAATATTAGCGCGACACGACGAAACATACAGGTCTCCACCTTCTACAAGTGCCTCTAACAATTAGCACCCACTAAGGTAAAGCTACCTTAGCTCTTACGCAATCTATCCAAAACTTCCCTTGACGGGTGGCCGTCCACTTTCATCCCAACCTTCTTTTGAAAGTCTTTAATGGATTTCCGTGAACCTGATCCAATGTTACCATCAATTTCGCCATCGTAAAACCCAAGTCGAGCAAGATGTTTTTGGGCTTCAAAACGCTCATCATCATCCAAAGGCACATAGCCGCGAGGCCACTGCTGGATAATGGGTCCACCGCCTGCGATGCGATCAGCTAAATGACCAACTGCCAACGCATATTTATCAGCATTGTTATAGCGTTTGATCACATAGAAGTTTTTCATCATCAAAAATGCCGGGCCGTTGGTGCCGCCAGGAAATTTTAAAACTGCATTTGAATTCAAGTTTCCAAATGGTTTTCCATTAGGGCGCTTAAAACCCATCTTGGCAAAATCACGGATTTTATATCCGCTCTTATCGATCATACTTTTCTTAAATCCCCTGGGAGCAACCGCTTCATAGCCCCAAGTCTGTCCACGAACCCACTTATTCTTCATCAATAAATTTGCTGATGAGGCAAGAGCATCTGGAACCGTGTCCCAAACATCACGTCTGCCATCGCCATCTATATCCACTGCCCAAGCCTGATAACTCGTGGGAATAAACTGCGTATGTCCCATGGCACCGGCCCAAGAGCCGCGTAGCTTATCAGCGCTAATGTCTCCATTTTGCACGATTTTCAAAGCGGCGATCAATTGCTCGCGAGCAAATTTTGAACGACGTTTGTCCTTGTAAGCAAGTGTCGCCAAAGCCTGGCCAATATGATGTGTAGAATTTGGCCGCGTTAAATACTCGCCATAGATGGTTTCAATCGACCAGATCGCAAGAAGAATGTCGCGGTCTACGCCATATTTACGCTCAATGATATCAAACCATTTTTTGTATTGAATCCGAAGTTCTTGACCGCGGGCAATGGTGAACTTTGTTACCCGTGCATCCAGATAGTCCCAAACCTGAGACGTAAATTCTGGTTGAAAATTCGCCCGTTCCAAAACCAGTTCGTCTGGCTCGCTTACCCCGGCAAAGACTGAATTATAGGTTTTTTTCGAAATTCCGCTTTTCGCTGCAACAGAATAAAAGCCGCCAATCCATTTCTTAAACCCGGCATCCGCCAGAGAATTCCCTGCAGAAGCGCTGCCAAGCAAAAGCCCAAGACCAACTATTTTTGAAAAATGATTGAACGCTTTACCAAAAGCCATCCCAGTCTCCCTAGAGTAACGAATTATGAATCGCCAAATATAACGGCGATCCGTCAATAGTTCGTTAACCTTAAAAAGAGTCAGGAATTTGTTTTTTGATCAAATCCGACTGCGTTTACGCAGATTTGCGTCTCTGTTCCAAAGCGCTCTCCCAATCAAGGGCAGTCTTGATGATTGTATCAAGATCATCAAAACGAGGTGACCATGTTAAACGCGACTTCAAACGATGCGAATTGGCCGTTAGCGCTGGAATATCGCCAGGACGCCTAGGTTCCATCATCACCGGGAAGTCATTACCACTGATGCGTTTAACAGCTTCAATCACTTCCAACACGGAGTAGCCTTTAGAGTAGCCACAATTGGCTGTAAATTTCAGCCCACCTTGGCGCAGAAAGTTAAGCGCTGCGTAGTGAGCATTCACCAAATCGCTCACATGGATGAAGTCGCGGATGCAACTGCCATCTGGCGTATCATAATCGTTTCCAAAAACGCCCATAAACGGCCGTTTACCCAAAGCAGCTTCACAGGCAATTTTGATAAGATGGGTTGCCCCTTTGGTTGATTGACCTGTGCGTTTCAAGGCATCACAGCCTGCAACGTTGAAATATCGCAACATCACATAACGCAAATCACTGGCAAGCGCTGCGTCTCGCACCATGATCTCTGTCATCAGTTTAGATGAGCCATATGGCGACATTGGATTAAGGATCGCATCTTCACGAATGGGGCCGGTAGTCATCGGCGTTCCGTAAACGGCTGCCGTGGAAGAAAAAATGAACTTATCAACCCCACAATTTACTACTGCATCAAGCAGTTCACGCGAATTGGATGTGTTGTTGCGATAATAGTCTAATGGCTTTTCAATGGATTCTGGAACAACAACTGATCCGGCAAAGTGGATCACCGCTTCGACTTTAAAATCTCTGATGACCCTTTCAACCAGCTTTTTATCGCCGATATCACCGATTACCAATTCTGCGCGATCAGGGACTGCCCAATCAAAACCAGTGGTCAAATTATCAATGACAACTACTTTTTCTCCATGGTCCAGCAGTTCAAAAACCATATGGCTTCCGATATACCCAGCACCCCCAGTTACAAGAATTGTCATTTTCGCACACCTTGTTGACGATTTGTTTTAGCTTTCCAGCCAATATAGCAACAACTCGTTAGGTCCTCTTGAAGATGTATCTGGCAATTTTACACATGGTGTTAGCTTTTGGTTAACCATCGAAAATCGGGATTTGATATGTCCAATAAAGTTTTGTCTCATAAACCAGTTCGAAAAGCAGTATTCCCAGTTGCCGGACTTGGCACACGATTTTTGCCAGCCACCAAGGCAGTTCCCAAGGAAATGCTGACCGTAGTGGACAAACCCGTCATTCAATATGTGGTTGAAGAAGCACGAGCTGCAGGGATTGAGCATTTCGTATTTGTAACGGGCCGAAACAAAGGTGTTATCGAAGATCATTTCGATCAACAGGTTGAACTGGAACAAACGCTTCGCGAACGCGGAAAGCAAAAAGCCCTAGATATATTGGCAGAAGCCCTTCCAGGCCCGGGTCAGACCAGCTTTACGCGCCAACAAGCCCCGTTGGGTCTGGGGCATGCGGTTTGGTGCGCAAGAAACATCATCGGAAATGAGCCCTTTGCACTTTTATTGCCTGATATGATCATGCAAGACGAGCGTGGCTGCATGAGCCGGATGGTGGACGTTTACAATGAGACTGGGGGCAATGTTATTTCAACCGAGGAAGTAGCACCTGAAGAAACCCACAAATACGGCATTGTTGAAAAGGGCGCGCCAATTGCCGGTGGGTTTAAGGTCAATGGAATGGTCGAAAAACCTGCCCAAGGCACAGCACCTTCAAACCTCATCATCAGTGGGCGATATATTCTTCAACCAGAGATTTTTGATATTCTTGAGAATCAACAATCTGGCGCAGGCGGTGAAATTCAGTTGACAGACGGTATGCTGGAATTGGCAAAGATCCAGGATTTCTTCGGCTTCACGTTCCAGGGACGAACTTTTGACTGCGGTTCCAAAGAAGGTTTCATCAAAGCCAATGTGGCCTATGCCATGTGGGACAAGAAAATGGCAAAAGCCTTGCGTCCCGAACTGGAGCAGTTATTGGCTTCCATAAAACCGCGAACAGCTTGATGAGCGCTGGGCAAAAACTGATTTATCGCTGAAAGCGAACACCGGTTCGTATGGTTGTGTCATCGAACTCATTGACCGCCCCACCAGTACTTTGTTGAACCGTGTGTTCAACTGATCCAGTAAAAGCCATGAAGCGATTAACCCAGTAGTTGAAGCCAGTGCTGGCGGTCCAAACGGTATCCGTCAGCGAGCCATCATCTTGGCGTGTAATATCCACACCGCCATTAGCCGTAAGGCTTAAACGATCATTGATTTGTCTAGTTCCTGTAACATCAGCGCCAAATACCACTGAGCCATTCTGCCCGCTGGTAGTGGAGCCGGAAAACCCAGTCTGCGCGGCAAATTCAATAGTCGTATCGCGTTCAGGTGACCAAACCACATTGCCATCCAATGTAACGCTTTCTAGATTCTTCAGATTTTCACCCTCATAATCCTCAATGCGATAACCAGCAGAAATTTCACCGTTTAGCTTTTCGCCAAGGTCAACAGCCACGCCCGCACGCGCACCCATGATCACACTGTTACGATTGTCCCCATTACGATCTGTCTTCTCGTCATAGTCACGGATGCCAGCTTCCAACTCAACAAAGGGAGTAAGCGCTGGACTAATCTCGTAGCCAACTCGCCCAATGGCTGAGTAAAGCGTATTATTTCTATCTTTTTGCGATTCAGTTCCGCCGCTTGTTAACGAAATATCTTCATAGACCGTACGTCCGACGCTTCCGCGCAATGAATAATCCAGCCTCCCGCCAGTTCTGGAAATACCAGCTGAGCTGCCAAAAGCATGAACACCGGGGCGATTGCTTGCAGAAGATGTGATCGTGCTGCTGGTCGCCGACTCAGTTGTAAAACCATAATTTGCGCCAAAATCCGCACTCACGCCATCAACCAAATCTATCGTCAAACCCGCCGATACATTGGCACTTGGAAGCTCTTCAGCAACTGATGTAAAAGGCTTTCGAAAGGTACCATTTGCATCAATTCTGGCTGAATGCCGGGACCAGTCTGATTGGAGAGAAAGATCGATCTGCGTTTCTGAAAAAGCGCCACCTTCTCCCATCGCAACGCCATTGATATTTGATGAATATCCAAAAACTTGTTCAAGGCTTGTAAAGGCGCGCCAGCTTCCAATTCTAAATCCTGTTGCTGTAAAAGGATCAGTTTCAGGTAATGCGCCTGTTCCAGACTGCACCACAGAGGCACGCACATTTGACTTAGCACTGGGTCCTGTTACCGCTGGGTCAACAACCGGTAATGCCCGTTGCACAGGCAACGCCCGACCCTGTAATTGTTGAACAGGATCAGCGGTATTTCTAATCGGATCTGCATTCACATCTGAATTGTTGGCGTCTTCAATTGATTCTGAGAATACCGGATCTTGCTCACCGCTGCCTGTCGTTCCCCGAAGGCGAAAGGGTTCGGAAGATGTCGCTTGCTGTGCATAGCCTTCAGTTGACAAAAAGATGGAAAAAGCGCTGAGGGCTACCGAGCACATTAATACCCGCACAAATACACGCCCTACAGAAACCGAGCGGATTCTGGCTGCAAAGATCAGCGGATTGACGCGTTTTAGGGCCATATTCAAACTCAAAGAGGCAGATTTAGTTATCCATTCGTAAACAAGCAGGGTTAACGCTTCGTTTATGAGGACCCCAGAACAGCAAAGATAACGAAAATACCAAAGAGAAAATCGAATTGATAAGGTTCGGATTTTATTCAGATGAAAAAACCTGTAGAAGAAGCTGATTGAAACAAATGGTGTTACGAAAACACAAATAAGTACTGAGAAAATTTATGACCCAAAGACCTGAGATTACCTCAGCCCTCAACACCATTCAGATTTTAAACAATGGCTTGTCTGCAATGCCATCAGCTTTTGATGGACCTCTTGCGGAGCAATTTTCCAAGGCGATCGATACGATCAGGGCCATCAAGGGCCGTGTGATTGTAACGGGCGTTGGTAAAAGCGGACATATCGGGTCAAAAATAGCAGCCACTTTGGCGTCCACTGGCACGCCTGCCTATTTTGTACACGCTGCTGAAGCAAACCATGGTGATCTCGGCATGATTGCCAGAGATGATGCCGTATTGGCCATATCATGGTCCGGAGAGACGGCTGAATTACGCGGAACACTTGCTTATGCCAAACGATTTTCAATTCCGCTTATTGCCATTACCTGGAATGAAAACTCCGCGCTTGGAAAAGAATCAGATATCTGCCTGACCCTGCCAAAGCTCGAAGAAGCCTGCCCCAATGGCCTTGCGCCAACCACATCGACCTTACTTCAACTTGTAATGGGAGATGCGCTGGCAATCGCATTGCTGGAAAGCCGCGGGTTTTCAGCGACTGATTTTAGAACTTTCCATCCAGGCGGCTCATTGGGAGCAAGCCTTACCCATGTTTCTGAAATCATGCATTCTGAAGAAAATCTACCGCTTGTCTCCATAGGAGCGACCATGGAAGAGGCCGTTAATGTTATTTCAGAAAAACGCTTTGGATGCGTGGCTGTAGTAAACGGAACCGGAGAACTGGTTGGAATCATCACGGACGGCGATCTGCGCAGGAATTTGACCAAGGCGCTCGATAGCCTTCACGTTGAAGAAATTATGACAAAAAGCCCAGCCACAATCCACCCTGATGCGCTTGCCAGCACTGCCATGGCTGAACTGAACAAACGCTCGATCACAAGCTTGCTTGTCTGTGAAAACAACAAGCCGACCGGTTTGGTTCATCTTCATGACCTACTGCGCATAGGTGTTGCTTAGATTATATATAGGGCGCTTCTAGCCCTCAAACGCCTCAACAGTGAGTGTGCTGGATTGAGCCGAAACAACGACGACCTTTGATCCTTCTGGCATATCAGGTCCGGCAACGCGCCAAGTGCTATCGCCAATTTTTGCTCTGCCATGACCTTGTGAAATGGGCTGAGTCAATATCGCATGACGGCCAATAAGCTGAGCACCACGATTATTCAAATTCGGCTGCTCGCTCTTGTCCCAGCCGCGCTTGTTCATGAAAGAACGGCCGATTACAGCAAACGCCAAAGCAAGTACCACAAAAGCGATAACCTGCGCTTGCCATACCCAAATGGCATTCTCCGTACCAACAATCATTGTGACCAGACCGACCACGAAAGCAGCCAAGCCAAACCACAAGAAGAAGGACCCCGGCGCAAATACTTCAATGCCTATCAAGATCGCGCCAAATATCCACCAAGACCAGATACCCATGGCGACAACAAAACTTTGTATCATTTATGGTCTCTCCATCTAATTACCGGATTCAATTCTTGGGGTTGCCCCATGGTTGAACCGGCTCGGAAGTCTTAGCAATTTTGTTTTTTGCGGACATATTGCGATTAGACTTTGTCCCATTGCCATCTTTGCCAAAGGCGTCCTTGGCTATCTCGCCAATGCCACCGAGCATGCCAATCAGGCTGGATGCTTCCATCGGCAACATGATCACTTTCTGATTATCGGCCGAGGCAATGCTTCCCAACGCTTCAACATATTTTTGGGCCACAAAGTAGTTAATCGCCTGAATATCACCTTTTGAAATAGCATCGGAAACCACGGTAGTTGCTTTAGCTTCGGCTTCTGCCAAACGCTCTCTGGCTTCAGCATCTCTAAACGCCGCTTCGCGCTCACCCTCAGCTTTCAAAATATCTGACTGTTTTGCGCCTTCAGCTTTCAAAATCTCTGCCTGGCGGAAACCTTCAGCCTCCAGAATATTGGCACGCTTAATCCGTTCTGCTTTCATTTGGCGACCCATTGCCTCAACCAAATCCAATGGCGGATTAATATCCTTGATCTCGATACGGGTCATTTTTATGCCCCACGGAGAAGCTGCTTCATCAACAACCCGCAGCAAACGCGTATTGATTTCATCACGTTTGGACAGCAATTCATCTAAGTCCATGGAGCCCATTACCGAACGGATGTTCGTCATCGTCAAATTCAGGATAGCATTTTCAAGCCCACGCACTTCATACGCTGCCTGCGCTGCATCCAGCACTTGATAAAAGGCAACGCCATCTGCGCTAACAGTAGCATTATCGCGGGTGATCACCTCCTGGGTTGGAACATCAAGCACCTGTTCCATCATATTCATCTTTGCGCCAATTTTATCGACAACGGGGATAATGATGTTGAGGCCAGGCTTCAAAGTTTTGATATAGCGGCCAAACCGCTCAACAGTATAGTTATAGCCTTGCGGCACTTGTTTGACACCAGCGATTATTATCAGGATCAGCACGACAGCAGCGGCGATCACCCAAGCATCAAAACCCATCAAATTCGGCATATTTGTCTCCCATTACAGCACGCAATAGTAGTTTAGGCGTGCTTCTTTCACCCATATATAGGTTTTGTTAAAAGCAAATACAAAGGAAACCGAATGCGAAAACTTCTAATTGTGAATAAGTTCTTATAAAATCCACCCACCCAGTTCTCGGCGAACCAGGGTTTCAAGAACTTCCATGCCTTCATCGCTGTCATTCAAGCAAGGTATGTGAGTGAAGTTTTTACCGCCATGTTCGTGGAAGATTTCCTCGCCTTCAACAGCAATTTCCTCAAGCGTTTCAAGGCAGTCAGCAACAAAACCGGGATTGAAGACAGCAATGTTCTTAACGCCTTCGTTGGCTAGCGCTTCAATGGTTTTGTCAGTATATGGCTGAAGCCATTCTTCCGGTCCAAAGCGTGACTGGAAACAAGTCATCAATCGCCCTTTTTCCCAACCAAGGCGTTCATTGAGCAAGCGCGATGTCTTCATACAATGGCAATGATAAGGATCGCCTTTTTTAAAATAGCTTTGCGGTATGCCATGATAAGATGCGATCACCCGCTCTGGTTCAAAATCTAAACTACTAAGATGTTTTTCAATGGAAATTGCCAAAGCATCGATATAAGCCGGATCATCATGATACGCTGGAACTGTGCGTAGAGCCGGCATCCAGCGCAGCTTCATCAAAGCTTCAAAGGTTTTGTCATTTACCGTTGCAGTCGTAGCCGCGCTGTATTGCGGATAAAGCGGAAAAACCAATATGCGCTCGCAGCCCTGCTCGCGTAGAATATCGAGCCTTGATGCGATAGAAGGGTTTCCATAGCGCATACCCCAATCAACGATCACATCCGTTGCGCCACTGAGCATTGCAGAAAGTTTGTCAGATTGAGCGCGCGTGATTGTTCTTAGCGGGGACTCGTCCAATTCCTTGTTCCAGATACTTTCATAAGCAGCGCCGGATTTTTTTGGCCGCGTGTTCAAAACGATGCCATATAGAATAGGAAACCAGAACAGACGTGACCATTCGATCACCCGTTTGTCAGACAAAAATTCCTTCAGATATTTCCGCATATTCTTTTTGTCGTGACCGTCTGGCGTGCCTAGGTTAACCAACAAAACCCCAACTTTGCCAATCGTGACCTTTGGATGCTCTGCAGGTAACGGACCTACTTGCCTGTTAGACAGAATATGATTTGTTTTGAATTTGGATTTCTTGTCCACAACATTCATGGAATTTTCCTCAATAGACTTTGACGCTGAGCATGCTCCAGCTGCTCTTTTTTAATGAACTAAGCCAATCACTGCAAACATCAAGATGAAAATAGGCGCGCAAAGTCGCAGACTAGCTCCTGATTGCATTTTCTAAAGAAAAGACCCGAAACCATATGATCCCGGGTCTTTCACCAATCAAGAAACCAAGAAGCTTAGAAGTGGAGATAGATATCTTCGTGATAAGAATTACAGGCGGCAACTGAAAGCGCCGTATGTCTTGGCATTTTCTCCTGCAATCTAATCCCGATTGTATCGCGGATTGTGCTTTCGTAAGCAGCCACATCATTAGAAACCGTCCCAGCATCTTTTCGCCAGACCATTTGCGCTGCGTACAGCTCTTTGGCTTTCGTCATAGCTTCAAATGCTTTTTGCGGGTCTACCGTTTTGCCATCGAGGGCGCGGCGGGCCTTGGATATTTCAGATGCTATTTTGCTGGCACCATCAACATCTTTGAACTTGTCGCCAAAGGCGTTCAACTTCTCGACCATTTCTTCGGCGTTCGATGTGCTTACTTCGCTGGCCAACGTACTCAACTCGCTTTCCAAAGCTAAAAACGCATCACTGCTTTTAAGAGCATTGGATACTTTTAGAACGCCCTCATAAGCCTGATCAGAATTGCGGCGATAGGCGTTTAGCGCATCCTCTTCAGTTTTCAGCAAAGTGCTGAAGGTTTTGAAGGTTTCAGGCCAAGTAGCAGGAATACCAGATTCCAATTCAGCTTTTTCTGCTTCCAATTTAGCGATGCGATCTTCCAAACGTTTCTTGCGATCTTCATCATCAGAATTGCGCATACGTCCAAGATCAACATTCAACTCTTTGACCTTTTCTTCAATATCGCGGGCGAACCGCTCGATATCGCGGACCTGATCATGCACAACGCGGTACTCATCTGATGCTGCTTCAATCGCAACGCCAGCCGTGGTAGCCGCCGCCAACAGGTCTTTTGCTTTTGATGCCATATCAACCGATTTCGTGAAAGAAGTACCCAATTCTTTTGGTAGGAATGACATATCAAGTGTCATAGCTTTTTGATGGGCAGCATCAAATTTGGTGCCATTGGCAGCAAATTCGCCCTTCACATATTCCTCAATGCAAGACTGCAATTTCGGATTACGCGGTGGCGGAGCGGTTTCGCCAAGCATTGAAACACGGTTCGGAAGGTAGTTCACCAATGGCGGGAAAAGACCAACAATGAGCAAAGCTATCAGCTGTAGCGAAATAAATGCGATGACGCCCTTATACATTTGCACAGTTTTAACGATCGCTGGCGCAACCCCTCGAAGATAGAAGAGGGCAAAGCCAAAGGGCGGGGTTAAGAACGATGTCTGAATGTTCAGACCAATCATCACACCCAACCAAACAGCCGTGATGTTTGCGGATGGATCAGCAAGCAAAATCGGAGCAACGATTGGCACAACCACAACCGCGATTTCGATGAAATCAAGGAAGAACCCGAGAATAAAGATCACGCCCATAACGATGATGAACTTGGTCCAAAAACCACCAGGAAGCGAATTCAAGAAGTCGCGAACCAGTTCTTCACCACCAAATGCTCTAAAGGCGGCGGTCAACATGGCTGCCCCAAGAAGAATGATGAATACGAGGGCTGTGGTTTTGGCCGTCTCAAGCATAACGCCATTCAAGGTGTTATTTGTTTTGAAGATCCGCCATCCGCTCCAAAGTAGTGAGACAATCAACATTAGGGATGCCGCCACACCAAGATAGATGCCAAGCCAATCAGTTGAGCTCGAAGCCGATTTGAGGTTCATATCGAATGTAGATATACAGAAACTCAAAACAGCCAGAGAAGCTAACGCGATAATAGCGGGAACAAAGGTATATTTGCCATCTTCATGCAAACGGTACCCGGCCATAATAAGCGCACCAGCCGCACCAATCGCACCAGCCTGGTTCACAGTAGCAATACCGCCAATGATCGAACCCAAAACCAGGAAGATAAGCGTCAGAGGTGGAATGAGTGTCAAAGCAACATTTATCCAGAATTTGCCATTCATCTTGCCTTCAAAACGAACAGCAGGTGCTGATTTCGGCCGCAAAATAGCAAACACCAAAATATACGCCATATATAGAAGTACCAACAATATACCCGGCACAAACGCACCAAGGAACATCTCACCAGCACTGGTCGAGGTAACACTGAACGCTGACGGCAAGGTCAATTCGCCTGTTGATTCAGTATATAATGCCTTACGCATTGTGCCGGCTTGGTCTGTCGCTGAAGCCAGCTGATCCGCCAAAATAATCAAAACGATCGAAGGCGGAATGATTTGACCAAGCGTACCAGATGCCGCGATTGTACCTGTTGCCAATGAAGGCGAATAATTATTGCGCAACATGGCCGGCAATGAAATCAGACCCATCGCAACCACTGTGGCACCAACGATACCAGTGGTAGCTGCAAGCAATGCACCCACAAACACAACAGAGATACCTAGACCACCAGGAACAGGGCCAAACAATTGAGCCATGGTAACCAAAAGATCTTCAGCAATTTTGGAGCGCTGAAGCATAATGCCCATGAAAATAAAGAGCGGGATCGCAATCAGCGTGTCTCGTTCAACCTCCCAGTAAACCCCACGAAGATTGGTAACCCCCGCAGACAGCCATTGTTGCGGTCCGCCAGAGTGGAAGAAGGCATCGGGATTGCCAGTGAATAAATAGCCTGTTGCGGCAGCTAGGCCGATCGTAATGATCGCCGAGCCAGGCAGCGCAAAGGCAACTGGGTAACCAGAGCCCAAGGCGGCTGCCATCAATCCAACTAGCAATAAAAGAAAATAGAGTTCCATTTTCCGTCCCCAACCCTTCTTAAAAAATTAGTGAGAAACCGCTACAACTTCGCGGTGGCCCGGCTCATCACGGTAGTCTGCAATCGATTCGAAGAAATAACTCACGAACTGTATTAACATCGAAATCGCAAAAATGCCCAAGAAGGCTGCCATCTGATATTTAACAAATAGTCCAGTAGTGCCCGATTGGGTGATTTCAAAATTCATAACAGGACTATTGATAATCGATTGCTTCCCGGCAAATCCAATTGCGAGAATTACCCAGCAAGTGGTCATGCCAAGAGCGATTGTGCCGATAGAATTGAAAAACCCTTTTCTGGTTCTGCCAAATGAAGCGTAAAGCACGTCCACCCGCACATGACCTTCATCATATAGTGTATAGGCAGAAGCAAAGAGGAACAAAGCTGCGTACCAGTAGCGTACCAAATCAGCCATCAATGCTTGTTCGTAGGAAAATACAAATCGAGAAATAACAATTCCCAATTCGGCCGTCACAATCAACAAGGCAAGCCAAGTGAACCCTAAGGTCCGGGTAAATAATGCGACAACAAATCCTAAAATCACCAATGGAATATGGATATACGGGCCAACAAATTGAACACGCCCTAGATCAGTTACCATGGATGCGCCAAAAAACGTTCCAAGTAAATTTTCAATGCGCATTAAGGCAATGACTGCATCAACAACGCCAACAAAAAGGACAGCCCAAAAGCAGCCACGGATAAAACAAACATTAAACCTGTGGATCTTATCTGCATCCCAGCGCAGGGATTGCCCAGGTGTTCGCGTAACATAAACTATGCCGATGGCAATTGCTGCCGCATAAACCAACAACGTGAAATACGCCGAAGCTCCTGCACCACCTGCAAAAAGCGCTGATAGGCCTGGAACACCATATCCAATATTTAGAACATTATTGATCAAGAATGCCGCAAGTACACCAAGCATTCCCCAGCCGAACATTCGCGCTCCCGGCGCCGCTGGTCCCTCACGAGAAATTGTCTTTGCAACAGCCTGTATGTCTTGTTCGTTTTCCATGGATTATCAGCCCTGTCCTCACCCAAACTAGAAAATTCAGAACGTTTATTCGACTAGGCAAGCACTATCAAAATAGATATTCACCGCCGATTGAAGGCAAACACTCCGATCACAAAAGGGAATAGGGAACGTCAAATACCCTATTCTCTTTTGGGATCCAAATTTAGAAAACGGGGCAAAAGCCCCGTTTTCCAGTAATGTCAATAAAAGATTATACGAGACCGAGAACCCGGTTACGCTGGTTGACGAATGATGTCTCGAACTTGCCGAGCATGCCACCATATTCACGCAACTTAGCCTGGAATTCAGTATCGATTTTCTCTGCAAGTGGAGAATGCGCGCGAACTTCCGCGAACACTTCTTCAGCTGCACCACCGAATGAATCCCATACATCATCATTGAAGTTGCGCACTTGAACGCCGTTTTCATTGACGAGTTTAGCGAGGTATTCACCGTTCTTGGCAATCGCTTCTTCGTGAGATGCCGCATGCTCTTGCATACAAGCAGCTTCGATAACAGCTTTTTCCCAGTCGTTAAGACCTTCGAACCAAGACTTGTTCATACCAAATGCAAGACCACCACCTGGCTCATGCATACCAGCTGTGTAGTAATACTTAGCTGCCTCAAAAAACTTCATGAAGTAGTCATTATAAGGACCAACCCATTCTGTCGCGTCGATAGCGCCAGAAACAAGATTTTCATAAATCTGGCCGCCTGGAAGCGAAACAGTTGAAGCACCAAGCTTCGTAAGCACCTGACCACCAAGGCCCGGAATACGCATTTTCAGACCTTTGAAGTCGTCAGCTGAGTTAATCTCTTTGTTGAACCAACCACCGGCCTGTGTTCCTGTTGAACCGCAAGCAAAGGCTTTCAAACCAAATTCACCTGATAGTTCGTCCCAAAGGGCCTGACCACCGCCAAATTTGATCCAAGCATTCCACTCTGGAGTGCTCATGCCAAATGGAACTGATGTGAAGTAGTTATAGCCTGGGTGCTTACCGCCCCAATAATAGTCAGCGGCGATATAAGCTTGTGAATTGCCTGAAGCAACTTCATCAAACGAGTCAAACGCACCAACACGTTCGCCGGCTGCAAAATACTGTGTAGTAATCGCGCCATCTGACAATTTAGTAATATTGTCGGCCAATCTTTGAGCTGAAATACCTAGACCCGGAAAGTCACGAGGCCATGTAGAGACAATAACCATCTCTTTTTTTGCCTGAGCAACAGCTGGTGCAGCCAATGTGGTTGATGCAGCTGCTGCACCACCAATAAGGCCGGCTTTTTTAATAAACGAACGACGATCCATTATAACTCCTCCTGGAACATTTTTTACGAGCGGAAATAATCCTATCGAGCCTGAGCGACCGCAGTCCTCCCAAACTGGCTCGGTACCATGCAATACAGTACAAATTGACAACAGGTGCAAGTGCCAAGTTATCGCAATGCGAAACGAACACTAAAAAAATGTCGTTTTTGACCGATCTTTCCAAACAGCTTATTGGTTTTTTTGATGTGTTTATATTGAATTATATAAGGCTTGCAGCAAGTAAGGTTGCGCCGATTAAGAACACGAATCCAGCCCCTGTAATTTCAATAATACGCGCAACACCGCCACTCATAATTCCAGTTCCAGAAAAGCGCAGAGCAAACTGCTTTGCACCAACAGCGAGCGAGGCAATGGTAGCGACGGTGATTCCCGTTCCAAGAGCCATAGCAAATACCGAAGCTATGCCGGCGAAGTAGAGTCCATTCAAGAATGCAAATGTCAAAACCACGATAGCCCCAGTGCACGGGCGCAAGCCAACGGCCAAAACCGCAGACCATGCTTCCTTCAAACTCAAATCACCATCGAGATTCTTGGGATCAGGCGCATGGGAATGCCCGCAATCTGCACAGACTTCGTCATGGCTGTGATGATGGTGGTCATGATTATGTCCAGAATGATCCTTGTGCGAATGCTTGCCAGTGCCGCCAAAAATCTTTCGATATAATAGCCATAGACCCAACAAAGTGACCCCAGCATAACTGGCCACTTCCATCCAATGGGTAAATACTGCTTGCTTAAGACCCATTTCCCGCAGGAAGAAAATCAACGATCCTATACCGACAACGGCAACAAGACCTTGCAGCGCTGCCGAGGCAAAAGACAAAATGATCCCTCGGCGAAGCTGCACCTCATTGGCTAACATGTAAGACGAAATAACCGCCTTGCCATGCCCGGGACCAGCCGCATGCAAAACGCCATAGGTGAAACTAAGACCAACAAGCACCCAAGCGCCGCCCTCGCCTGAGCGGATCAGTTTTAGCGCTCCGGTTAAACCGCGATAAAACTCTTTTTGCTGTTGTTGGATCCAAAACAGAATTGGAGCAAAAATTCCTTCTGGCTTAATGCCCTGCTCCGACACACCAATGCCCAGCGAGTTTTGCGCATGGGCAGAAACTGCCAAAGCAATAAGCAGCAGAAAGCCGAAAACAAAAATTCGAAAATAATTAGAAATCACTGTTTGCATGAAAAATGAACCCAAGTCAGATATTCATCACTCGCCTCAACTTCATCCTCTGGCCCTGCATCAAATAACTTTGCCATACGCTCGGCATCTTTTTCATAAAGCGCATCAAAATCAGGGCGGTAAATCTCAGACGAGCATCCCTTGCCATTACCACTAACGGTAACGCTACCCGTATCCCTCAATTCCATTGCCACATAATAGGTCGGGTCAGAGACCGCTACTTTGAAACCGCCACTAGACATAGAGCTTGGTTCCCGCAGCTTGATAGACATGACCATGATCATCTGGTTATTTTCAAAGTCGACAAAGTAAGGCTCGGGTGTCTCAAACTCAACAATCTCATCACCATTTTTAATTTCCGTAAAAAAATTATACTCAGCAATGGAAATCTTGGTCTCTTTGGCAATCATATCCAACTCGTCCTGTTCTAGGACACCACTTCCGTTTTCATCAAAATCCAAAACCAAAGAGGAGCTAAAAAATTCATCAAACCGCCAGACATGGCGAATATCGGTAGCATTGCCATTTGCGTCAAGAACGACCTCAAGATTGGCCTCAATAAAAACATGCGGATGGGCATGGGATTGCTCGCTCATTGCCATGCTGAACAACAAACCTGCGCCGATTGCCAGCAAGGGCCTGCCGCATTTAAGGATGGAGCGCTTTACAGTCATTGAAACTTGCATCCTATTTCTTGTTCTTGAACCAATCCGCCATGAAATCCACAAACACACGCACTTTGGCAGAAACATGTCTTCGCTGGGCATAGACCGCATAAAAAGCATTACCTTCTGGAATATAATCATTCAAAATAGAAACCAAAGAACCATCTGCAAGTTCTTTGTGCACACAAAATTCAGGAACCATGGTGACACCCAAACCGTTCAATGCGGCGCGTTTGCAGACCTCAGGATCATTAGCCTCCAAAATTGAAAGCACATTTTGGGTAAATGCTTTTCCATCCTTATCAACAAATGGCCAATTGTTGCGCCCGCGCCAATTCGTATCAATAATGTTCGGAAGTATTGCAATATCTTTTGGCTCTTTGGGCACGCCATATTTTTTCAGGAATGCCGGAGACGCGCAAAACATGAGCCTATTAGAAATCAGTTTTCGGGCAATCAAAGTTGAATCGCTCAAAACGCCGCCACGTATTGCAACGTCAAACCGTTCTTCAACCAAATCAACCACGCGATCATCCAAATCAACATCCAATTTGATTTCCGGATAGGCTTTGGCAAATTCAATTAAGGGCAACATAGCCTCAGAACTGCCAAGGGACCTGGGAGCAGACACTCTAAGCGTGCCAGACACATCAGATCCGGACTGCCGCACGCTTTCCTTAACCTGGTCCAACCGCTCGATAATGTCTTCAGCCGCAAGAAGATAAGTTTGCCCAGCTTCAGTGAGAGACAATTGCCGCGTCGTCCGGTTGATCAACAAAGTACCAAGTTCATCTTCCAACTCACGCACATATTTGGACAACAATGCTTTTGACCGCCCAATCTTGCGCGCTGCAGCTGAATAGCTTCCGCTTTCCACCACTTCAATGAACGCTTTCATTCTGGTGATCGTATCCAAATGCGTCTCCCATTGCATCCCAATCTAAAAGGACTTTAGCCTTTCAAATCAATAATTCCAGCTTCGCCTGCTTGTGATCCATAAGCAATTCTGGTTCCACTCTTATCCCAACCTAGGGAGGATATTGCTCCCTTTCCAGCACGCTTCAAAATGGCTTCCTTGCCATCTTCAATACGCACCGCCATCACCATGCCATCAGAATACCCAATAGCAACAACCTCTTCCTCAGGATGGCAGACAACATGCGTTACCATCAAGCCACCACCCATGCCGCCAAGTTCCTTGGGTGATTTGCCCATCGGTCCATCTTTTCCAGAAAACGGCCACACGATTGCAGCAGGCGCGCCTGAAGAAGCCAGCCATTTTCCTTTTGCTGAAAATGAAAGCGATTTTACCTTGGCTGGATACCCTGTCATACGCATATGCTTGCTGTCTTGAAGCCGCCAACCGTGCAGCGCATTTTGCTGCATGGAGGACACCACATATTTCCCATCAGGTGAAAAAATCACATCGTTATGAGCGCCTTTCCACTCCAAAAACTGGGGCGCATTTCCGGTATTAAACCAGTTGAGATCAACGCCATTATACCGCGCGATAGCAAGGCGCATGCCTTTTGGTGCAAAAGCAAGTCCCTCGATAGAGCGCTCACACGTAAACGGCTTTTTTGTTCCATCGCCCAGTCGAACAACACCCTTTTTGCCAGTGCCATATCCAATCACACCGGATGGACCACAGGCAATCTTATCGATCCACCAGCCTTTTTGTTCTGATAGAACTTCAACGACGCCATCGCTGGTAAGTCGGCAAACCTTGCCATCTTCCCCAGAGGTTATGAGCGACCGACAATCAAATGCAGGCTCTGCTGCCAATAACCCTATATGGACTGGCACAACCACATGACGATCCAACAGCAAATGGCATTGGCCTTCAACGGAAGCGAATATTGGCACATCATTGATGAATCCAGCCCATTCAACATGACCAAACTCAGTTTCAGCACTATCCAGCGGAGCAATAGAAGGCATGACTACTTTGCCGTACAGGCGGCAAATGTCCGCTCCAGTTTTTCGCGATCAAGATTACGCCCAATAAAGACAAGCCGGCTCTGGCGCTTCTCGTCTTCTTTCCAAGGACGCTGATGATCACCCTCGATGATCATATGAATACCTTGGACTACATAGCGGTCCGGATCATCACTAAAAGCAATAATGCCTTTAAGCCGTAAAATATCTGGTCCATCCATCTGGGTGATTTTCTGTATCCATGGAAAGAACAATTCTGAATTCATTTCTCCACCAGAAAGAGAAACAGTTCCAATTGTTGTATCGTGAACTTTGGCGTCCAGGCCTTTATGCCCAGAATGATCATGCTTGTTTTCATGGCCACAATCTGGCGCGCATTCATCAGTGTGCTGATGACCATGATCGTGAGCATGACCCTCGTGATGATGATGGTCGCGATCGCAATCTGGGCCGCACTCGTGGCTGTCATCCATGTCTAGAAAATGCGGATCATTCTCTATGGTTCGAGCCAGATCAAATTTTCCCTGCTCAAGAATTTCCTTCAAATCAACATTGGCTCTTGATGTTTTGAAAACACGCGCCGCTGGATTGATCTGGCGAATAACTGCCTCCACATGGGCAAGCTCTTCCGCATCCACCAAATCAGTCTTATTGAGCAAAACCACATCTGCAAAGGCAATTTGGTCTTCAGCTTCAGGGCTATCTTTTAGACGCAGCAGCAAATGTTTTGCATCTGCCAAAGCCACCACAGAATCGAGACGCGACTTGGCGCGTACATCGTCATCCATAAAAAAGGTTTGTGCCACAGGCGCAGGATCAGCAAGCCCCGTTGTCTCGACAATCATCGCATCAAAACGACCAGGTCTTTTCATTAAGTTTTGAACAACACGGATCAGATCGCCGCGAACCGTACAGCAAATGCAACCATTGTTCATTTCATAAATTTCTTCGTCTGTCTCAACAATTAGATCATTGTCGATGCCGATCTCGCCAAATTCATTGACAATAACCGCATATTTACGTCCGTGATCTTCTGTCAGAATACGGTTCAAAAGGGTCGTTTTACCAGCACCCAGATAACCTGTTAAAACTGTTACGGGGATCTGCTTCACAACATCCCCATTATCTATCGCTTCGCTCATCTCAATGCCTTATAATTCTCTGGAACTCATTGTGTTTCAATGAAGCCAATTTTTCTGCGGAACATTCCGCTTATTATTCAAAACCATATATGCGCGCTCATCGTCAATTGCACCCATCGAGCACAAAAAATGCAACTTCATATAGACCTGTCAAAAACCGACACGTCAAAGCGATCCACTTCTGCAAACAACTGGATCAACCCCTTCACAGAATATTCTAAAAGTTTCTCGCCTTTTTCAGCTGAAGCGGCTTTCGCATCGCCTGTAACGCCAATGGGATTCAGATCCTGCATTTTCCATCCAAAAGCATGGCGGCCATAAGCATGTAGATAAGTATTCTCTTGCAAAAGTCTTGTCTGCTCAGAACCAAAATCTGCAGCCTTGCTCATCTTCACTTTGTCTGGGTGCAATGCCAGCATCACCGAGGTTTCAATATCGCCCCCGTGAATATCTATCGAAGCCTTGCTTTCATCAATGACACCCTTGGGCCGTCCAATGCGAGTCCAACTCGTAACTACACAAAGCATGCTAAAGCGAACCCGCAATTCTGTTGCAACAATGGTCATCATTGGAGAATTTCCCCCATGGGCATTGAGAAGAACCAGTTTTCGAATACCCAATGAATTGAGATTTTCACCAATAGAAATCCAGCGCTCGATAGCTTCTTGATAGGTGAGCGATTTCGTTCCTGCATAATCAAGATGTTCCGGCGAGTAGCCTACAGGCTCTGTCTTTAAGAAACTAACGGCTAGTTCTTGTGGTAAAGCAGACTTAAGACGCTCGACAACGCCATTAGCAATCAGCGTGTCAGTTTCTAAGGGTAGATGAGGTCCGTGTTGCTCTGTCGCGCCCAAAGGCAGGACACCAATCCAGCTGGCTGTATCTAGCTGGCGTACCTTTGATAGGTCCATTCGCGAAAAGTCGCGATTGGGCAATTCATTTCCTGTAGCTTTCAAATTTGCCATCTTAGCTAACCGCACCAGCAAATTTGCGGGCAATGGCACCGTGCTCGTGGCGTAACTTCAAGATATCAACGCCCAACGGCAAACTATCTTCTACTTGCCATTTGCCACCAATCATAACCTTGTCTGCCCGATGTGCCCCACATAAAACCAATGCCGCCAAAGCATCGCCTGCCCCTGAAAAGCGCAACTCATCGAGTTTGTAAAACGCAATATCAGCCTGCCTGCCCACTTCCAATTTCCCGATATCTTGGCGGCCTAAGCAAGCGGCCGATCCTTCAGTAGCCCAACGAAAAGCGTCATGATGGGTGATGGCGGCAGAGCCATATTGCAAACGGTTAATCATCAAAGCGTGACGAACCCCTTCCATCAAATTCGAACTGTCATTGGAAGCCGAACCATCCACGCCCAACCCGACAGGCGACCCAGCCGCTTCCAGCTCTTTTGTCCGACACATGCCAGATGCTAAAACCATATTGGATGTGGGACAATGGCATACCCCAACCTTTGCTGCGCCCAGCCGCTTAATTTCATCATCATTGAAATGAATTCCATGAGCAAGCCACGTACGACCATTCATCCAGCCGTTTTCTTCCAGATAATCAACAGGGCGACATTTGAATTTTTCGATGCAAAAAGCATCTTCATCATGGGTTTCACCCAAATGGGTGTGCAGTCGGCAATTGCAGCTTTTTGCCATCTCCGCAGTTTGTTTCATCAACTCTGTCGTTACTGAAAACGGCGAACATGGCGCCAAAGCAACTTGGGTGAAAGCCCCCTCCTCAGGCCGATGGTAGGCTTTGATGACCCGTTCGCAATCGCGCAAAATTGCATCGGTTGTTTGCACAACGCTATCGGGCGGCAAACCACCATCTTTCTCCGACAAGTCCATCGAGCCTCGATTAAGGGTTATCCGCATACCCAACCGCTCGGCCTCTTCCACTTGAATATCCATCGCGTTTTCCAACCCGCCCGGATAAACATAATGATGGTCAGACCCAGTCGTGCAGCCAGACATCAGGAGTTCTGTCAGGGCAAGCCGTGTTGCCAGTCGAAAGCTCTCTGGATTAACCGCACGTCCCCAAATTGGATAAAGCGATTTCAGCCAATCAAATAATTCCTTGTTAATAGCATCAGGATGGGCACGGGTGAGCGTTTGATAAAAATGATGGTGTGTATTGATCAAACCGGGAAGTATAACCAGCGCAGAACAATCTATCGTTTCAGAAATGTTCGAGGGCTTTTGACCATCGCCAACCAATTCAACGATCTTACTGCCACAGACGACCAAGCCGCCTTTGGCTTGGTCAGCGAGGATTGCCAGTGGATTTTTTAGCCAGACACGTTTTTCTTGCATGATTTATCCTTGAACCGTCGTATTTTCCAAATTTCACGCTAGAAGCCAACGCATTGCGACTGAAATAATTCAGTCATGTTTATATGCAAACAATTTTCCCAGTGAAATGATTTTGGCAAAACCCAACATAAGACCGACACTAACCTTGATTAGCATTTGAATAATCTAAACAATGTGATTTGCAAACGCCAGACAAACCAGATGGAAACAAATATGTCTCAAACGCCAGCTCCAGTTGAAAATGCAGTTCCTTCGTTTTCATCGCGTATTTTGAAATTAGCCAAACAA
Organism: Nitratireductor sp.; assembly: GCA_017854535.1. GTDB lineage: Bacteria > Pseudomonadota > Alphaproteobacteria > Rhizobiales > Rhizobiaceae > Salaquimonas. The sequence goes on from JAFMHL010000020.1 coordinate 38,745, forward strand.
ATTCAAACCGAGCGAACTGAATTTCTTGCCTCAAAAGGATTGCTGCCAGGCTATGATGATTTTCTGCTGGCAATCGGAACGGCCGAAGGCATTACCATGGGCGCACTTGCCGAAGCACTCGAAATAACCCCGTCTTCGACAACAAAAATTGCCGTTAAGATGGAGGCTTCCAATCTAGTTCGCCGCGAACCATCGCGCATAGACAGCAGACAAAACCACGCCTTTTTGACCGAAAAAGGTATCACGCTCGCGCAAGAAATTATGGAGACCTATAACGCGTTAGATGCCAAGCTTTTGGAAAACGTAAAATCAAAAGAGACCGAAAAAGCTTTCAAGTTTTTTGACCGCCTTGAAGGCGATCCTGCTTCCGCTGGAAAAAAGCCCAAAAAGGCGGGTAAAAAGAAATCCAAAGATAAATCCATCAAAAACGCCAATAAGAAAACTGAAAAAAAGTCGAAGAAAAGCAAATAACCGGCAAATTTCTGCCCATAACCTTTTCAACCGGCCCCTCCTTTCACCTTTATCCTTGCGATAATTTTCGCTATGAGCAAAATGAGGCAAGGGATTTTCGGGGAGAACTTTACGTTTGGCTGGCAAAGTTACGCTTTCAACAATAGCAGAGCAATTGGGCGTCTCAACGGCCACTGTGTCTCTTGCATTGCGCGATAGTCCGCTTGTAGCGGATGCGACAAAAGAAAAGATCAAAGAAGCAACAGCGAATTCAGGTTATATCTATAACCGACGTGCCGCGAGTTTGCGCACCTCCAGATCGGGCATCGTAGGAGTTTTGGTCCCTGACATCATGAACCCCTTCTTTGCTGAAATCCTACTGGGCATCGAAGATGAGTTAGGGCTAAATCGCCAAACTTTCTTTCTTTGCAATCATCGTGATGAACAAATAGCCCAAAAGAATTTTCTCGATACCCTTTTGCAATTCGGCGCCGATGGCGTGATTTTGTCCCCTGCAATTGGAACAACGGCTGAAGACATCAAAGCCATTGAAGGTACAGGCTTGCCAGTGGTTATGGTGGCCCGATGGGTTCAAGGCGCTAGAGTACCTGTCTTTCGGGGCGATGATAAAAAAGGCAGCTATATGGTGACCCGCCACCTGATCGAGCTGGGCCATCGTAAAATTGCTTTTATTGGCGGCAAACGCGATACATCAACAGGCCATGACCGTCGCGAAGGATATCTGGCTGCTTTGGAACAGGCTGGCATAGAAGCCGATCCTGCACTTCAAACCGGAACTGAACGAACCCGTAAAGCAGGTTATGATAGCGTTCGGACACTTTTTGCAAAAAACAAGTATTGCGCAACAGCGATTGTTTGTTTCAACGATCTTCTTGCAATTGGTGCTATGAGTGGTTTGCGTTCACTGGGCTTGGAACCTGGAAAAGATGTCGCTGTAACTGGTTATGACGATATTGCCGAAGCAGAAATTTCTGCCCCTACCTTAACGACCGTTTGGAACGGCCAGCAGGAAGCTGGAAAACTGGCAGCACGCGCTATGGTGCGAATATTGGCCGGGGAGAAAGACCTCGAAGAAGACAGGCTGATCCTGCCGGAACTGCGCATTCGCGAATCCAGCAATTCCAAACAATTTCCAAAATAAACTGGTAAAATCGAAAAGCGTTTTACGTTTTTTGCAGGTCGTTTCTGATGGCAGCCAATTTTCCTATTTGCCGCCCTTGTGCATCAAAATTCTCAGGATGAAGCCAAGCCTCAAAAGCCGCCTTGGAAACAAGCCATTCACCATCGAGCATTGAGAACCAAGCCGTATCGCGGTTTTTCCCTTTTTGAATCATATGTTGACGAAAAACGCCCTCCGCTTTCATACCATATCTAAGCGCTGCAGATTTTGACGGTTCATTTAGATTATTGCATTTCCACTCAAAACGCCGATAGCCAAGATCTTCAAAGATATGTTTCGCAAAGAGGTAAAATGCTTCGGTGGTTGCGGGTGTTTGCGAAATTATTGAGCTCCAGAAAATATTTCCGATCTCAATTACACCATAGGCAGGATCAATCCGCATTAGAGTTTGGCGCCCTGCTGCCTTGCCGCTCTTTTTATCAATTACAGTGTAGAAAAACGGATTCTCGCTGGCTTCAACTTTTTCCATCCAAATTTGAAATTCTTCTCTGGAATCTGCTGGATATTCGAAAAGCCAACGAAACCTTGCATCCGCATCTTCCATTCGCGAGGCACCAAAAAGTGCGTCCCCATGCTTTGCAGCGCTTAGTTTTTCCAAGCGCACAAAACGGCCTTCAAGCATTCTACCATCAGGTTTTGGACATCCATTCCAGTTTGATAAATCAGACATTATTCATCCCAATTTCAATAACAACACTTGCAAAACACACTAATTTCTTCCCATAAACCAATACCAGAAAAGAATATATGCAAGGACCAGATATGCTTCACACAATCAGCAATTTTGACCGGATAGGCGAAGAAAACGCATTTGCTGTTTTGGCCCGCGCAACCAAACTTGCCAGCGAAGGCAAAGACATCATCAATCTTGGTATTGGCCAGCCAGATTTCAAAACACCCGAGCATATCGTTGAAGCAGCAATCAAAGCTCTGCGTGACGGCCATCATGGCTACACACCTGCAACAGGGCTTGTTGAATGTCGTGAAGCTGTCGCGCGCCGGATGCTAAGCACAACTGGCTTGGAAGTTTCTCCTGAAAACATCATGATCATGCCCGGCGGCAAGGTGACAATGTTTGCCGCCATTTTAATGTTCGGGGAGCCAGGTGCAGAAATTCTATATCCTGATCCAGGCTTTCCGATCTATCGCTCCATGATTGAGTTCACAGGTGCCAAACCAATCCCCGTTCCCATTCGCGAAGCCAATGCATTTGCCTTTTCTGCAGAAGAAACACTGGCGCTTATCAATGAGAAAACGCGTCTGTTGATTATCAACTCACCAGCTAACCCGACAGGCGGCGTTACCCCGCGCAGTGAAATTGAAAAGCTGGTGAAAGGCCTTGAGAAATGGCCAAATGTCGCGCTCATGTCAGATGAAATATACGATGTGATGACCTATGACGGCGAAGAGCATGTATCCTTGCTGACCTTTCCCGAAATTCGTAACCGCCTGATCCTTCTCAATGGTTGGTCAAAAACATGGTCGATGACCGGATGGCGCATGGGATGGTCGATTTGGCCTGACCAACTCTATGACAAAGTCCGTAAACTTGCCGTCAATTGCTGGTCATGCGTGAATGCGCCAAGTCAGTTCGCTGGCATAGCAGCCATCGACGGGCCGCAAGATGATGTAACCAAAATGATGGCTGCTTTCGACCGCCGCAGAAAATTGGTTATCGAGCAAATCAACGCTATCGAGAACCTTTCCTGCGCCACCCCTAAAGGCGCCTTTTACGCTTTTCCAAATATCAACAAAACCGGATGGAAAGCGAAAAATCTTGCAACTGCATTGCTAGAAGAAAGCGGCGTTGCCACCATCGGCGGACCAGATTTTGGAATTTTAGGCGAGGGATATATTCGCCTATCTTATGCTAATTCGGAAGAAAACATCGAACGTGCAATCGGACGTATCAAGACTTTTCTGGAGAAATAGTTATCCTATGATTTTCTCAAAAAAATGATGCGCGAAAGGATTATCGTTGTAGCGATTGATCTCTTGATATCCCCGTTTGCGATACATTACTTGCGCTTCATTGAGTGTTCGATTGGTATCCAGCCGAATCGCTGAAAAGCCCTCAGCTCCAGCTTTATCCTCCAGCCAATCCATAATCGCTTTGGCCAGGCCTTGGCCCCTTGCATCTTTTGAAATCCAGACTCTTTTTACCTCAGCAATGCCCTTGCCAAGATCGCGCAAACTGCCGCAACCAATCGCATTACCGTCATCAAGGCTTACAACATGCCATTGGCGCGCTTTATCCATCGCATTACCTTCCCCTGCATAGGGGTCAAAAACTTGATTGAAACGGATGCTTATTTCTTTGAAATACTGCTCTTGGCACGCTTTCAACCGATCGTCTTCCGCAGTAACTTCGAGGATACTCATCGCGCCAGTTGTGCAGCTTCTTTGGCTAATTTGGTAATTTCAGACCAATACTCATTTTCAATGAGACCGCCCGGAGCAACCCAAGAGCCACCAACACAAAGTACATTTGGAAGCGCCAAATAATGAGCTGCATTGGAAAGGCTGACGCCGCCTGTCGGGCAGATTTTAAACTGAGGCAAAGGCGAAGAAATGGATTTCAAATAATTTGCGCCGCCTGCAGCTTCCGCAGGAAAGAATTTCAAATAGGTGTAGCCGCGTTCGCCCAGCTGCATCATTTCCGATGCAGTTGCCGCGCCCGGTAACAAAGCCACAGGGCTGTCATCCGCTGCATCCAACAGTTTTGGCGCAGTTCCAGGAGAGACCATAAACTTGGCTCCAGCTGCTTCAACAGCCTTCATCTGAGCAATATCCAAGACTGTTCCAGCGCCAGCAATTGCACCTTCAACTTCTTGGGCCACAGCGCGAATGCAATCCAATGCGTTCGGCGTGCGAAGTGTAATTTCGATAGCAGGAAGTCCGCCAGCAACTAAAGCTTTCGCTAGACCAATTGCCTTTTTAACATCATTGATTACCACCACCGGAATAACCGGGGCTGCAAGCATGGTTTTTTCTAAGATCTCATTTTTGTTCATGACCGCTGTTTATCAAAATCAGAAATCCAATCAAGTTAAATCGATTAAATTTATATCCCTTTGGTAACCCGCTCCAAGGCTAAAAATGTCTGCGGCCCTGCGATACCATCAATCAACAATCCATTATTACGTTGAAATACCGTAACAGCACGTTTGGTAACGGGTCCGAAATCACCATCAACGGCAATTGCAACACCATATGCTTGCAGTTTCATTTGTAGATCGCGCACAAGATCGCCTCGATCTCCGTATTGAAGCATGACCAGCCCGTTTTTGTTGGCGCGCCTTCTAGCTGGCTTATTCCCAAGCAATTGATTGTAGCGGTCAAACGCTTTGGCAAGTTTTCGGTCATAGTCATTTTTTGCGTATGAAGGGCCGTTATATCCCCGCGCAAAAACACGCCAATCCTTATTGCGAATAGCACTGATCAAACCAGCCTTTTCGATGAACTTTAGCATTAGTTGAACTTGCCCTGTAACGCCGGAACGCACCTCGACAACCATCGCATCAACACTGGCATAGTCCAACCAACGCCAATGAGCACCCATCACCTGACCAATGCCCCAAGAACAAGATTGCAAAGCAGCATCCCGATCAATTTCAGATGCGCGGGCTAATAAGTTCCAGCGACCTGCTTGGGTTCTTGGGTTTTTAACGCCCCCTGCTTTGCGCGATGCAAGACCTTGAACAACCGCATTATTTCGCTTCGCAGCTCCCAGCAATCTATAAAAATAATGCCCTTCAAAGCGAATAAGCGGTTCGTCTCGCCCCTTCACCTTGGAAAACACTTTGCCGCCGCTTTCAACATCACAAACGGCAAGCAAGGCCGCCGCAGGAATCCCCTTTTCCTTGGCCAATTTAATGATTTCATTTCGGTTATCTTCACTCAGCATGTTCGCGCTCCTTGTTCAGCGCATCATGGCAAGAGTTTTAACCACGGGGATAAGTTCTCGCACAAAAGGGCGAACACCAAACGCGTTTAAAACGAAAAGCTTTTTAAAACCGCCAAATACTGATAGGAAAAATCCAAACAGGAACAGAACAATGACCTTATCTATTCTAGTAATAAACGGCCCGAACCTGAACATGCTTGGCACACGCCAGCCTGAGGTCTACGGCTCCCAGACGCTGGCTGATGTTGAACAGTTATGCACAGACAAAGCCAAATCACTGGGCGCAACAGCAACTTGCTTTCAAAGCAATCATGAAGGCAAAATTGTTGACGCCATTCAGGCTGCCAAGGGCAAGCACCACGCCATCATCATTAATCCAGGTGCTTATTCCCACACTTCCATAGCCATCCGCGATGCGTTTTCCAGTGTGGAACTGCCCGTTTGGGAAGTGCATATTTCCAACATCCATGCGCGTGAAACCTTCAGACACCATTCCTTTGTGAGCGCGATTGCCAAAGGCGTGATCTGCGGATTTGGCATTTCAGGATATCGCTTTGCCATGGAAGCGGCCATTGAAAACCTTAACCATGCTTGATCGTCCAAAACCAACTATTGCTGCAGAACAATGGAGCGATGTTTCAAAAATCATCGCAGCCCTCATTGAAGGTGAAGATGATACGATCTCAAAAATGGCCACCATCGCATGCGAACTATTTCACCATTTTGATCATTTCGACTGGGTTGGCTTTTACCGCGTTATAAGCCCTGAACTGTTGAAGATCGGCCCCTATCAAGGGGGGCATGGCTGTCTGGTGATCCCCTTTTCCAAAGGCGTTTGCGGCGCGGCAGCCCGCACAGAAAAAACACAGCTTGTTCCCGATGTAAACGCTATTGCCGATCACATCGCCTGCTCATCAACCACCCAATCCGAAGTCGTTTTACCGGTCTGGCAGAATGGAAATCTGATTGCAGTCTTGGATATAGACTCGGATACGCTGGATGCGTTTACGGTTGAAGATCAAAAAGCGTTAGAAGAGATTTTGGCAAAGAGTTTTGGGTGAGTTTGAATATGTATTGTATAATGCGATTTTGAATGTCTGCTTGGAGCCGATTCCGTTGAAAAAGTCGCCGTAAAAGGCGTAAAGCTGGTATTTTTAGAAACGGTTTTCAGACAATGTCTTTTGGCGAAATTGAATTTCCTAAACTCGCCCATTTCGAAACAATATTCTAAAAAATCGCAGTAGATTTCCAGCTTCGGACTTTTTCAACAGAATAAGCCCATTGTGCAAGATGCTGCATACCCCACCAACTGGTGCAAAGCGCCCATAGGCGACATTGGCATTTGCCAAGAAAATCAGGGCGATATTTGCAAGCAATGCTGAAAGGTCCCAATCAGAACACCGAATGCTGCGGACCCACTAAACAAAATTGAACTCCTGTCAGAAGCCCCTCATCTCTTGGACATTGTCCAGGGCTTCTGAATGCTAGGAAGTGCGTTGGCTGGCTTTGGCTATGAAAAATAGAAGTGTCGCCACCACAAGCACAGCAACTGAGGCAATGGGCAGAGCAACAGGGCCATAAGCTTCGTACACCGCGCCACCGCCTGCCGCACCCAACCCTTGTCCGCCAAAAAACGCAGAAGCGTTGAGCGCGAGGGCCAGTTGCGCGCGTGCACCTGCTGTTTCCATCAGTCGTGCCTGCAAGGGGGCAAGGCAAAGGGCCCAGCCGACACCAAAAAAGATGAACGCCGGATAGGACAGCCAGTAAAAATGCGGTGCAACCCATAAGATCAGGAAACAGAAGGCTGTAAACACAAGACCGCCAAGGATCGTTCCATCTCGCCCAAGCAGGCGCACCAAATGTGAGGAGAAAGCATTGCCTATGACCGACGCGATACCTGCTGCCAGCAGGGCCGTCGTGAGGGCCGTGCGTGGCGCGCCGCCTACTTCGACAAACCAGAACGCGATCATCGCGTAAGTGATGAAACCGCCACAGATCAGCAAAAGTGTGGTGGCAATGGTCAGTGAGGTGGCGCGATCAGAAAGGACGCCCAACATTGCCGAAAATGAAGCCCGCGTGCCACGTACGCCACCCGGAACGCCGACTGCTACGCCTACCGCTGCGACAAAGGCCGCTCCTGCTGCAACGAACCAAGCCGCACGCCAACCCGCAAATTCGGCTACCGCACTAGATATCGGCAGCGCCACAACCAGCGACGCCGTAAGCCCGCCAAAGACCACAGACATCGCAGCAGGCCGCTGCGCATCTGTTACCAATGACGCAGCAATCACCGAGGCCGTGGGCATGACCGAGGCTGCCCCCAAAGCCATGGCAACACGTGCGGCCATCGCCTGTTCCCAGTTTTGCGCAAATCCAAGTGCCAAGCCGCCCCACCCCAGCAAGGCCAGCGAGGCGAACAACACCGCGCGGCGATCCCAATGGCCGATCAGAACCTGTGCGACCAATGCACCAACCGCAAGCGAGAAGGAAAAGGCCCAAACCAGTGCCGCGACTTCCTCGGCAGTAATGCCCAAACCGGACCGCATTTCGACCTGTACGGCGATTATGGCAAGTGAACCCCAGCTTGCGCAGAGTTGACAAAATCCAAGCAGGATCAGAATTGGCCAGGCGCGTCCCATGGGTTTTATTCCTTCGATTGGCTCGTTTACGTAGCGTGATGGGGTGCACATATACCCCAAGGTCATCAAACCATTCTTAGAATATCATACTGCTACGTATTTTAATGTGCTTGCAAACTTAAAATACTGTAAGGTACTTATTTATGAGCAACAACGCTGACAAACCAGCCCGCGGTCGGCCAAGAACTTTGCAACGAGAGCATGTGCTCGAGATTGCGGTGGAAAGTTACTGGACCGATGGACTGACAGGTGTTTCGATAGACGAGATTTGCCGCCGTGCAGGAGTCTCCAAGCCGGGGGTTTATCGGGAGTTTGGTAACGAAGACGGATTAAAACAGGCCGCCTTGGAAAGGTATCAGTCGACTATCTTGGCACCGCTCGCAGATATCTTGACCGATGATTTGTCCTTTGATCAGGCACTGAGGAAATTGACTGACTTTGTTCTCTTGGATCGCAAGGCCCACGGACTGCCTGCTGGCTGCCTGCAGGTTGCCACGTGCCGTAGCAAACATACCCTTGGAAAGCGAACCCGCGAGAGTGTGCATAAATTTGGCGATCAAACCTTAATGGGTCTTGAACAGTGGATAGACCGGGCGAAATCAAACAGGGAGTTTGCAATCGAGATACCTACGCGGACCGCAGCACTGTACATTGATGCTCAGATCGCAACTGTGATGGAACTCCAACAGCAAGGCGTGGCCCAAGACGAGTTGAAGCGTGTTTTCAAGCTGGCTCTTACTGTTTTTTCTTGAGAAAAAGCGCTCTATTGCGGAAGTGATTTTCTGTGGGTCCGTTTGGCAATTATGTCCTCAATGGAATTGAACTCACAATATATGTACAGCGAATGGATGGCGCTTTCACGTGCTTTAAGTGAACTTTCCAATATGGTATGGGCTCCGGTCGCGTGGCTTATCTTTAGAGATGCAATGTGAGGGAAGCCGCCATTGGCGCAGACGCAGCGAACATCCGGTTTGTCCGCTTAGCCGACATTCCCCACTTCTCACCGCTTCAAAACCACCATCAAATCCATCACATTGGTTCCTGTCGGCCCGGTGACAAACAGCCCGCCTGAACGGCGCAGCCAATTACCGCTGTCAGCTTTGGCAAGCGCTTCTTCGCCGCCTTGGGTTTGTTGCCAGCTTTCACCCGTAACAAATCCTCCGGCAGAACCCGTTGGCCCGTCACTGCCATCGGTTCCCGCTACCAGCACTGAGATGCCATCAGCACCCGAAATTTCTTTCGCCATGGCCACGGCCAGTGCCTTATTGCGTCCGCCCTCACCCGGATTGTCGGGCAGGATCGTCGTTGGCTCACCTCCGAAAATATAAACCCCCGGCGCACCTTGAAGAACCGTGTCCGCACAAGCTTTGGCGACGTCAAACACATCGCCATAAAGGTTTTCAGTGTTGACGATCCCTTCCATATCGCGATCAAGCGTGGCCTGTTCACAAGCCAATCGCGCAATCGCATTGGAAGCGATAATCTGCGTTTCCATATCATCGCAAAGCGCAACAGCAGGCAATTGCCCGATACCTGATCCGATCACTTCAATGCTATCGCCCTCCACGTCAGAAATAGCAAAAACCCGCGCTTGCACGCCTCGAAATTTGCCCAAAAGTTTCCCAGCTTTAATCTGTGAAATTTCTTTGCGCTTTTTATTGATGGCATGAATGTCCAACCCTTCGGCCAACATCTTTTTATTCAGCTGCTGCAAATCATCGAGCGACATTTCATCATGCAACGCCTCAACCAAAGCTGACGCGCCGCCAGAAACCAAAAGCAAAAGTCTCGCTTCCTTCGGTAGCTTTGAGACAAACTCAATCAATGCTTTTCCGGCTATCAGACTGTTTTCATCAGGCACAGGGTGGGCTGACTCTATTGTTGTTAGGTGCGGGTAAGATGCCAGACCATCACCGGAATGATCATATTTAGTCACCATCAGAGCTGGCAGGTCTTTACCGCATGTATCAAGCGCTGCTCGAATCATTGATGAGGCTGCTTTCCCAACTGCAGCGATATGGGTTGGCATGAAATCCTGCGAACCAGCCAGAGCCAATTCAACACATTGATACCCGCGGACACGCTCAACGCCTGCCCACCAAATTTTCTCTAAAAGCGCCCGATCTTCAACTTGGCTCATTTACCCTTCCACTGAGGATCGCGCTTCTCGCTAAAAGCCCTAAAGCCTTCCATCATGTCATCGCTACCATAAAGCGTATCAACAGTTATCAATTGGCGCTTGGTCACACGGTTCATCGCATCCTGGAATTTACTGTCTTCCGCATCGCGCACCACTTCCTTGATTGCAGCCATCACCAAAGGCGGACCGGACGCAATCATTTGCGCCAGTTCGCGGGCACGGGTCAACAATTGATCTGCTGGCAAAATCTCGTTCACAAATCCCCATTTATGCGCTTCTTCCGCGTCGAGCCATCGCCCGGTCAGCAATAATTCCATGGCAATATGATAGGGAATGCGTTTCGGCAGTTTGATGGAAGCGGCATCAGCCACCGTACCAGAGCGAATTTCAGGCAAGGCAAATGTCGCATGTTCAGCAGCCAGTATAATATCAGTAGACAATGCAATTTCCAATCCGCCACCACAGCAAATTCCGTTTACGGCGCAAATAATTGGCTTGTTCAAATGGGGCAGTTCCTGCATGCCGCCAAATCCACCAACACCATAATCACCATCTACCGCATCGCCATCTGCTGCCGCTTTCAAATCCCAGCCGGGGCAAAAAAACTTCTCACCAGATGCGGTTAAAATCGCAACACGCAAATTCGGATCATCACGAAAATTGGCAAATACGTCGCCCATGATCTTGCTGGTTTTCAAATCAACAGCATTGGCTTTTGGTCGATCAAGAGTGACCTCCAAAACATGGCCATCGATTTTTGTTTTGATAGGTTCGCTCATATCAGTTTCCTTCAGCTTGCATTCTTATCAAGGCATCAACAGCAATGGCACGGTCATGGCACGCCATCAAGGGATTGACATCCAGCTCAATCAATACATCTTTATGGGTCTCGGCGTAGTTTGCGATTTTCGCAATCTGATCAACAATAGCCGGAATGTCTGCGCCTTGCTTACCCCGATAACCTTGCAAAATTTTGTAGAGCTTCAAACTCTTAATGGCTTCGGTGATTTCTTCATCATTTGCAGGTAATAAAACACTTGCCGTATCTTCCAACAATTCTGCCAAAACGCCACCAGCCCCGATCGTCAAAAGCAACAGGCCCGTTGCATCACGGGTTACGCCCACAAGAATTTCGGCGACAACATCGCTGATCATTTCTTCCGCCAGAAATCCGAAAACCCCGGTCATTTTCAACGCGGCATTCTCCAGTTCGTCCGCGTTTGTAAGATTGATCGCCACTGCGCCTGCTTCTGTTTTATGCGCTATGCCAAGCCCCTTAAGCACGAGTGGAAATTCTAAAGCTTCATACGCTTTCATCAAAACTTCAAGGATGGGCGCAGTTATCGATTGAGGAACATTGACCCCAGCCTTTGATAAAGCTGTTTTGGACTGCACTTCGTCGAGCGTATTCAAAACACCACACAGAGCGGTTCCTATTAATACTGGCTTGTGCTTGATTTTTGTAATCTGTCCTAACCCAACAGCAGCCTCTATCGCCGCCAAGCCTTCTTCCATTCCATTGAGGCTAACCACGCCACCTTCTGCAAAGCGTGCATTCAGCGCTTCTGAAATATTCTCTGGAAGGGAGGCCAGAACCGCAACATTTGCACCTATTGCTTTCTTAGCGGCCAATATTGCCTCGATAGCACAATCGAAACTTGACGGGTCGCAGCGGTCATTCCTCGGTACATCTAGAATGAACACGCAAAGATCAAATTGATCCGCCATGACAGCAGCAAACACCTTTGTCATCTTAGGCACATCGCCCCAAATAAACGTATGATAATCCAGCGGATTACAAATTGTGACGATTGGCCCCAACTCATCTTTCAAGACCTGTCTTTGGGCTAGGCTAAAATCTCGAAACTCAATTGAGGGTGGCGCAAGGTCTGCGATCAGGCTGGCTTCTCCTCCCGAGCAACTAACGGAACAAATAGCATTCCCCTTCAACGGGCCAACATGATTTAGCAATTTCAGGGTTTCAAGAAATACGCTGATTGAACGTACTTCGATAAATCCCAAACGCTTGATAAGCGCAGAAGACACAGCCGAATTTCCAGCCAAGGATGCCGTATGGGTCATTGTTGCCAACTGGGCTTTTTCAGATCGACCAATTTTGAGAACAACAACTGATTTTCCAGCCAACCGCGCTTTTGCTGAGAATTGTTCTAAGGCGCGAATGTCACCAAAACCTTCAAGGTATAATCCGATTGCAGACACGCGCTCATCTGCCAAAAGCGCCTCACCTATCTGGCTCACACCCGTTTGAGCTTGGTTGCCCGCAGCAACCACATAGCCAATTGGCAGTCCGCGATGCTGCATCGTCATGTTAATGGCAATATTGGAGGATTGTGCAATTATGCCTACGCCGCGTTCCACTTTCTGACCCCCATGTTGATCAGGCCAAAGCGTAACAGTGTCGAGATAATTCAAAATACCATAACAATTGGGGCCAAGAATTGGCATGTCGCCGGCAGCTTCAACCAGCCGGGCTTGTAAATCTGCGCCTCCGGAATTTTCAGCTTCGCTTTCCAAAAAACCAGAGGCAAAACATGTGGCGCCACCTGCGCCCATTTCACTAAGCGCTTTTACAATTTCAATCGTAGCTTCGCGGTTAACACCAATAAAACTGGCATCCGGTGCGCCAGGTAAATCCTCGATGGAGCGAAAGCATGGCACACCCAATATTTCATCACGCTTGGGATGCACCGGCCAAATCTGTCCGGCAAAACCAGATTTTTGTAATTGGGCAATCACATTCACAACCCAACCGCCTCCAAACAATGCAATGGATTTAGGCCGCAAAAGGGGCGTGAGTTTGCTTTGCATATCGTCTATGCCCCAAAAGGACGAAGCAAGGCGCGGGAAATGATATGGCGTTGAATTTCAGAGGTTCCTTCCCAAATACGTTCAATGCGCGCATCGCGCCAAATACGCTCTAACGGCAGCTCGTCCATGACGCCCATGCCACCATGGATCTGAATGGCTTCATCGGCAACAAAGGCAAGCATCTCAGTGGCCTTTAACTTGGCCATCGCCATGTCTGTATCTGTGCATGTGCCTTCATCATATTTCCAGCCAGCTTCCCACGTCAGCAGCTCAGCCGCCTTCATTTCCATTGCCATATCAGCAAGCTTGAAAGATACGCCTTGGAACTTACCGATTTTCTGGCCAAACTGTTCGCGCTCCGCCGAATAGGATAGTGCATGACCAAAGGCCCGCTCCGCCCGACCAAGACAGGTTGATGCAACTTGCAGCCGTGTCGCGCCAAGCCAGTCATTGGCAACTTCAAATCCTTTATGAAGTTCGCCCAACATGTTTTCCGCCGGAATACGGCAATTATCAAATTCCAAAATTGAATTCGTATAGCCCCGATGGGAGACGTTTTTATAGCCATCTCTCACCGCAAAACCCGGTGTGCCTTTGTCGACAAAAAATGAAGAGATCAATTTCTTTTTGCCCCTTGGTGTGTCTTCCTCGCCAGTCGCCATATAGACGATTGTGAAATCAGCAATGTCCGCATGGCTGATAAAATGCTTGGTACCATTAAGAACAAAATCGCTGCCGTCCTGTTTGGCAGTCGCCTTCATACTGCGAAGATCGGAGCCAGCCCCGGGCTCGGTCATCGCCATACAATCCCATTTTTCACCACGAACACAGGGTTCAAGATATTTCTCACGCTGTTGCTTCGTTCCAGCGCAAAGAATATTCGAAGGACGCGCAACAGCTGTCCAATGCAAAGCATAGTTCGCTTTACCCAGCTCTTTTTCATATAAAAGCCAAGTCAATGTATCGAGCCCCGCCCCGCCAAACTCTTCTGGAATATTGGCCGCATATAATCCCGCCTCAATCGCCTTTTTCTGGATATCCTTCACAAGGTCCATATCCAGATGGCCTGTGCGCTCAATCTCCATCTCGTGAGGATAAAGCTCATTTTCAACAAAGGACCGTGTCGTTTCGACGATCATTTGCTGTTCTTCGGTCAATCCAAAATGCATAGGCTAGCTCACCTTTTTTTCCGGCAGAGTTTTCAAATAAGTTTGATGGAAGTGGCGCATAGCATGTTCGGATATGCCGTGAGCTTCTGGGTCCACTATATACCACCCCTGATCATATGCAGCTTGATGCATGCCACGTTGAACATTTTCGCATAATTTCCGATCTTCCTGACTCACGACATTAGAAGACCATTCACTACGCAATTTGTGTCGCCGTGACATTTCTGGGTCAGTATCCTTGGCAACGGTAAGAGACCAAGTGCGGCGTTGGGTAACATCAGGTGAAACAGGATCAAATCGAGACGCATAAAATCCCGGAACACCCGGAAATTGTCCAAAAACTGTATTTGGAAAAAGAAACCAAAATTGGCCAATTGTAACATCATGCTCCAAATCGAGAGGGAACGCTTTTGTCTCAGATTTGAGCGCTGTTGGAGCAACTTGATATGTAAAATTGGGATACAGCTCGAACTTAGAATTTGCGATATCCATCATATCATCAAAGCTCTCATGAGCAGTGCTGCAATGATGACATTCCAAGTAATTATCGATCAAAATTTTCCAGTTCGCCCTGCACTCATAACTATGTCCCAATGCTGGCCCATCTTCCAAGGCATAGTTTTTGATATCAGGAACACCCATCTCCACTTGTTTACAAAGACCCGGAGCAAAATCTGATATTGGAGGCGCGTCCCCTGAAGCATTTATAAACAAAAAACCGGCGATATTTGAAACTGGTATTTCACTTAAGCCAATCTCGTTTCGACCAGGCAATTCAGTAGTTGTAGTTTTTTTCTGTCCCATCAATTTGCCTTCATGCGTGAATGTCCAGGCATGATAGGGACAGGTAATCCTGCTTTTATTACCGCACTCGGATACTAGTCGATGGCCACGATGAGGACACACATTGGCAAAACAGCGCACCACTCCATCGCTACCGTGTATTAAGAAAAACTCCTGATTGAAAATTGTAACCGTAAGAAAGTCTCCTGACTTGCCTATCTGTTTTTCATGCCCTGCAAGTTGCCAAGTTTGCAAAAACAGCTCACGCTCCTGCTTCATCACTTCTGGTGAGGTATAATATATAGAGGCGAGAGTTCTTTTCACATCGGCTGTATCGAAGTTTGACATCGTAACTTCTCTTTATTTCTCTATCCACGGTAAATTTGCTTCATAATAATGTTAGCTATCTAGTCCCGCATGCTGGCCGGCTTGGGCAATTTCGTTTGCGCATCATGCAATGTCTTCATTTTTTCAGTCATCTCAGGGCCAGGCACACAGCTACGGCGCGTTTCAAGGGAAACATGAACCAGCAACTGATTGCAGGTTGCCAAGAGAGCTTCATCAGAGGTTCTGATAATTTCATGATACATGCGAAGCTTCTTGCCCTCGGCCTGAAGCACTTGAGTATGCACATGAATAGCCTCACCCGCATGAGTCTCATTGTTAAACGTGATATGATTGTCGACTGTAAAATAGGATAGGCCCGTATCGATATAAGCCTGATCAGCACCGATCATTGCCATCACCGTATCGCCAGCATCTGAAAAAACCTGTCCGTAACGGCTTTCATTCATGTGACCATTATAGTCTGTCCAGTCTATAGGAATGACCCGCTCCAGTGTTTTGAGCGGTTTGGTCAAATCACCTGGCAAGGGCGGTTTAACCTTTGCATCCTGTGCATTCAACACTTGGCCAGCACCCCAGTTTCTCGCCTTCAGGCCCCGCATAATAGTAACTAGATTATCGTCACGGATGCGTTCCAATTCCCGGATTGAATGCATTCCCGATTGTTCATCTGATTGACCGGCAATCAAATCAACCAGTTCATCATTATATTCTGGAACATCCATCAATTTCGTCCAAGGCCAAGTCAGACAAGGACCAAACTGCTCCAGAAAATGCTTCATGCCCGCTTCGCCGCCAGCGATACGATAGGTTTCGAACAGTCCCATCTGCGCCCAACGAAGACCAAAACCAAAGCGCATGATATCGTCGAGTTCCTTGGTGGTGCAGATACCATCTTTGATCAACCAAAGTGCTTCGCGCCATACAGCCTCCAGCAAACGGTCCGCCACATGAGCATCGATTTCCTTTTGGACGATAATCGGCTTCATGCCGATGGCTTCCAGAATCTTGCTTGCTCGAGCAGTCGCCCCGCCATTGCCAACCAGTTCTATCACTGGAAGCAGGTAAACTGGGTTGAACGGATGAGCGACAAAAATCTGTTGCGGTCGAGCCGCGCCTTGTTGTAATTCAGATGGTTTGAACCCTGAAGTCGAGGACGCAATCAACGCATCTTCCCGGCAATGTTTCTGGATTTCAGCAAACACTTTGTGTTTGATATCCAGCCGTTCCGGCGTACTTTCCTGAATCCAGTCTGCGTCCTTAACAGCCTTGGCAAGCGAAGACGCGAACGTCAATCTACCTTCTTTCGGCACCACCACATCGCTAAGCGCAGGAAGAGAACGTCTTGCATTTTTCAATACTTCATTGATCTTCCGCTCTGCCTCAGGATCAGGGTCAGAGATCACAACATCCCAACCATTGATCAAAAAACGCGCAGCCCAACCGCCGCCAATAACCCCGCCACCAATAATTGCTGCTGTTTTAGTCATCACTTCGGTGCTCTCTTCGTGAGGTTCAATTTCTTGCGAACTTCTTCAGGCCCCATCACTTTTGCGCCTAGCCCTTCGATAATCCCAACAGCATGTTCAACAAGTTGCGCATTGGTCGCGAGGTTACCGCGTCCAAGCATCAGATTGTCCTCAAGGCCAACGCGCACATTGCCGCCCGCCAATACGGAAGCCGCGACATATGGCATTTGATGACGACCAAGGCCAAAAGCCGACCAATTCCAAGTATCTGGCACATTATTGACCATCGCCATAAACGTATTCAAATCATCCGGCGCGCCCCATGGAACGCCCATGCAAAGCTGCACCAACGCATCAGGGGCAAGTACGCCCTCCTTGACCAGTTCTTTAGCAAACCAAAGATGGCCCGTATCAAATGCTTCGATCTCTGGCTTTACACCCAATTCAGTCATCATCTTGCCCATGGCGCGTAACATGCCTGGCGTATTGGTCATGACATAGTCCGCTTCGGCAAAATTCATGGTGCCGCAATCCAACGTACAAATTTCCGGCAGACATTCCGCCACATGGGCAACCCGCTCAGTTGCTCCAACCATATCAGTTCCAGCTGCATTAACTGGAAGCGGCGCTTCTGTACTACCAAAAACCATATCTCCGCCCATTCCCGCAGTCAGGTTGAGCACTACATCCACATCCGCATCGCGAATGCGTTCGGTTACTTCGCGGTATAGATGAATATCGCGCCGCGGCGCGCCAGTTTCTGGATCGCGAACATGGCAATGGACGATGGCCGCACCTGCCTTGGCTGCATCAATGGCAGAATTGGCAATTTGCTCAGGTGAACGGGGCACATGTGGTGAGCGATCTTGTGTTCCCCCGGAACCGGTTACAGCGCAGGTAATAAAGACCTCTTTATTCATTTCCAATGGCATGATTTGCTTCCCTTAATTTTGGGCCAGTGGATTAAATCCGAGGCCTACTGTCAACGCCGAAACACGTCAGATAACGGGTTTATTTGAGACGTTTTTATACAACCTGCCCAATAGCATGGGCGTCAGATACATAGGAATTTGATAGCAACCAATAAACAGCAACAATGGGTCAGTCACGGCAACAGGTAGTGCGGTTAAAAACAGCGCCATGTTTCGATTTCCCGAAACAATAGAAAATGGCACCCGCTTCTCTGAAAGACCCTCAGTGTTGAGAATAAAGAAAAAGAAAATCTGCAATCCAAAATTGACTGCAAAAGCTGCGGCCAAAGTTTTCAAAAACAACGGGAAATCTTGCCATAGAGCCGGACCAACAGCTGCCATTAAACCAACTACAATCATGTAAAGGAAAATTGCTGACGCGCCATCCACAGAGCGCGTTGCCTTTTCGCTCAACACTTGAAACACAAAATACCTTAGAGAAAATGCCAAAGCCGTAGAAAACGCGATAACCAGGAATAGATTTGCCGAGGCTGCTATAACAGCACTTGCATCACCGAATTGCGGCAACAGCCACAAAATGGGAGTTATTGTCAGCGGCAAGAGCGCGGTTCCCAAAACCAAAAGGCGTAAAGCTGGCGCGGGACTATGGCCCGTCATTACTGCCAAATGGGGAGATGCGGACACAGATGCACCCGCACAAAGCAAAGCAATGCCTGCAGGCAATATACCAATCCAGCCGACAAAGTTGAACACTCCAAACAAAAACACCGGCACAAGGACTTGAAATAGAATGACAAAAAGGATCGCCTGCCTAAAATCTTTCAGAGCGCCAAATGCCGCTTTCGGGCCAACCCTGAACGCCGCGAAAAATAGCAAGCAAATCGCCATCTCAGGAATATGGGCTTTTAACGCCTGGGCCAGAGTCTCGAAAAACATGCCCGTCAACAAGCCTGCGACCAGCAAATACCGCCCTTTTGCAGCACACCAGCCAAGAGCACGATGCACCCACATTAACTTAGGCCACGGAAGATTAACATAAGGGCAGCAACTGCAGCGCTTCCCAGTAAGAACGGTCTAAAACTCTTATCCAGAAAAGGTCGCAACTTAGGACCAATAAACACACCCACTGCTAGTGCTGGCAAAAGCAAAGCTGCCAGCATTGCGTCATGCAGGTCAACCTGACCAGCGATATATAAAATACAAAGCGTCGCAAAGGATCCCATTGCAAAATAGGTTTGTAATGTCGGCCGCGCATATGCTGCTTTCTGATTTTGATAAACCACTGCCATGGGCGGACCGCCAACACTGGTTATGGCAGCTGTAAATCCAGAGACGGTTCCTGCAATACCCACTGTCTTCAGGTTGAAAGGGATCGTAAAGCCACTAATCGAGACAAGAACTGCCAAACCTATGAGTGATCCAAAGATAAGCATGAATGCTTTTTCACCAGGGATCATCGAAAGCACTAAAGCGCCAATGATGCTGCCAACAACCCTGCCCGAAACTGCAAATTTCAACTCCTGCCATTGCACACCTTTTCTCTCTCCCCAAAAAGCAGAAATGGATGTGGCAAATGTCAGGAACAACACTGGAACGGGAACAAAGCTGACATCTATCAAAGCCAGCAATGGACCTGCAATAAGGCCAAAAGCTATTCCCATCCCTACTTGAATGCTGGTCGCTACCAATATCACCAAAGAGGCCAATAGCATCTGCCCCAAGCTGTGCTCGTTTAATACTATCAAAAACAGATCGTTTAGAATTTGCACGAGACACACTTAGTTGGAAGAATTTTTAACCACCCGGGCGACTGCGGATATTATCCGGCAGCCAGGTGGCCAATTCAGGAAAGGCAATCAGGATAAACACCATTAAAACCATTATCGCAAACATAGGAAGCGCTGCTTTGGCAATATAATTCATCTGGTGATTTGTCATGCCTTGCAGCACAAACAGATTGAACCCTATCGGCGGCGTAATTTGAGCCATCTCCACAACAACAACGATGAATATTCCAAACCAGATAAGATCTATTCCTGCCTGGCGGATCATGGGTTCCACAACAGCGATCGTTAAAACTACCGACGAAATACCATCCAAGAAACAGCCAATAACAATGTAAAATACCAGAAGCGCCATCAACAATTCAAAGCGTGTAAGGCCTAAAGAAGCGATCCATTCTGCCAATGCACGGGGCAATCCGGTGAAGCCCATGGCAAGGGACAAAAAGGCTGCTCCAGCCAAAATCAAAGCAATCATGGCCGAGGTGCGTGTTGCGCCCATTATACTATCTGTAAATGTCTTCCAAGTCAGCGACCCTTGAAAAGCCGCAAGAATAAACGATCCGACAACACCAAATGCAGCAGCCTCCGTAGCGGTTGCAAATCCCAAATACATCGAACCAATGACAAGCATGATCAATAGAATAACCGGGATCAAAAACCGCGAATTTCTCACTCGCTCCACAAAAGACATGGGAGCATCTTCAATCGGGTTATAGCCTTTTGAGAATTTCGCCAGAACCGCAACATAAAGCATGAACAAGGTTGCCAACACCAAACCTGGAATGACACCTGCCATAAATAATTTAGTGATCGATTCGTTGATGGTCACACCATAAACAATCAAAGTCAGCGAAGGTGGTATCATCAAACCAAGGGTAGCAGCACCTGCTAAAGTCCCTACAATCAAATGTTCTGGATAATTCCGCTTACGTAATTCAGGTATCGACATTTTACCAACGGTCGTCAATGTTGCTGCCGATGAACCGGAAACTGCTGCAAAAACCGTACAACCAACAATATTTGTATGGATAAGACCGCCCGGCAATTTTGCCATCCAGGGCGATAATCCTTTGAACATATCTTCAGACAAGCGTGTTCGAAAAAGCACTTCTCCCATCCAGATAAACAATGGCAAAGCGGTTAAGGTCCAAGAGGATGATGCCGCCCAGATGACAGTCATCATGGCATCGCCCGCAGGACGGGTAGTAAACAACTCCATCCCAACCCAGGCAACGCCCAAGAGGGCCAGCCCAACCCAAACGCCTGATCCCAACAACAAGAAGAGAACAAAAACAAATATTCCAGTCGCGTAAAACTGCTCCATGGATTAGACCTCCGGCCCTTCCAACGCTTCTTTGTTGATATTGTCTTTGCGGTTCAACATGAGCGAAATCAAATTATCCCAAAAACAAACCGCCAATAGGATTGCTCCAAAAGCCACTGGCAATTGAACGATCCAAATCGGGGTGGCGTCTTGCCCTTGGCTAACCTCGTGAAACTTCACTGACCAATAAATAGCTTTGACGGAATAATAAGCGAGATAACTCGCCGCTGCCGAGCCAATAAGCATGCACCATATTTCGAGCCAAAAACTCTTCGCACCCATGGCATTGAGCAGCAAACTAACCCTGATATGAGACCCTGAGTTCAGCGCATAAGCGAATGCCAAAAATGACGACGCTGCCATCAGATATCCCGCATAAGCTGTGGATCCGGGAAATGGGACGGAAAACCATCGAGCGACCATTTGCAAAACGATGACGCATAAAATCGCAAGCAAACAAACCGCTGCCGCTGCTCCACTGGCTTTATATAAACGGTCGAGAAACTGTCGCATTCACCTTCCCCATTTCCGGTATAAACCGATGGGGAAATACCCCAATTTTGATGCTGGAATGAAAACAGCCCGGGCGAGCCGGGCTGTTAATTGTTTTTCTAATTACATTTTTTTAAATGCATCTACAATTGCTTGGCCATCAGCGCCAGCGCTTTCCAGCCATTCTTTTGTCATGATATCGCCAAAGCCTTTCAACTCAGACTTCAACTGGTCTCCTGGAGGCGATACTTTCATCCCGTTTTCTGCAAGACCTTTAAGATAGAAGTCAGTCAACTCAATGGCTTTTGCCAATCCGCGAGCGCCTGCTTCTCCAGCGCAATCTAGCACTGCACCTTGAGCCTTTGCGTCGAGCGCAGTCCAAGCATCTTTGTTGGCAAATACCACATTTCGCGGCAACCAAGCCTGCACGTCATAAAAGTTGGTTAGTTGCTCCCAAACCTTACGATCATAGCCGGTTGACCCGGAAGAAACGAAAGATTCAGCAACGCCTGTAGCAAGTGCTTGCGATAATTCGGCCGCTTCGATTTGAACTGGAACCATGCCAGCCAACTCGGCAATACGGCTGGTTGCTGTATTGTAAGCGCGGAATTTTACGCCTTGCAGGTCAGCAACAGAGTTTACGTCTTTCTTGGCATAAAGACCTTGTGGCGGCCACGGCACAGCATACAGATAAACCAAATTATCGGCAGCCATAGCTGCTTGAAGTTTGTCACCTGCAGCTTTCCATAGCTTTTCAGAATCTTCAAAAGAAGTGGCAAGGAATGGAATTGAATCTACGCCATAAAGCGGGTTCTCATTAGCATGCGCTGACATCAAACGTTCACCGATATTGGCCTGTCCTGTTTGCACTGCCTTTTTTATATCGCCACCGCCAAACAACGAACCGCCCGGATGCGTCACGACCTCAAGGCCGGTGCCTTTATCCGTTACACATTTGGCAAATTCTGCACCATTTTCAGAGTGGTAATTCGTAGCGGCATAGGCCATCGGCATATCCCACTTTTCAGCAGATGCCGCTGAAACAGCTGCGCCAGTCATGGCCAGTCCTGCTAGTAGTGTCTTGATTATTTTCATTTCAGTCTCCTCCTGTTTTAGTATTCTAAGTGATCATCCATCGCCCTTTGACGCAACAAAAAACACTTCTCATTCCCCCTATCAATAACACTGATGATTTATCGATAAATTGTCAATGTCTATTTGAAGCATATATCTCCATATTTATGTTCGGCTTTTTACCATCGATTATTTGCGCCAGAATACGCCCGGTCTTCGGCCCGCCCGTCAGCCCAACATGATGGTGGCCAAAACCCGCAAACACGTTTTCGACATTCCCGACAGCGCCAATAACAGGAATTGAATCACACGGGGCTGGCCGATGCCCCATCCAAGTTTCGACCCGTTCATAGGTCAGATCAGGCAGCGCCTTCTTTACCGCCCGTTCCAACAGATCAAAAGCAGCTTTTGAGGCTGGAAGGTCCAGTCCCCCAAATTCCAAGACACCAGCAGCCCGTATGCGTCCTTCCATGGGTGTGATTACGAATTTCCCGCTAGAGATCATCAAGGGAGAAGTTGGTTTAATCGATGGATTATAAAACTCCATGTGATAACCCCGCTCACTTTCAAGCGGCACATGTACCCCAAGCTTTTCCATCAACGGGCCGGACCATACCCCCGTTGCCAAAACCACTTCATCACACGGAATAGTCTTGCCATCAGCTAGTACGCCAACTGCCTTCCCATTTTCCAGCAAAATGTCTTTGACCATTCCTAAGATTATTTGGCCGCCATTTTCAACCACATGCTTTGCGAGCATTTTAACATAGGCGCCCGGATCTGTGATGATTCCATGATTGGGTAAGGCGATCCCAAAGTTAAACTCCGATGAAATACCAGGCGTAATAGAGGCCAATTCCGCTTGATCGATCTCCCGCCATTCAAATCCGTGTTGGCGACGTATATCCCAACTCAGCGTTTCTTTCTCAACATCCGAGCGATCACGATACACATAAACATAGTCTGACGGAGTAATGTATTTTTCGCCGCCAGTCCCTTTGGCAAGGGCAAGATGATCTTCCAGACTGTCGCCAATGATAGGATATAATGCCGCCGCAATCCGCCGTGTATCTGCTTCATTATTATGGCTGAGATATTTCACAAGCCAAGGAAGCAGTTTTGGCAGATAACGCCATTTCATAAACAATGGCTGATCTGGATCCAACAACATTCCCGGCGCTTTCTTTAGCAAGCCAGGCCCGGTAACCGGTACAATAGCGCAAGAGGCCAAAACGCCACCATTGCCATAGCTCGTGCCTTCCGCAGGTCCAGCTTTATCAACCAGGGTTACAATATGCCCTGCACGTTGAAGCCAAATAGCCGTTGATACACCAACGATACCAGCGCCAATGATCACCACATTTTTCTTTTCTTGCGAAGACAATCGCTACTCCCTAAAACTGATTTTTCAAACGCACTCTAGCAGCGAAATGGCCGTTTCCAATCGAAAACATTGTAAAACCTTTTCTTGGCATCTTAATGCTGGACACGCGCTTTCCACGGATAAAGGGCGACATAGGCAATGCGGACAGTTTTTCATTTCCTGTCCGAAAGTCAGTGATCCAAGGAGCTTTTCCTCAAAATATCGTTCGCGAAAACCCTAAGACTCTGCTGCCTTTGTTTGTTGCCGCAGCCATACAACTGGAAAAAGAAGGGGCATTTGCTATCACAACAAGCTGCGGTTTTCTAACGCTGTTTCAAAAAGAATTGGAAATCGCTCTAGACGTTCCAGTCCTCACCTCATCCCTATTTTTGTACAATGAAATCCGACCAACTCTGCCCCAGAACAAAAAGCTGGGTATCTTGACGATAGCTGCCAGTAGTCTTTCTTCTGCCCACTTGGTATCGGCCGGTATCACCGATAATCCGCCCATTGGAACCACGGAGAATGGTGAAGAATTTACGTCTGCCATTTTGGAAAACAGAGATACTCTGGACATCAAAAAAGCCCGAAACGACAATGTAAGCGCAGCGCTTCAGCTACAAAAAGAACATTCCGATCTTGGCGCCATTCTGCTCGAATGCACCAACATGTCGCCCTATGCAGACGTAATCAGCAAAGCAACGAGCTTACCCGTTTTCTCGATTTTGGATGGTCTTAACCAATTATGGCGTGAAGCACAAAACTAAGCCGCAGTCGGTCTTGGTATTCGATTTTCAAAATAGCGCATCACGACAACGATGATGCCTGTGAGAATGATGTAAATACCACCCAACATCAGCAGCGGCTCGTAAACACGATAGGTGTCTTGCCTGATCTGGGTGCCCACTCCGAAAAGCTCTTGAATGGTAATTGTCGCTGCCAAGGGTGTAGACTTCAACGTCAGCACCATTTCACCTGCCAATGTTGGAAACACGTTCTGCAAGGCACGCGGCAACCAAATGCGCCAAAGCACTTTGAACGGCGACATACCCATGGCGCGGGCAGCCTCCAATTCCCCCTGTGGAACACCCGCAAATGCGCCCCGCATGACCTCACCGCTATAGCCAGCTACTGAAAACGTAAAAGCTACGACGGCATAAGGGAAAGCGTCCCTGAGATAAGGCCAAAGCATGCTTTCACGAATACCGGGAATGGATGGAAAGATGGAACCAAGTCCATAGTAAATCAGCCAAAGCTGAATCAGCAGTGGTGTTCCACGAACGACCGTACAAAAAGCCAAAGCGATCCGCCCTAACCATTTTGGACCTGTCACCTGAACTAATCCCAATGGTATTGCCAGAAGCATTCCGAAGAATATGGCAATGAAAACCAGTTCAAGCGTCAGAACCAGACCGCCCATCAATTGTTCAAAATACTTTGGGAACCAGTTCCAAATCATTATGCTCTCACACCCGCAAGAGGATCAACGGTTTTTACATCTCGCGATGCAGGGCGATAACGGCTCTCAAGTTTTCTAAACAGATAAGTCGAAATTAAAGTCAGGCTGAGATACAACACAGCAGCAGCGCAATAGAACAAAAGGTAGTTGCGGGTGCTACCGGCCGCAGCGCGTGTAACTGTCGCGAGTTCTGCCGAGCCAACAACCGCCAGCAAAGCCGTATCTTTTGTTACAATCAGCCATAGATTAGCAAGACCGGGAATAGCAAAAGGGATCATGGATGGCAGCATAATGCGCCGCAACATTTTTAACCGAGACATACCAAAGGCATAAGCAGCTTCTACCTGCCCCTTGGGTACGGAAAGCATGGCAGCTCTTATAACTTCAGTAGAGTAAGCGCCTTGCACAAAGCCAAGCACTAAAATCCCTGCTGCAATTGGATTGATGTCTATGCGCTCTAAGCCGATCATTGACATAAAAGCGTTTAGCGCATCTTGCCCTGCATAAAACAAAAGCAAGATAAGAACCAATTCAGGCACGGCACGGATAAGTGTTGTGTAAGCTTCCAATGACCATTTAAGCACTGGGCCGCCGTAAATTTTCCCGACAGCTGCAAAAAATCCGATCAGCAAACCAAGAAAATAAGCGCCAGCGGCAACAATAACGGTGAACATCAATCCGCGAAGCAACACGCTGCCCCATCCGGGCGGCGAAAATGCCAGCAAATGCAGATTGTCCCACATGGTTTCCCCAATATCGTTGTGAGCTAAAAGCCAATTTTCAAAATATGCTGTGAGTTTCAGCTGATCATGAAAACGGCTTCTCAGTTAAAAAAGAGCTTCGGTAGTTTCCCACCGAAGCCCAAATTTGATTAACCACCAAAAATATCGAAATCGAAATATTTCTTGGCAATCGTATCATAGGTTCCATCCGCGCGAACTTTTTCGATGGCCGCGTTGAACTTAGCTTTCAACTCTTCATCGCCTTTGCGCATACCAACGCCAACGCCTTTTCCGAAGATCTCTTCGTCTGTCAGCAAGGCCTTAATTTCAAATGACTTACCTTCATCTGTTCCAAGAAAATCAGAAAATGCAAGTGAGTCTCCGACGACAGCATCAAGGCGTCCGGCTACCAAATCAGCATTATGTTCGTCAAACGCCTGATAGGTTACTTTGATGTCAGAGGCCATGTCCTTGAAATATTTTTCTGCATAGTTGGCGTGAATTGTTGAGACCTGCGCCCCGACAATTTTGCCTTTTAGAGACTCAGGTGTACCATCAATTTCCATTGTCTTAGCAGCAACCAAGGCAGCTGGCGTGCTGTAATATTTGTTGGAAAAATCGATGGTTTCCATACGTTCAGCAGTAATCGACATGGAAGCAAAAATCGCATCGATCTTGCCAGATGTCAGAGCAGGAATAATCCCGTCCCATGCGATTGGCGTCCAAACACAGGTCTCGCCCATAGCCGCGCAAATAGCTTCACCAAGCTCGATTTCAAAGCCTGAGCGCACGCCAGCAGCATCTTGATCAGCAAAGGGCGGATATGGCGCTGTATCAAGGCCAAGTTTGATTTCGGCAGAGGCTGTGCCCATGCCAAGGCCAGCAACAAAAGTTGCAGCCATAAGAGTTTTAAGTAGTGTCTTCATGTTTTCGCTCCTTATATGAACATGATTGGATAGTCTGTTTCACCAACCCGATTGGTTAGTGTATTGAACTCACAAACGCTTTGCAGCGTTCGCTTTTGGGAGAATAGAACAATTGCTTCGGCGGGCCTGCTTCTTCCACCAAACCTTGATGAAGATAGATAACCTCAGTCGAAACATCGCGCGCGAACTTCATTTCATGGGTTACCAAAATCATGGTGCGCCCCTCTTCCGCCAAATCTTGAATAACCTTCAAAACCTCGCCAACCAATTCCGGGTCTAACGCCGAAGTTGGCTCATCAAATAACATCACATCTGGGTTAATTGCCAAGGCCCTTGCAATAGCAGCCCGCTGTTGCTGGCCACCAGATAGAAAGCCTGGATATTGATCTTTCTTTTCCCATAAGCCGACCTTGTTTAAAATCTCCTCAGCATTTTCAATCGCCTCAGCTTTTGAAATTCCAAGAACATGCACAGGGGCCTCAATCACATTTTGCAGAACATTCATGTGTTGCCACAAGTTAAAGTTTTGAAAAACCATGCCAAGTTTTGTACGCAGTCGTTGAACCTGTTTTGGATCACTAGGCGTCAAATTACCACCGGAACCCGGCTTGAACTTGATCGCCTCCCCAGCAACTGAAATCGATCCTTTTGAAGGCAGTTCGAGCAGATTGATACACCGCAAAAACGTGCTTTTTCCCGAGCCACTAGCCCCAATAATAGAAATCACATCGCCTTTTTTGGCTTCCATTGAGATGCCTTTCAGCACCTCAAGAGAGCCAAAGCTCTTGTGTATATTCGAAACAGAAACGGCGGTCGGTTGATCTACGATGTTTTTAACCCTGCACATTCGTAAGTTTTTATTTGCCCTTCCAAAGGACAGGCATATGCAACACCGAATATAAAATCATTGCAACAATATTATTCAATCCATTATGCAAAACTGTTTTCCGTTGGGTGAATTTAATTAGTTGACAAACTCTAGCAACAAATCCTTGGCATCGACGCCTGCGCCTGGCTGAA
>JAFMHL010000052.1 GCA_017854535.1 Nitratireductor sp.
AGGTTTTTGTCTTCAACAAACCTGCTGGTCTTGCTGTGCAGGGCGGCTCCGGTCTCACTCGCCATGTTGATCAAATGCTGGAGTCAATCCGCAATAAAAGAGGCGAGAAGCCCCGTCTGGTTCACCGTCTTGACCGTGAAACCTCTGGTGTCTTGGTCGTTGCCCGCACCAGAAGCGCTGCAGCAGCCCTCACAAAACAGTTTCGTGGACGAAAAACTGAAAAGACCTATTGGGCCATTTTGAAAGGCGTCCCCAAACCACGTCAGGGAAAAATCTCGAATTGGCTCACAAAAGTAAAAGATCCTGAAAACGATGATTATATGGCGGTCGTGAAACACGGCACGCCAGACTCAGATCACTCTGTTTCCAACTACAAGGTTATAGAGGCATCTGGCCCTAATCTGTCTTGGGTAGAATTAAAGCCCGTAACCGGACGAACCCACCAGTTGCGCGTTCATACTCAACACTTGGGCCATCCAATCATTGGCGACTCCAAATATTTCAATATTGAAAACTGGGCACTGCCGGGCGGCATTCAAAATAAGCTGCATCTTCATGCGCGACAAATTCGAATTCCTCATCCAGATGGCGGCACGATCGATGTTACGGCGCCATTGCCCCCACATATGCTGCAAACATGGAACCTTTTAGGGTTTGATCCTGATCACGTAGAAGAAGACGAACAGGAAACTTTTTTCAAAAAGTGATTCGCTATCCATTGCCGCTGATTCGCGAAGCAGTTATACAAAACGAATCATGAAGCTAATTTTATTCGATGTAGACGGAACATTAATAGACAGTCAGGCGATCATCCATGAGTCGATGCGCCAGACCTTCCTGCATTTTGGCTATTCGGAGCCAGAGTTAGAATCAACCAAATCCATTATTGGGCTGACCTTAGATCGGGCAATTGCCACCATATTGCAGCGCAATATTGATGATGAAGTGCTGGCAATGACTGCCGAATATAAAGATGCCTATGTGGCATTGGCGCAAAAAGATGAAATGCAAAGCATGCCATTCCACGGCATTCCTGGCTTGATACATCGCCTAAGCAATAGATCAGACATTACTTTGGGTGTTGTGACTGGGAAGTCGCGCCGAGGCGTTCAAAGACTGTTTCAAACAACACATTTTGTGGATCGATTCACTGTTAGCCGGTGCGCCGATGATTGCCCTTCAAAACCACATCCTGCCATGGTGCGCGAATGTTGCGAAGAGATCGGTATAAGCCCGTTTAATACAGTTGTTATCGGTGATACCGGTTTCGACATGGAAATGGCTAAATCTGCTGGTGCAAACTCTATTGGCGTTTCTTGGGGCTATCATCCCGTGGAGCGCATATATTCCGCAGGAGCTGAACAGGTCGTTCATAGCGTGTCTTCTTTGGAAGATGCACTGTTTTCTTTTCTTGGGCCGATGAAAAACACGGTTGAAGTTCCGAGAACTGTTACCAGCTTCGCCAGTTTCGGATCATTGCAAAATGCGTGACCTGTTATTTGACGCGGAAGCTGCTGCGGCTAAAAGCCCGGAAGCTTCAGCACAACAACACATGCGTCCGGTGTTGCCAAAGCGATTTTACAAATCTGTTGATGTATCACAGGATCCAGCCAATCCTGGTGATTGGCTGATTTTGCTCGATGGGAAGAAAGTTAAAACACCGGCGAAATCCTTTTTGAAGCTGCCAAATGGCGCATCGGCACGGCTAATTGCAGCAGAATGGGATGCTCAGCTCGAAAAGATTGACCCTGCCATAATGCCCATGACGCGTTTAGCGAATACCGCAATCGACGGAATTGCTTCCGATCCGCAAGCCGTTCTTGAAGATATCGTTCGTTTCGCAGCCAATGATTTGCTGTACTACCGCGCATCACATCCTGAAAGGCTTGTTAAGTCGCAATGTGAAGTTTGGGATCCAATACTTGATACACTGGCTTCAGAAATTGGCGCGCGGTTTGAAACTACCGAAGGTATAATTCATGTTCCACAGCCTAAAGAGGCTTTGGCATTGTATTCTGCGCGATTGTCAAAACACAATACGCCAATTCAATTGGCTTGCCTTCATACTATCACATCGCTTACAGGCTCGGCCTTGATTGCGCTTTGTTTGGCAGAAGAATATCTCACTTTAGACAAGGCATGGACTGCAGCCCATGTAGACGAAGATCATAATATTTCTCTTTGGGGCGAAGATTTTGAAGCGGGTAAAAGGCGGCAATCCCGCTTGTCAGAAATGACCGCGTCCCATACACTTTTTAGGGCTTTGGCAGAGTAGTCTCTTTGGGTATTGAGCCAATTAACAAAACGGCTGAAAGATATCCACACTATGAAGACGCTTTCCAACCCTGATCCTATCTCAAATTCTTCGAACAAAGGCGTCGTTACCAATGCGATGCTGCTCATGGTGGTTGCCATGATGTTTATTCCGATGATGGACGTGTTTTCTAAAATTCTATCCACATCTCATGCTGTCAGTCCGGTGATGATTACATTCATTCGGTTTTTAGGGCAGGCGGTTTTACTGTTTTTTGTAATATGGATGACGCGTGGGCTGGCGGCGATAAAAGGTAATTTTATCGGTATCAACTTGCTTCGTGGCATGCTTGTCGGTGCAGCCGTAAGCATGTTCTTTATCGCAATAAAATATTTGCCATTGGCCGATGCAATTGCAATTTTCTTTGTAGAGCCGCTTATTGTGCTGTTTCTCTCCTCCCTGTTTTTGGGCGAAAAAGTTGGATGGCGCAGAAACGCGGCTGCTATTGTCGGTTTTGGTGGGGCGCTTTTGATTATCCAGCCAACCTATGCCGTATTTGGCGTCAAAGCATTGTTGCCGCTGGTGACAGCCTGCTTGTTCGCAATCTATTTGATCCTATCGCGCAAAATTGGCCAGCGTGACCATCCACTCACAATGCAGTTTTGGTCAGGTGTTGGTGGCGTTGCTATATGCATTGTGTTTCTCTTGATTGGTAATATGAGCGGTTTGGAAGATTTCAGCTTTACGCTTCCTAGCTCACAGCTCGCCATAATCTATCTTTTGGCGATCATCTTGATTGCTACTTTGGGCCATCTGCTAATCATCATTGCCTTCTCTAAAGCTGAAGCTTCGATCTTGGCTCCATTTCAATATTTGGAAATTGTTACTATGACGATTGCCGGATATCTCGTATTCGGAGATTTTCCCTCTCCTATAAAATGGCTTGGCATAGCCATCATTGTTGGTTCCGGTCTTTATATTTTTATGCGTGAACGAAATAACGATTCGCAGCCCCAACTGGACGAGGTCGTGTAACGGCTA
The DNA here is from genome assembly GCA_017854535.1 of Nitratireductor sp. Classification (GTDB taxonomy): domain Bacteria; phylum Pseudomonadota; class Alphaproteobacteria; order Rhizobiales; family Rhizobiaceae; genus Salaquimonas. Next base: position 3,296 of record JAFMHL010000052.1, read on the forward strand.
AGCTGCTGGGATTAACCAAGCGCTAACCATCTTTCTTGGTATTGCCGAAACTATGCTCTGATATATTTTCCTCCATTGTTTGAAATACGCCACGATTTATCGGGCAATAACGGGTAGGGGGACTATCCCATGCATACAGAAAATCACGGACCTTACGCAGCTTTGTTAGAAAGACCTGGAATGATTTCCGAGCGTGATGTTCGCCACTTGCGTCGTGAAGTATTTCAAGATGGGATCGTAAGCCAGCTTGAAGCAGATGCAGTGTTCTCGCTGAATGATGCCATTGAAAATAAATGCGCTGAGTGGAACGAGTTTTTTGTTGAGGCTATGACAGACTATACGGTCCAGCAGGCAGAGCCTCGCGGCTATGTCAGTAATGCCAATGCCCAGTGGTTGGTCAATCGCATTTCGCATGACGGTGTTGTTGATAGCGCCAGCGAACTGGAGCTGTTGGTTCGCGTTTTGGCAAAAGCCAATGATTGCCCACCTGCACTTGCCAGCTTTGCTTTGGCACAGATAGCTTTTGCGGTTATTGAAGGCGAGGGACCATTGGCGCGCGGTATGCAGCTGACCAAAGGTGTGATCGGCGAGCCGGAAGTCGAATTACTTCGCACGGTACTATACGCGGCAGGCGGCGCAAACGGTCTTTCAATCAGTAAACAAGAAGCTGAAATTTTGTTCGACCTCAATGAGCGGACTGACGCAACGCGCAACAACACCGCTTGGCAAGACCTGTTTGTTCGCGCAACAGCCAATTATTTGATGGCTGTTTCAGCCTATAGCGCGCCCTCACGCAGCGAAGCATTGGCGCGCCAAGAGTGGCTTGAAGATACTGATGAAGACGTGACAGGAATGCTTGGCAATATCGTTGGCGGGATGGGAAAGATTTTCACTGAGGGCTTTTTTGATGATGTTTTTACATCATCCCATGTTCAGATGGAACGCGCCTGGAACAGCAAAAACACAGCCAGGGAAGTCGCAATGCAAAATGCTGAGGCTATTGATTCAGCAGAGGCAGCTTGGCTCGTAGAACGCATTAAACGGGATGGAGCGGTCAATGCCAATGAAAAGGCGCTGCTGGCGTTTATTCGAAAAGAAAGCCATTTGGTCGACCCCAAGGTTGTGGAATTATTTTCACAAGTCGCCTAAAGAATCCTGCATGAATTGAAAATTGCCGGGGCATTGCTCCGGCTTTTTCTACTCTATCTCAGGGCTAACGGGCCCAAATATGTCATCAAAATTACGTCTCAAGGCAATGTCCAGATCGGCCATGGTTACGGGCAAACCAAGATCGACGAGACTGGTAACGCCATGGCCCTCTACGCCGCAGGGAACAATGCCCGAAAAGTGCTCAAGCTCCGGCTCCACATTTATCGATATGCCATGAAAGCTAACCCATTTGCGTAACCGTATGCCAATGGCTGCAATCTTGTCTTCTCGCCCAATGCCGGGCGCTATAGGCGCTTTATCAGGGCGGCGGACCCAAACTCCTACGCGGTCCTCTCGCCGCTCTCCAGTGACGTTAAAGTCACCAAGGGTTGCTATGATCCAGCTTTCCAAAGCAGCCACATAGGCACGCACATCCTGTGTGCGTTTCGATAAATCAAGCATCACATAGGCAACGCGCTGTCCCGGCCCATGATAGGTATATTCGCCGCCGCGGCCGGTTTCAAAAACTGGGAACTTGTCAGGCATCAGCAAGTCACTGGCTTTTGCACTTGTTCCAGCTGTGTAAAGCGGTGGGTGCTCGACGAGCCAAACGGTTTCAGGAGCATTACCGTCAGCAATGTCTTTTGCAAGCCGATCCATTTTTTCGACGGCATCTTTATAGGCAATCAGTCCGTCAGAAACTTCCCATGTTACTGGCCGTGCATTCGGTTTGCTTTTCATGGAAACATGTAGCTCTGATCGAACTTTTGGTCCTGTTGGCGCCTGACGGGGAGGTGTGTTCAAAAAAGAATGCCTTTGTGAGTAATTCGCTTTGTTGGAGCCTTACAAAAAATATTCTGCTTTGCCAATCTATCCCTTGTCTACCCATCGGGCATTTGCTACATGCCCATTCGAGCAATCAAACAAGTTGCTCCTGTTTCTAATGCGGCCGTGGCGGAATTGGTAGACGCGCAGCGTTGAGGTCGCTGTCCTTTAACCGGGGTGGAAGTTCGAGTCTTCTCGACCGCACCAGAAACAGTATGAGAAGCCTCCGGTAAAAGCCGGGGGCTTTTTTGTATTCGAAAGCATTTCTGTATCAGCGATAAATGTTGCTCCTTCTGAAGCTTCAATAGAATGGCTTAATGTTGACATTTATCATGAAATCAAAGAAGTGTTTCGATTGATGAAATAACTTTGAAGTGAAAAAATAATGGACGCAATTGTCTCATTTCCCAAATCTGGACGTACTTGGTTGAGAGTAATGTTAGATGAGTTAGGTGTGGAAGTTGAGTATTCTCACGCACGTTCAGGCCATCGTGGCGCTAATCATATGTCTGAGTTAAATACGAATGAAGAAAAGAATTTTAGCCGCGTTTTATTTCTTCACCGAGATCCAAGAGACACAGTAGTTTCTGGTTATTACCAAAAGGAGAAGAGACTGAGTGGGTATGAAGGAACTATTTCTGAATTTATTAGAAGTCCAAATCACGGCGTAGAAAAAATAATTCATTTCAACAATTTATGGATTGATTTAGCGAAAACTCGAAAGGACATGATGGTCGTGAGTTATGAGCAGTTGCATGAAAATACTCATGGCAAGCTCAAACAAATTGCAAATTTTTTCGGGCATAATCTTTCAGACGCTGAAATCGATAAAGCAGTCGGAGCAGGTCAGTTTGACACGATGAAAGATCGTGAAAAATCTGGCTTTTACGAAAAGCAATACGGGAAAGCTTTGGCGGTGCATGATTTGCAGGACGAAAATAGCTTCAAAGTGCGCAAAGGCCAAGTTGGCGGTTATAGAGAAGAGCTTTCAGCTGAAGATATTGAGTATTGTGACCAGATTGTAGCACGGGCTGGCCTCTGACTTTTGGCCAGAACACCTTATTTTATTTCTTTGTTTTGTTGACATGAGGAAATGGTTTCCTCGGTATCGGCTTCCCAAGAAATTCGCACAATGTCTCCCAGTCGGCGTTTTTTGTCACATCCATAACCAGAAAATTATCCTTGCCTTTAAAATGGGCCAAAACCGCCTCATTATGGGCGTTGTAGGCATCCAGCCATTTCTGTTTCGCCTCAGGGCTTGAGCTTGGATCGGCATATTCACCAAACATCCATTGGCGCATATGCCGAACTCGGCGATCCTTATAAAATTTGCAGGCGCTCTCTATCCATCTGTCTGGGTCGCGCATTGTTAGAATGAATTTCGAATCTGGTCGCTTGTCTAACTCCTTCCATATTGAAAAATATGGATTATCAGAAAACGCATCGAAAATTTTTAATGTGGGAAGATCATAATTTCCCTCATCAATCATTTTTGTAAGTGTCTTACCTTCATCCGCGCCGTCCCAAGTCTTTGTTCCATCGCCGTGGATCGTTTTATAGCCCAGAATTTTGAGGGCCTTTGTCAAGCTGGTTGTTCCGGTTTTGTGGAACCCAATACAAAAGACCTTCTGTTTTGTTTTGCGCTTAAGAATAAAATGGTCAAAACGAGAAAGCTTTGTTCTCAATCCGTTGAAAAGGCCAATTTTTTTGTGATCTTTTAATGAGGCAATTCCTTGAAACGGTGTATGTTCGTTCTTGAATTGCTTGAAATGCAATACACGCGGAACGGCCTCTTTATCGTCCCAAATCGAGAGATATTTAGCGTACCGAATATTATATTCGGGGGGAAGGGTGTAAAGGCGCAGGTCCGTTTCCCATAACAATTCTCTCAGTGTAATTTGATCTTTGTGAAATCCTGTTTCGTGGAATACATTTTTCCAATAATCAAGAAATTCTATGACCTTCGGATTCTCTGATTTATAAACGAAAACGCCGCTATTATATTGAGGAAATGAGGGGGGAAACGAGGTTTTCCAAGTCGAATTGTCTTTTGGGTTATTACGGGCATGGCCGTGTGCCATTGCCAAATCAAACCGGTCCATCAGGCCAAATAACTCTGTCAAGTCACTAACAAGTCTAACATCAGAATCGATATAAATGGTTCTATCAAAACGGGATAGAGACAAGCAATCTACCTTTGAACGCCTATGAGGATTGTCCATAACATTAATTTGGGAAAACAGTTTTGGATCTAATAGCTTGGGCAAGTCACAAAAAATATCTATTTGAGCATCAGGCATGTGATCTTGAATGCTTTTTGCTGCCATATTGGCTGCACGAACATGTGTCTCACTTGTTGCAACGAGCAAAAAGCCGTTATTAGTCATTACTGAAGCCTTCTTGAATTTAGATTTTTGGTAATATCCATTTGATGTTCAATTTCCGATATTGTATTTAGGGTGCTTTGTATTTTAGTAATTCACAAGTTCATTGCCAAATATTTTCTCACCGCATTTGCTGAAATGATCATAGTCACGATATCTCAGACATTCCCCTAAAACCAAAGACTTTGGTTTAATGTGTAGCACTGGTTGCAGAGAGACGTATTGATAAAAATGGCAGTGTCAGAGGAACTTGAGGATTTTTGCCTTGGCTCCTAATTTTGCCAGATGGCAAAGCAACATCCCTTCAAATATTTCAAAATATCTGCTGAAGTCATCCGTCTTTCCGTAATGATGTATGTGCGATTTCCACTGACCTGCGTGATCAGCCCCATCTGATTGGTCCGGTTTGAATGTTAGTGCATAGTTATCCTTTCTTGCAAGTGGATGATGGATTCTGGTGCTGGTGGTTTGTATCCTAGCGATGAATGGGGCCGTTTTGTATTGTAGTGGTTACGCCATTGTTCGATGATAATTTGTGCCTCTTTCAGTGAGTAAAAGATTTCACCATTCAGCAATTCATCTCGAAGCCGAGCATTGAAGCTTTCAATGTATCCATTCTCCCAAGGTGACCCTGGTGTGATGTAAGCGGTTTGCGCACCCACAGCCGCAATCCAATTGCGAACAGCTTCAGCAATAAACTCCTGGCCATAACACCTTCGGAATGATGCTCTGGATGCGGCTGTGACCAACAACGTAGCCTTTTTAGGCGAAGTAGGTGGTCATAGCCGCGCCTCAGGTCTCTACAGTGGTTTTGCACAACCACACTGCAAAGGAGATCGACTATGACCAATTTGAGTATACCATCATCCGAAAATGTTCTGGCAGCGATTGATATCTCCAAGGATCGCCATGAGGTGTTAATTGAAGTCCCAGGTAAAAAACGGCGGCGCCGATTGACGGTTCTGAATCGGCTTGATGAGTTTAAACGTTTGATTGCGTTACTGTTAGAATATCAACTACCTGTCCGAGTGGCATTTGAGGCAACAGGTAATTATCATCGTGCGCTGGCCTGGCATTTATCCGTCGCCGGTTTTGACTTAAAACTGATCTCATCTGTTGCGCTGGCACGAACCCGCGAAGCTTTACATAACAGTTGGGATAAAAACGACCCAAAGGACGCACAGGTTATTTTACACATGATGCAAATTAATGCGGTGCAGTTTTACAACGATCTGTTGGTTCACAATCTCAACGATATTCAGGAATTGTCTAAAACCCATGACATTGTCTCAAAATCAAAGACCGAACTGTGGCACAGGATCCTAACTCACTATTTGCCTTTATATTTTCCTGAAGCATCGCGCTTTCATCGGTCATGTCGAAGAACCAACACGCAGACCATGGGTTTCAATCAGGCGGGTGCACAATTGCGCCAGTGTCAGGTCTGCCTGTTCCGCAATCCAGGCAAGAATATCAGCCCGGTGTGGATCGAGTTTGCTTGAGCGCTTCTTGCGCTTTTTTACCTCAACATGCCCGAGCTCATCTGCCTGTTTGGCAAACCGAATGGCGGAACTGGCGCTCACTTTAAACCTCTGTGCAGCCTTCCGACGAGACACTCCAGACGAAACCAAATCAACAATACGAAGTCTTAAATCCTGAGATAGGGCCATGACACTTCCTCCTGACACCTTGAATCAGAAGAAATCAAATCCGTAAACTGTCCTACGATTCTAAGCTCGCCGGAAGTGCTCTAGTCTCGATTTGGCAAATAAGGCTGTGATCAGTTGGCGTAAAGTTGCCGCCACTCGGCCAGCGCAGCGGTTCTGTTTTCCTTGGAATTGTGTCTGCTAAAGAAATGCCTTTTGTTGTAGAAATACTTGAAGGGATTTCGTTTGGCCATCCGGCAAAATTACGAACCATCGCAAAATCGTCAAGTTGCTCTGACTGTGAATATAGTATTGTGGCTTGATGGCCTGACCCTTTCTCTGACTGACCCCGTGTCACTGTATTGAATTGTCGGTCATCAGGTCGCCCCGGCAACGGGGGAGATGTGACTTTATAGGAGCTTCAATGCCCTCGAGAAGACTGCGTAAAAGCCGAGCCGATTCCTTTGAATGTAAAGCCTCCTGATGATTCCGACCCAAAATATGAACCCGATGATTTGGCAGAAGACATTTAAGCGGATGCTTCGGATCAGAATATTCATCTAAACGACTTTTGTTCAAAATGAACTCTACAGGAAATTCAATCACGTTCGGGACATACTTGCTGAACGCCCGCAATAGGTGAGCCCTTGCCAAAAACGCGGTCTCAGTCAAATAGATATCAAATTGCTCCAGTTTATCGTCAGAATTGATATCCCTATCATCGGCGATTGGATAATTAATAGATTTGGCACGCTGCAATGAACGTGTTCGATTTTGTTCGTTCAGCCGCCTTGCTTTGTGCAAATAATATCGTTCGATATTTGACAGCGAGCCTCCTTCTTTCGTACTGCGAACATAAAAAATTGCTAATTTTGTAAGCAAACGAATTCTGCGCCAAACTTTGCTGATTGCAAGTCGTGTATGCATCAGCGCCTTCGAAATTAATGTCAATCTAATCGGCACTGAGAAGCCTCGACTAATTTTGTAGTCTTTTGCCAGCGCAGGAGGAATATTGGCGTCGATCAAAATAGCTCGGTCAGGTTGTAAGCCAATTTTTTGCATCTGATGGATGATTTCCGTGACGATCCATCCGCCGGCACAGAATGACACAATCTGCCATGGCCCCTTGGGCTTAATAGCAAGCATCGATTGTAAATAACATTCAGCAATTTTTTCGAGCTCACTTTGGGGTTCGTCCAAGCCATCATAGCCAGGGATCTGAAAGACATATAGCGGGTGATTTTCTCCGATTTCATCAATAAAATCTTGCCACAGAAAGGTTATTCCGGCGGCCCCATGTACTATAAACAACGGAATCCCTTTTGCCGCTGGGTTAATACAAACGACATTGTTTGGAAGATCGCTGAGGGGTTTCTGACAGTCGGTAATTAATGAAATTTTCAGGGGAGTATTTGCATTGAGCAACTCACTTGGCTTTATATCAATATTCAGTGAATGTTTTAATTCTTCGCAGAGTATGGTTGCTAAAAGTGAATCTCCACCTAACTCAAAAAACTCATCATTGATGCCAAGTTGCTCAACTTCGAACACGTCCTCCCATATCTTCACTATCGCCCTCTCAATTTCACCTGAGGCGGCAATAAATTCCGTGCTTAAATTTAGTTCATTCCGTAAAATCAAGTCTTTACTCGACAGTTTGATTAATATTCAAATTTTATCCACTCTAACTTTTATGACTCTCCAATTAACTAGTCAAATGTAATAAGCCAAAAAAATCAGTTTGAGGTTAATTTATTCCAGTGGTGTTCCCGCCTCATCAGCCCCAGTTAACTGGTACTCCATCCGATCCATCAAATGCCTGGAAAAAACACCTCGATTGAGTATTGATACCACTCTCATAGACTCAAATGAATTCTGCTAATGCGATCTTGTTTATTTTTCCGTTCTGATTCTGAGGTAATTCTTCTAAGAAAATGATCTTATTAGGATGTTTATTTGGTACAACTGAGCTGCGAAATGCTAGGAATATATCTTGTTCTGTAATGTTTTTGTCACTGACAACAAACGCTGCAATTTTCTCATCTTCCCTTCCGGATTGATATCCAATTACCGCTGCAGCTTTCACACCCTGAATTTTGATAATCACATTTTCAATCTCAGCCGGATAAATGTTTTCTCCATTTCGGATTATGACCTCGGAATCGCGACCAGCCAACTTTAAAAACCGTTGGTCGTTAAGGCTCCCTAAATCGCCAGTATAAATCCAGCCATTTTCTATATTGTCTCCAGTTCTGGCGCTCTCCGCGTCGACAATGATCTCTCTCGCCATTCCGGGGCCGCGGACTCGGATCAAACCTACCTGTCCAGTGGGTAATGGATTTAGATTTTTGTCAACAATTTGTATCCGTACCTCCGGCAAGACTCGTCCGACCGTGTCTGAGTGGTCAGCCATGTCATCAAATTCAAGCATTGATATTCTTCCCGAAACCGAGTTCGCGAATAGTTCGAGAAAATTCTCAGTCAGAATTTCCCGCGCTGCCAATTTGTCAGATTCAGCCAATGGGGCGCCACTGCAATACATCATTCTGAGGTTGGGGAATGCAGGTCTTTTCTGGTTTGGGAAAAAGTCAAGCAGATTACGAACCAAAGTGGGAACCAAACAAACAGAGGTTATATCCTTTTGGATAATGGCCTCAGCCAATTCGGCAGTGGAATAAATTACCGGGAACATGACTACTGTTCCGCCGCGGACAAGGTGGCCAATAACATTATGAATGGCGAGTGGAAATGAAAGCAGGATCGGATTTAACAATTTACCGCTCGTATCCAGTTCCCCAATTTTTAATGGATGCAACACACGAAATAGTAGCCGATCATGATCGATCACAATTCCTTTCGGCGAACCGGTTGTGCCGGAGGTCAGAACAACAAGTGCGGGCACTGATTCGTCGTGTGTTAAAGCAGGCGGTTCAACATATTCGTCTTCATCGCTAATCCAGCTTGCCTCAAAAGGTATCATCACAAAGTGTTCCGAATTTCCGCTATGATTATCACGCACCATGAACCGAATTCCGAACGCTTGTGCGAGTGTGGAAAGCCTCTCATTTTTGGTTCTGAAATCGAACGGCACTGGTACAGCATCAATCATCCAAAGCGCAATCAAGGCAACCAGAGCGTGCGAATTGTCTCGCAAGACTATCCCGACCCTATCGCCCTTTTGAATACCCTTCATTTGTAACTGTTGGCTATATGCGGAGGACCAGGAGATCAGTTGACGAAAGGTTAGCGAAAGGTTGCGTGCTTCAATGGCCACCCTCTGAGGGTGGCTTTCTGCAAGTGCGCAAAAAATGTCCGAAAAGTGTACTGTGTTCAAATTCATTCCCTACTCAAAATTTACAATCCAATTTTCATTTCTTTGGTCGATCCAACTGTATTGCAGTTAAAAACCTGCTAATGAACCATAATGAAATCACCATTGTTAGAATTGCAAGCACAATTGCGGTGATCGGACGGCTGGTAAATATGGCAAAGTCCCCTCGAGAAATTATGATGCTTTGTCGAAACGAAAATTCGATAATTGGCCCTAGAATAAAGGCAAGAATGAGTGGGGGCAGTGGATAATCAAATTTGCGCATCAGGTATCCGATAATACCAAAGAAAAACGCTATATAAACACCCGAAGGGCCAAGATTAATAGTATACGAACCTCCAATCACAAATGCTAACAATAGCGACACGATCAACGGAGAAGGAATCCGGGCCAATTTCTCAAACCATGGAAGTAGCGGAAGAAGTAACCCTAATAGCACAATATTACCGATTAGAAAGCTTGTCACAATTCCCCAGAATATCTCAGGAGATTCTACCAGAATTTGAGGCCCGGGAGTAAATCCATGTATGGCAAATGCACCAAGCATCATTGCCGGAACAATATCTGCTGGCAAGCCCAATATAAGCAACGGAATCATGCCACTGGCAGTAGCAGCATTATTTGCCGATTCCGGCGCTGCCACGCCTTCAACAATTCCTGTGCCGAATTCCGCCCTTTTTTTCGACCAACGTTTAACCAGAGCATAGGAAACATACGAGGCAATAGTCGCGCCAGCTCCGGGAATCAATCCAACGATAAAACCCACCAGGCTCCCTTTGGTTGCCGACTGCCAGATGTTTCGCAAAATTGATTTGTTACTGACGTGAGATTTGTATTTCAAAGCTAGGGATTGGCTAGATCCAATTCCTCCCGTTTCTTCGATGATGCGCAAAATTTCCGAAACTCCGAAAAGCCCCATGATCATCGGGATTAGATGAATTCCATCCTGCATGGATAGAATGCCCAAGGTAAAACGGCTTTCCGCTGTTACCGGATCAAGCCCCACGAAACCCAAGAGAAGTCCTATCGCTGCACTGATCAAAGCCTTTGTGATTGTACTCGTTACCAGATAGCTAACTAGAAACAGACCGATACCCGCCAAGACGAAATACTCCGGAGGGCCAAACGAGAGAGCTACATCTGCCAACAAAGGTGCAAAAAGCGCCAGTCCAACGAAGCCAAACAATCCTCCGATGAATGATGCTAGGATCAACGCGACAAGCGCTGCCTTGGATTCCCCGCGCCTTGCCATGGGATAACCATCTATGATTGTCATAACTGCTGTGGCCTGGCCTGGGATTCCCAAGAGAATTGCGGTTATTCCACCGCCAAACATGGAACCATACCATATTCCACAAAGCATAATTATTGCTGATGTTGTGCTCAGATGGAATGTTACCGGTAGTAATATAGCGATAGTTGCGGCTGAGCCTATCCCCGGTATAATTCCTACGATCAGCCCAAGTACGGCGCCCAAAATGCAAAATAATAAATGGCTTGGATCCAGTGCTGTTACAAATCCGATATGGATGTTTTGCCATACCAATTCCATCAGCGCATCCAAACCGGCAGGATCGGTAAACCAACACCCAAAAAATTGAAAGTTATGACTGCTAGTAATGTCACGCCAAAAGCAGTTCCGACGGCAAAGGCAGGCCGCCCGTGATAAACAGTCAGCAAGATTATCAAAATAGTTAAAAATGTCGTGATGAGATAACCAAAGTAATCGATGCTCGCCCCTGCGCTGACTCCGACCATAGACATTAGTACCATTTGCCAGATTTTACCGTAGGCCAAGGTTTCCCGAGGTGCGCGATTGTTTCTATATTCCCCAATCACTGCAAAAATTGCTAAAATTACAAATCCACTACTGACTATGATTGGGAAAAGGCCTGACCCGGGGGCAACAAAACTTCCTATCGGAAGACGCATTGATTCTTGCAATATCAGCAGACTCAGCAAAAGAATCGATATCGCAAAAACAATTCTTGCAAGTTCTTTCCTCATCCTAATAGCTAACGTTGAAGGCCAAGCTTTTTTGTCATCTTTTCATAGAAGGAATTTTCACTCGCTAAAAAAGCAGATGTCGCTTCTTGATCAAGGTATACTGGGTTAAGGCCTGCGTTTTTGATTTTGGTCAATACTTCCCGATCCTGCAACGCAGTTGCAATTGCACCTTCAAGTTTATCAAGGACACGTTCAGGCGTATTTTTGGGAGCAAATACGGCATTGAACAGGCTAGCTACGAAATCAATGCCCTCTTCTTTCATAAGCGGAACATCTGGAAAATCAGCAAGACGCCTGTTTCCCGCCACTGCGAGTACGCGAAGTTTTCCCCCAGCGATCAGTGGTTTTGCAGAAGATACACCGCATATATAAAAATCAATATTTCCGCCCGCTAATGCGATCACTGCATCAGCATCGCCTTTGAATGGCACCGTAACTACATCAATTTTTGCAGCTTCGACAAATCCGGCGGCCACTACTTGGGAAGTGGCTCCTGGAATATTTCCTATAGCAACTTCACCGGGATTGCTTCTTGAGGCAGCAATAAGGTCACCGATATTCTGCCATTCGCTGTTGGACTGGATAACCAAAACCGGTTGTGATTCTTCGACAATTGCCAATGATTCGAAATCATCTAAACCCCGCGAGTTCTCCATGGTGTAACTCGAAATAATAAGCGCTGCAGATGTGGTCAACAGTGTGTAACCATCGGGCGCAGCGTCGGCCACATAGCGTGCGCCAATTACTCCCCCAGCGCCTGGGCGATTTTCGACATTGACTGCCTGACCTAGGGAATTTCCAATCGCCTCCGCAAGAATTCTCGCGCCTAAATCTGAACGTCCGCCCGCCGGAAATGGCACGATCAGTGATATATGCTTATCGGGAAACTCAGCTCTGGCCGTTTTTGTAAGTGGAGGCAGGCTAACGATATAAAAAGCTAACAACATCGTTAAAATGCTTGTCCAAGACTTTCTCCAAATGCAGTAAATATTCATATTATCACGCGATCCTTTCATACCCTCTAATAAACGTATAATTTTGCTAACAATTGCGCAAGCTCTTTTACTGAAGTGGTCCTGCTTTTTAGGACAGTTTTGCGGCTTGGCTAAGATGCATCGATC
>JAFMHL010000021.1 GCA_017854535.1 Nitratireductor sp.
GCCCCATTAACAATCAAACCCTCACTTCGTTTCTTATGATTTTCGCTCCCGTCTCTTCCAAAAACGCCTGAAGCTCATCGCATTCTTTCAAAACGCCTTGTCTATAATTGCCATGAACAACGTGGAGTTTTTCGCCATCGGCAAAGACCAGATAGACACTGAAAAATTCACCATCATTGTCTGATACCTCAATGCGCAATTCACGTAACTGGCTAACATGGCGATGATCAGTCCATTGGGCCCTTATCGTGCGGTGATTAATTTCAATATTGCCGGGGCGCTTGTTGATGCGCACTTTAATCAAAGTGCCCCGCCAAAGTTGATGAACCAATAGCAGCAGCGCTACCAAAACCATTACTGTGAATAGAACAACCTGCCATCGCGGCGCGACCTCTGGGGGCTCACCCCAAAGCAAAAAGACGCCAATCGTAAAAGGGATAATGAAGAACAAGCTAAAAACCCACATGCATCCTGCATGGGAGTTTGACAGTTTCAATACATCGCCTTCAATCTTGATCGCCATGAGATGATTTTACAATCAATCCATGAAGCAATGACAAAGGCATATGGTTAGAGGCAGGTTACCTCTAAGGATACAACCTCGTCACATACCACCCACCACTCGGCCCCTCGCGGTCAAATCTCTCACGATCATGCAAGCGAAATTTGCCGTCGTTCCAGAATTCGATGGATGTTGGTTTGATGCGAAAACCTGACCAGTGAGCTGGCCTTGGAATTTCTCCAACGCCAAATTTGGCTGAATATTTGGCAACGGCTTTTTCCAACGCAAAGCGGCTTTCCAGCGGACGCGATTGTTGGGAAGCATGTGCGCCAATTCGGCTGCCACGGGCGCGTGAGTAGAAATATTCATCCGCCTCTTCTTCACTCACTACTTCAACCAGGCCTCTAAAACGGACCTGCTTGCGCTGGGTTTTCCAGTGGAAATTAGCCGCTGCTTTTTTTGCGTAGAGCAGCTCCTCGCCTTTTTGGCTTTCGAAATTAGTAAAGAACACAATGCCGCGCTCGTCATGGCGACGCATCAAGACCATGCGCACATTTGGCAATCCATCTTTATCAACCGTGGCAATAGACATGGCAGATGGGTCATTCGGTTCGCTATTTTCCGCCAAGGCCAACCATTTTGAAAACTGACTAAAGGGCAGTTTTTCGTCAACTTTGGTTTTTGAGTCACTGTTTATTAACCCAGATGTTGGATTATTCATGGATGGGCCGTCTTTCGTATTTATTGGGGCAATTAATGTTTATGCGTATATCTTGGTCTCCGCCAAGTTCAATCCACAAAACCGATCTGAACAATAGCGTTCGTGCTGGCAAATTCAACTATTCTTACCAAGGCATTTTAAGGGCAGGCATGGCAGGACTGCTGGCCCTATCGATTTCCGGTTGCGCTGTAAACAAGACCATGAGCCGTATCGATAACAATCCGGACATCATCACAGGCTCGATTACCAAGCCCGTGGAAGTTGAAGGCATTGATCCTACAGATGCAGAAAAAATCAAAGTCGCGGTAGTAAGTGCAGACAAGCCAGCAAACGATAGCCATCTATTAGCTTGGAATAATCCTGAGACAGGCAATAGCGGAACCATTACTGCTATCGATCAATTCATCGGAACCAGCGGGCAATCGTGCAAGAAGTTTCGCACGACCGTCGACAGCTTCATGGGCATCGCGCTATATAACGGCGAAACCTGCGAATTGAAAAAAGGGTTGTGGGTTTTGTCATGGTTCATCCGCGACGAAGCTGAGTAATAAACGCTCTTTTTCGCTTCTTACCCCGTAAATTCTGTGCATTTTCAGGGCAAGCGCTGGAAATGCCTGTTTTTTATTCCCATATCTTTCTCAAACACGCCATATTGATTGTCTGGCGAGATCTGTTCAGGTCTTGCGACATCTTTTTTAATGAGAGGGACTACCCGTGAAAGACCCATATGTGGTTTTGGGGGTGAAGAAGGACGCGAGCGAAGCCGAAGTTAAAAAAGCCTATCGCGTTCTCGCCAAAAAGTATCACCCTGATCAGAACAAAAACGACCCAACTGCCAAGGAGAAGTTCTCTCAGGCAACCAATGCCTATGAAATTTTGGGCGATAAGGAAAAGCGCGGAAAATTTGACCGTGGTGAAATTGATGGTGAAGGCAAAGAAAAATTCACAGGCAATCCGTTTGGCGGCGGCGCTAGAGGCGCTGGTCGCGGCGGCGATCCGTTCGCACATATGCGCAGAGGTCCAGGTGGCCAAGGCGGATTTGGCGGCGCTGAAGATATCTTAAGCGAAATGTTCGGCTCTGCTTTTGCTGGCGCGCGCCAAGGTGGTCCACAAGGTATGGGCGGAATGGGAGCCGGTATGGGCGGCAGTCCTCGCCCACAACGCCCGCAACCCTCGCCTGACGCAAAAATCAAAACCTTAGTGAGTGTTGAAGATTTGGCGCGTGGCAAAGCAGAGGTAACACTGCAAGACGGCAGCCGAATTTCTGTTTCTATCCCCGCAGGAGCAACAGACGGGCTAACCATTCGACTGGCCGGCAAAGGAAAAGCACAGCCCGGTTCAGCCCCCGGTGATATATTGTTGACGCTGGTGTTCAAATTACATTCGGAGTTTCGAGTAGAGGGCAGTGATTTGCGCAGCGAAGTTCAAGTGCCACTCAGAACTGCTGTTCTTGGTGGGTCGGTTTCGGCCAATACGCTGGACGGGAAAGTTTCTTTGAAAATCCCCACATGGACCAATTCAGGCAAAGTGTTTCGAATACCAGGACGCGGATTGCCGAAAAAAGGCGGCGGCCATGGCGATTTGAAAATTTCAGCCGTAATCATGCTGCCTGAAAGTCAAGATGCGGATTTGATCAGAATTATGGAAAAAGCGAGAGCTGCCGAATAGGCTATTTCAACAAGCTAACCTGCGTATCTCCTATAATGCCCTCAGGCACGGGCACATCGGAATTGGCATAGTCGGAGTTGATCTGGAGTTGTGGGCCTTTGCCTACTTCAAATTTGTTCGCAACAATAGCTGTCCATTTTGACTGCTGCCCAACGCGGCTTTCTTTGTCGACATAAAGCCGACCGTTTGGCAGATAAATAGTACCCTCGAATTTTTCTGCGTCTTTGCTGCGTATGGTGAAGTTCCTATTCTTGGGAGAGCTTCTGTCTTCAAAAAACAAAATACCTGCCATGTCTCTAGTCTTAGGCGCTGTCAGTACTGCTTGTGTAGAGACAGCAAAATCAAATATTGCGTTTGATCCTGTAAAATAAAAACCAACATGATCCCCTATCAAGGAGGCGTTCCCTCGGATTGATAGAGGTCCATCTTTAATCACGTAAATGCCAGGTTCAAGTTTGGCAATAGCTTTATCGCCAATATCCAACCCGCCGCAATAAACGCCCGGATTAAGGGTTTCAGTCACGTTTGAGGACAGACTGTAATTCTTATAATCACATATTCCGACTTTTGGCTCCGCACGGCTTGCAAGTGGGTCAGGAACTATCGGAGCATCGGTAATTGGAACCGGAGTGAAGCTTTGGTCAGAACCGGCATAACCGCCAGCCGATTGAATCGAAACAGCCCCCATCGAAGCCTTCGGATCAGAATTTATGCCTTTTGATGAACTTGAATTGGAAAATATTGAACAGCCATTTGCTGTGACCGATGATTTTGAGCCAACGCTTAGTGCAAAATTAGAACTGGTATCCAAGGTCAAAACACAAATACTGGACTTATTGCCAGCAAAGCCTGCCTTTGATGTCACGACGATCGGCAGTGCTTTTTTGTCCAGATATTTTATGAAAAACGGTTCCCAGACATAGGAAACAGTCACGTCGATTTCAGAGCCGTCTGTTTTTCTATCAGCTTTTACAGCCAACGAATTGCGGCTTGGAACCTCAAACTGGCTATGGACATAATTTTCCGCGAGGCTTTGAACATCAAGCGTTTTAGAGTTAGCCAAAGCCATCTCTTTAGCCACAGCAAGAGCAGAACCATCAACAGCTTCTTGTAGGGATGATCTTTGTTGGTTCAACGCCACGTAATCAGTGACCAATGCGATGCCGCCAAAAAGAGGCGCGGCACACAGCGCAATTATCAACGCAAAGTTGCCTGCTTCAGATCGTCTGAACTTTGATAGCAGTCGTTTCGACATAAGAAGTATTCGCCCTAAACCCACTTTTTCGCAGTTTTGTTACATAGATTGCGGTGGTTATACCAAACACCTGCTTTAAACTTTGTGTTACCCGCCTGCGATTTTCGCAACTATTTATACGTAGGGTAAACTAATTACTAATCTAGGGTGCCCGCTGCCGAATTCTGTTGGCTTTGAGCGAAGCTTGGACGCGCTGACTTGCCTGAATATGCGCCATATGCAATATCCCATGGTCACAGCCTAAAGATACTTCTCGGAGAAAACACATGTCAGAAGCAAATGGTGCCTCAAATAATTTGATGGAGGGGAAACGCGGCATCATTCTTGGCTTAGCCAATAAACGCTCGATCGCCTGGGGCATTGCAAAATCTTTAGCAGATGCCGGCGCAGAAATAGCCCTAACCTATCAAGGCGAAGCCATTCAAAAGCGGGTTGAGCCGCTTGCTGCTGAACTTGGCGCTGTTGTGGTTGGCCATTGTGATGTTACCGATGAAGCCAGCATGGATGCGGTCTTTGCCGATCTTGAAAAGCGTTGGGGCAAGATTGATTTCATGGTTCACGCCATTGGCTTTTCAGACAAAAACGAACTTACAGGGCGCTATGTGGACACAAGCGCTGGCAACTTCCGCATGTCGATGGATATTTCAGTTTACTCCTTCACAGCGCTGGCACAGCGGGCTGAAAAATTGATGAGCGAAGGTGGCTCGATGTTGACGCTAACCTATTATGGCGCAGAAAAAGTGATGCCCCATTACAACGTTATGGGCGTTGCCAAGGCAGCACTTGAGGCGTCAGTTCGTTACCTTGCTGTTGATCTTGGAAAACAAAACATCCGTGTGAACGCGATTTCAGCGGGGCCAATCAAGACTTTGGCTGCATCAGGCATTGGTGATTTCAGGTATATTTTGAAATGGAATGAATATAACTCACCGCTAAAGCGCACCACGACCATCGAAGAAGTTGGCGATAGCGCGCTTTATCTGTTGTCTGACCTTGGACGCGGCACATCGGGAGAAATCCTTCATGTGGACTCTGGCTATCATGTAGTCGGCATGAAGGCTGTGGATGCGCCAGATATTTCAGTGGTGAAGGACGAGTAATATCTCCTCAACAACTGCATCTGCCAATCCTATATTTTATATCCGACACGGCCTAACCGACTGGAACGCAGAAATGCGGTTTCAAGGACGTCGTGATATTCCCCTGAACGATACGGGTCGCGATCAAGCAAAGCGCAACGGCAAAGCGCTGGCTGATTATCTTGGCAAAGCAGAAGGCTATGATTTTATTTGCAGCCCGATGCAGCGCACGCGCGAAACAATGGAAATCATTCGTGGCGAAATGGGGCTTGAACCCACACAATATGCGATTGAAGATCGCCTGATTGAAGCTGCCTATGGCGAGTTGGAAGGCATGACCATCCACGAATTAAAGGCAAACCATCGCGACATTCATCGTGACCGCAAAACCAATCGGTGGCATTTTTGCCCGCCGAGCGGTGAAAGCCTTTCGATGACATTGGAACGTGTCGCCCCTGTTTTTGATGAGATTATCAAACCCAGTATCGTTGTTGCCCATGGCGCAGTTGGGCGCGGCGTCCGCAAACATTTGCTTGGACTGAGTGAAGAAGATGCAGCCTGGTTCGTTTTCCCGCAGGACAAGGTATTCAGGTTTGAGAATCAGACAGAAACTCTAGTCTGACGATAATCCAAACCTAGAAAATCCATAAAAAACGGAAGGCATGCCTTTCGGTGTTTATTAACTCACTGACGAGTGGGTTACCATTGACCCAAAACCGTTCTAACCATACAAACATGCTTCTTTTCGCAGTTTCAGGCGTTTGTCTTCATGTCTTATAATTCGTTCGGCCATTTGTTTCGTGTTACCACCTGGGGTGAAAGCCATGGCAAGGGTATTGGTTGCGTAATTGACGGCTGCCCTCCGGGAATACGGTTCAAGGTTTCGGATATTCAAGCAGATCTTGATAAGCGCAAGCCGGGCCAATCGCGCCACACAACACAGCGCAAAGAAGCCGATGAAGTGAATGTTCTTTCAGGCGTATTGGAGGATGAAACGGATCCTGAAATTCTGATCACGACAGGTACGCCTATTTCACTGGCAATCTGGAATACGGATCAGCGCTCGAAAGACTATTCAGAAATCAAAGACCGCTATCGTCCGGGCCATGCCGATTACACCTATGACACCAAATATGGCATTAGAGATTATCGCGGCGGCGGGCGTTCTTCTGCCCGTGAAACTGCCGCCCGTGTTGCAGCTGGTGCAATTGCACGCAAAGTCGTTCCAGGATTGGTGGTTCGCGGTGCATTGGTTCAAATGGGTACGAAGAAGATCAATCGCGAAAATTGGGATTGGGATGTGGTCCACAAAAATCCCTTCTTTTCACCAGATGCCAGCATGGTTCCGGAATTTGAAACATATCTCGATGATATTCGCACAGGGCAAAACTCGGTGGGTGCAGTTCTTGAAGTTGTGGCAACAGGCGTTCCAGCAGGCATCGGCGCGCCAGTGTATGCGAAACTCGATCAAGACATTTGCTCGGGTCTGATGTCCATCAATGCGGTAAAAGGCGTTGAGATTGGAAATGGATTTGAAGCTGCTGAGATCACCGGCGTTGAAAACGCTGATGAGATGCGCCTTGGCAAAGATGGTGACATTGAATTTTTGTCGAATAATGCTGGCGGTATTTTGGGTGGCATTGCCACAGGCCAGCCGGTTGTCGCGCGTTTTGCTATCAAACCTACCTCGTCCATTTTGACCGCAGTCAAAAGTGTGACGGCTAAAGGTGAAGAAGTGGACGTGCGAACCAAAGGCCGCCACGACCCATGTGTCGGTATTCGGGCAGTTCCTATCGGTGAGGCGATGGTGGCATGCGCCATTGCAGACCATTATCTTCTTCATCGCGGACAAACGGGCCGCGTTTAGTTTCTAATCATTAAGTGTGAAAGAGTATTGAGATGAGTTTCGATCAGGCGAGAGTTGCAGAAGCGCTGCGGGCATTTGAAGCGGGTGAAATTGTCGTTGTTACGGACGATGATGACCGCGAGAATGAAGGCGACCTGATTGTCTCGGCGATCCATTGTACCGCAGAAAAAATGGCGTTCATCATCCGCCACACCAGCGGCATTGTATGCGCGCCAATGACCTTGTCTGAAGCACGAAGATTGAACCTTGGACCAATGGTTGCTGAAAATGATGCACCCCATGCAACTGCCTTCACGGTTTCTGTCGATTATCGCCATGACACCACAACGGGTATCTCTGCCGAAGAGCGCACATCAACCTGCCGCGCTTTGGCAAATCCCAATGCGGGAGCCGGTGACTTTGTAAGGCCTGGCCATATCTTCCCGCTGGTTGCCAAAGAAGGCGGCGTCTTGATGCGGTCAGGACATACAGAAGCAGCCGTTGATTTGTGCAAATTGTGCAATCTTCCACCTGTGGGCGTTATTTCCGAACTAATGAACGAAGACGGCACTGTCACAAAGGGCCAGCAGGTCACGGACTTTGCCGAGAAGTTTAAACTGAAAATGGTTTCGGTTGCCGACCTCATTGCCTATCGCCAGCGCCAAGAAAGTCTGGTGGACCGTATTGAGAGCGAGAAGGTCAACACCAATGGCGGCGAGGCGATTGCCTATACTTACCGCACGCCTTGGGACCCAATGCACCATCTGGCTTTGGTCTTTGGTGATATTCGTGATGGCGTAGATGTGCCTGTTAGGTTGCAAATTGAATCAGTCGTCGATGATGTTTTTGGTTCTGCCGACACCCTACGCAACATAACAAAAGACTTTGCGAAAAAAGGCCGTGGCGTCATTGTCTATCTGCGTGAAGGTTCTGTTGGTGTTGTGCAAAAATCTTCTGAACCTGCGGGCAAAATCGTGGGCCATGCGGAAGATCATGGCACAGCACAAAGCCGGAAAGACGAATGGCTGGAAATTGGGCTGGGCGCTCAAATACTAAAAGACTTGGGTATTCAATCGATTGTTTTGCATGCCTCGCGAGAACGTCATTATGTTGGACTGGAAGGGTTTGGTATCAAGATCAGCAAAACCGAAACCCCGGAGTGAATTATGCCTAACCTGTTGCGCGCCACACTATGTTTTGCCCTCGGCTTCATGTCAGCCTTTTACGCTATGAACGTGGAGGCAAGTGCTCAAACGCGTTGGCAGGTTACAAAAATGGAATCTGCGAGTGAAGCTGCAGCCGCTCTGATAGATACCAGAGAATTGGCAAATGCCGGGTTCCCGGATGGGCGTATAGCAACTTATGAGGATGGTGATATTTCATCCGCATGGTATGGCTTACCTACAGAACGCTATGCCCATGGCATTTTGGGCGATGCTATCGAAGCAGCCAGACTTTATGTAAAGACGAAAAATGGTAAAACGCTGAAACTGGATCTGACAAAGCTGGAAGTGTTTGAAGATCAAACGCCTCGCCTGGCTGATCTGGATAGTGATGGCACAGTTGAAGTCATCACAATCCGCTCTTCCCTGCTCGCGGGTGCGTCAATGACCATATATGGTCTGGAAGGCATTCGGTTGAAACAAAAAGCCACAACAGCGTTTATTGGTCGCCCCAATCGCTGGCTAAACATTGCGGGTATCGCACCCTTTCTTGGAACGAAATACAAAGAGATTGCCTATGTGGTTACGCCTCATATTGGTGGAACTTTATTCTTCTATCGTTATGACGGCAAAAAACTCATAAAGCTCAGCGCTGCAACGGATGTATCCAATCATGCGATTGGTTCGCGTGAGATGCGCCTATCCTCAGTTGCTGATGTGGACTCTGATGGCAGCAGCGACATTGCTGTACCTTCGAATGATCGGGATCTCCTGAAGATTTTTGGCTTCAAGAACAAGAAGTTGAAGCAAATTGCTACCGCTGCGCTGCCCTCGCCCATTGTTAAAGCCATTGGGTTGCAAACCGAGGGCACAAAGGGTTTTATAGTGGGATTGGAAAACGACGATTATTATCTGGTTCACCCATAAAAACCGTAATTTGATCGTACCGCGCATTGATCATCGAATGAGTTTAAAGGCAAAGCTATGACCACGCGTCTTTATCACCATCCTATTTGTCTTGAACATGTGAACAGCCCCGGCCATCCAGAACGACCGGATCGGCTGCGCGCTATTGAAAAAGCCATTTCTGGTGATCAATTCAATGCTCTGGAACGCTTGGAAGCGCCGGAAGCTGACCCTGAATTGTTTATGCTCGCCCACCCAAAACGCCATGTGAAAAAAGTGGAGAGCCTCATTCCAGAAGAAGGCTTTGTTCGGGTCGATGCCGACACATCTGCGTGCCCCCAAAGTTGGCTAGCAGTAAAACGGGCTGTTGGTGGTGCATTGGCTGGCGTTGATGATGTGTTTGAAAAACGCGCCAATAATGTTTTTGCTTCTGTGCGCCCTCCCGGCCATCACGCAGAAAAATCCACGGCCATGGGTTTTTGCCTGATTAATTCTGTTGCCGTTGCTGCGCGTTACGCTCAAGAGAAATACGGTGCTGAGCGCATTGCGATCATTGATTTTGATGTACATCACGGAAATGGAACGCAGGATATTTTTTATGATGACCCCAGCGTCCTGTTTGCCTCTTCTCACCAAATGCCGCTTTATCCGGGCACTGGCGCTTTAAACGAAACTGGAATGGGGAATATTTTCAACACCCCATTGCGGGAGGGTGATGGCGGAAGCGCCTTCAAGGAAGCTTATCGCCAGCGTGTTTTGCCAGCTATTGATAATTTCGCACCGGATCTTATTTTGATCTCTGCGGGCTTTGATGCGCACCATCGTGACCCTCTTGCAGGGCTTGAACTTGTGGCTGATGATTTTGATTGGGTAACCGGTAAATTGATGGAACTTGCCACAAAACATTGCGACAATCGGGTTGTAAGCATCTTAGAGGGTGGATATGACCTTGAAGGGCTTGCAGAATCTGCCGCCGCCCATATAAACAGACTGATGGTTGGCTGAGCCTGACTAAACCAAACAGGAAAACCCATGAGTGATCTTCAATCCGATATTTCCAAGATGAGCTTTGAGCAAGCGCTTGAAGCGCTGGAAAAGATTGTCAGCGGACTTGAGGGCGGAAATGTGCCGCTTGATCAATCAATCTCACAATATGAACGCGGCGAAGCGCTTCGCACCCATTGTCAGAAATTGCTCGCCGCTGCAGAAGCGAAAGTTGAGAGAATCAGACTTGGCGGAGACGGTAAGCCATCTGGCACCGAGCCTCTCGATCCTGAATAAGCAGCAATTGTCTGTGCGGCATATCGTACTGCGACAAGCTGATACCTTCAAATAAACACACCGAATTCCTATGTTTAATCCAATAGAAAAATTGGAGATTTCATCATGTCGTTTGTTCGTAGATTTGTCACTGGCTCTTTTCTAGCTTTATCCCTGATTGCCAGCCCTGCTTTGGCGGAGACCAAGATGGCAACAGCGGAGCTTGGCACTCTCAAACTTTCTGACGGTTGGGTAAAGGTCATGATTCCCGGCGCAAAAGTTGCAGGCGGATATCTAACCATTGAAAACACTGGCACTGAAGCAGATCGTTTAGTTGCATTGAAAACCTCCTTTGCCAAAAAGAACGAAATCCACGAAATGGCCATGAACAATGATATTATGACCATGCGTCCATTGGAAGACGGTCTGGATATTCCTGCTGGCGAAACTGTGATTTTGAAGCCAGGTTCGTTTCATCTAATGTTCATGGGGGTAACGGATCCCATTGAAGCAGGCGAAGAAAACGAGATTACTCTGGTTTTCGACAAAGCTGGTGAGATTACAGTTTCATTTCCAGCGCTTGAAGGTGCCATGCATTCCGGACATTAATATCCAAACTTAATGATACAACAGAAAATAGGTCGGCCATGAAACAGTTTCGTATTTTGCTTTGGGGTCTTGTGGCAATTTCTGTTGCCGGTCTTGCGTGGTTCACGCTTAATCAGACAGCTCCTGGCTCTTCTGGTGGTTTTTCTACAGATTTTGATCTAGTCGATACCAAAGGAAATCCCGTGGATGGGGAAGCCCTTCGCGGTCGCCCGCATCTGATTTTCTTTGGATTCACCCATTGCCCTGAAGTCTGCCCAACCACTTTGTTTGAGGTGACTGGCTGGTATGATGAATTGGGCAAAGATGGTGATTTGCTGGATGCCTATTTTATTTCCGTTGACCCTGAGCGGGATACAGCGGAGCTTTTGGAAAACTATGTCGCAAATTTTGATCCAAGGATTAAGGCTCTATCAGGCTCAGTGGAAGAAATCGAAAAAGCTACCAAAGCCTATCACGTATTCTACAAAAAAGTACCGCTTGACGATGGCGATTATACGGTTGATCATACGGCCAGCGTATTTCTGATGAAGGCTGATGGAAGTTTCAAAGGCACTATCTCCTATCAGGAGAATCCAGAAATTGCCCTGGAAAAAGTTCGCAATCTTTTGAAGAGCTAAGCTGTTTAAATGACCATTATCAGAAATATCACCAGCCCAACAATGGTTTTGAGCCTCTTGATTGGTTTGTTTTTAGGCGCATTTTTCTGGCTGTGGGCGAATTATGGCTCGCAAGTTTTACTGGGTTATATTCAAGGAATTGCCCTGTCCTGTTTTTGATGGTTTCAGCAAAAACACTCTCCCGCCTCGTTAAAATTTTCAGAAAACTTTAACCTTGCTTCTTTTCAGTTTCCTAAAAGTAAGGTGGTAAAACCCTGTGCAACACCATCCAAAAGAGATGGGTTGAAAACGACTATGGACAGGGAAGCCCATGAAAAAGAACACGCTTTTGGCGCTCGCTTCGGCCGCGCTTTTGTATGCCAATTTTGGCACAACAAATGCATTTGCAGGCGCTGAGACAAACACTGACATTGAATATCAAGCGTCGAAACCAAAACATGGCCGAAAAATTGAAGCAGCGGCCATCGAAAAAGTTGCAGCAAAAATTGGTGACTTGCGCGGCTCATTAGAGGGTGATTTGATAGGCAAAATCATTTCAGAAGACAATCTTGCAAACGATAATTCGAGCCAATTGGGGTTTCCTATCATTCAGGAAAGATCCATGGTTCAACCTACCGACAGCGATGCTGTTCCAATCGTCTAGGCTGGATTGTTTTGAGGCGATTGTTTTTGCGTAACCCGGAACGAACTGCGATAGCACTTGTAATTTCCGGTTCTTGACAGCAAAAGCTTTTCTATGAAAAGCAAACTTCGCCTTGATCAACTGCTTGTTGAGCGCCACGGATATGAAACCCGGTCTCGGGCCCGTGATGCTGTTTTACGCGGATGTATTTTTATTGACGGCAAGCTTGCGATAAAACCAGGCCATACACTCTCGGTGGATGCCAACATCCAAATAAAAGATGATGCAGCCAAGTATGTTTCTCGCGCTGCACTCAAACTTCTTCATGCCCTCAAGGTCTCAGAGTTTGATGTTCGTGGTAAAACAGCACTTGATCTAGGCGCGTCAACGGGCGGGTTTAGCCAGGTCTTGTTGGAAAGCGGCGCGCGGCATGTATTTGCGCTGGATGTTGGCTCTAGTCAATTGCATCCCTCTCTTATTAGCCACCCTGTGCTCACTAATATTGAAAACCTCAATGCGCGCGATCTCACTCTTGACCATCTTGATGGCAATAAGCCTGAAATAATCGTCAGTGATGTGAGTTTCATCTCGTTGAAGCTGGCATTGCCTCCTGCCCTTGCACTAGCAGCAGACGGAGCAAAAGGGCTTTTTCTGATCAAGCCGCAGTTTGAAGTTGGAAAAGATGGTCTTGGCAGTGGCGGTATTGTTCGCAATCAGGCATTGATAGACGCGGCAGTTGACGATCTTGGAGTCTGGCTCGAAAACCAGCCCCATTGGCATCTCCATTCTATCGTTCCCTCACCTATTGTGGGCGGTGATGGAAACCATGAATTCCTGATGATCGGTTACAAGGAAATGAACCATGAATGATACTGTAACCATCAGCCGGATCGGCCATCAAGGAGATGGCATTGGCGAGATTAACGGCAAGGCTGTCTTCGTTCCTTACTCTATTGAGAGCGAAGAACTTGTTGTTACGGGTAGCAATGCGCGCAAACAGATTGTGACGATTGCCAAGGCCTCGCCGCACAGAATTGAGCCCTTCTGTCAATATTTCGGTCAGTGTGGTGGGTGCCTGCTACAACATGTGGAGCATCAAAGATATCTTGATTGGAAACAAGAAATTTTGCTTGAGGCGTTTAACCGTGAAGGTCTGACCATCGATCCGCTGGCTATGCGCAGCTATGAAAAGACCAACCGTCGAAAAGCTGTCCTTACGGCACGAAAACATGCAGCTGGCGTAATTTTGGGTTTTTCTGAACGAGGTAGTAATGACCTTATCGATATTCAAAACTGTCCGATTCTTATTCCGGAACTCAATGCCGTTTTGGATAAGGTTCGAGACCTTGCGAAAGTCATTGGCTTGGACAAGGGCGAGATCCGGATCAACCTGCTTCATTGTATCAATGGCATCGACCTTTCGATGACTTTCAAAGGCAAAGTGAATGACGCACTGATTAGAGCTGTGATTTCACATACGGCTGCGCGCGCGTTTATACGATTGACCCTCAATGGAGAAATTGTGTTTGAAAGCCAAAAGCCTGTGTTAAAAATTGGGACGGCGCAAGTGACCCCGCCGCCGAATTCTTTTGTGCAAGCTGTCACTACCGCTGAACATGACATGGCGGATTTGGTTGTTGATCATTTGTCAAAGTGCAAAAAAACCGCTGATCTGTTTTCCGGTTTTGGGACTTTCGCTCTGCGTTTAGCTGAAAAAAGTCTCGTCTATGCTGCTGAAAGTAATGAAGCGGCCCTTGCTGCAATGGACCGTGCATGGCGCGAAACGGGTGGCAAACTGAAGACCATCACCCATGAAAAGCGCGATCTTTTTCGCCGACCAATGAATGTGAAAGACCTCAAATATTTTGATGGCGCGGTGTTCGATCCGCCAAGAGCTGGCGCTGAAGCACAGGCCCGCGAACTTGCTAAATCACCTGTTAGAAAGATCGCTGCCGTTTCCTGTAATCCGCAAACTTTGGCACGGGATGTGAAGCTGCTGGTTGATGGCGGGTTCAAGATCAAATCGGTTACCCCTATCGACCAATTTGCCTATACGCCGCATTTGGAGGCTGTTGTATTACTGGAGAGATAATCCGCGAAAGGAAAACCTGAGATGAATTGGGAAAAGTATCGCGAACTGGCTTTGAGTTTAGATTTGCCAAATGTTGTAGAAGCAACCAGTTGGGGAAACCCCTGTTTGAAAGCCCATGGAAAACTTTGGGCTTGGTGGAGCCCATCAGAAGATGCGCCCGTTTTCAAAATGCCAAAGGAAGAGCGCGAGTTTTTAATCGAAGTTGATCCAAACACCTTTTTCGTAACCGATCATTATCGGGCACATAATCTAGTTCTGGTTCACCCGACAAAACTGGATCCTGAATGGGCAAAAGCCCACCTGACAAAGACATGGCGATCCATGGCGCCCAAACGCGTTCTCAAGACTTTTGATGAAGGCAAGTAAACTTCGGCTTATTTCTTTTTGACGCCTTTGGCATCCAGCTGCTTAATAGCGGTGCCAGCTGCAACAACAGGCGCGGCAACTTTTTTGTCTTTTTTCGGTTTGCGAACTTCTTTGTTCGACTTTTGCTGACCTTTAGACATGGTTTTCCCTATAGGGTTGGAAATCAGATTATTTCAGCACTTTGCTTTGGCAACGAAGTTTTAATTCGCGACCTCATCAGATTTTTCTGAATCTGTATTTTTCTTAGGTGTGTTTTTTTGAGATGCTGTTTTCTTCTCAGCAGCACTCTCTGTTTTTTCAGTTTTTGAAGGCTGATATTTTATGGCCATATTGGCTCCAGTCCGGCTTTCACAAACTGAAGCCGTACCTAGAGTCTAGACCTTCTAGAGAAAATAGCGATCTAATTCTTTTGTTATCACGCGCTAATTTAGCGCGTGGCAAAGCATTCGTTTTAGCTAGCTTTCTTTTGCCCCTTGGACATAAAGGCCATAAACGCAGTTTTTGCCTCTTCCGAGGTCAAGCGTTCGCCAAACAGCACCGCTTCCTCCTTCATTCTGGCCAAGACATCGGAGCGATCACCGCGGATCAATTTGCGAGATATGGATAAGGCTTCTGGTGGTTTTGCAGCCAAGGCACCAGCTATTGCATAGGCTTCTTGCTCAATGGAGTTAGAATCGGTGACTTTGTTCACAAGACCTGCGCCTTGCGCTTCATCGGCAGACCATTTGGCACCCATTGCCAACAATTCGAAGGCTCTTTGATGCCCCATGATCCGGGGCGCAATCAGGCTGGAACCAGCCTCAGGGACCAGGCCCAAATCAACAAATGGCGTTGAAAAAGCGCTTTGATTGGAAGCAATCACATAATCACAATGCATCAGCATCGTTGTGCCAATGCCAATTGCCAATCCATCAACGCCAGCAAGAAGCGGCTTTTCGCTCATAATGATCGCTTCCAAAAAGTCGAAAACATCCATTGAGCCCCGCTTGCCAGTCATGGCGACCTGCATAAAGTCATTGATATCATTACCAGCGGAAAATGCGCCTGGCACACCTAAAAACAAGGTAGCGCGGATATTGCTATCGGCCTTAGCCGAGTTCACCGCCGCTGCCATATCTTTATACATGGCACCTGTGATTGCATTTTTCTTGTCAGGACGGTTCATCCGAATGGTTTGAACTTGGTCTGCAACAGAAATCTCAATTGGGTTTGTCATGGTCTTCTCCGTTTTCTGTTGGGTATTATGCCATTTTCAAAAGGGTTTTTGCCGATAGAAGGCTTTCCGCCCCTTCCATCACCGTGGTCTTGAGACCTGAGCATTCCCCAAGGAAACTGTCTGCAAAATATCGCGCTAAGACCGCATGTTCTTTCTTGTCACCAGCTAGACCTGCTTTTGCCAAATAGGCTCCACCAGCGGCCAAGCCATACATTCTCAAGAAAGGTGTTGCACCTGACAGCGCTTCTTCCGCCCGCCCGTCTTTCAAAGCTGCTAGCATCCAATGAGTGGCAGCTTCCACATCGTCAATCGCTGAACTCAACCGCGCGGCGGTCTCGCCAAATTCAGGATCATTTGCTCCCCGCACGGCCTCTGCGATATCGCGCAATTCGCTAGTATACGCATTGATCGATTGGCCACCTGAAAGCGGTAATTTGCGCATGACAAGGTCAATGGACTGAATGCCGTTGGTGCCCTCATAAATCGGGTTGATCCGAGCATCGCGCAAGAACTGAGCCGCTCCGGTTTCTTCGATAAAGCCCATGCCCCCATGAATTTGTACACCGATGGAAGCAACATCAACGCCCATATCTGTGGAGAATGCCTTGGCAATCGGGGTCAGAATATTGGCGCGTTCACTCCACATTTTCTGCTCATCGCCAGTGCTTTCACGGGCCATGTCCAGCGCATGAGCGCATGAATAGCATATGCCTCTTGCAGCGCGGATCATGGATTTCATGGTCAGCAAATTACGCATCACATCTGGGTGGTCGACGATCGGGCTCATGCCCTCGCTTTTACTGCCGGGCGCTTTGCCCTGTTTGCGGTCATGGGCATAGGCAAGTGCGTGCTGGTAGGCCGCCTCGCCAATTGCAACACCCTGAATGCCCACATTCAAACGGGCATTGTTCATCATTGTGAACATGCAATTGAGGCCACGATTTTCTTCGCCGATCAGATAGCCGATAGCGCCGGGTTCGTGCCCTTGAAACCCGTCCCCATAGATCATCACGCAAGTAGGCGATCCGTGAATGCCGAGCTTATGTTCGGTGCTTTGGCAAAATACATCGTTACGCTTTCCAAGCGAGCCATCATCATTGACCATGAATTTTGGAACCAGAAAGAGCGATATGCCTTTTACGCCCTCAGGGGCATCTGGCAGACGCGCCAACACCAAATGACAAATATTGTCCGTCATATCGTGTTCGCCATAGGTGATGAAAATTTTCTGACCAAAAATCTTATAAGTTCCATCGCCGACAGGCTCTGCTTTCGATTTCAACGCAGCAAGATCAGTCCCCGCCTGCGGCTCAGTTAGGTTCATGGTACCGGTCCATTCACCGGCTGTCAGCTTTGCAAGAAACTTTGCTTTAAGCGCATCTGAGCCGTGCTTATCCAAAGCTTCTACTGCGCCAACGGTCAATAATGGGCAAAGCGCCCAAGCCATAGAGGCCGAATTCCACATTTCAGAAGCTGCTAGCGCCATTGTTGCTGGCAGTTCCTGCCCGCCAAACTCTTCAGGTCCGGCAAGCGCGTTCCAGCCAGCATCTGCCCAAGCCTTATATGTTTCTTTCCAGCCAGGAGGCGTTGTTACAACCGCATCTTTGACTTTAGAGCCCGTCTGGTCTCCCAACCAATTCAACGGTGCGATTTCTTCCGATGCAAATTTTCCTGCTTCTTCGAGAATTGCATCGACTAAATCTTCACTCAAACCGTTCAACTTACCCGCATCCATGGCAGCCTTCATGCCTGCCACATATTTAAGGGCGAAAGCGATTTCCGATACGGGTGCGCGGTACATGAATTCCTCCAAAGAACAGTTTAACTTAGCAGATTGAAGAGGTAGCTTTTTTTGACGTATACGTCAATTAAACTTCACTCTACAATAATTTTGTAGAAGCTTTTTACCAACTACCTATGGAGAGTTTGCGCTTTTTCCAGCATATGCCTATGGAAAGCAGTAACTTTTCAATTTTTTATAGACATAAAGCATGGCGTATATCCTATCCACAAACGAACGAGCTGAGGCCTTGAGCCAAACAGTTGCTGCTTTGCGAAACGGTGAAACAGTCGCGATTCCAACTGAGACTGTTTATGGCCTTGCAGCAGATGCGACCAATGGCTTGGCAGTGGCGAAGATATTTGCCCAAAAAGGCCGTCCAAGTTTCAATCCCCTAATTTGCCATGTGGACGGCATGGTTATGGCGGAAGAGAACGGATTGATGAATGATTTGGCATCGCGGCTGGCAAAGGCCTTTTGGCCGGGGCCATTGACCCTCGTCGTGCCGCTCCACTCCCATTCAAAGCTCCATGATCTTGTAACCGCTGGATTGGGAACCGTTGGCCTTCGATGTCCAAAAGGATTTTCACGCCAGATCATCAGCGCATTTGGTAGACCACTGGCTGCACCAAGCGCCAACCGCTCAGGCAGAATTTCACCCACCACGGCTGCCCATGTAGCAAACGAATATCCAAACGAGCCATTGCTCATTGTTGATGATGGACCCTGTGAGGTTGGTCTCGAATCGACCATTGTGAAAGTAGATGGCGATCACCTGACACTGCTTCGACCAGGCGCTATCAGCATTGAAGCTCTGGAAGAAATTTCAGCTACTCCAGTGCGATTTGCAAAATCGACGGACGGCATACAAGCGCCGGGCATGATGGCAAGCCATTATGCGCCAGATGCCGCTGTTCTATTGAATTGCTCATCCTGCGCACGCGGAGCCGCTTGGCTCGGCTTTGGAAATCAGCCAGCGCCAATTGATACCAGCCCTTCTCTCAATTTAAGCTCCTCAAGCAATTTGACCGAGGCGGCAGCAAATCTATATTCTTATCTCCAGAAGCTTGACGAAAGCGGTGCAAAGACGATTTGCGTTGCGCCTATTCCGATGGAAGAATTGGGCATAGCCATCAACGACCGATTGACACGCGCAGCTGCTCCACGACCTGAAACACCATGAGTGAGAACATGAACGCACCTCTTTCTGACGACCTACTTCAAAAATTTGTTGCGATTGTTGGCGAGCGGAACGTGTTGCGCAGTGGTGATGACCTGACGCGATACACCCATGAAAACCGAGATATTTATATTGGCAAAACGCCTTTGGTTTTGAAGCCTGCCTCCACTCAAGAGGTAGCTGAAATTGTTTCACTCGCCAATGAAACAAAAACAGCGATTGTCCCTCAAGGGGGACACACTGGGCATGCAGCAGGAGGCGTTCCTGACGAAAGCAATCGGCAAGTGGTTGTTTCTTTGGAGCGCATGAATGCGATCCAGCATGTGGATCTGGAGGGCAATACAGCACTTGTTGAAGCTGGCGTCATTTTGCAATCCATTCAGGAAATGGCTGACAGCCATGACAGATTGTTTCCATTGTCTCTGGCTTCTCAAGGCTCCTGTCAGATAGGCGGCAATATTTCAACCAATGCCGGCGGCACTGCGGTTCTTTCTTATGGCAATACCAGAGACATGATCCTTGGCCTTGAGGTTGTTACTGCAAAGGGAGATATTTGGAACGGGCTTCGCCGGCTTAAGAAGGATAATACTGGCTATGATCTGCGCGATCTGTTTATCGGTGCTGAAGGGACGTTGGGGATTATTACTGCCGCTGTTATCAAGCTGCTACCAAAACCAAAGGGCCGCATTGCGGCATTTGTTGGCATGAAGTCACCCCAAGCGGCTTTGAAATTATTACAATCGGCATTGGCGATGGGTGGCAAGTCTGTCACAGGGTTTGAATTCATACCGCGCATTGCAATTGAAGCCGTTACTTCAAATTACCCTACCCATCGCGACCCATTGGAAAGACCACATGAATGGTATGTGCTGATGGAGATTTCGTCAGGGCGTTCTGAAAGTGATGCCACGGATTCATGCGAAACAATTTTGGGCAATGCACTTGAAAACAGCATAATTGACGATGCCAGTATTTCTCAAAATGAAGCTCAACGAAATCAATTTTGGGCAATAAGGGAAACCATACCCGGTTGCCAGAAATTTATGGGGGGCTCGGTTAAAAACGATGTGTCGGTACCCGTACATCTTGTGCCCGAATTTTTAGAACGGTCGGATAAAGCCGTTCTCAATTTCATGCCGGATGCTCGCATCTTCTCATTTGGCCATATGGGCGATGGTAATATCCATTACAATATTTCCCAACCGGAAAACATGACCAGCGATGACTTTCTGGCAAGGCGTATCGAAATCAATAATGTCGTCAACGAAGTCGTTCTTGATCTTGGCGGCTCAATTTCTGCTGAACATGGTATTGGCAAATTAAAGCGGGATCTCTTGGCTCAGACCAAGCAACCTGTCGAATTGCAGATGATGCGTTCGATCAAACAGGCTCTAGATCCCAATGGGATCATGAATCCTGGCAAAGTGATCTGACCGCTTCTTAACCCATTGAAAAGACTCATTACCGGAACCTTACACCCTGTAATAATTCAATAACCACGCTTTTTGGTAACGGATGATTCACCTTCTCTGTTAAGCGGATAGTGGCTGGCCTCAGCTATATTCCTCCCAACACGAAAAATAACAACAACAATATTCGTGATCAGAAGCATCGGCAAAAGATCGGGCTCTGAAGGGAAGACAGGAAGGCATTTACTATGGTCGATATGGCCCTTAGCACCGAACAGGTGTGCGACGCATCAGCGGAATTTTTTCGCCTTGACCCTTACAAAATGACAGAGCGTTTGTGCTATGCCAAAGGTGATATGCAATACACAATCGACTGCACGGGCGTTTCAGTGAAAATGAAATTACCTAAGAGCGGGCTGCCTTTGGCGTTCGGCATTGCAAGATCAGCCTTCAAAGGAATAGCTGCACGTGCTGTGGAAAACGCAGATGGTTCGCAAACTGTTTCGCTTGAATTACATCATTTGGACCCTGATCTTTGCGTCAAGGTTTTGGTTGCAGATAATCTTGATGACATCGCAGCTGATTGGCATTCATGGAGCCGATTGATGAAGCTTCCAATGCTGATTATTGATGCAGACGGAATGTCAAAACCTGTTCGCGATGAACTTGGCATGGTTATGCTGGAAACACCCACAGCCCGCCGCAAGCGCATTACTGGTTACAAGCCGCGTCCGTGGTTTTTGAAGCGCCGTAAGATGGGTGTTGTTGGTAACATTACCCGACTTACTGCAAATGAAATCATAGCCAGAGTTTAGTCAGAAACGGACGGGGATGTCCGCGGCAGCATTGAGGTAACTCATGTAAGGTTGCCAACCAAATTGACCAAAGCGACGACGTTGCGCGAGAGACAAGCGCAGCGCCGTCGCAGCTCTAACAATTCTATCGCTCACAGAAAACTTTGCTATCGAACCAATACAGAAGCCAACAATCCCAGAAACAGCAGCCAGCCAAATCCGGAATTGGATTTGAACAAGTGCAGGCTGTTTGCCGGATCGCTATAGCTGAAACTTTTCACTTGCCAAGTAAGATGCGCAGCGCTGAGCACCAAACCAATCCAGGCTGGCCAATTCACACCAGTTAAATAAAAAGCAATTGCAAACATAACCAGCGCAGCGCTGTAAAGAATAATGAGAGCAGTTTTCGTATTTTCTGCGAACAATCTTGCTGTCGATTTCACTCCCACCAAAGCGTCGTCTTCGATGTCCTGATAGGCATAAATCGTATCATAAGCGATAACCCAGCAGATGCTGCCGAGATAGAGAATGATCGCTGGTAAATGCAATTGACCTGCTATGGCAGTCCAGCCGACCAGCGCACCCCAAGAAAATGCCAGTCCTAAAAACAGCTGCGGCCACCAGGTTATGCGTTTCATGAATGGATAAACAACAATGGTCACCACCGACACCAAACCGACAATTATCGTCGTTGTGTTGAACTGCAGTAGAATGATCAATCCGACAAGCAATTGAAGTGCGAGAAATATCGCTGCTTTTTTTCGAGTGACGCGACCAGAAGGCAAAGGTCGTGAACGGGTTCGGGCAACCTTATCATCAATATCCTGATCGACGAGATCGTTGTAAGTGCACCCTGCCCCGCGCATAACGAAGGCGCCAAGGAAGAAAAGTAGTAAGTAATATGGGAATATAGAATCACCAGAAAACCATCTAACTTTTTCAGCTATTGATAAGTTATCGAATTCGATTGCAGATATAGAATTGATCCAAACTGCCAAAGCCAATGCCGCAGACCACCAGCACGGCCACATGAGCAGTTTCCAGCCAATGGGCCGTTCCCATCTAGCCAGTTGCGCGTAAGGCCAAAGGCTCTCGGGCAGAAACTTGTGAACCCAGCTTCCGCGCAGTGCGTCTGCTACCATTTTGTTTTCATCTGTCATGGCATGGTTGTGTAATTGGGGATGGGATTCGTCAAGGGCTTATTGGATTGGTTCACTGAGCAGCTGAACAAATTAGTCTTATAGTTTCCGTGGATAGACCATCCCAAGCTTTGCGCAAGATAGGCGGTGGTGTTAAAAACCCGCTAAACAAAACGGAATTTCAGATGGATATTTTACTTATTGGCTCAGGCGGACGTGAGCATGCGCTGGCTTGGAAACTGACCCAGTCTCTGCATTGCGATGACCTTTATTGCGCACCGGGCAATGGCGGCATTTCTCAATATGCTACCTGCGTTGCCTTAGACATCATGGACAATGATGCTGTTGTTGCTTTCTGCAAAGACAAAGGCATCGGCTTTGTTGTGGTTGGCCCTGAGCAGCCTTTGGTCAACGGCATAGTAGATGCCCTTGAAGCAGCTGATATTCCTGCTTTTGGCCCGTCTGCTTTCGCAGCACAGTTGGAAGGCTCCAAGGGTTTTACCAAGGATCTTTGTGCCGAGTTTAATATCCCAACCGCTGCCTATCAACGCTTCAACAATGCACCAAAAGCAAAGATGTATGTTCGCCAACAAAATGAAGGCCGCGGAGCGCCTATCGTGATCAAGGCTGATGGACTTGCCGCTGGCAAAGGCGTGATTGTAGCCACAACACTGGACGAAGCAATTGATGCAATTGATATGTGTTTTGAAGGCTCCTTCGGCGCCGCGGGTGCTGAAGTGGTTGTCGAAGCGTTTTTGGAAGGAGAGGAAGCCAGCCTCTTTGCCATTTGCGATGGCCAGACCGCCATGCTTATGGGGACTGCGCAGGATCATAAGCGTGTTGGCGATGGTGACATTGGTCCCAATACGGGCGGAATGGGGGCTTACTCCCCTGCCCCTATTTTGACCCAGGAACTTATCGATGAAGTGATGAGCGATATCATCGTCCCGACCCTTGCGGGTATGCACCACAAGGGTCATCCGTTTAAAGGCATCTTATATGCTGGTTTGATGCTGACGAAAGACGGGCCGCAACTGATCGAATATAATACGCGCTTTGGTGATCCTGAGTGTCAGGTGCTTATGCCGCGTCTAAAAACCGATCTGGTTGAGCTGATGCTTGCAGCTGCCAGCGGCAACCTTCTTGAGATCGAAGCGGAATGGGATGATAAAGCAGCGCTGACGGTCGTGCTGGCTTCCAAAGGTTATCCGGCCGAATATGAAAAAAATACAGAGATTGAAGGCGTCGATGCTGCAGAAAAATCTGGCGCATTGGTGTTCCACGCCGGAACTGCCGAAAAAGACGGAAAGTTATTGGCAACCGGAGGACGCGTTTTGAACGTAACCGGATTTGGCAACACCATCACCGAAGCGCAAACATCGGCCTATATGGCTATTGACCAGATAAAATGGGATAATGGATTTTGCCGCCGCGATATTGGCTGGCGCGCAGTTGAGCGCGAAAAAGGCTGACATTCAATTATGAGTAATCTGGAAATCACATCAAAAGACCGGGTGCTCATTGTCGCCATAGATAGAATTGAACGCAAAAACGCGGTTGATCTGCAAACTGCAAAAGAACTGTATCAAGCCTTTCTTGACTTCGACAGAAATGAAAATTTTGATGTGGCAATCCTGACAGGAAAAGGTGGGGCGTTTTGTGCTGGGGCTGACTTGAAAGCCCTTGGTGGTGAAGACTTTCAAAGCCGCGTGAGCGATGGCGGCGAAGGAACATTCGCTCCCATGGGTGTTTCTCGCATGGAACTTTCCAAACCGGTGATTGCAGCCATTGAGGGCCATGCGGTTGCTGGCGGTATGGAATTGGCGCTTTGGTGTGATCTGCGGGTGATGGCCGAAGATGCGATCATGGGCATTTATTGCCGCCGCTTTGGCGTGCCGCTGATTGATATGGGCACGATACGCCTACCCCGTTTGATCGGCCAGTCCCGGGCGGTGGACCTGATCTTAACGGGCCGACTCGTAGATGCGAAGGAAGCCCATGCTATTGGCCTTGCCAATCGGATTGTACCTTCTGGTGACACTCTAGATCATGCCATGAAATTAGCTGAACAAATTTCAGCATTCCCGCAAACCTGTATGCGCAATGATCGTAAGTCTGTGTTAGACCAATGGTCATTGGGTCTTGACGATGCTATCGAGAATGAAACAGAGCTTGGTCGAACCACTATTGGAACAGGTGAAACGGTTTCTGGCGCAGGTAGATTTTCTGCTGGCGAAGGCCGACATGGAGAATTTGAAAACAAATGACGATGGTTTTAAGTCTGGTAAAAGCAATTCATCTGCTGGCCCTTGTTTTCGGTTCGGTTGCGGCCTTGGGAAATATCTACCTTGGTCTTGCCAAAGGACCCCATGATCTGGCTGCTCCGGGGTTCAACAACACTCTGCGCAAAGCTTATCGATATACTTCTTTGTTTGCGATCATCGCACTTTGGGGTAGCGGTATCGTGTTATTGCTGACTTATGGCGGCTGGGTACCTGGCTTTGCCTTTACGGCGAAAATACTATTGGTCGCCTTGATGACAGCGATCATCTTTTTCATGAATTTAATGGCACCGAGCTGGGCAAGAAATGGCGGCCCGCCAAGCTATGTTCCCATATTAAGCTGGATAAACGCCATCAGCCTTTTGTCAATCGTCACTCTGGCTGCGTTTGCTTTTGGTTAAGTATACGACCAAAACCACGTAGAATTTTACGAATATTTCCCTTTTCTGATGCAAAATGCATTGAAACGAGGGAAAAACATGGCACATCGCATCGAATTGAACCAATTAGGCCTGGGCGGCGGATTAGCGGTCATTGTTGCATTTGGTGCAGCAATATTTATTGGAACGCAAACTCAAATTAGTCGTGGGGTAGTGAACGATACTATTCTCGTTGTTGCCGGTGAAACCTATAGCACCCATGTTCAATGCGGTGAGACAAACTCTGTTGCACCTTCATTGTTGAAGGCCTTTGTCGGGCTGCATAATGGAGAACGCGTGGTGATCAAAGGCTACAATCGCAGAGATGCTCAAAATGCATTAGCGACAAATTTTCAAGATTGTAAAATCGGATCGCTCAGCCGGTCTAAAAGGGCATTGTGGAAAAGCATGATCTAACGATTGGAATGACATCAATCGTCGATCTCGCTCAATCGACGGTCAGGGCTCCAAAGCTTTTTGACCATCCACAAGCAACCCAAGGTGAAAGCACCTGCAAGCAGTCCAAACCATATAGGACCGTCTGCGAAACCGGACCAAGCGCCATGAGCTCCGGCATAAGCAAACCCAAGCGGTACTATGCTGATCAATCGGCTATAAATTTTCCCGCCAATACGATTAATCGCCTCGCCAGTTTTTCCAATCTGATTTCTCATCGAGCTGTCTCCACAATCTGAAAATCTCTTTCCAGACAGATGATGCTGTAGATTTGTTAAATAAAACTGAAAGAACGATTTGAGACCTTACGCCTTGTCCGTATAGCCCTTTAGCTCACCCTTAATCACATAACGCAGAATATCGACAATCTGCTCAACAGTTTTGGTCACAGCCAAAGCCGCCGCATCAACTTCTTTTAAAGCATGGGCATGCTCATCTTGATGTTGGATGATCAAAGGTTTCCCAAGGGCTGAAGCAAAACCTGCCTCAAAAGCAGCGTTCCATTGTTTGTATTTTTCGCCGAAGCGCACAACTACAATGTCAGCTTCCTTTATCAAAGTTCGTGTGCGGATCGCATTGACCTGTGCACCTTTGTGATCATGCCAAAACTTGTTTGGCTCTTCGCCCAATATTGCAACACCACAATCGTCTGATGCTTCGTGATGGGTTACCGGCGCATCAAATGTGACAGGCAAACCAGCTGATTTGCAGCCGGCTTCTATATCCCCGCGCCAGTCATTGTGGATTTCGCCGGAGAGATAAATTTTCCAGGTTTTCATGCATATTCCTATTAATACATTTGTTTGCCACCAATTGATCCTGATCATAGTGGCAATTCAATTTCGGACTATTCTAATAGGACAAACCTAAAGGAGGTTCAAATGTTTATAAATTTTAAGAAATCGAATATTAGCAGTTCGGTGACGGCTGTATCAGCGTTTCTCATAACAACTGCAAGTGCCATGGCCCAATCTGGCGAAGGTGTCTATCGCCATGGGCCACGCATGATGTGGGGCGGTGATGGAATGGGCGGCTTTGGTATGATGTTCGGATTTGTCTTCATGTTCATCTTAATCGCTGCAATTGTTGTCGGCACAATATTTCTATTGCGTTACATCGGCATTGGTGGCCATAGCCCCCATTCTGGCGCAAGCCATTCAGGACTACGCCCCGTGGATATTCTTGAAGAGCGATATGCCAAAGGCGAAATTGACACCAAAGACTTTGAAGCGCGCAAAGCGCTCTTGATCAAAAAATCCTAGCCACTGATTTTACTAAGGTCCGCAACCGTCGCCGTAGCGGCACGGATGCGGGCCAGCAAAGCCAAACGGTTTGCGCGAATTTTCTCATTCTCATCGTTTACATGCACGTTTTCAAAGAAAGCATCGATGGGCGCGCGCAGCGTAGCAAGACGGCTCATGGCTTCATCATAATTTTCAGCTTCAACCGCATTTGCGGCCAGCTTCTCGACATTTTGAAGCGTGTTGACCAGTGCCCGCTCATGATCATTTTGCAACAATGCATCATCAACCTGATTAGCAATCGCCGTGCCTTTTTTCTCTTCAGCCGCGAGGATATTTGCAGCGCGTTTATAGCCCTGAATGAGGTTCACGCCATCATCGCTATCGACAAGTTTTTGAAGGGCCGTTGCCTTTTGTGAGATGGCCAATAGGTCGTCAGATTCTGGTGTGATTACCGCATCCAACACATCATGACGAATGCCCTGATCTTTGAGGTACACTTTGAGGCGATCATGGAAGAATGAGAGGAGATCCGAAGAGCATGATAGAATATCAAAAGAACCGAACTCCTCCAACAACTTATGTTCTGCTCCAAAAGGCTCATCTCCACTAGTGTCAGTTTTTTTCTGTAAGTCCGACATTTGTTTTGGCAAAGCATCTCTTAGAGAGCCTGCCATCGTTTGCTCAATTAGTTTAATCGAATACCATCTTATTCCATTCTCCAACACCAATCTAATCACACCCAAGGCTGCGCGTCTGAGTGCAAAAGGGTCTTTGGAGCCAGTCGGCTTTTCATCAATCGCCCAAAAGCCGACCAGCGTATCCAGCTTATCAGCAAGTGCGACTGTCACGGAAACCGGATCAGATGGAACTTCGTCGGTTGGTCCCAGCGGCTTGTAGTGTTCTTCAATCGCCAGCGCCACAGAGGCGTCCTCACCAGCCCGTTCTGCATAGCGGCGACCCATCTTTCCCTGCACTTCAGGAAATTCGAAAACCATCGCTGATTGCAAATCTGCCTTTGCAAGATAGGCAGCGCGTTTTGCTTTGATGGGGTCGGCGCCAACGATAGGCACAAGCTCTTCAGCCAGCGCCATGATGCGTTTTACGCGATCTCCCTGAGAGCCCAATTTGGCATGGAAAGTAACACTATCAAGCCCTTCAACCCATGATTCAAATCCGTCAGTTTTTGAATCACCTGT
Organism: Nitratireductor sp.; assembly: GCA_017854535.1. Taxonomy (GTDB): domain Bacteria; phylum Pseudomonadota; class Alphaproteobacteria; order Rhizobiales; family Rhizobiaceae; genus Salaquimonas. The sequence goes on from JAFMHL010000021.1 coordinate 27,822, forward strand.
TTGCTGTAAGTCACTGTTCCAAAAGAACTTTGCATCAGACAACCGTGCTGCAACGACCTTACCATTGCCCCGCACAACTTCTTTGCCACCATCCGATGGGATGATGTTGGAGACCAGAATAAAGCGGTTGGCTAGCGGACTTTCTTCGCTCACGTGAACAGCTTCGCTGTCACTGCGCGGGCGCGCTGTCGCGGGTCGCTCTTCGCTCCCTGATCCCTGCTTGCGAGCAACAAAACACTTCTGGTTTTCGCGGATAGTTAGCTGAATAACTTCAGCTGGAATGTCCAAAAAGGATGGATCAAACTCGCCCATCAACACAGTTGGATATTCAACCAGATTGGCAACTTCTTCCAAAAGGCCAGCATCTTCGACCAGCTCAAAACCTTGGGCAAAGGCGAGGTTTTTTGCATCCGCCAAGATCATTTCCTTGCGGCGTTCGGCATCCAAAACCACTTTGGCTTTTTCAAGCTTGTCTGCATAGTCTTCGAAACGCTTTACCTTGAACGCATTGGGCGCAAGGAAGCGATGGCCCCGCGTTTCATTGCCGGCGATAATGCCCGCCACTTCAAACGGAATGACTTCCGGCTCTTCTGTTTCAGGGCCAAAGGTGCAGATGATTGAATGAAGCGGGCGCACCCATTTGATGGCCCCTGCTTCTCTTGAAGCCTCACCCCAGCGCATGCTCTTTGGCCAGGGAAAGTTCAAGATGATTCCAGGCATCACATTGGCAATGATATCCTTCGCATCTCGGCCGGGCTTCTCAATAACGGCAACATAAAAGTCCCCTTTTTTAGGATCGCTCTGGACTGTAACCTGATCAACAGAGTCCAAACCCGCGCCGCGCAAAAAACCAGCAATTGCCTGTTCAGGCGCATCAGTGCGCGGGCCTTTTTTCTCTTCTCTAATGGCTGCTGATTTTGGCGTTAAACCACGAAGGTCCAAGGTCAGTCGGCGCGGTGTCCAATACTCTTTCGCGCCTTCATAAGTCAGCCCCGCATCGACCAATGCATTGGTAACGAGCTGCTTCAAATCACCCGCAGCTTTCCTTTGCATACGGGCAGGAATTTCCTCGGAGAACAGTTCGAGCAGTAAATCAGGCATGGAATAAAACTCCCCGCATGATTGTTATGATTTGCGCGTCCTCGCTACGCTGCGGGCGCGCGGGCTGTGCAGGAATTTCCTCAGAAAATAGTTCAAGCAATAAATCAGGCATGGGATAAATCTAACGCAAATTGATGTTGTGTCTGCGTTAGCAAGAGCAGGCATAAAAGTCACCACTGGAGTTGCTTAACAAGTGAATTTTGTGGATCCAATTGATCCTCAATCCAAAATCACATTGCAGAGAAACCGCTCAATTTTGTCTCACACCTTTGTGGTTTGTTGTTGATCAGTCCTGCCCGTAGGTTTTCGACAACTGCTTCTTCCCAAGCGGTTTGTCCAATCCTCAGGAGAGAATGAAAATGTTGAAAATCCTTCGCCTAACCCTCACCGGAGCTGTGTTTGCCACGAGCATGGCATTTGCTGCTTTTGCCGGACAGTTCGATGTTAACCAGACCAATACTGGCCTTGGTATCAGAGGTTATGATCCGGTTGCTTATTTTACCGTTGGTGCGCCGACACAGGGCAATTTCTCAATCACCGCGCAACATGATGGCACTACCTATCGCTTTGCCTCAGAGGAAAACAAGAAATTGTTTGAAGCTGACCCTGTGAAACATCTCCCACAATATGGCGGGTTCTGTGCGTTTGGCCTCGCCAATGGCGTGAAAGTAGATGCTGACCCAGTGTTGTGGACGGTTGCCGATGGCCGCTTGTTCCTGAATCTTGCTCCGCCCGTTGCAGAGCGTTTCAACAAAAATGTTGCAGGCTTTGTTGCTGATGCAGACAAGAAATGGGTTGATCTGAAAGACACAGATCCGCTTGAAACTGTGAAATAGGTACATGATCCCCTTCCCCCTTAGATGATCAGTTACCAAACGAAAAAGCCGGGAGATTTTCCCGGCTTTTTCAATTTTCTAATAATGACATTTAAAGCGCTTTGTGGCTGCCATCACAGAATGGCGAACCATTGGTCTGCTTGCATGCGCAGAAATATTTGGTTCCAGATTCAGTCGCTTCCCATTTCATCGGAGCAAAAACACTGCCCTTATGGGTTCCATCACAAAATGGTTGCTTGGAAGACTGCCCGCATGTGCACCAGAAATAGGCTTTGCCTGCCTCCACATCTACTGCGATTGGTGCTTTTGCCGCTACTGCGCCTTTGGTCATTCGAATAATCCTTAGATTGAAAATCAGAAAACAACTTTAACTGTTCGCAGAATAGTCGCAAGCAGGATTTTGTGAACAGAACGTGCTGAATTAGAGCGCTCCACCAGCCTCGGTCTTCAAGAATGCTTCGCCGCAGGCCTTGGAAAGGGTGCGGACTTTCAAGATATATTGCTGGCGCTCGGTCACTGATATCACGCCGCGGGCATCCAGCAGATTGAACACGTGCGAGGCTTTGATGCATTGGTCATAGGCTGGATGGGCCATGACGATGGACTTCCCGTTTTTCGGATCAATGTCTTCTGCTGCCAAAATGCGTTTGCATTCAGCTTCAGCATCTTCAAAATGGCGAAGCAAAGTGGCCGTATCTGCAATATCAAAATTCCAACGTGAATATTCACGTTCCGTTTGCTGGAAGACATCGCCATAGGTGACTTTGTCATTGCCTTCACGGCCATTGAAGTTGAGGTCGTAAACATTGTCCACGTCCTGAACATACATGGCAAGGCGCTCCAAGCCATAGGTCAGTTCGCCAGCAACGGGCGAACATTCAAAACCGCAAACCTGTTGGAAATAAGTGAACTGGGAGACTTCCATCCCGTCGCACCAGACTTCCCAACCAAGACCCCAAGCACCCAAAGTTGGTGATTCCCAATCGTCTTCCACAAAACGAATATCGTGCAGGTCCGTATCAATACCGATGGCCTTCAAAGACCCGAGATAAAGCTCCTGCAAATTCGGTGGCGATGGCTTTAGCAGCACCTGATATTGATAGTAATGCTGCAAGCGGTTCGGGTTCTCACCATAGCGCCCATCGGTCGGTCGGCGTGAGGGCTGAACATATGCCGCGTTCCAGGCTTTTGGACCTAATGCGCGCAAGGTGGTTGCCGGATGGAATGTTCCCGCTCCAACCTCCATGTCGTAAGGTTGCAGGATAACGCAGCCATATTCAGCCCAATATTGATGCAGGGTCAAGATCAAGCCCTGAAAGGAACGGGAAGGATGCATATGGGGGGCAATTTCGGATTTGGTTGCTTGGGCAGATTTGGCGTTCACGGAAGGCCTCATGTTAAATTTGTTTGAGGCCATCGTTAAGCATTTACACAATGCCCCGTCAAGAAAGCTGATTTACCCTGTCCAGCAATGCGACCTCATAAGGCGCAGGTGGCATTTTCATGCAGGCTTAAACTAAGCTAAGCAGACCCATAATGATGTCATACAAAAGCAGCCTATATGTCCCAAGGAATCATCAAAACAAAAACCACTGAAGTTTCGACCAATCGCTCAAGGCTTTTGGCGGTTTCTGGCATTATTTTCTCGACGACTGTTATGTCGGCGGCTAGCGGATTGCTGTTTGCCTATGTGCCGACCAAACTGCTCGACTTGGGTTTCGAGCCCTGGGTTGCTGCAGCTATGACGCCCGCTGTTGCCTTGGGCGGGCTATTTGGCTGTTTTGCAATTGGACCTTTGCTCCGAAATTCAGGCCATGCGCGCATATTCATGTTGCTGTATGCGCTTATAGAAATGTCGATGCTTACTGTTGCTGCCTTTGCCAGTCCCTGGATTTGGTTGGCGGCCCGTGTCGGTTATGGCTTTGCTATCAATGGAGTTTTCATTCTAGCGCAAAGCTGGTTGCACAATGCTGTAACAGATGAAATACGCGGCAAGGTTATCTCGATTTTTTACCTTGGCTATGTTCTTGGATACGGGGTTGGCAGCTTTTCCATTGGTTATCTGGATGTTGAAGGCAATATTGTCCCGATGATCGCAACCTTTATTGTGGCGATTGCCACGATACCTGTTGCCCTCACTCGTTTGCCGCAACCTGAGCCCCCGGAAGCCATTACAGTCGATATCAAAAAAGTGTGGTCTATTTCTCCCGTTGGTCTGGCTGGTATGTTTACTGTTGGCGGCGTGACGATGTTGATGCAATCCTTCGCGCCTATTTATGCAAAGACTGAAGGTTTTTCTACCGCTGATGTTGGCCTTTTAATGCTTTGCATGCAGCTTGGGTTGCTAGTTGTTCAGTTTCCAATGGGCGCTTTGTCCGACCGCATAGACCGGCGTTTTGTTCTGCTAATCGTTTCGGCTGGCGCCTGTATCATTTCAATTTTTGGATTATCCACCCACGGATATTTATCGTTCATGATGATGGTTTTGATGTTTGCAATTTGGAATGGCTGTAATGAAACGCTTTATTCGGTATCCAGCGCACTGGCCAATGACCGCGCAGACCCATCTCAATATGTACTGCTTTCATCAACACAGATGATTACATGGTCGATCGCGGCTTTCATTTTTCCAACGATAGCAACGATAGCCCTACCCTTTGTTCCAATACAATCCTTCATGGGAATTTGTGGAGCTATCGTTTTGGTATTCGGCATATTTATCTTTTACAGGATTAATCAGCGTTCTGAGGAAGTCCCACCTGATGAGCGTGACAATGTTTTGCCGGGAACTGCGCTGGTTGTGAATCCAGGGGATTATTCAAACCCTGATGCATATGAAGATGAAGATGCAGGTTCAACGAGCGGCTTGGTAAGCTGATTACGCGACATTGAAGCAGTATTAGGAGAGATACCAAAAGCAACTGAAATCAGCTTTATTCTTTGTCTTCCAGCTTATCGCTTTTCAAGCGATATACCCCATCGGGGCCCAATTCCAATTCGTCAGCTGATGCCGTTTTGGCGGCTTTGTCTTTTTTGGCTTTTTCGGACTTTTCCAATTCTTCGCCAATCGCCGCCATGTGTTTTTGGAATGCACGGTATGCATACCAGCCAAGGCCACCCACCAATGCTACTGCTACCAGTTGAACCATCTAAGACACCCCCGATAATAAGTTACAGGCCAAATCTTGCCCAAAGGGCACGCTCTTCCAATTCGCTTGCTATACTGGATGGCAGCGATCCTGCAAGATCAGTTCCAATTGAATTACCTGATAAGCCTACTGAAGAAACCGGCCGGCCCAAAAAGCTTTTCTTGGCTTGCATTAATACAAGCTTGGTTTTCTTGCCATAGCGCTCTTTCAAGATCGGGCTCATATGGCCGAAACTATCAATCAAACCGCGCTCTTTTGCCGGGCGGCCAGTCCAATACATGCCTGTGAAAATGTCACCGTCATCCGACAGTTTTCCACTGCGGCGCGCTTTCACCATATCAATAAAAATCTCGTGGATATCAAGTTGGAGATCTTTGATATGTTTGATGTCGCTGTCTTTGACGGGCTGGAAGGGATCCAGCGAAACCTTGTTTTTACCAGCTGTATAGACACGGCGCTCAACGCCCAGTTTTTTGATCGCTTCCACAAATCCGAATGTTGACGCAACAACACCAATTGATCCGATTACAGAGGTTTCATCAGCAATAATTTCATCGCCAGCCAGGGCAATCATGTAACCGCCTGATGCTGCCACATCTTCAACGAACACCAAAACGCGCTTTTGTTTTTCTTCAGCAAGTTCTCTGATGCGGGAATAGATCAAACGAGATTGCACTGGCGAGCCGCCCGGTGAGTTGACGCTGATGGCAACAACAGGCGCGTCTTTCATATCGAAAGCGCGCTGTAACGGTCCAGCAACACCAGCAAGTGAAAGATTTTGCCGCATTGGCGAAGAATTCGCCATTATTGCGCCCTGCATCCTAACCACAGGAATGACCGTATCTGTTTTGCGAAGGGAAGCGGGAAGCAGTTTGGAGAGTCTCATCAAAATTACCTTTTTGGAATGCAATATTCAATGCAAATGGCTATTTTGGCCCACAATTGCAAGATTACTTTTTGGAAAGGTGCAAAACTGCTGGAACAATTACCCGAAATTAATTCGCGCTTCACCATTCAATAGAGCGACGGCTTGTTTGGTGGACTGTCCATCGCCATCATGGGTCACAAAACCTGGCATAATCGACAAGGGCGCGCGTGACCCTTTCGTCATTTTTACAAGAATGCGTTTGGCTGACTCATCGCTTCTGGAGTGAATAGGTACGATTACCTGCCCGCCAAAGCGACCTTGGCTACAGGCGGAAATTTCACCAATTTTCTCGGTTCGATAAATCAAAACCAACGTTGCGCCCGGCTTCATGATCGCAGCAGAAGTGCGCATCCAGGCATCGAGTCCTGAAACACCCATCACATGGGCTTGCGATCTGAGGATGTCCGGCGAAGCACGAAGCCCTGCTTCGTTATAGGGAGGGTTCATAATTACATAGTCAAAATGGTCATTTTTCAATCCGCTAGCAGAACGTTTTGCGCCAGAAAGCGTCACATCTGCTTCCAGCACTTCTGCCCTTGATGCATATTGAAGATTTTGCCTCAGCTTTAGTGTTTTGCGCGCCAAGTCTGCCATCATAGGGTTTTTTTCAACTAAGACAGCATTCAGCCTTGGGTTTACACTAATAGCAGCAAGCCCTGCCACTCCGGCGCCGGAGCCAAGATCAGCAACATAGCCAGATGCGTCAAGGGGCAAGGAAGCGGCGATCAACAACGCATCAAGCCCCGAGCGATGGCCCGTCTTGGCAGGTTGCAACACTTTGAATGCGCCGCGATAAAAATCGTCCGTTGTTGTTTCCAGAACCTCTGCCTTTATGCCCATGGTATTTCAATATCCTACCGGGGAATCGGTTTTCAGATATTTTTCTAAACCTGCATCTTTCATCAATCGACGAGCGCTTATACTGCTTTCTTCTGCAACCATTATGCGCCGCGCAATCATCCCAATCGAGCCTTCCAAAATACTCATATGTTGATCAAGAACAATATGATGGATATCGCTGTCCTTGAGCAAGGATTGGACCAAAGAAATGATAACCACGTCATTGGTTCTCATCAATTCTATCATTTTGCACTCTTTCAGCTGCAACCCCATTGCAGCGGTTTGGAAATAGGTTCTTATAGTTGGTTCGCGCAGGCAAGTAACAATCATGCCATATCGATAACGTAACGGTTATCAAACGTTAATGGCCAAAAATATTCGATCTACTAATTTTGTGGCAATGTATTTCATCAAGCCTAGATTAAAGACTTGAGCAAAAAGTGATTTCTGCGTTTTCTAAGGCTTTACCTGCCTTCTCTTCTAGGCCAATCTGTCACCTTACATTTGGTGGTTCTTTTCATTAAAACGCATCAAGTAAAAAATTCGAATAAGGAATGAAAAATGTCTGGTGTTGTTGTTCCGCTCAAAGGTGAGCAGTCGGGGAAAGTGAAAACTGCAAGCGTCGAGCCCCTGGTTGAACTTGTTCGCCCCGATATGGAAAGGGTCAACCGCCTCATCTTAAGCAAATGCGGTTCTGATATCGAACTCATTCCTGAGGTCGCGCGCCACTTAATTGACAGTGGCGGTAAGCGACTTCGTCCTATGTTGACCATTGCTGCCGCAGCCATGTGTGGCTATAAGGGCGATCATCATGTGACACTAGCAGCAAGTGTAGAGTTCATGCATACAGCAACGCTCTTGCACGATGATGTGGTGGATGAAAGCGATCTTCGCCGGGGTAAATTGGCTGCCCGTATGCTTTGGGGCAATCAGGCCAGTGTTCTTGTCGGAGACTTCTTGTTAGGGCAGGCCTTTCGTATGATGGTGGAAGCTGGCTCTCTTCAAGCACTGGATGTGCTTTCCCATGCCGCAACGGTTATTGCCGAGGGCGAGGTATTACAGCTGAGTACAGCAAAAAACCTTGATACGACCCAAGACGAATATATGCAGGTAGTAAAAGCCAAGACGGCGGCACTGTTTGCTGCGGCGACAGAAGTGGGTCCAATTCTTGCCGGATCCGGCAAAGCCGTGACGTCAGCATTTAGATCTTATGGGAACAATCTTGGCTTGGCATTTCAGCTGATAGATGATGCGCTTGACTATGGCGGGAATGCAAAAACATTGGGCAAAAATGTGGGTGATGATTTTCGAGAAGGCAAAGTCACGCTTCCAGTATTGTTATGTTATCGACGCGGTAATGACGCTGAGCGCAATTTTTGGCGCGAGGCAATCGAGCATGGTAAAAACGACAGCAGCCGCCTTGAAGAAGCCATGAGGCTGATGCACGAACATAATGCTCTAGGCGATACTCTGGAACGTGCACGACAATATTGTGAATTGGCTCAAGATGCTTTGGCAACTTTTGAAGATACACCACATAAAGCGGCGTTGATCGAGGTGTTGGAATATAGCTTATTGCGCGCAAATTGACTTTCATACAAACGCACCGCAAAATCCGTTTAGCTTAAATGATATGGACCTTATCCTATGAATCTTCATAAAAAATATTTGCTATCTTTCGCAGTGTCTTGGGGGATCTTAGCGAATATTTCAGTACCTGCACAAAGTGCAGGGTTTCTGGATGAGTTGGAAATTGCTCATTCGAAGATTCTTGAAACGAAGAATGTAGATAATACTCCAAGTTTGTCTGGCAGTTTCCTTGCTGCCTTAAGTGCATCTTCGCAAGGCGATGATCCGGCTGCGATAGAAAATTATCGAAATGTGATTGCAGTAGACCCTACCAATTCGAATGTTCAACAATCGCTGTTTGCTGCTTTGACAGCAGATGGCAAGATTTCAGAGGCGATCGACTTTCTTGGGACCATGAGTCCGGAATCGCAGAATGTAAATTTGAACAGGATTGTGATTGCGGCAAATGCAATCAAACAGAAATCCTGGAAGCGTGCCGTCTCGACCATAGACAAAATCAATGGCTCAGCCCTTGATGACATGGTCACCAAAATCGTTGGTGCCTGGGCCTTGTATGGCGAGCGGGACCTGCCTGAAGCGATTAAAAGAGTTCAATCCATCGAAGGGCCGGACTGGGTATTGCTTATCAAAGAATATCATCTCGGATTACTTCATGCAGCCAATGGGCAAGACAAAGAAGCTGCTGCCTTTTTTACCCAGGCAGTAGGGCGACGCAATGTTGCGGCTGCACTTACCGAAACCTATATGCGTGCCATAGAAGGCCTCGCCAGAGTGCAGACCAAAAGCGGCGATTTGGATACTGCAATCAAAACTGCTGAAAATGGCTTAAATCTATTGGCTGAGCATCCTCCGTTGAAACAGTTTTTAACAAAGCTTGATGAAAAACAGAAAAGCGCGCCGTTGGTCAAATCAGCCCAACAAGGAACTGCCGAAGTTTTTTATAATGTTGGTTCTGCGATTAGCCGTCAGGGCGGGCTTCCATTTGCTCAGGGCTATTTGCAGTTGGCAAATTTCCTCGTGCCAAAAAACAACACAGTGGTGATGGCGCTTGCAAACACCTATTCGGACCAGAAAAAATTTGTTCGCGCGAATGAACTGTTCGCAACTATTGAAGAAACATCTGCATATTATTCACGCGCTCAATTGGAAGAAGGGTTGAACCTCAACCGTATGGATCAATATCCTGATGCGGAAAAAATATTGAGCACCTTGTTTGATGCCTCACCTGATGACGGTGTCGTCGCGCTTTCCTTGGGTGGCGTGTACAGCCAACGTGAAGAGCATCCGAAGGCAGTTGCGCTTTATGACCGTATTATTGCAACGCAAACCGAAACCGAAGAGCGCGATTGGGTGTTATATTATCGCCGCGGCATTTCCCATGAGCGGACAAAGAACTGGCCAATGGCTGAAGCAGATTTCCTTCGCGCATTGGAACTGTCACCAGACCAGCCGGATGTTTTGAATTATCTTGGATATTCGTGGATTGATCAGGGCATCAATCTTGATGACGGTTTGGCGAAGGTAAAAAAAGCGGTGCAGTTAAAGCCTAACTCGGGCTTTATTATCGATAGTCTTGGATGGGCCTATTATCGGCTTGGCAGATATGAGGAAGCCGTTGTCGAGCTAAGTCGCGCATTGGAACTCATGCCGTCTGATCCTGTTGTGAATGATCATTTGGGCGATGCATTCTGGAAAACCGACCGTAAGCTTGAGGCTGTTTTCCAATGGAAACATGCCCTTTCGCATAAACCTTCGGAAGAAGAAGAAGCGAAAATACGCGAGAAAATACGCGCTGGCCTTACCCATTAGAGGAGCCAAGGCTTGGCTGAACTTTTGGAAAGCGCCATTACTTGCTTTGCCCCTGCGAAGATCAATCTTGCGCTGCATATAACTGGCCAGCGAAACGATGGATATCATTTGCTGGACAGTCTGGTTGTCTTTGCAAATATTGGCGACACAATAACCCTCAAGACCCCGCAAAATAACGCCCAAGGCACTGCCATCTGCCAGTTTAACGGCCCGTTTGGAAAACAGCTGGAGAAAACTATTGCTGGCACATCCGATCACTTGATATTGAAAGCAGCAGAAGCGTTTCAAAACTCTTTTGGTCAGTTCGAACGCGGCCTCTCAATCCATTTGGAAAAGAGACTTCCTATTGCAAGTGGCATTGGAGGAGGCTCTGCGGATGCTGCAGCTACCTTGCTGGCGATGGGAAAATTACATAGTGGAATATCGCAGGCTGATTTACAGGCTATGAGCGAAAAACTGGGGGCTGATGTTCCCATGTGCCTTCATTCTCAAGCTTTGCAGGCAAAGGGCATTGGCACAGATTTGAACCTGGTAAATCATATGCCAAAGCTTCATCTGTTATTGATAAATCCTGGAATTGAAGTTTCAACCTCTAAGATTTTTGAAGCATTGGAAAGCAAGAAGAACGCGCCGTTGACACCCCTTCCTGCACAACTGTCCTTCGACAATTTGATTGACTGGTTGGCTCATCAGCGCAATGTTCTTGAACCAACAGCGATAGACATAACGCCTCAAATTGGAGATTTGCTTTCAGCTTTGCATAATACAAATGCATCTTTGGTTAGGATGAGCGGATCTGGAGCAACCTGCTTTGGCATCTATAGAAGCACACAGGCCAGCAAAGCGGCGGCGGAAACAATCCGAAATGCCCAGCCGCACTGGTGGGTTGAAACGACTGAAACTTTTGACCATGGCTACGACAGGGCTTTGGCCCCATAGAAAATTGAAGCGAGCATAAGATGTCGAGAATTGATGAAACCCGCACGTTTGTTCCTGTTGGCATTGCCGTTTTGACGGTCTCCGATACGCGCCAGCTAAGCGATGATAAATCCGGCAATATACTGGTTGATCGGTTGGAAACTGCCGGACACAAATTGATCGACCGTATGATTGTAAAAGATGACATCCCCGCTATTCAGGCCAAGGTCGCAGGCTGGAGTAAAGACGACAATATTGACGTGATCATCACCACGGGTGGCACTGGATTTACCGGGCGTGACGTTACCCCAGACGCGCTCGAGCCGTTATTTGAAAAGAAGATGGACGGATTTTCCGAAGTTTTTCACCGCATCAGCTATGACAAGATCGGCACCTCAACCATTCAGTCCCGCGCTACAGGCGGCGTCCTCAATGCAACTTTCATCTTCTGCCTGCCTGGCTCACCGGGAGCCTGCAAAGATGCCTGGGATGGCATTTTATCGCTGCAACTCGATTATCGTCACATGCCCTGCAATTTCGTGGAGATCATGCCAAGATTGGATGAGCATTTGAAGCGAGGCAGCGGGAAGTAATTCACTCAATAATTTCGGCCCCACTGCTTTCTACTTTAGAACACTGATTGGCGCGTCCACATTTATCTCGACATTTAGTTCTTGCTTTGTTCTCATTTCCAAGATAGGAATATGTTCATAGACACAGTGAGTCTTTTTAGCGAGGCCAATATGGGTATTTCAATTGCAGTAGATCATCGTTCGGTTCGTTCTGATTTGTCAGGCATGAACAGACTTGCCCATGATGGGTTTATGGCCAAGTCCGAACTTGGGGCAAAAGCCGATCAGATTGCTGATTTGCGCCGGCGTGGTCGTGCAGCGACGATTAACCCGTCAGGTCGCTTTGAACCCATCAGCCGCCATGTATTTGACGATGGATGGCAAACCTTAGATGAATTGCCTCCCTTCAAGACCGAGGTCTATGAAGAAAAGCCGAAGACCATCATAACCCGCAACGCCTCGCCTGATATTTCCTTTGATCGTTCGATCAATCCTTATCGCGGCTGTGAGCATGGCTGCGTCTATTGTTTCGCCCGCCCTACCCATTCTTATATGGGGCTTTCCTCTGGGCTTGATTTTGAATCCAAGCTTTTTGCCAAAAGCGGTATTGGTCGTCTTTTGGAAGCGGAACTTTCGAAAAAAGGCTATGAGCCACGCACCATTGCTATTGGGACAAATACTGATCCGTATCAGCCAATTGAAAAAGATCGCCGGATCATGCGCGATATTCTTGAGGTATTGGAGAAGGCCAACCACCCTGTTGGTATCGTAACCAAATCAGCTTTGGTGATACGCGACATCGATATTCTTTCCCGCATGGCTGCCAAAGGTCTGGTGAAAGTTGCCCTGTCCATCACCACGCTTGATCGAAAACTGGCTAGAGCCATGGAACCCCGTGCTGCCACCCCTTCTTTGCGGTTGAAGGCCATTCACGAATTGTCCGAAGCAGGTATTCCGACCTCAGTGATGGTTGCTCCGGTCATTCCTGCCATGACGGATCATGAGTTGGAACATATTCTCGATTCAGCTGCTGGTGCAGGCGCCAAAGAGGCGGGCTATATACTTTTGCGATTGCCTGCAGAAGTCAGCCCGCTGTTTCGTGACTGGTTACTGCAACATTATCCTGACCGCTATCGTCATGTGATGAATGTGCTTCGCTCTATGCGCGGCGGCAAGGACTATGATGCTGAATGGGGCAAGCGTATGAAAGGAAAAGGACCGTATGCGATCCAGATTGGCAGACGCTTTGAATTGGCTGCCAAACGTTGCGGGCTAAACGAACGTCGTTTGTCCCTTAGAACTGATTTATTTGAAGCGCCGGAGGGAGCAGAGAAACAGTTGGCGCTTTTTTGAGAGCAAACTGAATACATTTGAGATGCAACATCTGTTGTGAAAACCTAATTCCGGCTTCCCCGCCGGTTTAAACCAATCCTGGTTGCTGCCGCACAGATCTTTTGAAGGAGGTTCCCCACTTCTTTTCAAGAGGAACAGGATTGGGACTTGAAGAGAATCGGTGTTCAGGCAAACATTGCCGCATGTCCCCAAAGCCTGTCACCGATTCTCTCCTCTTTTTATCTCCCGATGAGAAAGAGCCACATTTTCTTTTTGAGCAACGTCTCATTGATAAAGGCGCAAGAACTGTTGCTGGCGTGGATGAGGCAGGCCGTGGTCCATTGGCTGGGCCAGTTGTTGCTGCGGCTGTGATCCTGGATCCAAACAATCTTCCTATTGGTTTGAACGATTCCAAAAAACTGACAGAAAAGAAGCGCAATTTTCTCTTTGATGAAATATGCAAAAAGGCCCACGCCATCAGTTGGCATTCAGCATCAGCCCAGCGCGTGGATCAGATCAATATTTTGCAGGCGAGCCTGGAGGCAATGGCAATCTCTGTCGTCAGTCTATCTTTGCCCTGCGATGCCGCTCTGTTTGATGGGCGTGATGTGCCCCTTGATTGTCGTCATTTCGGAACAGCCATAATCAAGGGTGACGCCAAGTCTCTATCTATCGCTGCAGCATCCATCATTGCAAAAGTGCTGCGCGATACAATTATGGTTCAGATGGACAGACATTACCCCGAATATGGTTTTGCAGGTCACAAAGGATATGGTGCAAAGTCTCATATGGCAGCCATTGCGGCCCATGGCCCATCACCGCTTCATAGAATGTCTTTTTCACCCATGAAAGATATTGGGGCAGATCAAGTTTGATCATCTTTAAGGTAGACACAAAAAAAACCCGCTCTTGAGCGGGTTCATTCATAGTCAAATTTTACTGCTATCAGTTAAGGCGGGCCTTAACTTCAGCAATGCCATCTGAAATCAGCTTGTCGGCTGTTGCGCCAGAAGCCTTGCCCTGCAAGATATTACCTGCAGCAGCTACTGCGATGTCTACAGCTGACGCACGAACCTCAGCGATTGCCTGTGCCTGTGCCTGCTCGATCTTTTGTTCAGCCAAAGCCGTACGACGAGCGACAAATTCTGCAGCTTTCACTTCAGCGTCTTTTTCGAGATTAGCGGCTTCGCGTTTGGCAGCCGTAAGGATCTCGCCAGCCTCTTTCTCAGCTTCTTTGCGTTTGCGCTGATAGTCTGCCAACAATTCCTGTGCTTCTTCGCGCAGACGGCGCGCTTCATCAAGATCACTTTTGATCTTGTCAGCACGAGCGTCCAAGCCTTCAGCCATTTTAGCCGGAACTTTTACATAAGCCAAGATGCCTAGGAAAATGATAAGAGCGATCAATGCCCAAAAGGTAGCGTCCATATTCTTTCTCCCTAGCTTAGCGCGTTACCGCAGCCACAGCTTTGTCGATTTCAGCTTTAGATATTGAGCCGCCAACTAATTCTTTTACGATCTCGGCAACAGCTACAGAAGCAATACCATCGACTTCACCCAAAGCTTTTGCCTTGATTGTAGCAATTTGTTTTTCTGATGCGGCTAGCTTTTCATTCAAAGCTGCTTCGCTGGTCGCGCGCTTTTCGTCTGCTTCAGCCTTAGCTTTGTCTTTAGAAGTCTGAGCGATTGAATGGGCGCTGTTACGTGCCTCTGTCAATTCCTGCTCATAGGCTGCCAAAGCAGCATCTGATTCTTCTTTCAAACGCTGTGCTTCGTCCAGATCACGGGTGATACGGTCACGGCGAACGCCTAAAATTCCTGATATACGCGGAATGACTACTTTTGACATCAAATAGTAGAAAATTCCAAATGTAATCGCCAACCACAATAACTGTGAAGCAAAAGAAGATGGATCGAACGGAGGAAATACCCCTGTTGCTCCATGCGCTGCTTCTTCTGTGGCTGCAAAAGCTGTGCTGATAAACATGATTTTATCCCGAAGGGAGAAACTAATTTACGAAGAGGCGCGGCTATTGTTTCCAATAACCGCGCTTCGAAATATTGTAGTCTTAAACTGCGAAAAGCAGAAGAAGAGCGACTAGCAGTGAGAAGATGCCAAGAGCTTCTGTCACGGCAAAGCCGAAAATCAAACGACCGAACTGGCCATCAGCTGCTGATGGGTTGCGCAAAGCGCCTGCCAAATAGCTACCGAAAATGTTACCAAGACCAATGCCGGCTCCGCCCATTCCTAGGCATGCAATTCCTGCACCGATGTATTTTGCTGCTTCAGCTTCCATAATGAACTCCTTGAGGTTTTGAACTGGAAATTTGAGTTAAGGTTGTAATTACCAAACGCCTAGTGAGACGGATGAAGTGCGTCGTTGAGATACATGCAAGTCAAGACGGCAAACACATATGCCTGCAAGAATGCAACGAGAAATTCGAGACCAGTAAGTGCTACGGTCATGATCAGCGGCAGGATCGCAATGCCGATACCAGCGGCGCCCAAACCGCTCAGGCTCACCACAAAACCGGCAAACACTTTCAATGTGATGTGACCAGCCAGCATGTTTGCGAACAAACGAACTGATAGAGAAATTGGACGGGAAATAAATGAAATCACTTCAATCATGATTACCAATGGCATCAAGACAGCAGGAATGCCGCTTGGCACAAACAGTTTCAAGAAGCCAATGCCGTTCTTGTAAAAACCGTAAACCACCACTGTGCCTATCACTAGCATGGAAAGGGCAAAGGTCACGATGATATGGCTGGTAACCGTAAAGAAATACGGGAACATGCCGAATAAGTTTGCCACCAAAATGAACATGAATAGTGAAAATACCATCGGGAAGAACTTCATTCCCTCAGATCCCGCACCATCTCGCAACATGGACGCTACAAATTCATAGGACATTTCAGCCAACGACTGTGTGCGGCTCGGGATAAGCCCACGGCCGCTTGTCGCCCAAATCAAGAAAGCTGCAGTTGCAGCAACTGTAACAACCATGAAAAGGGATGAGTTCGTAAACGAAATATCCGTACCGCCAATATCAAGCGGGATCAGCTTGTTTAACTGAAACTGATGGATTGGATCGTTAGCCACAGTGCAATTCCTTAATTGAGCAATTCTGCCTATTCGTCTTCATCGTCGTAAAGATCATCGCGGCCTTTATCAGTCGGCTTTTGATCTTTCTTGTCACCTTTTGCAGCAGCCCACCCTCTTTGATACGGGTCAGCCATCTCACCAGATGAACGCAAAACATTAATAACACCCGCTACAAATCCTAGAAGCAACATGACAATCATAGCCCAAGGTCTCGTACCAGTAAGAGAGTCGATCAGATATCCGATCCCCGCCCCCACTAAAATTGCCGAAATAAACTCACTCGACATTTTAAGCGCATTACCAAAGCCCGGCTTCCCGGTTTTTGGCATATTCTTTATCAGGTCCGTCTGACGGCTGCTAGCCAGTTTTGCCTCAAGGGCAGCCAAACGTTCTTTGCGATTCTTGTCGGCAAGGTCTTTCTCGTTGTTGTTTTTCATCTCGGCCTGCCTGTTTCATTCCTAGTCCCGCAAATTCGCGGAAAAAGATAACTCTAAAAGCTTTGTTGGACAAAATTAGCCCTTAAGCAAGTTCGTATTTGAAACCATCGACCAAGCGAAAACCCACCAGATTTCCAACCTTACCAAGTCGGGCGCAACATAGATTTGTGCCCCCCGCCTGTCAAGGCAGAGGTTTACAACTTAAGTATCTGTTTTTGAATGTTTTTTGTAGAAACATTGCCAATGCGACAATGCGTCAAACGGATGAAATGGGGAATCTGTCAATCAGCGCCCCATTTGCCAGTGCAAATCCGAATTGATGCGTAGCAATTTTAGCCGCTTAAGACCACCCACCGCCGAATGTGCGGTAGAAGATGTGCAGACCGATGCGTCCTACTTTTTTCATGGAATGGGCCCATTTCGGGTTCACATAAGTCGCGTGATAATGTGTTGATGATCCAACCTCTTTGAACCAAATACGCCCTTCAGTCGTTTCCCGGGCAACATAACTCGCAATATCCCAACGCTTTCGATCATTCACCTTGTCTTTGATGTTATCGCAGGCAAATGAGAACTGACAGCGATTGCGCCAATGTTTGTTTTGATAAACCACACCGCATATCGTGTTTGGATAAGTCGGGTTTTTAACTCGATTAAGAATGACCTGTGACACAGCCGCCTGGCCACGGACTGGCTCGCCGCGGGCTTCAAAATAAATTCCCGCAGTCAGACAATGCTGCTCACGCTCCGAGAAAACTGCCTTTGGCAAAGGATCAGCAGCCCAGCTATGATCACCCTTTTCAAGCTTGGGAATGATGTTGATTGGCCCTGCCTCTTCGAGAACCTCGGCAAATGGCGAACGCTCAAATTCCGGCTCCGGCGCAAAGGCCAGAATATTGGGGACAGACTCAGTAACAAGACTGGCGACCATTACAGGAAGATCAGCCTTTGGCGCAAATTTATCTTGTTTCTTTTGTTTTGGATGAAACGCAAATGCGACCTGCAACGCTTCAGCGGCAGGCTTGGCTTTTACAAAAGCCAGTTCAGTCTTTTTACCCACATCCAAAGGTGCAAGCATCGAATAGCGCTCAGCAACCGTTCCAGCATTAAACTTCGCTGGTGGAGCCCTTTTTGTTGTGGAAACTACGCGAGCGCCTTTTCCTGAACGATTCACGGTCTGAGGCTCGCGTTCAATCTTGACTTCGCTTGTCAAACGCTCTTCGAATTCTTTGCTGCTTGAACCTTGCAACAAGGCAGTAGTTTTTGGCAATTCTGCATCGATTTGGGTTTTTGAAATTGAGCTGGTGGTCAGTTGTGAAACACCCGGCTGCTCATCGGCGCTGATCAACCAACGCATGTTCGCTGTTACCGAAGCGGTCGCCTTTGAAAGGCTGGCAACATCCTGGTGTGCAACCAGGGTTGGGTAGGTCAGAAAAAGCGAAACTCCCGCTACGACTGGAAAAAAACCATTTTTAACACGCGCCCAAAGGGGCTGACGCTTCACATCAGATTTTATCAAAACTTTACTCCAAACAAACCGTTTTGACTGCTATCAACAAACCTAAGCAGTGTTTTGATATTGGTTTGTTAACCTTGATATTGGGTTAAAGAGACATTTCTGATTGGTTAACAGCAGCCGTTTTTGCGTGCCTTAGGCCATGCAAATGCCCTTCTATCCAATCAGTGGACTGGATAAATTGCTTATTTGGCGGGATTTTGACCCTCATGTGGCAGCGAGAAGTTTTACCTGCGTTTTTTACGCGTAGCGTATGGGTTATCGCCTTTGCGAAGGAATAACCGAATGGGCACCGACCAAAGATCGAAGCTTTCTCTGATCTGGTTCACCATATAACGGGTATAAGATGCTGGCATCGATTCTGGGCGCGTACAATGAGCCATGAATGTCGGCGGACGCGCTTTAGCCTGTGTAACATATTTCATACGGATCCGCCGACCGGAAACAGCTGGCGGTGGGTGATGGGCCTGAATATCATCAAGCCAACGGTTTAGTTTGGACGTACCGATACGGCGATTCCATTGTTCATGCACATCGAAAACCGCTTGCATTAATTTGGGAAGACCGTCTCCAGTTAGACCAGAGATTGGCATAACCTTGAGGCCCTTAACCTGAGACAGGCTTTCCTCTGACAATTCACGAATTTCTGCAAGGCGCTGCTGACGCTGTTCAACCAAGTCCCATTTATTGACGGCAATGACAGGAGCCCTGCCCTCACGAATAATCAAATCGATGATTTGCACATCCTGCTTTTCAAACGGGATTTCGGCATCAATTACAATAATGACCACTTCCGCATATTTGACCGCGCGCAATCCGTCTGACACGGACATTTTTTCGAGCTTTTCTTGAATTCTGGCTTTGCGGCGCATGCCAGCCGTATCATAAAGCTTGATGACCCGACCTTGATATTCCCATTCCACCGAAATAGAATCGCGCGTGATGCCAGCTTCTGGGCCAGTTAAAAGCCGCTCTTCCTGAACCATTTGGTTTATCAGTGTAGACTTGCCAGCATTTGGCCGCCCTACAATGGCGATGCGCAAAGGCTTGGAAGTGTCATAGGCCGGGATTATCTCCTCGCCATGTTCGTCGAGTTCCAATTCTTCAAACTCGACATCATCCTCTTCTTCTTCATCTTCGGCATAGATGCCAGTACCATAAGCTCTATCTTCGCCAACAGCTGCAACGAGGGCATTGTACAAATCCCCCATGCCAACGCCATGTTCGGCAGATATTGGAACAGGTTCCCCGAAGCCGAGCGAAAAAGCATCATAGTAACCAGCCTCGCCCAGTTTGCCTTCCATCTTGTTGGCAACCAGCACGATCTTTTTAGAATGTTTACGTACAATTTGCCCGAAGCTTTTATCAGTCGGAGTGATACCAGCTTTTGAATCAATCAGGAAAAGGCTGACATCAGCTTCAACAATGGCCTTTTCAGTCTGCTCGCGCATACGTCCTTCAAGGCTGTCTTCATCGGCATCTTCAAGGCCAGCGGTGTCGATGATCTTAAATTCCAGATCACCAATATGTCCATCGGCCATGCGGCGGTCGCGTGTAACACCCGGCGTATCATCGACAAGCGCAAGTTTCTTGCCAACCAAGCGATTGAAAAGCGTGGACTTGCCGACATTTGGCCGGCCAATGATTGCAACGGTGAAACTCATAATATGTTTGTCTCAATGAAAGCCTGACCTTAGCCGGCGGCTTTAATGCCTTTTCCTGCGAGAATGTTCAGCATCAACTGCGCCCGACCTCTAACGCCCTGCGGTGACGCCGTATCTTCAACAATTGATTGATACCAATCGAGCGCTTTTGTGTCTTCTCCTGCATTCATGGCTGCAATGCCCAATGCTTCACGGGCAGAATGGCGGAATGGCTCCCCAGCTGATGCAAGGGCTTTCAGCCGTGTTTCCAATGATCCATAATCTTCTTCGTCAACTGCTAACAGGCCAGAGCGTAATGTTGCGATTTGTTGCAAGATCGGTGAAAAAGATTTGTCCGCAGCAAGTGCATCAAATTCTTTTATGGCTGCAGCTTTGTCGCCTTTGGCTGCAGTCTCACTGGCAATACGCAGTTTTGCAAGTGCAGCATATTGACCGCCGCCTTCATCAGCAATCGCATTAAGGGCGCTGATTGCCGCGTCGTGCTGACCTTCATTGGACATAGCAATCGCATCCATATAGCGATCACCCAAGCTGGCAGCACTGGTTTCCTCAAAATGTTTCCAAGCTTGAAAAGCTGCTGTAGCAACTGCAATCAACACTGCCAGAGCTATGATATATTTGCCGTATTTCGCCCAAAAATCCTGCGCCCGATCCTGACGGATTTGATCATCAACTTCGCGAATAAAAGTATCTTCTGCCATGGTGCCTGTCGTTTGTTTTCAATAGGAGGTTTTTAAGCGCTCATCAAACTGCGCTCTTTTGCAGCCTTTTAACTGACAAAGGCTCTGAAAAGCAATGGCAACCGCAATCAATTAACGGACACCATTTACCTTACCAGTTTTTGGCACTAGCTAAATCCTCAGCCAACCATGATCGGCGCAACGCCAAACAGCCATTCATGCAGACCGAATAAAAATACTGCCCATAAAACAATACCGCCGAAGATTGCCAGACCGTCCTGCAATATTGGTTTGACAGGTGGTAAAGCCGCCGTTCTTTTCCGTACGCTTACAAAGTTTAAACTTGCCCAGATGATAAACGAACCGAACAGCAAGACAGAAGCAGTGTCGCCATTGGCAAACAAATGCGCCAAAGACCAAAGGATGATTGCGAGCAAAAACGGATGATGTGTAATAAATTTTAGTCGGCTGGAGCGCATGTTAAAAGTCATCAAAATGAAAGCTGGCAACATCAACAACACTGCCAGTGTTGGGCCCCAATCCGGCCTAACATAGACAATGTCAGCGTCAGGACGGGCAACGGAGTATCCGTAAATCAACACAACCAATGCAATCAAAGAAGCCAGAGAGTACAAGCCCTTCCACTTGTTCTCACCCATTTGAGCATATTTTGCATCCCGCCATTTTGGTGCTATCATTCGCAAAGAATGCAAGCCGTGAAATAATATCAATCCAATAATGAGCCAAGTCATATTTTTTGTCCCTGAATTGCACTTGTATAGCATTGCGCTAGTGGGCGATCTCAATTGTGTTTTCGGTTAACAAGAGTATTGGGAAACGGACTATGTCTGTCAATCAAAGGAAAGCCAAACAGCTTCTTGCCACTAAACGCGCCGAGTTGGAAAAAGAGTCTAAACTTTCCAAAGAAGCGCGCGAAACGGTTGAACTTGATCAACAATCTGTTGGACGTTTATCCCGTATGGACGCAATGCAACAAAAAGCGATGGCGGATGCACAAGAAAGAACAAGAGCACTTGATCTTCAACGCATCGAAATGGCTGAGCGTCGGATCCATGATGACGAATACGGTTTTTGCTTATCTTGCGGCGAGGAAATCGCCGAGGGCAGACTTGCCCTCGACCCGATGGCTGAACGATGCATCAAATGCGCTTAACACTATGACTTCAATTTTTCGTCCAAGTCTCCATTTAGCGGTTTCAGGGTCGCCACTTCTTTAAGATATTCCTGATCGATCTCCGGCAATGGTTCATTGTTCATAGCCGCTTCAAACGCTTTCAAACGTTTATGGATCGACATCAATTCAACAATCGTTCCCCAGGAATTGACCAGATACTGGAATGAGTTCGCTACCTGGTTAAATGCGGAAACGATCTGTTGGAACAACCCGAATGTGATTTTACCAGCAGCAATGGTTGGAACCAGCAAGATAATCGAAAAAACATTGTCCGTTTGCAGATACAGATATCTTGCGACATTAAAATAGAGGTAGTGGAAATATAGGCGGAAATAATTTTTTCGCACATTTCCAAAAAGGTCTCGCAAAGAAGGCGGCCCAGCACGATCCTTGCTGTCCTCACCATAAACAAGCTCTTTACGATAGGCCGCCTCAACTCTTTGGTTCTTAAAATATAGCCCAGGCAGTTTAATACCTGCAACCAGTAGAAGAACGGTTCCGAAAATGGACCAGAAGAGAGCGGCCATAAGCAATGGCGCTGGAATTTGTCCGATGATTGGAAGTTCGGTGATGTTTTGGCCGAGCACATATAAGATCGGTAAAAAAGCGATCAAAGTAAGAATTGAATCAATTGCTCTGGTTCCAAGAGATTCAACAGTCTCGGCAAAGCGCATCGTATCTTCTTGAACACGCTGGGAAGCACCCTCAATGTGACGCAGGTTAGCCCAGTTTTCGGCGTAATAGTCATTCATCGCGGTGCGCCAGCGAAAGACATAATGGCTCGCAATGAAACTGGTTATCACGGCTATTACGATGTTGATCGAAGCAATTTCAAGAAAATCAAAAACGCCTGCAAAAAGTTCGGATACTGGCACTGTTCCTTTTGTGTCACCAGTTAGAGCATTTTGGATCATGTCAAAAAATGATCCACGCCAATTGTTCAGCGCGACGCTGGTCTGAACAGAAAAAGCCGTGGTGAACAAGATCAATCCCGAGACCAAAAGCGACCAAATCTGCCATTTGTGTGGTGCAAAATGGAACCATAAAGCAGAGAAAATCAAAATGGACAGAGCATAATAAAGGTAAAACCAAAGCATATCATTTGAAAAGAAAAACCAGACCGTCGCTAATTGTCCCGCGCCTTCTTGTGGCGGCAATCCAACTAAACCGCCCCAACCCGAAGCGCCGCCCGCATACCAGATGCCCATCGCGATGGCGCACCAGACTAAAAATGACGGAAAGAAAATTTTAGGGTTGGGGAAAAATGAATGAAACACGGTGTTCTCCTGCGATTCGGTCTTTTGATGATGTCGCACACTCTTGATGGGCAATCAAGAAATTGGACCTGTCTTCATGTGCTTTGGAAATCAGGTTTTTGAGAGCAATCACTGATTAATATTGATCAAATTGAAAACTTGTTCCCGCTATTAACCACTCGGTTACGTTTAACGAACAAAATCAGTTTCACCACAAGCGATTCGTATGGAGTACGTTACATGAAGTTGATCGATTCACAGATCAAATTGCCGACGATTGAAGAGGCTGAGGTTATCGCCAATCTGCCTCGCAAAAGTGATGAACAACTGGCCCGTGAATATGCCGAAATGATTGATCAAATGTACCTGAATGCAGAGATGCTGGACATTGATGCCTGCCCGCCGGATCGCCGGATATTCAAAGGTGATCGTGAAGCTTGGATATACGAGCATGGAAATGTTGCTGAGCTCGTCTTTGTAAAATAGATCCGCTAGCGAACCTTCTCAATTGAAAATAGACGTCGCTCCACTTGCTCTCATTTGAATGCAAGTGATAGTATTTGATAGCATTGATTGATTTCGTATTTAATTTGCGGGATTTAGAAAGGTGTTGAAAGACTTGTTACACCCTGACCGCCTTTTTCCTGTTGAGCAATCCGCCAGAAACTTGGCGCGGAGTTTATTCCAAACTGTTGAAAAGCTGCCGATTATCTCTCCGCATGGGCACACGGATTCCCGATGGTGGGGTGAGAACCAGCCCTTCACGAACGCCGCAGAGTTATTCGTCATTCCTGACCATTATGTGGTCCGCATGTTGATTAGTCAGGGCATCAGTTTTGAAGCGCTGGGGATTGGCGCCGATAGAGAACACGATCCTCGCAAAATATGGCGATGCTTTGCCAGCCACTATCGCCTGTTTGCTGCAACTCCATCGCAATTATGGTTAGACCATGCATTTCAGGAAGTATTCGGCCTCACGGATCGATTGAGTGATAAAAACGCTGATGATTTTTTCGATGCTATTGGGGATAAGTTGACCAAACCGGAGTTTCGCCCTCGATCTCTTTATGACCGTTTCAACATCGAGGTTATCGCTACCACCGATAGCGCGCTAGACGACTTGAAGCAGCATCAGTTGGTTCAAAAATCTGATTGGAACGGGCGTGTCATACCCACTTATCGTCCAGATGCAGTTGTTGATCCAGATTTTGAAGGGTTTCAAGACAACCTTGATCAACTAGGAGAACTGACCGGATGTGATACGCATGACTGGACAGGCTATCTCGATGCCCATCGAGCGCGACGTGCATTTTTCATTTCCATGGGAGCAACGGCCACCGACCACGGCCATCCATCGGCATTTACTCAAGACCTATCTTTCAGCGATGCGAAAACGCTCTTCGGCAAAGTTCGGTCTGGCAAAAGTAGCGTTGATGAAAATGAGATATTCCGAGGCCAAATGCTGACAGAAATGGCACGCATGTCTGTTGATGACGGTTTGGTTATGCAACTGCATGCAGGTTCGTTTCGAAATCACAACAAATCTGTATTTGAAAAATATGGTCGTGATCGCGGATTTGATATTCCAAAGCGAACAGGATTTGTTTCTGAATTGAAACCGCTGCTTGATGCTGTGGGCTTGAATCCCAAATTTTCAATGATCCTGTTCACACTGGATGAAAGCACCTATTCGCGGGAGTTGGCTCCTTTGGTTGGCGCTTATCCAGGTTTGAAAATCGGCCCGCCATGGTGGTTCCATGATAGTTTTGAAGGCATGCGCAGATATCGCGAAACGGTTATAGAAACAGCAGGTTTTTATAACACAGTCGGGTTTAACGATGATACGCGTGCGTTATGCTCAATACCCGCAAGGCATGATGTGGCGCGACGGGCTGATTGTGCTTTCCTAGCAGAATTGGTCACGAGGCATAGGCTGGATGAAGACGAAGCCTATGAGCTGGCGCCCCTATTGGCGAACGGTTTTGCGCGGGAAACATATAAATTGTGAGATGAGTAAATAATGCGACAGACATGGCGTTGGTTCGGACCAGATGACAAAGTCACACTTTCAGACATCCGCCAAGCGGGTGCAGAAGGAATTGTGACTGCGCTCCACCAGTTTCCACCGGGCCAATTGTGGGATGAAGCTTCTATTCATCAGCGCCTTTCAGAAATCACGTCTAATGGTTTGAGTCTCACATGGGATGTGGTTGAAAGCCTGCCTATTAGTGAAGAAATCCGCACCGCTGGTCCCAACCGTGATGCTCATATCGCAATATGGATAGAAAGTATGGCGAACCTTGCCAAAGCTGGCGTCAAAGTGATTTGTTATAATTTTATGCCCGTGCTGGATTGGACCCGCACAAATTTGGCGGCACCTATGCCATCAGGAGCGAAGGCACTGCTTTTCGAGCTAAGTGACTTTGCTGCTTTTGATATCCATGCCCTCAAACGTGAAAATGCTGCAAAAGACTATCCAGTTGATATCGTCAAAAAGGCTAGTGAAATCGCTCAAAGGTTTACTGAAAAAGACATCCAAACACTGACAGCTAATATTCTTGCGGGATTACCGGGAGCCATGGAGAGTTGGACTCTAGACAGTTTACGCCAACGTCTTGCAGTCTATCGTGATATTGATGGCACGCAACTCAGGCAAAATCTGAAAACATTTCTTGAGGCCGTTATCCCCCATGCGGAAGCGTTGGATATGCGCCTTTGTTGTCATCCAGATGATCCGCCTTGGCCGCTGTTTGGCCTGCCCAGAATTATGTCGACCGAGAATGACTATCAATGGCTGGTTGACGCTGTGCCGAGCAAAGCCAATGGCATAACCTTTTGCACAGGCTCCTTAGGCGCACGCAGCGATAACGATCTTGTCGGTATGGTCGATAGACTGGGCAAGCATATTCATTTTCTCCATCTTAGAAATGTACGACGCCACTTTGAAACCATTCCATGTTCGTTTCATGAGGACGAACATCTATCAGGCAGCACCGATATGGTTGCTGTCATCAAGGCTGTGTTGAAAGAACAGAATCGCAGGAAACAGGAAGGCCGACCTGACTGGCAAATCCCCATGCGCCCGGACCATGGGCAGGAAATACTGGATGATAAAAATCGTAAAGCAGCGCCCGGTTATCCGGCGATCGGCAGGTTAAAGGGGCTGGCGGAATTGCGCGGTGTCATGATGGCTTTGGAACATGGTGCGTCGTCAACATGAATGGGACCCATCGTGACCTGTCCAACCCGCATAAAACGGGGATCCTTCACTTTGGTTTAGGAGCCTTTCACCGAGCCCATCAGGCAGATTTCACTCAAGATGCGATGGATGCGGTTGGCGGAGATTGGGGTATTGAAGCAGTTTCAATGCGAGATGCAAAACTGGCAAATGCCGTCAATCACCACAATGACTTTTCGTTACTCGTCAAGCGACCAGAAGGCGATGCGTATAAGAGAGTAACTGCGATCAAAAAGGCATATTCCCTAGCCGATAATCCGACTATCATTGCTCAACGCATTGCGGCTGCTAATATTCACATCATTACGATTACCGTCACGGAAAAAGGTTATGGGCTTGACCGGATAACCAGCGGGCTGGATACCAAAGACCCTATTGTGCAGCATGATCTGGCAAATCCATCTAGTCCAAAAGGGCTGCTTGGTATTTTGGTCGCGGGGCTAGATCTTAGGAAGCAAACTCTCGGCACTGGCCTGACTTTGATTTCTTGTGACAATCTGCCATCAAATGGCAAACTGCTCAAGCGACTGGTTTTGGAGTTCGCTAGAGTTTCCAATGGCGAGCTGGCAAATTGGATAGTGGATAAATGCACCTTTCCATGCTCGATGGTAGATCGCATAACACCGGCATCGACGGACGTAACGCTCAACCTAGCTAGACAAAATCTTGGCCGTGATGATCCCTTAGCCGTTGAAACGGAACCATTTCGCCAATGGGTGATCGAGGATGATTTCGCAGGACCAAGGCCCGCTTGGGACCGGGTTGGTGTCACATTTGTCAAAAATGTTGAGCCGTTTGAGCTTATGAAATTGCGCATGCTGAACGGCGCGCATTCGTTCATTGCCTATCTTGGAACTTTTCTCGAATTTACTGCTGTTCGCGATGTCATGGCGAACTCATCTTTTTCCAGTTTGATTGACCAGCATATGAAACTGGCCGGTGAAACGCTGCCCGAAATCCACGGATTCAATTTGGATGCATATAGGGCTGCACTTGTTGAGCGTTTCAAAAATACTGCAATTGATCATCGCTGCATTCAGATAGCCATGGATGGTAGCCAGAAATTGCCTCAGCGTATATTCGCTGCAGCAAAAATTCGCCTTGACGCAGGAAAAAATATCTCGAGCTTTGCTTTAACTACCGCCCTATGGATGAAACATATTGAGGGCAAAACTGTTTTTGGTGCGCCTTTGCCGTTAAACGATCCGATGGCCGAAACTCTCAAAACTGCCATTATTCAATGCACTGGCAGTGCTGCTGATCAAACACATGCGTTGGGCAAGATAGATGGTCTAGAAACATATGGCCTGTTTACCAAACCGGAATGGCTCGCATCCGTTATCAGTGCAAAAAAACTATTGGATCGTTTAGAAACCCAACAAGCTAATTCTGGTGAAGCCACCATTGAATTTCACATCTCCGAAATTCAATGGTGGTTTATGGGTCCAATTAAAGCCTAAGCTAGACCCAAAAGACGCGCTGCATTTCCTTTGATGATATCGGGGCGCAGTTCGTCTTTGATGTTGATTTTCTCAAAATCAGCAAGCCAGCGTTCGGGGGTGATCATCGGCCAATCGGATCCAAACAAAACTTTCTTTCTCAAAATCGAATTGCAATAACGCACTAGGATTTCAGGAAAATATTTCGGAGACCAACCACTTAGATCGATATAAACATTTGGCTTGTGTTGAGCCACGGCAAGCGCTTCTTCTTGCCAGGGAAATGAGGGATGTGCCAAAATGATCTTCATCTCAGGAAAATCCACGGCCACATCGTCCATATACATTGGGTTGGAATATTTCAGGCGCATGCCATTGCCGCCCGGCATACCAGAGCCGACACCAGTCTGACCCGTATGGAAAAGCGCAATTCCGCCTTCCTCTGCAATGGCTTCGTATAATCCGTAGGCCATTCGGTCATTGGGATAAAAACCCTGCATGGTCGGGTGGAACTTGAAACCTTTGATTCCAAAATCTTTAATCAGGCGCCGTGCTTCACGCTGTCCAAGTTTGCCCTTATGGGGGTCGATACTGGCAAAGGGAATCAGTACATCAGAATTATCCGCTGCAATTTCAGCTACTTCTTCATTGGCATAGCGCCGATAGCCCGTCTCGCGTTCTGAATCGACTGGAAAAATAACTGCCGCAATATTCTGTTCGCGATAGTGCGCCGCCGTTTCAACCATGGTAGGCGGATGGGTCCAAGGCGCACGGAAATATTTCGCCATGGTCGATTGCAGATCATCATAGCCATCATCCCCGTGGCAACCACAAGGCTCTTCTGCATGGGTATGGATATCAATGGCACGGACTTTAGATATATCGATCATAGTTTTGATCCTCCTGCAATCTCAATTTTCTTCAGAACTTCCATCAACGTCACAAGTGATTGCGCATCGGTATCGCCGAGGATTTGTCGTTCGTGTTTTTGCACTGCGCGAACAGCTTTTTCACAAAGCCGCCTTCCCGCCAATGTTGCCTGAATTAGCCAGACCCGTCGATCTGTTGCCAATCGCTCCCGAATGATTAAGTCGCGACGCTCTAACCCATCCAAAGCAACCACCAAGTTCGGCGCTTCTATGGAAAGGGCGTCGGCGATCTGGGACTGGCGAATTCCGTTGTTGTCAATGATCATCACCAGAACTGAAAAACTGACCATGCGCAAATCAAAAGCTGACAGTGTTTCGTTCAAATCCGCTTGAATGACATTGAAGGTTCGTTTCGTTTGATAGCCGACAAATCCTCTCAAGGTTTTATCAGACACATCTAATACGCCACTGGTTTGCTCATTTGTAGTTTGACTTGCGAAACTCATCGAAACGTCGGTGCTCTTTTTTCAAGAAAGGCAGCAAGTCCTTCTTGGGCATCGGGGCTTGTCTGCGCAATAGCGGCGCAAAGGCTCTCGGTAAACAACCCGTCCGTCTTTGACATATCCGCGATCCGGCTGATTGCCTGGATCATGATGTAATTTGATAATGGCGCATTGCCTGCGATTTTATGAGCCATGTCTGTGGCCGTTTGAAGCGCCTTACCTTCTTCAACCAAATAGTGGACCAAGCCCAAAGCATGGCCTTCGTCGGCATTGTATTTGCGGCCTGTTAACATCATTTCGGTCATGCGATCAGCGCCTAAAATCCGCCCAATGCGAACGGTTGCACCACCGCCAACAAATATACCGCGCCGACCTTCAGGCAATTGAAAGATTGTTGACGGCTCAGCAATGCGCACATGAGTAGATGCTGCAATTTCCAATCCGCCGCCAATCACCGCCCCAAACATTGCGGAGACCACAGGAAGGCCGCTGTACTGGATTTTTTCCATCACCTGATGCCAGCCGCGAGAATGCTTCATTGTACCCTCGGCGTCTCGGGCAACATGTTCGCTTAAATCAAGGCCGGAACAAAAATGTCCTGCTGTTCCGGTCAATACGGCAACTTTGACCCCCTCAGGTGGCTTGGTGAAAAACCCATCAATGGCTTCCAGCAATGCATCGCACATGGCGTTGCGCTTGTCTGGCCTGTTCATGGTTAAAACAGCCACATCATTTTCGATTTCAATTTTCAGCATTTCAGCCATCTATCCTGCTCCAAACAAATTACCACCAGCATCTGTTATCATATTTGAATAAAGATTATAAGATATAACTATTTTTAAGTACCCAGCAATCAACATATGAAAAAACCGGCTATCACAAGGATGCCAGCTTTTTAAACTTATTAATAATCGCGCATTGTGCAGATAGCCACTCACTCCCACTCGATTATTTGGAAAGTGCGTAAGCGTTTGAACTATATGCGCATTCACCTGCGGCAATTCGCGCATACCGCCACAGATACCGTCAATAAGCTAAACTCTTGAAAAATAATGTTTAATAATCATGGGGTTACGTCATTCACTTTTTGGTCCATATGATAAATTTGGACGTGAAATTATCACTGTGTAAAACTTGTTCGATTTACTACCTAACTTCAAATTTCACAATTTGAAAACATTTTTGAGTAGATCCTACTACCAAGATTTAAATTTGGAAGCAATCTTTTGGGCACTTTAAGCTATTACAGAATGTCTTAAGAGGGCGGAAAGAAGACCTTTGGGAAAGCTCAACCCTTTTGTGCAAAATCATAAAAAGCAGACTTTCAGTGGATTTTGATATCCGATTTCTCCCTTACCGCCGTATACTTGCTTAGAACTCAAGTTTGACATCGCTAAGCGATTAGTTGAAGTTATTCTACCCGACAACCACGCCTCCTTTTATTGATCTCATTCTAGATTAACTGAATCTCCAAATCACAAGCATCCAGTAATATGAAACCGCAGATGCATATTCTCCGTATCGTAATTGCAGAAATCAGTGATATGGTATTTGCATAACCAATGTTAGGAATTGGGTAAGCGGTGGCATTTACTATTCGACAACTTCAATATTTTGTGGCTGTGGCCGAAGTTGGAACGGTGTCGGGCGCCGCACAAGTCATTTCGATTTCACAATCATCTGTTACAGAAGCAATAAAGGAACTTGAGAACGATCTTGGCGTATCGCTTTTTGAGCGCCATTCACGCGGCCTGAACATCACACACAAAGGGCATCAGTTTCTGCGCCACGCCAGAATGATCCTGAACAATGTGTCAGGAGCTAGAATGGCCTTTGACGAACCGAAAGATGATGAGCCAAGGGTTTTGCAGCTTGGCGTAACATCGCTCGTTGCGGGCTACATCCTTTCGGATATCCTGTCCCGCTACCGGCGCGCCTACCCTTCAGTGAGCGTGCGGGCAATTGAAGATGACGGCAGTTATCTGGAGCACTTGCTGGTTGGTGGCGAACTTGATGCAGCCGTGATGGTTATCTCCAATGTTCGCGACCAGGATGCGTTGCAGGCGGAAATTCTCGAAACCTCACCTTATAGATTATGGCTTCCCATGGGGCACGAACTCACCACTGTGGAACGCATCACGCCGGGCGATCTTTCATCTGAGCCATTGATCATGCTGACAATCGATGAAATTGAAGAAGCAACCGGAAAACTTCTCGGAAGCCTTGGAGCCACGCCGGAAATTGCTTTTAGAACGCGTTCGGTAGAAGCGGTGCGCGGGCTAGTGGCAACCGGAGCGGGCCTGGCGCTCTTGCCGCAACTCATTTACCGGCCATGGTCGTTGGAAGGGGACCGAATTGAAAGCAGGGATGTTTCTGCGGCACTGCCTGTTGTTCAGGTGGGGATTGTCTGGCGTCGAGGCTCTGCTCTTCCTCAAGCCGCTCGAGATTTCATTGCAATCGCGCAATCGCAAAATTTGACAAGGCAGAAGTGATTTCGGTTTTTCCGATAGTATATTTCTGAATTTTGAATTTGCGAAATTTGTCATTTTTGAGCAGTTTATATCCGGCGTCTTTAGTTTCTTCTCAACCAGAAGAATTGGCGATGAGGGAGGATGTTCATCTGCAACTGTCGCCGCTATCGTGTGCAATCGGGAAAACGCTTAGGGAGAGAATGTCATGTACATCAAGAAATTTATTACTTCTACACTTGCAGCAACACTTGCGCTTAGCACAGCTGCCCAGGCAGCAGGTGAAGGTCAGGTAAATATTGTCGCCTGGGCCGGATATATCGAGCGCGGCGAGACGGACAAAAATTTTGACTGGGTTACCGGATTTGAAAAGTCTACGGGCTGCAAGGTCAATGTCAAAACGGCCAATACATCTGACGAAATGGTGGCCCTGATGAATGAAGGCGGCTTCGATCTGGTAACAGCTTCCGGCGACGCTTCTTTGCGACTTATTGCCGGTAAGCGGGTTCAGGAAATAGATCTGAGCAAAATACCTAGCTGGGGCACCATTGATGATCGTTTGAAAAATGCGCCATGGCACACTGTGGATGGTAAGCATTATGGCGTCCCTTATATGTGGGGCCCAAACGTCTTGATGTACAACACTGATGTTTTCAAGGAGGCGCCAAAAAGTTGGGATGTGGTGTTCAAGGAAATGACATTGCCGGACGGAAAGTCAAACATGGGGCGCGTACAGGCCTACGACGGCCCAATCCATGTTGCCGATGCAGCAAACTACCTGATGAAGCATCAGCCTGAACTGGGCATCACCAGCCCTTATGAACTCAATCCGGATCAATATGCCGCCGCTTTGGATTTGCTTCGGGGGCAGCGCAAGATTGTATCGCGCTATTGGCATGACGCATTCATTCAAATGGATGACTTTACAAATGAAGGCGTTGTTGCATCTGGCTCGTGGCCATTTCAGGTCAATATTCTGAAATCCAAAGGTGCGCCGGTA
This sequence comes from Nitratireductor sp., assembly GCA_017854535.1. GTDB lineage: Bacteria > Pseudomonadota > Alphaproteobacteria > Rhizobiales > Rhizobiaceae > Salaquimonas. The sequence goes on from JAFMHL010000021.1 coordinate 60,268, forward strand.
GCATCGACAATTCCAGAAGAAGGCGCCACTGGTTGGGCCGATACAACCATGATGCACGCAGAAGCAGCAAACCCGGAATGCGCTTACATGTGGATGGAGCATACTTTGACATCTAACCTGATGAGCGATTTATCAGTTTGGTTTGGTGCGAATCCGGCAGTATTGGCGGCATGCACCGATGGGCGGGGTATGCAAACGGCAGAAGGATGCACAACCAATGGTCTGGAAGATTTTGACAAGATCAAATTTTGGACAACGCCTGTGTCTAAATGCGCATCACAAAACGATACTTGCGTACCTTACTACAAATGGGTCAGTGATTATATCGGTGTAATCGGCGGTCGCTGAGCGCTCTCTTCATAAATTGAGATATCGAAAAATCAACTATCCGCCAGATTTTTCTGGCGGATACCAACCCGGATGTCCCATGACCAGTGCTGTAGAATTCAAAAAAACATCACGTCACTTTGGAAAAGTGAAGGCCGTCGACAATGTCGATTTGACCATTGGGGAAGGTGAATTTTTCGCCATGCTGGGTCCTTCCGGCTCGGGAAAAACTACCTGTTTGCGCCTGATAGCAGGGTTCGAACAACCGACCCAAGGTGAAATCTTAATATTCGGCGAAAGCGCCGGCGGCGTGCCTCCGTACCTGCGAAACGTCAATACCGTTTTCCAGGACTATGCATTGTTCCCGCATCTAAGTGTTGCTGAGAACGTAGCCTACGGACTGATGATAAGAAAGGTCGAGAAGTCGAAACGGATTCGCGCCGCAGAGGAAGCATTGGCGATGGTTCGTCTTGAGGGGTATGGCGACCGCAAACCTAGTCAACTTTCTGGCGGACAGCGCCAGCGTGTGGCCTTGGCACGTGCCTTGGTAAATAAGCCAAAAGTGCTATTGCTGGATGAACCGCTTGGTGCCCTTGACCTTAAGCTGCGTGAGGAAATGCAGGAGGAACTCAAGGGGCTCCAGCGTTCTTTGGGAATTACTTTTGTTTTTGTCACCCATGATCAGGGTGAGGCGCTTTCAATGGCAGATCGTGTTGCGGTATTCAATGATGGCAAGGTCATGCAGGTGGGATCCCCTCAGGACATCTACCATCGCCCAAAGACCCGGTTTGTCGCTGATTTCGTCGGCTCATCGAATGTACTGGATGGCACATTTCCTGGCAAACAGCCCAATAAGAATGTGGCCGCCAGCTTACGACCAGAGGCAATCAGAATCGTCAAGAGCGGTGGCCATGAGGCAGATATCATTTCAGTCAGTTTTCTTGGTGCAGTGACAAGAATTGGCGTGGATGTTGGCGGGTGCAAACTGCAAGTGCTGGTTGATAAGGCACAGTCTTCACTAGCTGTCGGTCAAAAAATTCGAGTGAATTGGTCAAATGACGATCTCCACTATATGGAGGCAGCAAGTGAATGACGCAGCGATCATGACGCGCGAAAACCGCAGCTTTCTTTCCCGCATGTCAGATACATTGTGGCGAAAGCCGCGGTTGCTTTTGATTTTGCTTTTGACCCCGCCGATACTCTGGTTGGGCATCATATATTTGGGCTCGCTATTTGCATTGCTCGCCCAGAGTTTTTTCTCGATTGACGAGTTTTCTGGCCTTATAAAATACGAGTTGACGCTCAAAACCTACCGGGAACTGCTTGTTCCAGCCAATTTAGACATTCTGGTGCGAACCACACTAATGGCTGTTATCGTAACGCTTGCAGCAGCAGTGGTTGCGTTTCCTATAGCCTATTATGCCGCCCGATATGCGCGCGGTAAATGGAAAGCAATCTTCTATCTTAGCGTCATGTTGCCGCTTTGGTCCAGTTACCTAGTGAAAGTCTATGCCTGGAAGCTTATTCTGGCCAAGGAAGGTATTCTCAATTGGTTGTTTGAGGTTTTGTATCTCAAATGGCTGCTCGATGCTTATTTGAGCCTCCCTCTGATCGGAGGTAATTCTCTTTCTGTCAGCTATACCGGTACGTTTCTGGTTTTCTTGTATGTTTGGCTGCCATTTATGGTTTTGCCCATGCAGGCGGCGCTGGAACGTGTCCAGGCGAGTTATCTTGAAGCCTCGGCGGATCTCGGCGCAACACCGTCACAAACGTTCAAAAATGTTCTCTTTCCGCTCGCTTTGCCGGGCATAATTGCGGGTTCAATTTTCACCTTTTCTCTTACATTGGGTGACTATATCATTCCGCAAATCATAGGCTCTTCACGCCTGTTTATTGGTCAGGCGGTTTACGCCCATCAAGGAACGGCCGGCAACATTCCGCTGGCAGCGGCCTTTACCGTTGTACCGGTTATCGTGATGGGCTTTTACCTATGGATGGCCAAGAGGCAAGGAGCATTCGATGCGCTCTGATCAATCAAACCGTGCATCAACCGGCCTTAAACTAGCAGCAATTGCTGGCCTTTTGTTCATGCATTTGCCGATCCTATTGATCTTTGTTTATGCCTTCACAACCGAGGACAAGACATACCAATTTCCGCCTCCAGGCTACACGCTTAAATGGTTCGCAATCACCTGGAACAGACCTGATGTGTGGGAAGCGTTGCAACTGTCCGTCAAAGTGGCTTCCATTTCGACAGTAATTGCACTGGTTCTCGGAACCTTATGTGCCGCTGCCGTATCGCGCTCAAAATTCTTCGGACGCGAAGCCATTTCGCTCATGGTCATCCTGCCCATAGCCTTGCCTGGTATCATTACCGGGATTGCGCTGCGCTCTGCATTCAATCTGGCCGACATCCCCTTTTCGATGTGGACTATCATTCTTGGGCACGCAACCTTCTGCGTCGTTGTGGTTTACAACAATGCCGTTGCGCGTTTCCGTCGCCTCTCAGGGTCGCTTATTGAAGCGTCCATGGATCTTGGGGCAACTGGGATCCAGACATTTCGCTATGTTGTCATGCCAAATATCGCAACGTCTCTTTTGGCAGGAGGTATGTTGGCGTTTGCCCTATCGTTTGATGAAGTCATTGTGACCACTTTTACGGCCGGGCAACAAGCGACACTGCCAATCTGGATGCTGGAGGAACTCGTACGGCCAAGACAGCGACCGGTAACCAATGTGGTCGCCATGGTCGTCGTGCTGGTCACATTCCTTCCCATTCTGGGCGCATATTACTTGACGCGAGGTGGAGATCAAATTGCGGGATCAGGTAAATAACAAATTGAGGAGTAACCACAATGGAAACACAAATGTTGATAGGCGCCGCGTTTGAAGCAGGCACCGGACAAGAAGAGAAAATCTTCAATCCAAGAACAGGCGAGGTAATATTGAACTTACCCGAAGCCTCTGATAGTCAGATTAATCGGGCGGTTGAAGCTGCTGAAAAGGCTTTCGGCAAGTGGTCCCGTACGACGCCAGCAGAACGCTCGGCTTACTTGATGAAAATTGCAGACCGGATCGAAGCCGAAGCCGATGATTTCGCTGCACTGGAAGCGCTGAATTGCGGCAAGCCTATAAATGCGGTCAAAGGAGATGAGATTCCGGCAATTGTCGATTGCTATCGTTACTACGCAGGTGCCGTGCGCAATATTCCAGGTGTTGCTGCCGGCGAATATCTGGAAGGTTTTACTTCCATGGTCAGGCGCGATCCAATCGGTATTGTCGGCTCAATTGCACCGTGGAATTACCCGTTGATGATGGCTGCGTGGAAGCTTGCACCGGCAATTGCTGGCGGTAACACAGTTGTTTTTAAACCATCTGAACAAACACCTTTGACGGCTATGAAGCTTGCGAAAATATTTGCGGACGTTCTGCCCGAGGGAGTGGTGAATTTTGTTCTCGGGCGCGGGCAAACCGTTGGCAACGCGATCATCAATCATCCAAAAATCAACATGATTTCGATTACTGGGGATATTGCGACTGGCAAAAAAGTTCTTGAAGCAGCTGCCAAATCGGTGAAGAGAACCCATCTTGAACTTGGCGGGAAAGCACCCGTGATCATTTATGACGATGCGGATCTGGAGGCAGTTGTCGAAAACCTCAAAATTTTTGGCTATTATAATGCTGGACAGGACTGCACAGCAGCATGCCGTATTTATGCGGGAGCCAAAATATATGACAGATTTGTTGCGGATCTGACATCGGCCGTTTCCACCATCAAATTCGGTTTGGAAAACGACGCGGAAAATGAGATCGGTTCCTTGATCTCCGAGCGCCAGCGGGACCGTGTTGCCAGTTTTGTAGAGCGGGCATCGGAACAAAAACATATGGAGATCACAACTGGAGGCGCAGTTCCCAACAAGCCGGGCTTTTTCTACCAACCAACTGTTATCGCTGGCGCCACCCAAAAAGATGAGATTGTCCGCCGCGAAGTTTTTGGACCGGTTGTTTCAGTGACGCGTTTCACAGACTCCGACGATGCGGTTAACTGGGCCAATGATAGCGACTATGGACTGGCATCTTCGATTTGGACCAAGGATATTTCACGCGCAATGTCCGTTGCACCAAGATTGCAATATGGCTGCACCTGGGTGAACACTCATTTCATGCTGGCAAATGAAATGCCTCATGGCGGAATGAAACAATCGGGCTATGGCAAGGACATGTCGATGTATTCGCTGGATGACTATACCGCAGTCCGGCATGTGATGTTCGCGCATTCATGACCTGAGCAGCTTCCCCTTTTTGGGGAGGACTTTGGTATTATCCAGATTTATGGTGAGAATACGTCTAATCTTACAGCAGCTTTGTTCGTGCAACAGGAGTTGAATTTGATCTGTCGTGGGCGCATCCGGAAAGAGTTGTCTCCAACTCCTCGGGAACCATGTAGGTTCATGAGCACTGTTCAGAGGGATTTTGCACGTTATCCCAAAAGCTTCGCCGATTTAGATAGATCGCTGCCAACAAGGGCTTTGATTTATTGAAACAAGAGTTTAATGCGCGCGAAAAATTGATTGGCTAATGACATCATATATCTCTCGCAAGAAAGAGAAACAGTGCATGGTCCGGCAGTAGCTTTCGCCCGCATTGGCAACCTTAAAAGCGCTTTGGACAGATCAAAAATTCATACGTCTGCTTTCGGGAAACCGAAACAATCGTGCCCAACGGCTGATTAGGGCCGAATGTTCCTGTTCTAAGGTGCAGTGATGGGTGGTGGCTTTCTTCGCTTACCAGACAGCGCATTACCCGCAATCGCTGCGAGCAGAACCGCACCGCCGATCAAGGTGTACACGCTCGCGGTTTCCCCCAGAAACAGCCAGACCCAGAGCGGGCCGAGCAGGACTTCGGCCAGAGACAGCAGGGCGAGCTCTGCTGCGGGGAGGCTGCGCGAGCCCAGGGTGTAGAGGATCAAACCTGCGCCAACCTGGAACACCCCCATGCCCATCGCGATGCCGCCGTCATTGTGGCTCAGTACAATGGAGAGCCCAAGGCTTAAGCATATCGCCAAAGTAATGACGATCGCGAAGAGACCAGACAGGAAGACTGCCGGTAGCATCTCCCCTGTACGGCCCCATCGCAACGCCACAGTGAAAACCGCGAAGCCGAAGGCCGACCCAAGCGCAGCAAGGCTGCCCTTCAGGGCGACACCTCCGGACTTGTCGGCAACCATGATCGCGATCCCGCCAATTGCGACTGCGATCGCTACCCATGTTGCGGTGCGAACCGGCTCTCGCAGAACGATCCACCCAAGCACTGCAGCCATAAATGGCGCTGTCGCAAACAAAAGCATGGCATTCGCAACCGACGTGTTCTTGATCGCGTAGATCCCGCCGGAATAGGCTGCTACCAGTGAAAGCCCCGCGATGATTGCCGGGGAGCCGATGCGGCGGATCTGAACAAAGGGGCTTTCGCCCGACCGCACTCGAATGAGTACGTACAAAAACAGGGACAGGCTGATCGACCGATAGAGCAGTATCTGCCAAACGACAGCATCTTCGATCAGGCGAATGCCAAGGCCGACGGTTGACCACAGCACACCCGCAGCAATGACGAAAAGCACACCGTACTTGTGTGCATCCGCATTGGAGGAGGCTGGCGCAATGGATGTCATGTCGGGCTCATTAAGGAAGTCACTTCGCCAAGGTTAATGTATTGGCCAGAGCTTTGATCACTCATTAGCGACATTGGCGCGGATTACTGCACACGGAATTGCCAAACCAAGATCACTGCGTGGTTTACGAACGACCGCTATGATGACGCTGCATTGCAGCGCTTGCAGTGCGAACAAAAGTCCGCAATGGGCCG
>JAFMHL010000053.1 GCA_017854535.1 Nitratireductor sp.
AAGTCCCCATTAAGTTTGTTACATATTTTGGATGAAACAATGGGTCTGCATCTTTATGCTGGTTACCTTGGCTTCGATGCATGGCATCTTTGAGGCTGCAGGATCCTTGTCCATGATCAAGAATATGCAGCAACCCACGCAGGCTTCCTTGAATTTAGTGAAGAATGCACCTGCCATATGCTGTGAAGACGAAGCAATCGAACTCTCCACTGTTGCATTTCATTGTCCATTAGATGGTAAAATCCTGACAATGGGATTTGAAACAACACCGCGTTCGGGAAAACAGGTACACTTCTCTTGTGATACCTTTTTGCTTGTACCTAATTCTTCCAATACATTTTTTAGACCTCCAATCGTTTGAGTTGAAACAATTTTAGTTTTCCGTGCGTTTACCTTCTGAAACAGGTTTACGCGCACTATCAAATGTGGAGTTTTCAATGATTACTAGAAGGAATGCCCTGATAGGGCTGGCAACTTCTTTGTTTGTGCTGCCGACTGGAGCACAAGCAGCAAAGAAGAAAGCCAATAAATTTGTGCTTGATAGGAAATATGAGCCTCAGACGGTTCGTTTTTCAGGTTATAAAGTTGGCACAATCGTGGTCGATCCACGGAACCATTTTCTCTACCTGACATTGCGTGGTGGCAGAGCCAGGCGTTATGGCGTTGGTGTTGGAAAGGCAGGGCTTGCGTTTAAGGGCAGTGCGCGCATTGCACGAAAAGCGGAATGGCCAAGTTGGACACCAACAGCAAATATGATCCGCAGAAGTCCTGAAAAATATGCAAGATTTGCAGGCGGTGTTCGAGGTGGTCCTGGCAACCCATTGGGCGCTCGTGCGTTGTATTTGTATCGCGGTAATAGAGATACCTATTACCGTATCCACGGAACGACACAGCCTAATTCCATCGGCCGATCAGTTTCCAATGGGTGCATCCGCATGATCAACGATCACGTTATTGATCTATATGAACGTGTTCCTGTGGGAACCACAGTCGTGGTCTTATAAACCAGACGCAATGAATGAGGGTTTAGTGATGAAAACACTAACGAATAAAATGATAACTCGGCGTCAGATTCTCACTGGATCTGCGGTTCTTGCCGGAGCCGCTTTAACTGGCTGCTCAACAACGCAAACACCTATAAAAATGCCCGCTTTTTTGAAAAGGAAAGAGGGTACTGGCATTAATATCGGTTTTTCCAAGTCGGAATTAGCATCTATGTATGGACCAAGAGTTGACGGCGGGTTTACTATTCCAGCTTTAGACTTGAAAAGAGTTGATCCCAAATTTTATCGGCGCCGCGTTGTTTATCCAAGTAGTGAGCGTGTAGGGACTGTGATAGTTGATACTCGAAACTTCTTTCTTTATCTTGTCGAAGGAGACGGATATGCCATGCGCTATGGCGTGGGTTTGGGTAAGCAGGGTTTTGAATGGTCTGGTCGCGCAAACATTACTTGGAAACAGGCTTGGCCAAAATGGACCCCGCCTGATGAAATGATTGAGCGTCGTCCCGAGTTGGAAAAATACAGCGTAAGAAATGGTGGTATGCCGCCCGGGCTCGATAACCCTTTGGGCGCTCGTGCGTTATATATTTTCCAGGATGGGGTGGACACGCTTTACAGAATACACGGTACGCCGGAGTTTTGGACTATCGGCAAAGCGGTTTCTTCGGGCTGCGTGCGGATGATCAATCAAGATGTGATCGATCTGTTTGACCGTGCTAAAACCAATGTACCAATTTTAGTCAGCTGACTTGGAACAATTCTTTTCGAAAAGGGCGGACTTATCCGCCCTTTTTTATATCTGCTTTAGAATCCAAACTTTACCGTGTTCGCGCTGCGCCTTCTTTGGCTGACATCAATGTGGTGTCTAGCTGCGCCGCGCGCTTGAAGGCTTTTTGAGCTTTTGCTTTTTCGCCTTGCTGTTCGAGCGCCAAGCCTTGGGTTACCCATGCTTCAGCATATCGGTTGTTGATGCGTAATGCGCGATTAGCGTCTTCCAAGGCGTTGAAAGCATCACTGATCGCAAGATAGGATACGCCGCGACTGTTATAGGGTTCAGCAGCATCTGCATCTAGCGATATGGCTGTGGTGAAATCTTCAATCGCCAAGTCGTTTTGGTTATTTTGTTGGTAGATCAAACCACGGGAATGGTAGGCGCGTGGGTTCGTTGTACCCAACTGTATTGCGCGCTCAAAGTCGCGAAGAGCCTGTTGAGATTTGCCTGCAAAGCGATAGGCATTTCCGCGCCCGATATAGGCGACATCATATTGGCTGTTGATCTTAAGGGCGGTCGAATAATCGTTGATAGCATCAGCCGCGTTTCCAGTTGCCCGGTGAACAAGTGCACGGTTCGCATAGGCCTGATAGAAACGCGGGTTCAATTGAATAGCGCGTGAGAAGTCTGCAAGTGCTTCTCTATTGCGGCCTGCTCTGCCATAGGCAGTGCCTCGCACATTATAGGCTTCAGGAGAATTCGGATTGCGATCAACAACCGATGACAAAGAGGCAAGATTCGTGTTTGAGCCTTGTTCCGGGTCAATAGATATCGCGTTATCGATGGATGAAGTAGTGCAAGCAGACAATAGCACCAATACGCTTAACAAAGCAGCTTTTGTAGTCACAAATTTGAATTTTGAACCAGCAGTATAATTGCCCAGAAGCCCACAATGGCTAAGTTTACCGGATGCATAGGTCATTTATGTGCCGTTCCAATTAATCGATCATAGACGGTTGAGCTTACTTGTAGGATTCCATTTTTCTGAATTTCCATCGCTGGGAGGAAAACAGCAAAAAGGCGGAATTGGTTGAACCATTTCCGCCTCTAATGTCTCAACGCAATATCAGCTTTTGAATAAGAAATGGGCGAAAAAACGACCCTTCTCACAATTAGTACCAATAAAGCAGAATTTCAAAATCACCGAAGCGAATTTGTCCAGCGTGCCTTAACGGCCTTGGATCATACCTTCGCGCTGCAATTTCTTGCGAGCCAATTTACGAGTACGGCGAATTGCTTCAGCCTTCTCGCGCGCACGCTTTACAGATGGTTTTTCGAAGAAATTACGCAATTTCATTTCACGAAACACGCCTTCGCGCTGCAATTTCTTTTTCAAAGCGCGGAGCGCTTGGTCTACATTGTTGTCACGAACGAGTACTTGCACGTTGTCTCCGTTTCCTGTTTTCGGTTTTGGCAATTAAGCCAGTTTTGCGCGTTTCCTAACCAAACCGTTCCACTTTTTGAGTAGAACATCCAGTTATTCGAGCTTTTCAAAGGAAATAATCTCTGTTGCTCGCAACGGAAACCGTCGCCAGATGAGGTCTGATACCAAAATCAGACCAGAATGTCTAGGGTTAGGTTGCGATTTTTAGCGGTTTTGGGCTTCACTTGAGTGGGTTGTAAAATAGCGGACCTAGGGTTCTTTTTCTTTGGTTGAGTGACGAGCATGTGGCTCGATCTTTAACTACTAAGCTGGGTAAAATGTCCCATCTTTCGCCCAGCACGACTTTCGGCCTTTCCGTATAAATGGATCGATACATCAGGCAAAGTTAGCAGCTGCGGCATTTTATTGACGTCATCGCCGATCAAATTCTCCATAACACAATCAGAATGGCGGGTTGGATCAGCCAAAGGCCAGCCGCTAACGGCTCGGACATGCTGCTCAAACTGGGATGCGGCGCATGCTGCCTCAGTCCAATGTCCAGAATTATGAACGCGAGGGGCTATTTCATTCACAATCAGATCGCCCGTTGGCGTTACAAAAAACTCAACGCCCATTACACCAATATAATCGAGTGCCGTGACAATCTTTTCTGCAATCCTAACTGCCGCATTCCGCGTTTCCGGAGTGATATTAGCAGGGAGTGTTGAGGTATGAAGAATGCCGTTTGTATGGGCATTTTCCGCCGGATCATAACAGCGGATATCTCCATTTGTTGAGCGCCCAACGATGATTGAAATTTCTCTCGAGAAAGTAACGAACCCTTCGAGTATGGAAGGATTTCTGCCTAGCGCATCAAAAGCAGCCGATATGTCTGCACTTTTTGCTTGTTTTGATAGTCGCGACTGGCCTTTACCATCATAGCCGAAGCGCCGTGTCTTCAAGATCGCATCACTTCCAAACCTATCCAAACCCTGTTTGATATCTTCAATAGTATCAACACGATAGTAAGGCGCAGTTGCAATTCCTAGATCATTGATGAACTGTTTTTCTGTCAAACGGTCCTGGCTTTTTTCCAAAGCCAGTGGATTTGGACGGAGCAAAGTATTTTCCTTGAGAAAATTAACTGCATCGAGAGGAATATTCTCAAATTCCCAAGTGATTACTTTGCAGCTTTTCACTAATTCTTTGAGAGCAGCAGGGTCATCATAGGGCGCACAAATAGTCTGGACCGCAACTTCGCTAGCGGGGCAATCTTTTCCCGGCTCTAATATGATTGTCTTGAGACCTAGTTTTGCTGCCGCCATTGCCAGCATACGACCCAATTGACCTCCGCCAATGATGCCGATGGTATCGCCAGGGTTTAAGGGCTCAAAATCGCTATTTGTCATGGTCAAGTATCGTCTTTCGGCGTTTCAGCCACGCTTGTAGTTTGCTTCTTACGCCAAGCATCCAAAGCTACATGAACTTTAGGATCTTGAAGAGAAATCACCGAAGCGGCCAGAAGCGCAGCATTCACAGCCCCAGCTTTGCCAATGGCCAAAGTTCCAACCGGAATACCTGCTGGCATTTGGACGATTGATAAAAGACTGTCTTGGCCGGAAAGCGCCTTTGATTGCACTGGAACGCCAAAAACGGGCAGGCTGGTCATGGATGCGGTCATCCCCGGCAAGTGGGCTGCACCGCCAGCGCCAGCGATAATTACCTGATATCCCTTGTCGCGGGCAGATTTTGAAAAGCTGACCAATCTGTCTGGCGTTCTATGGGCCGAGATTATTAAACTGTCATAGGAAATATTCAGCGAATCCAAAGTGTCTGCAGCATTTTTCATGGTTTCCCAGTCAGATTGACTGCCCATAATAATGGCGACTTGTTTGGTATCGTTTTTGTTATTGGTCGATTGTTTCGAAGCCATGGCTTGACCCATATTTTTTGTTGTTGTTAGCGCAATCACGCAATAATGTCTGGCATGACAACAGAGTGAAGCTTTGTGATTTGATCTTTTAGAGACAGTTTCTTTTTCTTGAAGCGTTGAATGGCTATGGCATTTGCCCCTGTCTTTATAAGTGCATCAATTGCCAGATCAATGTCAGCGTGTTCAATTTGTAATTTTGCCAATTGAACACGCAATTCTGTCAGGTCTTGGTCGGCCATTACACTACCCCGATATACGATCTTTAACAGCCTTTAAGGCGATTATCGGGATAAGAACAACCCGAAAATAGAAGTTGGAGTTGTTCCTAACAGAAAAGCCGCATTCAGCAAACAATCAATCATGATGAAGTTTTAACCCGACAAACATCTTTGGCGGGTTTGCCTTTTGAACAACAACCTTGCCATGGACAAGGCAAATAAAGTGTGATTCACTTGCTTGGTTAAACGCTAACATGGAGGACGCAAATGACACTTGTTTCGCATCTCGATCAGTTGAAACAGAAGCACCATAATTTGGACCAACAATTGGAAGACGCAAGAAAACATCCCAGTGTCAGCGACCAGGAAATAGCCGAGCTCAAGCGCCAGAAACTTCTGCTAAAAGAGAAAATAGACAAAGTGAAACTTTGATTTTTTGTACCAATACAATTTCTAACTAGGTTTGGCGGACTTAATTATTACGTTCCATTAGATTAAAGCTAAAAGAGCAGGTCTGCCATCCCATATCAATTTGCAACCAATGATCAACATGATCATATAGGTGAAGCGATAGAAGAAATTCTGACTAATTTTTTTGACCAGCACGACGCCCGTTAAAACACCTACGACGGCGATTGGTAACAGGCTGGCGGATGTAGCCAAATTGTCAGAAGTAAATTGACCCAAAAAGAAATAAGGTATTACCTTCAATGTGTTAATAGACGCAAAGAAGATAACCGAAGTTCCTGCAAATAGCATTTTCTCCATTTTTAACGGTACGGTATATGCCTGATATGGCGGCGCGCCCGCATGAGCAATGAAGCTGGTGAAACCGGCAAAACATCCCCAAAAACTGGCTGCAAATAAATTGGGTGTGTTTGCATTGCGTTTTAGGAGATCTTTGGTGATTTGATTTGCGGCAAATAGCAAAGAAATCGCCCCGACAATGATCCTTATCCAGCTATCGGAAACCATACTGGCTGTTGCCCAACCCAGCAAAATGCCGATACATGCCGCTGGAACCATTATTTTTATGATCGCCCAGTCTACAATGCCTCGATAATTATAAAGGCTAATTGCATCCATCAGGAGCAGGACGGGTAAAAGTATTGCGGCTGCTTGAACCGGAGAAATCACAAGCGTTAGCAATGGTGTCCCAAGCATTGATAAGCCGCCGCCAAAGCCTCCCTTGGATAAGCCAACTAGAAATACAGCAGGGATCGCTATGGCAAAAAAAGCAGGGCCGAACTGCAACAAATCGCTTAACAAATTGAGGTCCTTTTGCTTGCTTGCCCTTGAAGGGCGGGTTAGGAAGTTGCGTTGATGCCTGAACCGTAAAAATGGTGTTATCAACTAATCTATAAGCAGTTGGTCGGTCGGACCATTGCCTAAATTCTGATTTGCAACAACTGCAATTTTTTCCGAGCACACATCAATGTCTAAAAACAAAAAAAAGACTCTCCCTTATGAAGATCGTTGCCGTTTGGTATTGATCATTCCCACCACGCCCGATGCATCAAATTTGACAAGCGATGCTTTGTCCGGGGGAGATGTGGCCAGCATCATCATTCCCATGGGCGCTATGGAGTTAGGTGAGTATCAAGACCATGTTGAACGCATTACGTTGGTTGCCCAGGAAAAAGATGTTGCAGTTATTATTGAAAGTGACAGCCAGGTGATGGGGCGAAGCGGAGCGGATGGCATGTTTATCCCATCAGGATTAGAAGCACTAAAAGATGCTGTTGCTCGTTTTTCGCCAAAAAGATTGGTAGGATATGGTGGAATCAAAACGCGGCACCAAACAATGGAAGCGGCGGAGTTTAATCCTGATTTTCTATTTTTTGGAAAAGTAGATGGCGATATTAGACCTGAAGCGCATCCAAAGAATATGAAACTTGGAAGCTGGTGCGCCCAAGTTATGCGAATATCAGCAATCGTGATGGGTGGTTCAAAGTTGGAAAGCGTAGTTGAAGTGGCGCAAAGCGGTGCAGAGTTTGTAGCATTATCTTTGGGCGTATTTTCTTTCCCTGAAGGGGCGGGTGCTGCCGTTGCAAAAGCCAATGAATTGTTGGACGCACATGCTCCCAAGTTTAGTGATGATGAATAGAATTAGTAAACATACAGCCTCTCTAATCCTAGCTGTTAGTCTGGGATTCGTCTTTGCTTCTTTTGCGTTGGCTCAAGAGGTCAAAAAAGACAGCGGTAACGGGCAAGAACCGGCATCCATAAAAGATCGTTTGATCGGAGAAAATGAAGCTCCCAATGCTGATCTTGCTTATGGAGCTTATCAACGGGGATATTACCTGACGGCGTTTGCGTTAGCTTTGCCAAAAGCCCAGATGGGTGACCCAAAAGCTCAAACATTGATCGCTGAATTATATGACAAGGGCTTAGGTGTTGCGCGTGATCCCAAAGAAGCGACTGCATGGTATGGTATTGCATCCAAAAACAACGATCGGGAAGCGCAGTTCGGCTATGCGGTGAAACTTCTTGAGGGTAAATATGTCGACAAAAATCCGGCAGAAGCAAAGCGACTTTTGAAACTGGCAGCTGATTCAGGCCATGCCACGGCGGCATTTAATTATGCCCAGTTTATCGCAGATGAACAACCGACAACGGCTGGTATAAAAGAAGCTTTGCCCTATTTTGAGATGGCAGCAGAAAACAGAGTTGCAGATGCATATTATGCTTTGGCGCAAATTTATCGGTCAGGAAAACTGAACGGGTATCCTGAAAATAAAATTGCGCAAGACTGGCTTTTATTGGCTGCAAAAGCCGGGATAGACACAGCTCAGGTAGAATTGGCCATTTGGCTTGCTAATGGAACAGCTGGGACCAAAGAGCCGAAAATTGCTTTTGCCTGGATGTTGCGGGCAGCAAATAGTGGCAATGTGATTGCGCGAAACAGGCTGGCTAAAATGTATGTCAGTGGTTTGGGCACCAAATATGATCCGGTTCAAGCAGCAAAGTGGCATATTCTTGCGCAGCGGGCCGGGCTCAACGACAATGACCTTGATGATTTTATCAATTCTATCGATCGCGAATTGCTGGCAAAAGCGCTTGATGAAGCCAACGGGTTCACATCAGGCAGGGGCTGATAAGCGCCGGAATTTTACCCTTCGAAATGGACAGGACTTGCAACACGGCTTCAATTGTGTTCATGGAAGCTGAAAATATTGGCGCGCAACATACAAAAACGCACTGATCTTCAATTTTTCTACAATCGGATGAAATCATGAAAATTAATGGTAACCAGATAAAGCCTGGTAACGTGCTGGAACATAATGGATCCCTGTGGGCTGTTGTTAAAACCGACCATGTGAAGCCAGGTAAAGGCGGAGCCTTTGCGCAAATCGAAATGAAAAATCTGCTAAACGGTTCAAAACTCAATGAACGTTTCAGAGCTACTGAATCTGTTGAAAAGGTTCGTCTTGAGCAGAAAGACTTTCAATTCTTGTATGAGCAAGGTGACGCTCTGGTCTTCATGGATGAAGAATCTTATGAGCAGCTTGAATTGCAAAAAGAGTTTGTTGGCGAACGCGCGGCATTTCTTCAAGATGGCATGAAAGTTACCGTTGAATTGCATGAAGAAAAGCCGATTGGCATCAAGCTGCCTGATTATGTCACGCTTGAGGTTATGGAAGCTGAGCCTGTAATCAAAGGGCAGACAGCTACGTCTTCTTATAAACCTGCAATGCTTGATAATGGTGTTCGTTGCATGGTTCCACCGTTCATTGCTGTTGGCGAAAAGATTATCGTTGATACCGCAGAAATTATTTATGTACGCCGGGCTGACTAATCGCCTGACCGCATTTTACTCGATATGAAAAGGAGAGGGCATGGCCCGCTCAGCACTTCTTAACGTAATGGTTCAAGCTGCAATGAAGGCGGGACGTAAACTCTCGCGTGATTTTGGCGAAGTTGAAAGTCTCCAGGTCTCTGTGAAAGGTCCAGGTGACTTTGTTACTAATGCTGACAAAGAAGCAGAGAAAATCATTTATCAGGAATTGTCGAAGGCTCGCCCCGAGATCGGATTTTTGATGGAAGAGGGCGGCGTGATCAAAGGCAAGGATCCGCAAAACAGATGGATTGTTGATCCAGTTGATGGCACCACCAATTTTATGCACTCAATTCCAATTTTTGGAATTTCTATCGCGCTCGAGCGCGAAGGCCAGATTGTTGCCGGTGTTGTTTATAATCCAGCTATGGACGAGCTTTATACGGCAGAAAAAGGCAAAGGCGCATTTATGAATGATCGTCGCTTGCGTGTTGCCAATCGCAAAGAAATGCTGGAAAGCGTTTTCACGACTGGTATTCCTCATCTCGGCCGCCCGGCCCATAAAGATTTTTTGGAACAACAGCGCAAAGTCATGCTGAATTCAGCAGGGATTCGCAGGTTTGGCGCAGCCTCTCTTGATCTTTGTTATGTTGCTGCTGGTCGGGTGGATGGATTTTGGGAAACCGGCCTTCAGCCATGGGATATGGCGGCTGGTATCATCATGGTTCGTGAAGCAGGTGGATATGTGACCGATCTTGATGATGGTCATGACATGTTCGGCACAACTACGATTATTGCCGGGAATGAAACCATCCGCAAAAAACTCTTGGCGACCTTAAAGGCTTAACGTAGCTTTATTGCTTGCAGCGCTGAGCTTTTTTTGGGTTTGTGGTTCCCTTTCGTTATTTCTCTGTGTAGATTTCATGCAAATTCGGTGATTGGCCTATGCCACGCCGTGAAGAAGCGTATCTGGAGGAAGATGCAAGGTGGCGAAAGCGTTCGATCCGTATAAATTCACCAGTCCAAGACTTTTCTTGATGTCGATGGTGATCTTTTTGATCATCGTCGGCTTTTTGGTGGCTGTTCTCTATCGGCAAATTGCCGTTAACTTCATGACCAATCCCGGCCTTAATGGGCTGATTGTAGTGGTGTTGGCATTTGGTATTTTATTGGCGATTGCCCAAGTGGTTCGCTTGATGCCCGAAGTGACTTGGGCAAACTCTTTCCGGCAAGGTGAGGAATTTGAAGGGCGCAGAGACCCTGTGTTGCTTGCGCCCATGCGTGCGCTGTTAGGCGATACCAGTCTCAATATGTCGCTCAATACCAATGTGATGCGCTCCATTCTGGACTCGATTGGAAACCGCCTTGATGATCTGCGCGATATCACCCGATATCTTATTGGTCTTCTGGTTTTCCTTGGTCTGCTTGGAACTTTTTGGGGACTTCTGCAAACTATCGGATCCATTGGCAATACCATCCAATCGCTTGATCCTGGATCAGGAAATGCCAATGATATTCTTGATGCCTTGAAATCTGGCTTGAAGGCTCCTTTGGACGGTATGGGAACAGCGTTCTCATCTTCTCTGTTTGGTTTGGCTGGTTCTTTGGTTTTGGGCTTTTTGGACTTGCAGGCAGGTCGGGCGCAAACACGTTTTTATACAGAATTGGAAAACTGGCTGTCCTCTATCACTGACCTTAATGCGGATATTGGCAATATGTCTGGCGCGACCTCAGATGAGGTTCGGACACATCTCGATTCGATCACGCGTAATTTGCAGCAGGGCGAAAGCGGGCCTAGGGCAACAGCTGCCATGGCAAGTTTGGCGGAGAGTATTCAAGGGCTGGTTCAGCATATGCGCGCTGATCAAAAAACGTCCCGCGAAATGACTGCCAAACAGGAGATACAGCAACAAGAATTGCAGGCGACCCTGAACAAGCTCAACGAGTTTTTTGACAAAGCCGCGAAAGGCTAATGCAAAATGGCTTTTGCTAAAAACAGACGGAGAGAAAACCGGGTCGACTATTGGCCGGGATTTGTTGATGCGCTTTCCACACTGCTATTGGCGATCATTTTTCTTTTGTCGGTTTTTGTCATTGCGCAATTTTTGCTCAGTCAGGAAATTTCCGGCAAAGACCAGGTGCTAAATCGCTTGAATTTGCAGATTGATGAATTGACAGATTTGCTGGCGCTCGAGCGCGGAAACCGTCAGGATTTGGAAGACAATCTTGTGAATTTGCAATCCTCGCTCAGCGATACGGAAAGTGAGCGGTCCCGTTTGGCGGAGTTGCTGGCATCAGGCACAGGGGCCTCGTCGCTTGCCAATGAGAAACTCGGTGCGATTACCGAAGAGCTGGATGAAGAAAAGCAGTTGAGCCAAAGAGCGCGCTCGCAAGTCGAATTGCTGAACCAACAGATTTCCGCCCTACGCCGCCAGATTGCCGCCTTGGAAGATGCGCTAGAGGCTTCTGAAAATCAGGATAGGGAAAGCCAAACAAAGATTGCTGATTTGGGCAAGCGGCTTAATGTGGCACTGGCGCAAAGGGTGCAGGAGTTGAACCGGTATCGTTCTGACTTCTTTGGTCGGTTGCGTGAAATTCTTAGTGATCGCTCTGATATTCGTATCGTTGGTGACCGGTTTGTTTTCCAGTCCGAAGTTCTATTCGCCCAAGGTTCAGGTGAATTAAACGACAATGGCAAACAAGACATGCTGAAAGTTGCCGAGGCGCTTTTGCAAATTGGCAACGAGATACCTGACGATATCGCCTGGGTGTTGCGGGTAGATGGCCACACGGACAATGTGCCTGTGTCGGGCAATGGGCGTTTTGCCGATAACTGGGAATTGTCCCAATCGCGGGCGCTGTCAGTGGTGAAATATTTTATATCTCAAGGCATTCCAGCAACGCGTTTGGTTGCGGCCGGATTTGGCGAGTTCCAGCCTTTGGAAGAGGGCGACAGCGAAGAAGCGCGCGGCAAAAACCGCCGTATCGAATTGAAATTGACCGAGAGATAAGTTCTCACTTAGGTCTATCATCCACCTACTTTGGAGTTTTCATGGCTAACAGCGCAGATATTATCATTGTTGGCGGCGGCCTTGCGGGGCTAGTAGCTGCTTGTGAAGCAGCAGGGCGCGGTAAGCGCGTGATCATTGTTGATCAGGAAGGCGAGCAAAATCTTGGCGGACAGGCGTTTTGGTCCCTTGGTGGTTTGTTCATGGTTGATACGCCGGAGCAAAGACGCATGCGGATTAAAGACAGCCGCGAACTAGCCGCATTGGACTGGATGGGATCGGCGCAATTTGACCGGGATGAAGACTATTGGCCGCGCAAAACCGCAGACGCCTATCTGGATTTTGCCAATGGCGAGATGCGCCCATGGCTTCATTCACTGGGTATGCGCTGGTTTCCAATCGTTGGCTGGGCAGAGCGCGGCGGGTCTTTTGCAGATGGCCATGGCAATTCAGTTCCAAGATTTCACATTACCTGGGGAACAGGGCCGGGCGTTTTGAAGCCCTTTGTTGATCGGGCCCGTGAATTTGAAAAACAGGGTTTGATCAGTTTCAAATTTCGCCATCGCGTCACCAAACTCAATAAAAGCGCCAAGCAAATGACAGGCGTCAGCGGCGAGATTTTGGAAGAGACTTCAGTTGAAAGAGGGCAGCAATCATCGCGCGTTGTCACGGGTGATTTCTCGCTCAAAGCCAATCATGTGATTGTTACCTCTGGCGGCATTGGCGGTAATTTTGATTTGGTTCGTAAGAACTGGCCAGTTGATCGCGTCGGCCCTGCGCCCAAAGATCTGATCTCCGGTGTTCCCCATCATGTGGATGGAAAAATGATTGGTATTACTGAAAAGGCTGGCGCTAATCTCATCAATGAAGATCGCATGTGGCACTATGTTGAGGGTATCAAGAACTTTGATCCGATCTGGCCGCACCATGCTATTCGCGTTATTCCCGGGCCTTCATCCTTATGGTTTGATGCAAATGGTAACCGGATGCCTGCGCCTTGTTTGCCTAGCTATGACACTTTGTCGACGCTGAAACATATCCTATCAACGGGCCATGATTATTCATGGTTCATTCTCAATCAGGCTATCATTGAGAAAGAGTTTGCTTTGTCCGGCTCGGAGCAGAACCCTGATTTTACCTCAGGCAGTTGGAGAGAGGTTTTGAAATCCCGTCTTTCAAAAGGGGCAACAGGCCCCGTTGAAGCGTTCAAGGAAAAAGGCGAGGATTTTGTCGTTCGCAATAATCTGGATGATCTGGTTGCGGGTATGAACCAATTGGCAGAAGTGAAATTGGATCCGGCAAAAATCCGCGCGCAAATAGAGGCGCGGGATATGCAGATGAACAATCCCTACACCAAGGATGCGCAGATTATGGCGATCCATTCAGCCCGTAATTATCTCGGTGATAAACTGGTGCGTACGGCAAAGCCGCACAAAATTCTTGATCCTTCAAAGGGCCCGTTGATTGCGGTTAAACTGCATATTCTAACGCGCAAAACTTTGGGCGGTATTCACACCAATCTTGATGGTGAAGTGCTCAATGGCAAGGGTGAGAAAATCGAAGGGCTTTATGCGGCAGGCGAATGCGCAGGCTTTGGCGGCGGCGGCTATCACGGTTACAACGCACTGGAAGGAACGTTTTTAGGCGGCTGTATATTCTCAGGCAGAAATGCGGGAAAAGTTGCTGGGTGAGGTGGAATGCTAACAACAGCTTGGAGACCAACTGAGACCTTCGATTTTCAGATTTGATCGGCGCTCACAGCCTCGGCCCAAACCGGACCTTCATCACAAGGTCAACCGCTGAAGAGCAACTTCTCCATACCAGTCGTTCGCTGCAACTGCAAAAGCGGACCTTTGGGCACCTTGCCCCTTTCATGTAGATGATCGAAAAGGTTTGTACTATTGATTCGGTTGTCATGCGAACGACGACGCCGTTTCTTTTTTGCGTGAGACTAAGAATATTAGTTTTATGGCGTCAGTGCGACGCTTGGCTTTTCTTGTAGAAATGGACACGGAGTTAGATGCCGCGATGAACCCAACCCAAACGTTACCGCCAATTCTCACAACCAAAGAAATTATCGTGGAGTGCTTCGAAAAGGAACATTTTCTGGAAATTGGATTGATCACAGGCTGGACCAGTTATATCCAAAGTCATGACCGATTATTGCGCAGTCTGAGTTGGGGCGACTCTGACTATGCGGGAAATGTTCTGGATATGCTTGTCGCAATGCAAAATCGTGGTGACGATTCGCTGGAGAAGGTCCAGAAATATGTCATGCAAAAATTTAGCAATGTCGCCAGTGCCACGGCGCAGGTCGCCGCATTTTCGAATACCCAACAGATCATAGGTTACACCTATGAATTACCGAAGAATGATGTAATCGGCGTAATGATGCCTTTCGGTGGGTTTTATGAGGTTTACGATGCCTTAAAGGCGGCGTGTGCTTCTACCTCACTCGAAGCAAAGCGTGCTGATGAGATGTGGGGGCATTCAATTTTCATGAGGGACATCATGGAACTGGTGAACCATTCCGCCGTTGTCGTCTGCGACCTAACGGGCAGAAACCCTAACGTGTTTTATGAAATGGGGCTTGCGCATGCTTGGGGCCGTCCTGTCATTCCGATAACGCAAAACAAGGAAGACATACCGTCAGATTTGCAAGCTCATAGGTATCTAACCTATCTGAACAACTCAGAGGGAAGGAAAACACTTAGCAAGCAGTTGGCAGAGCGGCTTGCCAATATTCTCGGTTAACCAAACGTTGTTTTTTCCGACTGAAGGCCCATTCAGGCTATTGAAATGGTTTTCGATACCGCAGCAAACCTTCCTGAAATAAACGGTTCGCCCTCACAAATTTCGCCATAGGCCATGAATGAATGAAAGTTCGCTTTTGGTAGGGAAATTGAACGCTGCATTGAGTTGAAACGGATATGTAGTTAGTTTACCGAAGCATCAAAGGATATTGAGGTTTTGAATGTTTAACTTGATCGTGTCAGGCAGTGTTAACGATGATCGCAAAGGCTCAATAATGGCTGGGCGGGTCCTCCAGTACACGGACAATGCGGTTAAAACCAAATTTCAGCCTGAAGGTGTGTTGGACATTGAAGCGGTGTTATCACTGCCCACAATTGTTATGGAGGAAGGGCGAGACGACGAAAGAGTTCGGATTGTAAACCTCTCTCGCGTCGTCAAAAATGGCGCAGATTATGATCTGACTTATTCGGTGGAATCCGACGTTCAAAACCTAACA
>JAFMHL010000098.1 GCA_017854535.1 Nitratireductor sp.
CATCATTACCGATACTGTCGGGTTCCTACTGTTTGTGCTGGTTCACACAGCCAATATTCAGGATCGCGATGGCGCCCCCGATCTGATCAAGGCCATCCGCTTCCAGTACCCTTGGTTGCGCCATCTGTTTGCCGATGGCGGCTATGCTGGCACCAAACTCAGGGATGCACTGCTTGGTTATGGCAAGTGGACGATAGAAATCATCAAGCGCAGCGATGATGTCAGCGGATTTGCTGTTTTGCCCAAACGTTGGGTTGTTGAGCGCACCTTCGCATGGCTCGGAAGATGCCGAAGACTGGCAAAGGATTGGGAGAAAACAATCAAGAGCTCAACAGCATGGGTCCAGATAGCCAGCATCCGCATGCTCACACGACGAATCGCAAGGCATTGTTATGTCTCATGAACTTTTGAATCGGGCTCTAAGGTGTTGATTCAATTGATCCAGTACGTGATAGCGAACATGTATATCGTATTGTGGAAATTGATTGCGTGTTTTTCAAATCTGGTTGCCAGCCTTCGCATATATTTTATTTTACAGAAGAACCATCCGACGAAATTGCGCATGTCATTCAGAATTGGCCTCCAGTTCCGGAAACTCCATCAAAAAATAGCCCATAACATGACGGCTTTGCAACTGACCCTTGTTGGGAAGATTTAGACTGACTATTTTGTACAATTACTGATGAGGTCAGAATTTCCAACTGTAAACTCTCAAAATGTATACCTGAAAAGCAAGTAACGCTCCTTTGTTTCATTTGCGCTGAATGAAGTTGAGTTCTTCGTGTTATCATTAGTCGCAATTGATGTGGAAGAGGAGATGAAAATGAAAGACATTATGGCAGCAATAGACGGCTCGGATCCGTCATACCGCGCATTGGAGCACGCCGCCGTTTTGGCAAAAAGGTTTGATGCTGAGCTTACAGTACTAATCGTTCTTGAGTTTGTTGTTGGCCGCAAGGATGTCTACGCTGTCCTGAATAATGACGAGATCCGTAACATTCAGGACAAGGCAAAAGAGATTGTTCATGCAACAGGTGATCCGAAGATGAATTTTCTCTTGGAAAAATCCAGAGACGCCGCATTCACCATAGTTGACATTGCAATCGAAAAGAATGTTGATCTCATCGTCATGGGCGCGTCTGGAAAAGGGGGGTTCAAGACCTACTTGCTTGGCTCAGTTTCTCAAGAAGTTCTTAGAAAATCAGCGTGTCCGGTAACCATCGTGCATTGAAGTATTTTATTAGGTATTCGGCGGTTTGCTTCAACCGGAATGAACAGAACGGCGATAAACATTATTGACAGACCTTAAGAAAAGTTTTCACGAAACGCTTGAGCGGCACGGCAAACTACACCAGCGTGGGATGTTCATTGCGCTTTGGTTTTTCATTCTCCCAAGCTGAATCCGGCATCTGTTGGCTGTGCTGATATAACTGCCCGACGCGGCTCTATCCTGAGAGCACGCAATGCATTCAGGATAACCGCAACATCAATGACTTCCTGAAGAAGTGCCCCTTGTACAGGTGTCAGATATCCAAATGCTGCCGCCACCATTCCCGCTATGGAAAGACCGATTCCAGCCGCGACACTTTCAAGGGCGATCCGACGCGAGCGCTGGGCAACTTCGATCCCGGGCAATAGCCGGTCGAGATGATCAACCAGCAAAACCACATCTGCGGCTTCTGCTGAAGCTGCAGCGCCGCGTGCGCCCATGGCGACCCCGATATCAGCGGCAGCCAAAGCCGGCGCATCATTCACACCATCGCCTACCATCATCACTGGCCCGTTTTTGCGCTCGCTCAAGACAAGCAACACCTTCTGGTCCGGGCTTAGCTCCGAGCGGACCACATCCAGACCCAAACCTTTAGTGACGGCTTCGGCCACGGCACGGCGGTCACCGGTGGCCAAGAGGATGCGCCCAATTCCTAACCTGCGCAAACTTGAAAGCAAATCTGCCGTACCCGAACGCAGGGCATCCGCCATTACCAGATGGCCCATATATTTGCCGTCTATACCGAGGGCCACAACAACTGAACCTGCTTGCGTGACAGCGCCGTCGATCTTGGCATTCCCGATCTTCGAAGCAACAAACGATGCGCCGCCCACCACCACCTTTTTGCCGTCGACATGCCCTGTAACGCCTTCGCCAGGTCTCTCGACCACATTTTTCGGGACCGGAAGGACCACGCCGCGTGCCCGGGCTGCTGCTACCATTGCTTGGGCAATCGGATGTTTCGATGCCTGGTCTAGGGTTGCCGCAAAATACAGGAACTGCTCTTCAGATAAGCCGCCCTGCGGTTCAATGACAACAATCTGCGGCCGGCCATCGGTCAGGGTACCCGTCTTGTCGAGAATTAGTGTCTGGATGCGCGCCAAAGCCTCCAACGGCTTGGCACCTTTGATCAGTACGCCAAAATGAGCTGCCCGTGACAACCCTGCAACCAGAGCGACCGGCACGGCAAGGATGAGGGGGCATGGCGTTGCCACAACGAGAACGGCAACAGCACGGATCGGATCTCCGGTAAACCACCAAGCGGCGCTCGCCAACGCAACGGTAACTGCAAGAAACATCAAAGACCAGCGGTCAGCCAACCGTGCCATCGGAGCCTTTGAGGCTTGGGCTTTTTCAACCAGCCTGACAATTCCCGCATAGGTGCTGTCGGCGGCAGCGCGTGTCACCCGCAGATCGAAGGCTTCCCCCGCATTGGTCGAGCCACTCATCACGTCCCCGCCAAGGCGGAGCGTGACAGGCATGGATTCACCAGTGAGCGCCGACTGGTCAAGCACCGCTCGTTCGCCTTCTACTGTTCCATCCACCGGAGCAACATCGCCCTGCCGAATCAGAAGCAGATCACCTGGCTTGATATCATCCAGCGGCACTTCTTCCAGCGCGCCATCGCGTTGCAGCGTTGCTGTGCGCGGCACACGGGAGAGAAGGTCACTCATCTCCCGGCGAGCACGACCTTCAGCAAAGCTTTCGAGAAAGGTTCCGCCGGAATACATCAGCGCAACGACAATGGCCGCCAGCGTCTCGCCAAAGAAAAGCGCTGCTGACATCGACAGCGCCGCCACAATATCGAGCCCGACTTCACCCTTTGCCAGGCTGCGGACAATCTCGATTATCAAAGCCGCCAAAACCGGTATCACGCCCGCTGACCACGCATAGGCAGCTTGCTCTGGCCGATCAGCCAGCCACAAGCCAAGACCCGCAATCAGACCAAGCGCAGCAATGGTTAAAAGTGCTGTTTTTAACCGATCATGAAACATAAAAGTGACACATCGCTTTATCCAAGATGAAAGTCATGTCCGAAAGTAGATCAGATCGAAGCCAACCGACAGAGGCAAAAACCGATCATTATCGTCCGGCTCTACTCGGCCACTAGACATGCGGGACTAATCAAAATGTGGCGCCTTTCTCAAAAAATTAAAAACCAATTGCGTGAACTAATGAACAAGATGACGCAATTTGTGGTCAAAAACGCTTGCAAAAATCTAACCTATTTTCGGAGCTTTCGAATGTCGGCTTCTGGCAAGTCAGATTGGTAAACTTGGTATCAGTGAACTTCTGCTTTCCGCCCTT
>JAFMHL010000022.1 GCA_017854535.1 Nitratireductor sp.
CCTAATTCACTCCGGTGAAAAGGGCGCGGTGTCAGATCAAGTCGAGACTTTTACAACTTAATGACGTCTGTGCCGTTTGGTCAGGCGCTCAAAGTGCTCAGCA
Organism: Nitratireductor sp.; assembly: GCA_017854535.1. Lineage (GTDB taxonomy): Bacteria > Pseudomonadota > Alphaproteobacteria > Rhizobiales > Rhizobiaceae > Salaquimonas. Next base: position 104 of record JAFMHL010000022.1, read on the forward strand.
CGCTTTTCATCTTCCAGCTTCAAAATTGCTGCAATGCCAAGACCTGTTACCATAAGGAAAGCTATCAATACCAAAGTCATCTTCGTTTCCTTTCAATTCCTAAAATTATAAACGTGTTCAATACTCGTTTAGTTGCACCAGTTTGGCAGTTATTTTCTGAACCAATGCTTAGAATGGTATTCAGAAAGGGTTCATCTGATTTAACGCTACAAGTCTTACACAGAATAATATGTGCAATTGCTCACATCTCGAACACGGGGATCAAAAGCAGGTGAAGCAGAATTTAACAGTTGCAGAATAAGGTTTGAAATGGGAAAAGAACGCAATGGAACGCATCGCTTTATATGCTGGGTCTTTTGATCCGCTCACCAACGGTCATTTGGACGTTATTCGCCAGAGCCTTGCGCTGGCTGATAAAGTTGTTGTGGCGATTGGCGTTCATCCCGGCAAAGCTCCCATGTTCAGTTTTGAAGAGCGTTCTGCTATGATTGAACAATCAGTTGCAAATCTGAAAGGCGCAAAAAACCGAGTAAGCGTTGTATCCTTTGACGGATTGGTGATTGATCTTGCCAAGAAACAAGGTGCTTCCCTGATGGTTCGCGGCCTTCGCAATAGCACTGATTTTGACTATGAAATGCAGATGGCGGGCATGAACGGAACCATGGCCCATGATGTACAGACCGTATTTGTTCCGGCCAGCCCTGATATGGGTCATATTACGGGCACATTAGTGCGGCAAATCGCCAAAATGGGCGGAGATGTCTCGCAATTTGTACCAGATGCGGTATTGGCAGCCCTCAAGAATAAGTTGATTTGATTCAAATCTCTCACAGGAAATTCTATGATAAACGCAATCCATTCTCCGATGTCTGCTTTTACACGTTTAGTGTTTTTGGCTTTTTTTGCACTTGGCCTGACAGCTTGTAACAATGCTGGCGATGTCGCGCCAAAGGCAGAAGCGCCAACAACCCAGGAAACATCTTCTACAGATGCCATCAAGACCGCGGCAATAGGCGATAATGCGCTTTATCTCGACTTGAAAGATGGACGTGTGGTGATTGAATTGCTGCCTGATCTCGCGCCAAAACATGTTGAGCAAATTAAAACGCTTACGAAAAAAGGTTTTTATGACGGCATCGTCTTTCACCGTGTGATTGAGGGTTTTATGGCCCAGACAGGCGATCCAACAGGAACAGGGATGGGTGGTTCAGACTTGGCGGATATCCCTGCCGAGTTCACAGCAGAACCGTTTAAGCGCGGTGTAGTCGGTATGGCCCGCTCTCAAAACCCAAACAGCGCCAACAGCCAGTTTTTCATCATGTTTGCTGACGGTGATTTCTTGAACAATGAATATACTGTTTTCGGCAAAGTGGTTGAAGGCATGGAGTTTGTTGACAAGATCAAACGGGGCGAGGGCCAAAGCGGCACGGTTACCGATCCTGATAAAATCATCAAAATGCAATTGGCGAACGACGCCAACTGATTTAACAGAAGTCTCCAAATTGAATATTTGCATTCTCGCGCATGTTATCTCTATGAGTAACTTATCTAAAAGCATGCGTTTCTAAGTAAAAAAGGAATTTTAAAATGGCATATGACGATCCACAAAACACTATCCTTATGGAAACAACCAAGGGCCCTGTTGTTATCAAATTGCGTCCTGATCTTGCACCAAATCACGTTGCACGCATCAAGGAACTGGCCAGCGAAGGCTTTTACGACGGTATTGTTTTTCACCGTGTGATCGACGGTTTTATGGCGCAAGTCGGCTGCCCTCATGGCATTGGTACTGGCGGTTCAGACAAGCCTGATCTTAAAGCTGAGTTTAATGCAGAACCTCATGTTCGCGGCACATGTTCTATGGCTCGTAGCCAAATGCCAGACAGCGCCAACAGCCAATTCTTTATCTGCCTGGACAATGCTGGCTTCCTTGATCGTCAATATACTGCTTGGGGTCATGTGATTGAAGGTATGGATAATGTTGATCTGATCAAAAAAGGTGAGCCGGTTCGCGACCCTGATTCAATCGTTTCTATGAAAGTTGCTGGCTAATAAAATTAGAATGTTGAACATTGATGTCCCGGGTCTTAACTGGCTCGGGATATTGTTTTTGAGGATCGAAAATGCGCGTTGATCTGTTTGATTTTGAATTGCCAGAAGATCGCATTGCCTTGCGGCCAGCGGTTCCGCGCGATTCGGCGAAACTGCTTGTGGTGGATCCTGCAAACGGACTGAGCGATCATAGTGTTAGTGATTTGGCCAATATGCTAAAGACCGGTGATGCGTTGGTATTTAACGATACAAAGGTTATTCCAGCGCAATTGGAAGGTATTCGCCAGCGCGACGGTGTTTCAGCATCAATCGGCGCCACGCTCCATATGCGAATGGCTGGCAATCGCTGGAAAGCATTTGTACGCGGTGCGAAAAAATTGAAAGTAGGCCAACGCTGTCACTTTGGCGGGCAAAATGAAGCCTGTCTTTCAGTCACGCTTGACGCAAGTGTTGTCGACAAGGGCGAGGATGGTGAGGTTGAGTTTCTTTTTGATCTTACGGGTGTTGCGCTGGATGAAGCTTTGGCTGCTATCGGGCATATTCCACTACCGCCTTATATCGCGCTAAAGCGCGGGGAAGATGCGCAGGACCGTGAAGACTATCAAACGATTTATGCCAAAGAGGAAGGGGCTGTGGCAGCTCCGACGGCAGGGCTACACTTTACTCAAGAGTTATTTGCAAAGCTTGCCGCGAACAATATCGAGCGGCATTTTGTAACTCTGCATGTAGGGGCGGGAACGTTTTTGCCAGTAAAGGCTGATGACACGGAAAATCACAAAATGCATTTCGAACGGGGCGTGGTTTCGCAGGAAACGGCTGATGCCCTCAATGCGGTTAGAGCGCGCGGTGGCCGCATTGTTTCTGTAGGAACAACATCACTGCGGCTGTTGGAAAGTGCGGCTGACGAGAGTGGCAAGCTTAGTGCCTGGGAGGGGGCAACAGATATCTTTATTACCCCCGGTTATAAATTTCGGTTTGTTGATATTTTGATGACCAACTTTCATTTGCCGCGCTCGACGCTGATGATGTTAGTTTCTGCGTTCAGTGGCATGGACGTTATGAAAGCGGCTTATGATCATGCGATCAAAAACGAGTATCGTTTCTATTCCTATGGGGATAGTAGCCTGCTATATCGCGCTTCATGATCCAAACATCTAAACCAATAACCACGCCTGAATTTACTTTCAACTTGCTTGCTAAAGACGGCAAGGCGAGGCGGGGTGAAATCACCATGCCGCGCGGGACCATTCGCACGCCTGCATTTATGCCTGTTGGGACTGCAGGTACTGTCAAAGCCATGTATATGGATCAGGTAAAGGAACTTGGTGCGGATATCATCCTTGGCAATACCTATCACCTGATGCTTCGTCCGGGAGCTGAACGCGTTGCTAAATTAGGTGGCTTGCATGAATTTGCCCGTTGGTCGGGACCAATCTTGACCGATTCTGGTGGCTTTCAGGTCATGTCGTTGTCGGCCTTGCGTAAACTGACCGAAGACGGCGTTACATTCAAATCCCATGTGGACGGTCAGAAATTCTTCATGTCACCAGAGCGCTCAATCGAAATACAAGACCTGCTCGGTTCTGACATTCAAATGCAGTTGGACGAGTGCATCGCGCTTCCTGCCGAGCGCAAAGAGATCCAACGGGCAATGGAGCTTTCGCTGCGCTGGGCTGAGCGTTCAGCAAAAACCTTCGGTGACCAACCGGGCAAAGCGATGTTTGGTATTGTCCAAGGCGGCGATGATCTGGAATTGCGCGTTAAGTCGGCTACTGCTTTGGCAGCCATGGATTTGAAGGGTTACTCAATCGGCGGCCTTGCGGTAGGTGAACCGCAAGAGGTGATGTTGCGGACGTTGGATGTGACTTGTCCAGCCATGCCGGAAAATAAACCCCGTTATTTGATGGGTGTTGGTACGCCAGATGATTTGATCGAGTCGGTGGCACGCGGTGTTGATATGTTTGACTGCGTCATGCCAACACGGGCAGGGCGGCACGGGCTAGCCTATACGCGTTTTGGCAAAATAAACTTGAAGAATGCCCGCCATGCGGAAGATCATCGTCCCCTGGATGATGAGAGCAATTGCCTTGCCACCAACAATTATTCGCGGGCTTATCTGCACCATCTTGTGAAGTGTAACGAGGCGCTGGGTGGCATGTTGCTCACTTGGAACAACCTCGCTTACTATCAATATCTGATGCAAGGCATGCGCGACGCCATTGAGGCTGGTCGTTTCTCGGATTTCATAGCCGAAACAAAAGCGGCATGGGAAAAAGGCGATCTTGCACCTTTGTAAATGCGTGTTAGGCTCATCCCATGAAGCCACCTGCATACGACATTGACCTTGTAGAGTTTTCTAAAGATCCGTATCCGTTTTTGAAAGAGATGCGGGCGAAAGTACCAATTTGTTATGTGCCTCAGTTAGATGCGGTGTTGCTTAACAAACGCGATGATATCTTTATCTGCGAAAAGAATATTGAGGTTTTTGCATCTTCTCAGCCCGGTGGATTGATGACAGTTCTCATGGGTGAAAACATGATGCGCAAAGATGGCGATGCCCATATGCATGAGCGAAAGGCAATCTTTCCAACGATTTCGCCAAAAACCGTTGCCAATCAATGGCAGCAACAATTTGAGACTTTGGCTGATGAAATTCTGGACGAACTATTCAAGCAAAACGAAATGGATGTGGTTGCTGATTATGCCATGCGTTTATCTTCCGGCGCGTTGAAAATTGTTACCGGACTTATGCAAGCCGACTGGTGGGATATGGATCGATGGTCTCAGTCGATGATAGACGGGATCGCGAATTATGCAGGTGACAAAGAGATTGAAAAGCGCTGCAATACGGCAACGGCTGAAATCGATGCGGCCATCACCGAGCGCATGGAAGCCTTAAAACGCGGGCCTGATCAAAGTATGTTGTCGGTGCTTCTTGGCAGTGATTTGCCGGAATCCAGTATTAGAGCCAATATCAAACTGGCTATCAGCGGCGGGCAAAATGAGCAACGCGATGCGATAGCCGGATGTGTATGGGCTTTGCTTGAGCATTCTGATCAAATGGACATCGTCCGCTCAAAAACCATTGGCTGGATGCAGGTATTTGAAGAATATAGCCGTTGGATGGCACCAATTGGTATGTCACCGCGCAGGATCAATGAGGATTTCACCTATAATAATATTGATTTTATAGAGGGCCAGCGGGCTTTTTTAATGTTCGGTTCTGCCAATAGGGATGAGGATTGCTTCGCCAAACCAGATATTTTTGATATTCGTCAGGACACTGCGAAAAGCATCGCATTTGGGGCAGGGCCACATTTTTGTGCAGGCGCATGGATTTCACGTGCATTGGTAGCAGGTGTTGGGTTGCCCAAACTGTTTGAAAAGTTCCCTGATATCAAGATTAGTGGACAGAACGATTCCAGGTTTTCAGGCTGGGCTTTTCGTGGGCTAAATCAATTGCGTGTTGATTTACATTAAGTCGTTGCACCCCTGTAAGGATCCATTTTTACGCCTGTGATTTTCCAAGAACCGTCTTCCTGCTGTTTCAAGGTATAGACCGCCTGCCATTGTTTACCGCTAGGGTCGGTGATGATGACCTCTTGGTAAATCTCATTGTTGACGATTGTATTGCGGCCAAAGACAAAACTGTCCGACTGCCAGATCGCGCCATAACCCTGTTTGACCATTGATGAAAACCTATCAACAGATGGAAAAATTTTTTTCACATTCGGCGCAGCGTGGGAGTATGCCCGTAGGGTGTCTCCCGCTTTGAAAGCGTTGAGCTGGTCTCTTACTACAGATTGGGTACCCGCGGTTTCGCTCGGACCAACGTTCACTTCTTGGGCATGGGCTTGGGAGGTGAGGAGGGCCGCTATAACAAACATAGCCAAACCAATGATTGCTGTTATCACATTCGTTTTGTGAATTTTGAAAGTCATTCGAGCCTCCTACTGCCAAGTCCATATAGTAACTACGGATCAATCATCTGGTTAGTTTCACAAGAGCGTAGGAACCTAGTGTATCTAGTCTTAGTTCATTCGCCTTTGTCGATCATTTCCATTGCTAGGTGACCCAAGATTGGAACCGCAATGCCGTATTGTTTGGCCTTTTCCGGATTAGACGCATTACCATCCAAAGAGCGTTTGTAAACGCCTTGCAAAATTGCCGCGAGGCGGAAGAAGCAAAACGCCACGTAAAAATGCCAGTTATCAATGCCTGATAGGTTTCTGCGTTTGCAGTAGGCTGCTACATAATCCTTTTCAGATGGAATGCCCAAAGCGGCTTTGTCTATTCCACCCAAACCACGAAATCCGCCCTGATGGGGCAAGCGCCATTGCATGCACTGATATGCAAGATCTGCAAGCGGATGGCCAAGCGTTGATAATTCCCAATCGAGAATACCAATAATTTCATGGGCGTCATGGCTGAAGACCATATTATCGAGGCGATAATCTCCGTGGACCAAACTGACCTGTCCATCATCGGGAGGCATGTTCTTGCCCAGCCATTCAATCAGTCTTCTAATGTCTTTGTTTGGCTCAACTTCGCTCGCATCATATTGCTGGGTCCAGCGGCCAACCTGGCGTTCAAAGTAACTTCCGGGCTTTCCAAAATCCGATAGACCGGCTTCATTCACATCTACTTGGTGGAGCTTTGCCAAGGCTTCATTCATTCGATCATAAATTAAATGGCGGCGCTCAGGCGCTGCTTCGCCATGGTTCTCATGAATTTCAGGCAAAGCCGGATCCCAAAATATGTGACCATCCAAAAATTCCATCACGAAAAACATGCGCCCGATTGGACTGTCTTCATCGCTCAACGCGTGGACCTTTGGAATAGGTACTCCGGTTCCAGCCAAAGCTTTCATTACCCGGTATTCGCGGTCTACCTGGTGCGCGGATTTAAGAAGATCACCGGGGGGTTTCGCACGAAGCACATATTTTCCGCTTTGAGCTGTAATCAGAAAAGTAGGGTTAGACTGGCCGCCCTCGAACTTCTTTATTTCCATCAAATCATGAAAACCGGAAACATGCTGATCGAGCCAAGGTTCGAGTGCTTCATTATCCAGATTGTTGACAGGTGCGCTCATAGAATATCCCAGTGAATCCACGTTCTGATTTTTAAAATTTGACGGTGTTAACGTCAAAGGTCAAGCCAATTGCAGCTCTGGGTGATGTTTCCCGTTCTTTTCTGTTTCGCCCTAGAATAGACAAAAGTTTGAAAGAATGTATTAGGAACGCATGCCGAATTGCTAGTGGGCAGACGGGGAACTAATGAAACTACTGGAATGGTATATTTTTCGCAGGGTTGCGTTTGCCGCTGTTGTAACGCTTTTGGCTTTGGCTGGGGTAATCTGGATTATTCAGGTTTTTTCTCGCATTGACCTCGTCACTTCTAGCGGACAATCAATCTTGGCTTATTTCAAGATTACGTTTCTTGCTATTCCCGGGCTTTTATTGGCTGTAATCCCGATTGCATTACTTCTGGCGACAGCTAACACCATCAATTATTTCAATGCCAATTCTGAGCTGGTGGTGATCAATGCAAGTGGTGCATCCAACCGTGTGATTGTTAAGCCATTTTTTGTTTTGACACTGCTATTTTCGATATTCACAGGCCTGGTTGGCCATTTCATCATGCCGCTATCAACGACCCAGCTGCGGATTGAAACCTCTTCCAAAAATGCTGATCTGATCAATGTCATTTTGCGTGAAGGTGTATTCAGCAAAATGGACAAAGGATTGATGGTTCATATCAAAAACCGCAATCCTGATGGCTCTTTGAATGGGTTGTTGATTTCAGATGATCGTGACCCCGATAATGCTATGTTGTATATCGCCAAGAGGGGCGTTGTCGCACGCAAAGGTGACCAATCTTTATTGCTTTTGGAAGATGGTGAAATACAGCAGTCCAGCGCCAAGGACGGATCGTCATCGATCATTCGCTATCAGTCCTATGTGATTGATATGGCGTCTATGGGGTCGCAAAATGCTGAGATCACGCGACGGGCAAAAGCAAGAACGACTTATGAATTATTAAATTTTGATCCTGACGATCCGGTTTATAAAAAACGCCCTGATGAATTTGTTATTGAGGTCCATGAACGTTTTTCAGAGATGTTGTGGCCATTTGCCAATGTTCTGGTGTTGTTGGCATTCACAGGTCAGGCGCGGTCCAGCAGGCAGGGCCATAGCAATGCTGTTGCAGTTGCAACAACACTATTGCTCTCCACACGTGCTGTAGGATTTGGATTTCAAAATGCATCAGGAGATGACTTGAACCTACTGATTTGGCTTTATATTTTACCAAGTCTGCTGATCTTGTTTGCGTGTTGGTTTTTGTGGCAAAACAAATTGGTTTCATTGCCGAAAAATGCTCAGGATTTCCTCGATGCCAAGTGGGATCAGATTATCGCTGCCTTCAAATCCATGAATGAGAGATATTTGGAATTCAGAAAGAAAAAGGCCAGGCTGTAAGTGCCTGGCCTTTTGAAAACGATATTTTGAGCGATCAATAGACTTCGAATAGTCCTGCTGCGCCCATTCCGCCACCAACGCACATGGTTACAACCACGTATTTCGCACCGCGTCTTTTACCTTCAATCAGCGCATGACCCGTCATACGAGCGCCTGACATTCCATAAGGATGGCCAACAGAAATGGCCCCACCGTTGACGTTATATTTCTCAGGATCGATGCCCAGTTTATCGCGGCAATATAGAGCCTGGACAGCGAAAGCTTCATTGAGCTCCCAAAGGCCGATATCATCCACCTTCAAACCATTGGCTTTCAAAAGCTTTGGCACAGCGAATACGGGGCCAATGCCCATTTCATCTGGATCACAGCCAGCTGCTGCCATACCAACATAACGGCCAAGCGGTTTTATACCGCGCTTTTCTGCTTCTTTTTCTTCCATTAAAACGGAAGCTGAAGCGCCATCAGATAGTTGTGAAGCGTTACCAGCGGTGATGAATGCGCCTTCTTTGATTTGCTTGCCACCTTTGAAAACGGGCGAAAGGCTTTGCAGTCCTTCAAGTGTTGTGGAAGGGCGATTGCCTTCGTCTTTGTCCAAGGTAACTTCAACATCGGAGATTTCTTTTGTTTCTTTGTCCTGCACTTTCATGATGCTTTTCATCGGTACGATTTCATCATCAAATTTTCCGGCAGCTTGAGCCGCCGCTGTGCGCATTTGTGACTGTAAACCATATTCGTCTTGAACATCTCTAGAAATGCCATATCGAGCAGATACAACTTCTGCCGTTTCAAGCATGCTCATATACAAAGCAGGCATATTTTCCATGAGCCACGGATCGACGCTGCGATACATATTCATTTTATCGTTTTGGGTAAGGGAAATTGATTCAAGTCCGCCGCCAACGGTTACGTTCATTCCATCGCCCGTAATCTGTTTGGCGGCAGTCGCTATTGCCATAAGCCCTGAGGCACATTGTCGGTCTAATGACATGCCAGCAACTGAAGTCGGCAATCCAGCTCGCATGGCGCATTGGCGAGCCATATTCATATGGGTAGAACCTTGTTGAATGGCCGCTCCCATAACCACGTCGTCGATTTCGCCTTTGTCTATGCCGGCTCTTTCAACTGCATGGGCAATTGCATGGCCGCCTAAGGCTTGTGCTTGCGTGTCGTTGAAAGCACCGCGATAGGCTTTTCCAATCGGGGTTCTTGCTGTGGAAACGATAACTGCTGAACGCATGGGTTTTTCCTTATGGTTTTGTAAGTTCAATCAATATTGAATGATGTTTTGATCTTAAGCTTTTTGTGCATTGGTGAGGATTTTGGAAACATGCTCTGTACCTGACAGATAGACACTTGGGTCTGACATATCAGCGATTTTGTCGAACTCTGCAGCGATCGTATCCGCATTGCGATCTTCTTCAGGAATATAAAGGCCTTTGCTCTCGCGCACTTCCATCTTTGAATAGGTTCCAGCGCCAGCAAACATAACGGTTCTGTTTGGCGCGTCCTTACTCACCAGATAAACGGCAGCAGGTGTTACAAATTTTGGATCGAGCGCAACCAACATTTCCTCTGTCATGATGTCTTCGGTCATGCGGGTGGCTGCAGTTGGAGAAACGCAATTGATACGTATGTCGTTTTTTGCGCCTTCGATGCATAGTGTGTTCATAAGACCTACAACGCCCATTTTTGCAGCGCCATAATTTGCCTGGCCGAAATTGCCGTAAACACCAGAGGTCGATGTAGTCATCAAAATGCGGCCATAGCCTTGCTCTTTCATTTGGTTCCAAACGGCGAGGGAGCAATTGGCAGAACCGCCTAGATGAACGGCAACAACAGAGTTCCAATCGCTGATTTCCATCTTACCGAAGCTCTTGTCGCGCAAAATACCTGCATTGTTGATGAGAATGTCAACACGGCCCCATTTGGCGACAGCATCAGCGATCATCTTTTGGCAGTCTTCATAGCTCGCAACATTGGCACCGTTGGCCATTGCTTCGCCACCAGCAGCTTCAATTTCTTTCACCACTTCTTCTGCCGGGGATAAAGATCCGCCTGTGCCATCACGCGCGCCGCCAAAGTCGTTGACGACGACCTTTGCGCCGCGTTTAGCCAGTTCCATTGCATGGCTTTTGCCAAGGCCGTTTCCTGCGCCTGTTACAATCGCCACTTGTCCATCAAATCGAATTGTCATTGGATTTCCTGTTTTGTCTTACGAGTTCAAGAGAGTTAGGCCTAACCATTCAGCGATCAAAGCCGGTTTGTCCGATCCTTCAATCTCGACGCTGACTTCATATTTGGAGAGTATTTCGCCTGGCTTGCGCTCATTACACTCCATTAATTTGAAGTGACCGCGAACGCGTTTTCCTGAGTTTACGGGCATCAGAAAGCGGATTTTTTCAAAACCATAATTGATCCCCATGCGGGCTTCGCTAACCCGGGGAAGGGCCTCAACTACAAAACCTGAAAGGAGTGATAGGGTCAAAAAGCCATGGGCAATGGTCCCACCAAAAGGCGTTTCAGCTTTTGCTCTTTCTTCATCCACATGAATGAACTGATGGTCATGGGTGGCGTCGGCAAATGTATTGATCATTTCCTGGGACACCAAGACCCATTCGGAGGTTCCGGTAGGTTTAACTTTGCCTGAGATTAGATCGGCTGCGCTTACAGTTTTCATGGTTTATACCTTTGATGCTTCATCAAACAGATTTGGACCAGACATAACATGGATGCCGCCATCAAGTGGCAAGATGCACCCAGTTACGTAAGAGCCACCGTGGCTGCAAAGATAGATTGCAGCCGCAGCAATGTCATCAGGCGTGCCAACGCGCCCAAGTGGAACTGATTTTGCAACGACTTCTCGCTGATCAGCCGTGGCTGTCGCATGGGCTGTCATTTTTGATGGAAACGGCCCAGGTGCAAATGCATTAAAGGTGATATGGCGGTGCGCCAGTTCTTTGCCAAGAATACGGGTGAGGTGGTGCACGGCCGCTTTGGAAGCCGAATATGAATATGCGCCATCGCCAAGCGCTGCTGTTCCCATGACCGAACCAAGATTGACGACACGGGCAGGGCTATCTGGTGAAGCAGCTTTATCCAGCAAGGGAAGCAAGAGTTTTGTTAGGTTGAATAGCCCGGTGACATTAAGATCAAGCACCCGGCTCCAAGCTGCATAAGGGAAGTCTTCAATTGGCGCGCCCCACGATGTGCCAGCATTATTAAACAAGATATCAAGTTTATCAGTGCGGTCTGAGACTTCTTTTGCCAGGGCGTTGACACCTTCTTCATTGGCCACATTGCCACCAAATCCGGTTGCTTGTCCTTTTGCGCCAGAAGCTTTGGCTTCTGCATTGATCTCTTCTGCTACTTTGACGCAATCTTCCGCCTTGCGAGATGCGATCATCACATTTGCGCCAGCCATAACCAGGCCTGTGGCGATCATTCGGCCAATGCCCGTTGCTCCGCCCGTTACCAGAGCGGTCTTTCCCTCAAGTGAAAACAGTCTTTCAAAAATTGACACGATATCCTCCTAGATGAATGCGCTTGCGAGTTAGGGTCTCTATAACCGTTAAATCTAAACGTCGATTGACAACATACCGAGTAGTATGTACCTATTTTATGTCAGTCGTAAAGCCACTTTCGGTAAGATTTTTCAAAGTGTGGATGCTTGCGTCTATAATGTCTAGAGGCTGTTTGGAGGAATGGATTTGGGTCAGTCGTTAAAATCAGTGCCTGTAGATCAGAGCTATGATCTGCACACAGATGATAAGGCCGACATCCTCGCGAATTCTGCGATGGTTCAACTGGCAGATATTGATCCGGGAAAAGCGTTGATTTTGCAGGCGGCAGCGGACTGTTTCAAGGAAGCAGGTTTCAATGCCACCAGCATTGATGACGTCGCAGCCCGATTGTCATCTACCAAAGGCCGGATTTATCATCATTACCGCTCGAAAGCTGATTTGTTCTTTGATGTTCATCGTACAGGTATGAAAATCAATCTGGGCACGCTTGAGCCGGTTGCCAAAGGCAATGCAGCTCCAAAAGACAAGTTTATTCGAATGTGCGAAGTCCATGTTTATAACATGCTTCATTCAATCAATTTTCAGCGCGTTGTTATGCAGGGCGTGGAAATGCATTTGGCGGGGCGCACAACCCAGCAAGAGCGCGATAAGTTGGCTTTGTTGATGGAAGAACGAGAAAAATACGAGATGTTCTTTCAGGACGTATTGCTAGAAGGTCGCCGGCAGGGCGTTTTTTCCTTCGACAATCCATCCTTTGCCTCAAAGGCTGTTTTGGCGATTTTGAATAATCCGGTTATCTGGTATCAAAAACGCGATGATGAAAACGAGACCAGCCGAAAAACTATCATTGACCAGTTCGCACGATTTGCACTCAAATGTGTCTCTGGCAATTCCGTTAAACCTACCTCTTCAGGAGTAAAAGATGTCTGATTCAATCAATTCTAACATGGCCCTTGGGATGAGTGATCGGGTGAAGCCGATCCATGAAAAAGTAAAAGCCATGGTTCAAGACGAAATTATCCCTTTGGATGACGAATATCTTGAAGAGGTGAACAAAGGCAGCCGCTGGGAATATACAGCGCGCCAGACAGAAATTTTGGAAGGTTTGAAAGACAATGCCAAAGAGCGCGGATTATGGAATTTCTGGTTGACAGATTCTGAGCGTGGCTATGGCTTGTCGACGGTTGAATATGCCTATCTTGCTGAAGAAATGGGTAAATCACATTTGGCGGCTGAAGTTTTCAACTGCGCGGCGCCAGACACCGGCAATATGGAAGTTCTGGAACGATACGGCAATGATGATCATAAGAAGCGTTGGTTGGAGCCACTACTAGAAGGCAAAATTCGTTCGGCCTATCTGATGACAGAACCTGATGTTGCTTCTTCCGATGCGACCAATATTGAAATGTCTTGTGTTCGTGATGGTGACTCCTATGTTTTGAATGGTGAGAAATGGTGGTCATCAGGGGCAGGTGACCCACGCTGTGCCGTTTACATCGTTATGGTTGCGTCACCTGATGAAGAACGTAAGAAACACCAGCAACATTCGATGATACTTGTGGATGCCAAATCTGCAGGCGTTGAAGTGCTTCGTGCCATGGAAGTGTATGGTATGGATGATGCGCCTCATGGCCATATGCATATCCGATTTACAAATGTGCGCGTCCCCGCCGAAAACCTTTTGCTTGGTGAAGGACGCGGATTTGAAATATCCCAAGGCCGCCTTGGACCTGGTCGTATTCACCATTGCATGCGTGCGATTGGACAGGCGGAAAAAGCGTTGGAGCAAATGTGTACACGCTCATTGCGCCGTGAAGCATTTGGCAAACCGATTGCCCATCTAGGTGCCAATTATGACATCATCGCCAATTGCCGGATGGAAATTGAGCAATCACGTCTGCTGTGCTTGAAAGCTGCCTGGATGATGGATCAGGGTGATCCGCGTGCTGCCGCGCCGTGGATTTCGCAGATTAAGGTAGTTGCCCCGCTGATGGCGCTGAAAGTGATAGATGAAGCTGTCCAGATGTTTGGCGCACAAGGTGTCTCACAAGATACGTCTCTGTCCAATGCTTGGAAGCATGTTCGCACACTGCGTCTTGCGGATGGACCTGATGCGGTTCATCGCCGTCAAGTGGCACGTGAAGAATTGCGTAAATATACCCAGCAGAAAATTTGAGGCGTTGAGCTTATGAAGGCGATAATTTGTAACGAATACGGACCAATCAACGGGTTGGTTTATGGCGATATGGAAGAGCCAAAATGCGGACCGAATGAAGTTATTCTTGATGCGGAAGCTATTGGTGTAAATTTTCCAGACGGGCTTTTGGTGCAAGGCTTGTATCAGGCAAAACCGCCAACGCCCTTTGTTCCAGGTATGGAACTGGTCGGCACGATAAGCGCCATGGGAGAAAAGGTTGAGGGCTTCAAAATTGGTGATCGCGTTGCAGCGCTTGCCTTGATGGGAGCGTTTGCTGAAAAAGTAAAAGTCCCCGCATCCAATTTGATGCTAGTTCCTCCCAATGCCGATGGCGGCGAAGTAACAGCGCTTTTGTGCGGGTATGGAACTTCACACCATGGGCTTAAACAGCGCGGACAGTTGAAAGCCGGCGAAACGCTGGTCGTGACTGGCGCTGCGGGATTAACAGGCCTTGCAGCGGTTCAAATTGGCAAGGCCATGGGCGCGAAAGTTATTGCGGTTGCATCAACACCGGAAAAGCAAAAAGTGTGCTTGGACAACGGCGCGGACATTGCGCTGGGTTATGACAATTTGAAAGATGAGTTGAAAAAAGCCACGGACGGCAATGGCGCCGATGTTGTCTTTGACGTTGTTGGCGGCGAAGCATTTGATGCTTGTTCCCGCGCTATGGCTTGGGGCGGGCGTTTGTTGGTTGTTGGTTTTGCCTCTGGAACCATTCCTCAGTTTGCAGTTAATCTAGCCCTTGTCAAAGGCTATGCAGTGGCTGGCGTTTTCTGGGGTAGTTTCACTGCCCGTGAACCAAAAGTATTTGCATCCAATATGCAGGAGCTGATGGGTTGGTATGTTAGCGGTAAAATAAAGCCAGTGGTTGAGGCGGTTTATCCATTGGAAAAAGCTGCTGAGGCTCTCAATTTTATTCATGACCGTAAAGCGGTTGGCAAAGTAATTCTAAAGCCGTAATCGGCAAAATTTATCAGGAGATGCGCGTGACCATTCCATCAACAATGAAGGCTCTTATTCTCAAAGGCCATGGCTATTCAGGAACTGCGGAAGGTCCGGCTATTCCATCACTTGAGCCGTGGCTGGATTTTACAACTGTAGACGTCCCTGAGCCTGATGTCGGGCAAGTGTTGATCAAGGTCATTCAATCAGGCGTCAATCCGTCTGATCTGCATTTCATCAAAGGCGAATATGGCATTCCACGCTTCAAAGGCACTCCTGCGGGCTTTGAGGGCTGTGGAACAGTTGTTGCAGCCGGTGAAGGCGCCGAAGGGCTCGTTGGGCAACGTGTAGGTTTTATCGCGACTGGTTCAGGCGCTTGGGCAGAATATGCTCTGTCGGATTTAAAGAGCTGTTTTCCAGTTCATCCATCTGTTTCAGATGATGATGCCGCTGCGCTTTATGTGAATCCACTAACAGCTATTGCAATGGTTGAGGAAGTAAAAGCAACGGGAGCGAAGTGCTTTATTCTTTCTGCCGCAGCCAGCCAATTGTGTAAACTGATGATTGGCCTAGCCAAGCAGGATGGATTGAAAGTGATTGCGCTTGTTCGCCATGATGAACAGATGGCGCATCTGACCGATCTTGGTGCCACTCATGTTTTGAACAATACCAAAGAAGGTTTTATGGGCGAAATGCTCACCCTGATGCAAAATGAGAAGCCAACTGTGTTTCTTGATGCTGTTGCCGATCAGACTTCATCGGATATTTTTGCTGCCATGCCAAACCATGCCGAATGGGTAATCTATGGAAAGCTTTCGACTGAAATGCCTGCATTGACCCAACCCGGCCAATTTATTTTCATGTCTAAGAAAATCCGTGGTTTTTGGCTTACAAAATGGCTTCGCGAGCAGACTACAGAAAAGGCTATTGCCGCTGGCACAAAGGTTCAGCAATTATTTGGTTCAGGTGCTTGGAAAACTGAGGTGGCAGCCAAAGTTGCTCTTGTAGATGCCCATGAGCAATTGCCAAAACTAACGGCGAAGGCCAATAGCGGCAAGATCATGATCCTCGGAAGTTAGGAACATCACAATGACCCCTGAACAACGCATCGAGCATTATCCTGCGATCGAGGATTTGCGGCAGATTGCCAAACGACGCATGCCGCATTTTGCCTGGGAATATCTTGATAGCGGGACAGGGCTTGAGAAAGCTGTTCAACGAAATCGTGATGCGCTTGATAAGGTGATGATCACACCGAAAGGGCTAAAAGGTTTTGACAAGATCAAACTGAATACAAGTTTGTTTGGTAACGAATATGATTTGCCTTTTGGTATTTCGCCAGTCGGCATGACAGGGTTAATGTGGCCAGGTGCTGAGTTGATGCTGGCAGAAACCGCGCGAAAAAAGAACATTCCTTATTGTCTAAGTACGGTTGGATGCGAAACGCCGGAAAGCGTTGGCAAGATTGCCCAGAAAAATGCATGGTTTCAGCTTTATACATTTGCCGATTGGAAGATCAACGAGGACCTTTTAAAGCGCGCAGCTGATTCAGGTTTCTCCACGTTGGTGATCACTGTAGATGTTCCAATTCCTAGTATGCGCGAACGACAAAGACGGGCCGGGTTGCGAGTGCCGCCGAAGATCACGCCGCAGTTTCTAATGGAAGTTGCCAAACGTCCTGCTTGGGCGCTGGCAACGCTGAAACATGGAAAACCTGCATTCCGTATGTTGCAAAAATATGCCAGCTCCGAAGATATGCGCGAACTGACCAAGTTTATTGCATCGCAAAGAATTGGCGGCGCCTATATGTGGAAAGATCTCATTCGTTTTCGTGAGATTTGGAAAGGTCCAATTGTGATCAAAGGCTTGCTGGATGTTGCTGATGCAAAGCAAGCCATTGAACATGGCATGGATGCCATAGTTGTTTCCAATCATGGCGGACGTCAGTTTGACGGTGCTCCTGCTTCTATATCCGTTTTGCCGGAGATAGCTGATGCGGTGAACGGCAAAGTGAAAATATTGTTTGATAGTGGTGTTCGCACTGGTCTGGATGTTCTGAGGGCGTTGGCGCTTGGGGCTGATTATGTTTTTGCCGGAAGACCGTTTTTATATGGTGCCGCTGCCATGGGGCAGGTGGGCGGTGATCATGTTGTTGATATTTTGAAAGCGGATCTTGAGAATAATATGATCCAGCTTGGCGTTAACGATATCGCTGATTTAAGAAATTTGAAAATCCTCGACTTCGATCAATAGACAGCAACCATTTGTTAACTGTGTTTATTGCCTTCAATTTAACCCTAACAAAGTACTATTCTAAGATAAGCAGAAAAATCACTGTCCTATGAGGCTGGGATCATTTGTTTTTATTAGTTCCATACTTTTGCCGTAAAGCGCCTCTTTAAGGAGCAGGCTCAAGGAGTTAAATCGAATGTTACGCATCTTATTAAAAGTCAGCTTTTTTTCATCTATTGTCATGGCTTCCATGATTCCCGATAGCGTTGGAAATATTGCTTCATCAGATTAATCAGCTTGAGCTCGATGTTTATCGCTCGGGCTTCTTCGCTTGAGCTTTCGCCCGTTTAGGGGCTTTTTCAATTATCATTTTTTCTGGTTGTTTAATAATAATCTCGCGATGCGGGAACGGAATGCCGATGCCATTGGCTTTGAATTGATCCCAAAGTGCAATTAACACCGTTCCGCGAATATTGGTTAGGCCATTTTGCGGATCTTTAATCCAAAATCTCAAAACAAAGTTGATGGATGAATCGCCAAATTCAGTCATCCAGCAAACCGGCGCCTTGCGTTTACTCACTCTTGAAATATCGGCCAAGGGTTCAAGTGCCAACTTGATGACTTCATGAGGGTCGCTGTCGTAGGAAACGCCGAAGGGTACATCGATACGCACCAAGTCGTCAGAAAATGACCAATTGACCACCTGTTGCGTGATGAGATCCTCATTTGGAATAAGATATTCTTTGCCATCGCGGGTGATGACGGAAACAAATCTGGCGCGCAATTCGCGGATCCAGCCAAATGTTTCTCCCAGAGATATTGTGTCCCCAGGCTTGATCGACTTATCAAGCAGAATAATTATGCCAGAAATAAAGTTTGAGACGACTTTTTGAAGACCAAAGCCCAAACCAACACCGACTGCACCGGAGAAAACGGTTAGGGCAGTTAAGTCGATGCCAATGGCTGATAAAGCCAGCGCAAGGGCAATGATCATCAATCCAATCTTGATGAATTTACCAATTAAAACCCGCAAAGACGGCGTCAGGTCTTCAATTTTTTGAATACGTGTGTCTGCAAAATTGCCTGTGAACGAGGCCAGCCAAATCAAACTGACCAACAGAAAGATACCTTTGAGAACAGACAGGACTGATAGACGAAAATCGCCGAGTGTTAAAGCGATGCTGTCCAACCCCACGGTCACAGTTCCCAGAATTCCTGTGATGCTCATTGCAGCTACGGTCCAACCGATTACGGTTAATGAGCGTGCAAGGAAACGACTTCGTATAATCCTAGAGAACACCGCAATGATGAACCAAGCCGCGGCGAGGTCTATTGCAACATCAATGATCCAGGCGCGTGAAGGCCAAGTATTTTGTTTGATAATTGCAGACGAAATCATTGCCAATGGGATGAAAAACACCCATTCCAACCGCCTGAGGAAAGCCACCAAAACGCGTAAAAGGTCTAGATTACCTTTGATCTCACGTATTCTATCTTCGAATTTTGGCTCAAGATAATCGGCCAATTTTTTTGCAGCGAAAAACGCGACCAGAATGATGCCCAGTTGATACATCGTCCATGGATTATAAAGATAAAACCAAAGCGATTTCATCTTGAGTGACAACATTAAATAGGCGGTTTCCATGGTTTAGTAATTCTCCTTGGAACCATCATGACCTGATTTGTTTTAAAAACAAAGTCTGTTCCTAGACTTCGAGGATAGCATTCAACAATGTTTGGCTATTTGCGCAGCAAGTTGTGCGTTGTTTCTGATCAAAGCTATGTTTGTAACCAGAGAACGGCCATTTGTAATCTCAAACATGTGCCCCAAAAGAAACGGCGTTACTTTTTTACCGCTAATCCCGCGTGCGTCTGCTTCTTTGATAGCTGTATTGATGAAACTTGCAATTTCGCTAGCAGGAATTTCGCTTTCGGTTGGGACGGGATTGGTAACCAGCATGGCGCCATGTTGGTTGATGGCGCGACGCATTTTCCATAATTCTCCGATGGCTTCAGGGGCATCAAGGCGAAGAGGGGCTTTTACGCCGCTTTGGCGCGACCAGAACGCTGGCAACTCATCTGTTTGATAGCCGATAACAGGAACGCCTTCAGTCTCCAAGACTTCCACGGTTTTTTCAATATCCAGAATTGCTTTTGCGCCAGCGCACACAGTGATGACATTGGTGCGTCCAAGTTCATTCAGATCTGCTGATATGTCGAAACTGGTTTCAGCGCCTTTGTGGACACCTCCGATGCCGCCTGTTGCAAAAACCTGAATGCCTGCCAATTCAGCGGCCATCATGGTAGCCGCAACTGTGGTCGAGCCAATCCGTTTTTTTGACAAAGCATAAGCAAGGTCTGCACGCGAAAGCTTCATGGAATTTTTCGATTTTGCCAGCCATTCCAGCTGCTCTTTGCTGAGACCAATGTGAATGAAGCCATCGAATACAGCTATAGTTGCTGGAATAGCGCCATTATCGCGGACATCCTGTTCAACTTGTTGGGCGGTTTCTAAGTTTTGTGGCCAAGGCATGCCATGGGTAACGATGGTCGATTCGAGAGCCACCACAGGCATTTTCTTTTTGAGTGCTGATTCTATTTCAGGTGAAATTTTTAATATAGACGTCATTTCAGTTTTGGTCCTTCCACGGCCAGCTTGGGGCTGAACGGGCCGTCATGGGTTAGGGAATAGGCTGCAACTTGATTGGAGAAAGAAACCGCATCAGGAAAAGTTTTACCAAAAGCCAATGCGGCAAGAACTGCTCCCGCTAACGCATCGCCAGCGCCATTTAC
Source organism: Nitratireductor sp. (assembly GCA_017854535.1). GTDB lineage: Bacteria > Pseudomonadota > Alphaproteobacteria > Rhizobiales > Rhizobiaceae > Salaquimonas. The sequence continues at coordinate 20,320 of JAFMHL010000022.1, forward strand.
ATCCATCAAGTTTTCAATTTTTTGTGGTATGACTTCACCAATTTTACCATCATGCCAATAGATCAATCTATCTGCGCCTTGAGATATGGTTCCAGCTGAAGCACCTTGATTGATTGCCCAAGCTGCGAGCTCATGGGCGTTAGAATGATCATGGCCAGATAAAATCCGGGCTTCACCTAGATTAGTAAATAGGCAGTCTACCTGGCCTAATATTGGAAGAAGTCGGCGGGCTTTTGCAGGTGAAATTGTTGCGGCTGCCAAGAAGCTTGCTTTGTCAGCACTAGCTAACAATAAAGACTCTTCAAGATTTGCATTTAGAAAGAGGCCCATATCGTTTTTTAGATGTTCGCTTAAATGTCTCTTTATCCAATCGTTATCAATCACGTTGTAAATTGCCAGATCTGAAGCACCTATGACGATATCACCAAGCGGTTCGAAAATAGCCGTGTAGTTTCCTGTTGGTTGTTCATTGGTTTGAATAAGTGCGGAGCGGATATTCCTTTGTTTGCAGATTTCTACAAGATGCTGGCCGTTTAGGTCATCGCCTATGGGGCTAAGTAAGGTAACGTTTAATCCAAGTGCTGATGCTGTGCTGGCAGAATTGAGAGCGGAACCGCCGGGGATGTTTTCAATTTTTGCGGGATTGGAGACACCCATCACGGCTGGCTGGTTCAACCGCATGATCTGATCAAAATGCGCACCGCATAGAAAAACGTAATCTTTTGGAGTAGGGCGCAACTCAAATATCCCGCAACATGATTACCTGTGTTGCTTCACCTACTTTGGCACTTGGTGCTTTGATTGCTCTAATAATCAGGCAATCCGCTTTTGCCAGCGTAGCCAACATGGAACTATCTTGTTTGGGAAATGGAGCAACAAGTATCTCTCCATTTTTTCCACGCCTTGCAATGCCGCGCATATAGTCTTCGCGTTCGTCATTCGCAAGCAAGTCACAATCGAATATCGCCGTAACAGGCTGAACCGTTTGGGCTGGATATCCGCCTAACAAACGGATTAAAGGACGCAAATAAATGTGGCTGGATACAAGGCTGGAAACCGGATTTCCCGCAAGGCCAAAAAAGCGTCGCGTTTTGCCTCCTATTTCAGCTTTGCCAAAGATGACGGGCTTTCCCGGTCTCATGGCGATTTTCACAAAGGAGAAAACAAAGCCGAAACTTTCCATCACTGGTTTGACAAGATCATGATCGCCAACCGATGCGCCGCCGGAAGTCACAATAAGATCAGCACCATTTTCCAATGCTTGGGATATTTTTTGTTGGAGCGCTTCGATTGTATCAAGAGCAATTCCTAGATTGTCTACTTCAGCGCCAGCATCTGCAGCAATCGCCGCGACACCGAATGTGTTGGACGCAATGATTTGACCAGATTTAGCTGCTTGTCCGGGCAACACAAGTTCATCGCCAGTCGCTATGATGGCGATCTTCGGCTTTTGATAAACCTCTACGACAGGATGATTCATACTTGCAGCTAATGAAAGGCTTTGCGGATCAAGGACAGTTCCTCTTGTCAGCAATGTTTGACCCTGTTGGAAATCCAAACCTGCCTGACGCACAAATTTTCCGAGGTCAGCGGTTTCAAGAATGGTAATAAGATCACCATCTGCGCGAACATTTTCCTGAATAATAATTGTGTCACAGTCATCAGGAACTGGTGCGCCTGTGAAAATACGTATGCACTCTCCTTTACCAACACTTCCGTCAAAAGGATGTCCTGCAGCCGTTTCTCCTATTAAATTGAGAACGGTTTCATTCCCGATTAAATCGCTATGGCGAATTGCATAGCCATCCATCGCTGAGGCTGGAAAAGGAGGTTGGGTGCGCTTCGCCTTTAAGTCTTCAGCCAAGACACGATTGCTTGCAGAGGCTAGATCAATGCGCTCGCTACCAACTGGTTCCACATCTTCCAACACAAGCTGCAAAGCCTTAGGCGCGGGGACCAGACCATGATGCAAAATATTGGGATCTGCACCTGCCAACTCAACTACCTTTGCGTTCCAGCGAACCAGTTTCGCTTTGAGACCAGTGGCCGGATTTGCCGCCATATTTTTCAACAACTTTGATATCATTGATCTGCATTCCGCGATCAACGGCCTTGGCCATGTCATAGATTGTCAACAAAGCAACGGAACACGCCGTTAGCGCTTCCATTTCAACGCCTGTTTTGCCGGTTAGCTTGGCTGTTGTCGTCACGCGCAGTCCTGGCAATTCTTTATCAGGCACAATGTCCACGGATACTTTGTCCAATGCCAGCGGATGACAGAGTGGAATTAAGTCTGATGTTTTCTTGGCAGCCATAATGCCTGCAATGCGGGCCGTAGCAAGCACATCGCCTTTTTTGGCATTGCCATCCAAAATCATTGCAAGCGTATCAGGATCCATCACGATGGAGCCTGTCGCAGATGCAGAGCGAGAGGTTGTATCCTTTTCGCCAACATCCACCATATGGGCATCGCCAGCGTCTGTGATATGGGAAAGTTTATCTGCCATATCAGGCTGCTTTCGCCGGATTTGCCAGCAGTGCTTTGGTGGCTGATTCCACGTCCTGTTGGCGCATCAGGCTCTCACCGATGAGGAATGTTCTGATATTTGAACGGGCCATTCTTGATAAATCTGAAGAAGTCGACAGGCCGCTTTCACCAACTAAAAGTTTTCCTGATGGAACCATAGATGCCAAACGTTCGCTTGTTGCGATATCTGTCTCGAAGGTTTTCAAATTACGATTGTTCACGCCGATCAATTCAGATTTCAAATGGGTTAGGGCGCGTTCCATTTCTGGTTCGTCATGGACTTCGATCAATACATCCATGCCAAGTTCAAAAGCTTTTTCTTCCAACGCTTTGGCTTCTTCATTTGTCAAAGCTGCCATGATGATCAAAATACAATCACCGCCCCAAGCGCGCGCTTCATAGCATTGGTAGGGTTCGAACATAAAATCTTTGCGCAGTGCCGGAATGGAAACCGCATCGCGTGCCTCGGTTAAAAAGCTAGGAGAACCTTGAAACGAAGGTTGATCTGTTAAAACAGACAGACAGGCTGCCCCGCCATTTTCATAGGCTTTTGCCAATACGGGCGGATTGAAATCCTCGCGGATCAATCCTTTTGACGGGCTGGCCTTTTTGATTTCAGCAATCAAGGCATATTGCCCTGCTGAAATTTTTGCTTTGAGAGCATTGGCAAATCCGCGAGGTTTGCTTTGCTCGTAAATCAATGCCTTAAGATCAGCGATAGAATGTTTGGCTTTGGCCGCTGCAATTTCTTGGCGCTTATAGGCTTCGATTTTTTGAAGGATATCTGCCATTGGTCAGGAATTCCCGCGATTGCTGGAAATCACCAACTGATCGAGAGCGGCTTTGGCTTTTCCCTCATCGATCGCTTTAGATGCAATTTGAACGCCATCCATCAGATCACTGGCTTTATCTGCGATCACCAAAGATGATGCAGCATTCATCAACACCATATCGCGATAGGCGGAAGGAACGCCATTGAGTAAATCAGTCAGTGCTTTTGCGTTATAAGACGCATCTCCGCCGGCGATGGCATCAGCAGATTGCACCTTGAAACCGAAGTCAACTGGCGTGACTTCCTTGGGCAAGACTTTACCATCTGAAAGTTCAGCAATATGGGTTTCGCCGGTTATGGTCATTTCATCAAAGCCATCCCCATGCACGACCCAAACCTTCTCAGAGCCAAGCTCACGCAAAACCTTTGCTGCAGTGATCAACCATTTTGGTGAGAATACGCCGAGCAATTGGCGCTTTACACCAGCGGGGTTACACATGGGGCCAAGTAAATTAAAAATAGTCCTGGTGCCAAGCTCTGCTCTAGCAGGGCCAACAAAACGCATCGCCGAGTGGTGGGCGGGGGCGAACATAAAGCCTATATTTGCTTCATTGATGCAATCGCTAATCTGGTCCGGTGACAGATCGAGATTTACACCAAGAGCGATCAAAACGTCAGCAGCTCCAGATTTTGAAGATAAGGCGCGGTTGCCATGTTTTGCGACTTTGACACCACAACCCGCGACGACCAAGCCTGTAGCGGTTGAAACGTTTAACGAGCCTTTGGCATCGCCGCCTGTTCCCACAATGTCGATGGCTCCATCTGGGGCATCAACGGTGAGCATTTTCGCGCGCATGGCCCGAATAGCACCCACAAATTCATCATCGCTTTCACCGCGCACACGAAGCGCCATGAGAAATCCGCCGATTTGTGAAGGAGTGGCATCACCCGACATCAATATGGAAAAAGCCGACTGTGTTTCATCACTTGTCAGACTGTTTCCATCTGCAACTTTCGCAATATAGTCTTTGAGATTACTCACAAAACCATTCCTATATTAATATCCAGAATTGTAGCTTAGAGCAGCTTCAATGGCCTGACGGTTGATCTCAACGTTTTGGTCCTGTTGGATACGCGCAATCAACTGGTTGACGACATCATCGCTTAGCAATGTGTTGAACTGGGTTTTTTCTTCATCCGTGATAGACGTTGTTTCGCCAGCCTGAACGTCTGAAACCATTGCAACGATTCTGCTTGTTCCGCTTTCACCTGGTACAATGATCGCATCTCCCTTAGGAATGTTAAAGCCGGAACTAATTGCCTGTTGGGGAAGGCCAATTGCCGTTCCATTGCGCTTCACAGCAGGGGTTTGTTGTGCAATTCGCAATGGTGCGTTTTCAACAAACGGTAGTAATTCATAAATTACAGCGTTGAACGCTTCGCCTGAAGCCACTTTTCCACGAACAGACTCGGCAAGCGCTTCAACTGCTTTGGACGTTTCTTCAGCCAACCAGTCGGATTTGACGTTGTCTAATACTTCCTCAAAGGTTTTTTGACGCTCAGCCGTAATGCCAGCAACTTCAAACCAGACAAAACCATTGGTGCCCAATGAGATTGGATCAGCCTCAACGCCTTCATCTGTATCGAAGGCCGCTGCAAGCAATTCACGTGATTGAGGCAAATCATTGATGATGTTGCCTTCTGGATCACGCGAAGTGCGGTCTACCGCTTCAACGATGCGCATTTTCAGATTGGCTGCTTCAGCAGCATTGGCCAGTGGTTCACCAGCAGCGCGCTCGTCTTCCAACTTGTCATGGGTTTCAAAAATATCATTGGCCGCTGTGGTAAGCGCGATGGCTTTTCGAATTTCAGCCTCAACTTCGCTAAGTGGTTTAGTTTCACCAGCTTCAATCGCAGTGACACGCAAGAGAACCTTACCGAACAATCCGTCCACAAGCTCACTTGGCTGGTTAGGCTCAAGGGCAAAAACAGCGTCTGCAATTTTGGTGTCAGGAATGGCATCCTTTGCCAAAGTACCCAAAGCGATATCGGCCGCTGTTTTACCTTCTGATGCAACAATCTCGTCAAAGGTCTTGCCCGAATTCAATGCTTCTACTGCAGCATCTGCTTTAGCGGGGTCTGTGAATACCAATTGTTCAATCGTGCGCTTTTCGGCACTGGAAAAGCCTGCTTTGCGAGCTTCGTAATCAGCCTCAATCTCTTCTTTGGTAACGGCTGCTTCATCAGCAATGTCAGATGCCTGCAATGTAACGATGTTCAGCTTACGAAATTCGGGAGCCATATAATTTTCAAGATTGGCTTCGTAATATGTTTTCAACGCATCGTCGGTAGGGTCAGCGATTGGCGCAATGTCTTTGTCGGTTAGTTCAACAAATTCGAACTTGCGTTCTTCGGACTGGAATTTACCCAAAAGCTTCCAATAAGCATCCGGCAGACTTATTTCACCAGCAGTGCCTTCAATGATCTGGTTTCTGACGGCGACGGCTTTGCGTGTTTGGATATATTCATCTTCTCGCATTCCAACGGAACGTAAAACTTGTTGAAGCTGAGCTCTTGAAAATTGTCCTGTTGCATCACGGAAAGAAGCGTCTTCGCCAATCATGGTAGCCAGTTTGTCTTTGGACAGGCTCAATCCCATGTCGTTCGCACTTTCATCAAGTAGTGCTCCGCTTACCAATTGGGTCAGGACATTTGTGCCAACACCAAAGCTATCTGCTTGCTCTCGCGTAATTCTGCTGCCGATCTGCCGCTGGACTTGGTCAAGTTGACGGTCATAAGCAAGGCGGTATTCCACTTGCCCAACATTGGTGTCGCCAACCGATATCACCGAGCTGCCGCTGCTTTGTAACATGGAACCGGACACGCCCCATACGGCAAAACTGGCAACCAATAATACGAGTAGGGTTTTTGCTACCCAGCCTTTGGTCGCGTTTCGAAGCATACTCAGCATGTGACATTCCTGTTTTTGAAATTGGGCCAGTTCAAAACAGGCCAATTTGTTTTTGATTTGGATTGTGTATAAAGAACAAGTGCGGTGTTCTCAACACTTAGTCAGACATAAAACCGCAATGCCAATGACAAATTTTTTATCTCATTTTAAGACGATTTTCTTAGATCTAAACTCTTAGGTGATTTGCCCTTGGTTGAATTGACAGGCCATATGAACGTGCTATCGCCAATCAGTAACAAATTGAACCATATGTGAGAACTGAAGAGGAAGCGCTATGACGCCTGGAATTAAGCCGTTAGTGGCAGGAAATTGGAAAATGAATGGCGTTTTGGCCAGCCTTTCCGAACTCCAATTGTTGAATTCAGGTTTCAGTGTGGAACTTCAAAGCAAGATCGACATGTTGGTTTGTGTTCCGGCAAGTCTGTTGTTTCCTGCGAGCGATGCGACAAAGTCAAGCGCAGTGCAAATTGGAGCGCAGGATTGCCATAAAAACCTATCAGGAGCGCATACAGGCGATATTTCTGTTGAGATGATTTCGGATGTAGGCGGCAGTGCAGTTCTGGTAGGTCATTCAGAACGCAGAACTGACCATCATGAAACCAATGCGGTTGTGCTTGAAAAAGCTAAAACGGCTTTGGCTCATGGCCTGCAAACAGTGATTTGCATCGGCGAGACTGAGGCTGAGAAAAGGGTAGGGACTACGCTCGATGTTTTGAAGTCGCAAATGGCAGGCTCCATTCCTGATGCTTGGGAAAAAGGTGAGATGATTGTGGCGTATGAGCCAGTTTGGGCAATTGGTAGCGGATTAACCCCAACGGCTGAAGATGTGCGTGCTGCCCACAAATTTATGCGAGACGAATTGGTCGTTCGCTTTGGTGAACAGGGTGCAAAGACAAGATTGCTTTATGGTGGGTCCGTCAAACCAGCCAATGCAGTGGAGTTGATGTCTATTAAGAATGTCGATGGGGCGCTGGTTGGTGGAGCCAGCCTGAAAGCTGCAGATTTCTTAGGGATTGCCGCAGCTTATGAGACGATTGCTTGAAGTAAAGATACGGGCGAGACTGCTCTTAACAAGGGTGCAAAAATAGCACCTTGAAAGGGCGTATATTAATAGCCAACTAATTATCAATTCATATACTAGGGTTATCACAGCATTTTTAGGCTGAATTGCCCTTTATTTTGGCTTCTGCCTCCTGTAGAAGACGGCAAAATCAAATGATTTAGGCATTGCTGTGAGCATTGATGCCTAAGGGCAATGGCTCGGAAAGCAGACTTTTTATGGAAACGGTATTAATCGTAATTCACCTTATGGTGGTTTTGGCATTGGTTGTTGTTGTTTTGCTTCAACGCTCAGAAGGCGGTGGCCTTGGTATGGGCGGCGGTGGCGGCGGTGGCGGCGGTGGCTTTATGTCAGCAAGAGGCGCGGCTAATGCATTGACGAAAACAACGTCCATTCTTGCTGCTGCGTTCTTCGCAACATCAATTGGTCTTGGCATTTACGCCAAATTTCGTGAAAACCCATCCGACATATTGAACCGCGTACCGACACAGACACAAGATGGAACCAGCATTTTGGATCAGATTACACCTGAGAGTGAAAAAGCTCCGGTTGATGGTGAACCATCGGCTCCATCCAGCCAGTAAAAATTGAAATCAGCTTTTAAACGCCCGGAATTGATTTCAAATTCTCTTTCGGGCGTTTTTTTATGTGCATAAATGCGAACAATCACATTTCCCCTTTGCGAATCTCAAATATTTGGTTAGGTCTCAATCCCCATGGCGCGATATGTATTTATAACTGGCGGCGTGGTTTCCTCTTTAGGAAAAGGCATCGCATCGGCGGCTCTTGGAGCCTTGTTGCAAGCACGCGGCTATCGCGTTCGTTTGAAAAAACTCGACCCTTATTTGAATGTTGATCCTGGCACGATGAGCCCATATCAGCATGGTGAATGTTTTGTAACGGATGATGGCGCAGAGACAGATCTTGATCTGGGTCATTATGAGCGCTTTACAGGACGTCCAGCCAATTCAAAAGACAACATCACCACTGGCCGGATTTATCAGACCATTATCGAAAAAGAGCGCCGCGGCGATTATCTTGGCGCAACGGTTCAGGTCATTCCTCATGTAACCAATGAAATTAAAGAGTTTGTCCTTGATGGCAATGAAGAATATGACTTTGTGCTGTGTGAGATCGGCGGAACAGTAGGCGACATTGAGGCCTTGCCATTTTTCGAGGCTATTCGTCAACTGGGCAATGATTTACCGCGCAACAATGCGGTCTACGTGCATTTGACGTTAATGCCATGGATTGCCGCAGCTGGTGAATTGAAAACCAAACCAACCCAGCACTCAGTAAAAGAATTGCGCTCGATTGGTATTGCGCCCGATATTCTGCTTGTTCGGGCAGATCGCGAAATCCCTGTCGAAGAACGTCGTAAACTTTCACTCTTCTGCAATGTGCGCGCGTCAGCCGTTATTCAAGCGCTGGATGTGAAAAATATCTACGATATTCCAATGACCTATCACAAAGAGGGATTGGATGAGGAAGTCTTGGCCGCATTTGGCATTGAGCCTGCTCCGAAGCCAAAAATGGCGATTTGGGAAGATGTGAGCCAACGTGTGCACAATCCTGAGGGCGAAGTGACAATTGCTATTGTTGGTAAATATACAGGGCTTCTGGATGCTTATAAGTCACTTATGGAAGCGCTGCATCACGGGGGAATGGCCAATCGGGTTAAAGTGAACTTCAAGTGGATTGAATCCGAGGTTTTTGAAAAGAACGATCCAAGCGCATATCTGGAAAATGTTCATGGTATTTTAGTTCCCGGTGGCTTTGGTGAACGCGGTTCTGAGGGTAAAATTTTGGCTGCCAAATATGCCCGCGAAAAGAAGGTTCCATATTTTGGGATTTGCTTCGGCATGCAGATGGCTTGTGTTGAGGCCGCGCGTAACCTTGTTGGCATCAAAGACGCGACCTCGTCAGAGTTTTCTGAAAAAGGCACCCATATCGTCGGTTTGATGACTGAATGGTTGAAAGGCAACCAATTAGTCAAACGCGAAGAGGCTGGTGATCTTGGTGGCACCATGCGTCTTGGTGCTTATCCGCATCCATTAAAACCGGGTTCTAAAATTGCCGAGATATATGACAGCACAGACGTTTCAGAGCGTCATCGTCACCGCTATGAGGTGAATATTGCTTATAAAGAGCAATTGGAAAAAGCCGGATTGATATTTTCAGGAATGTCTCCAGATGGTCTTTTGCCTGAGACAATCGAATATGCGGACCATCCTTGGTTTATCGGCGTTCAATATCATCCAGAATTGAAATCGCGTCCGTTCAAACCGCATCCATTGTTCGCAAGTTTTATCGGAGCCGCGATTGAGCAAGGGCGTTTGGTGTAGACATCCTACCAGCGCAATTAATTTTGATGCCGGATAATTTACTATACTGCTTAGGTTGTCTTTGAAAACAACTCGTTACCCGTTATAGTGATTGTGGGGATGTAAGACTGAAACCGTTTTAGTGAGTCCAAATTTGTCAAAATTCCTCATTCTGTTTTCATTGTTGTTTGTAATTGCTTTGCCAGTCCGCGCAGATGTGCTTGGGCCAAATCTAACTTTCAATGCGAATACTGGGCGGGTTTATAGCCATAAGAATGCGTTTAATCGCTGGTATCCCGCGTCGATCACAAAGATGATGACCGCCTATGTTGCGCTTAAACAAATCAAAATCGGCAAGCTGAGTTTTAAGTCTCCGGTTCGTATTTCTGAATATGCATTGTCTAAACCGCCGAGTAAGATGGGGTTTCCGGTTGGTACGGTTCTTAATCTCGAATCTGCGCTTAAGATCATTTTGGTAAAATCTGCTAATGACATCGCAACTGCCATTGCCGAATCGGTTGGCGGTTCAGAAGAAGCATTTGTTGGGATGATGAACCAATATGCCCGTTCAATCGGTATGCGATCGTCAAACTTTATGAACCCGCATGGGCTTCACGATCCCAACCAATATGTAACCGCCTATGATATGGGTATTTTGGCGCGGCAAATTTACAAAGAATTTCCTAAGGAAGCCGAGTTATTTAGTATTCATGCTATCAAAGTGGGTAAGCGTACCTTGAGAAATCATAATGCCTTGATGCGGCGATTTCCTGGAACAATTGGCATGAAAACAGGGTTTATTTGTTCTGGTGGCTTGAATATCGTTACAGCGGCAAAGGTGAATAACCAGATTATTGTGTCGGTTGTTTTGGGTGGAACAAGCGGAAGAGAACGCAATCTTTTGGCTGCCGAACTGTTGACGGATGCGAAAAAACAAAGGTTTGCGTTTAATCCGACAAAACTGGAAAAATTGAAACGCCCTTCAAACATTGCTGCACCAATCGATATTCGCGATTATGTTTGCGGGCGGAAAAAAGGCCAAAGCCTCGAAAGCGAATCTGAAGAAGAGGGTGCAGATACCGAAGCTACGGAAGTGGTTAGTATTGCTGATCGCGAGGCTTTGGTAATGACCGAAGGCAAACAGCCTGTTACAGTTATCCAAGTTGGTTTGAACAATGCAACTGGACCTGATCCTTTTGAGCTTTTGGTGGAAAAACCGCCTTTGGAATTGGTCGAAGAATTCAAAGATGTTGCTGGCGTTTTGGAGCCCGCCACCCGTTATGAAATTGGCGGTAAATTCAAAGTTCCAGTACCAACTTCCCGCCCAGTTATCCAATAATTCAATATCAGCGGATTGGGCGATGTTTACGAGGCTGCCCAAAGAGCATGGCATGCCTTGCAAACAAGCAGCCAATGGGGCAAACCAAATCTCTAATATTTAATCAAACTGAAGTGATCTCATGTCAGCATCTCCACGCCAGCCGCGCAAGGTCGATCACCTTGTTCTTCCTGTCACCAGCTTAGAGGCATCGCGTGAGCGGTTATCCGCGCTCGGCTTCACAGTAGCTGCGGATGCGCGCCATCCATTTGGAACCGAAAATGCCTGCGTCTTTTTTAAAGATGGTACTTATCTTGAGCCGCTGGCTATAGGTCACAGGGAGACCTGCGAAGCGGCTGCATTGAAAGGCAATGTCTTCGTTGCGCGTGATCAGGTGTTCAGGTTTCGGAGAGGCCATGAAGGGTTTTCCAGTTTGGTTTTATCTAGCGATGACGCTGACAAAGACCAAAAGGCTTTCAAGAAACTTGGTATCAGTGCTGGTAACCAGTTAAAATTTTCACGCATGTTTAAAGAGGCATCTGGCAAGGAAAGCGAAGGCAGTTTCAAGCTTTCTTTTGCTGCGGATCTGCGCTCGCCGGACAGTCTGTTTTTCACATGTGAGCGCGTCAATGTTCCAAAAATTGATCGCTCGGCTTTAGAGAAACACGCTAATGGCGCTGTCTCGATAACCGAGATTGCTTTGGGCGAGCCAAACCCATCTGACTTTCAATATTTCCTGCAAGAGGTTTTAAATCAACGCAATATCAATTCGCACTCATTTGGGATCGAATTGGAATCTGGCAATGCTAATATCGCTGCCTATGGCGCCGAAGGATTAAAGGCTTGGTATGGCATTGAAAGCAATTGCCATTCGGGAGGTGGCGCGCGGGGATTGCGGTTTAGGGCTTTTTCAGTTGGTGTGAAAAGCTTAAAGGCTGTCGAAAAGATTCTTAAAAAGAAGAAAATTGAAGCCCGCAAAATTGCTCACCGGTTGGTGGTTGACCATAGCATTGGCCAAGGTTGCGTGATTGCGTTTGAAGAGGTGAAGTCCAAATGAGCGGTGCAAACAGCGTTGTAAAAATCGGCAAAGCTGAATTCGGCAATCATTTGCCTTTATCGCTTATTGCCGGGCCTTGCCAGCTTGAATCACGCCAACATGCGTTTGATATGGCTGGGGCTTTGAAAGAGCTCACTACGGAACTCGGAATTGGGTTCGTTTATAAGTCTAGCTATGACAAAGCGAACCGCACCAGCATCGATGCTACACGCGGCGTTGGTATGGATGAGTCGATGCCAATCTTTGATGATCTGCGCAAAGAGCTTGGCGTTTCAATTTTGACGGATGTCCATACGGCCGAACAATGTGCTTTGGTGGCAAAGCATGTGGATGTGTTGCAGATACCTGCCTTTTTGTGCCGTCAAACAGATTTGCTGGTTGCTGCAGCTAAAACCGGCGTTGTTATCAATGTTAAAAAAGGTCAGTTTCTTGCGCCTTGGGACATGAAAAACGTCTCTAAAAAAGTTACCGATAGCGGAAACCCAAATGTGTTGGTGACCGAGCGTGGCGCTAGTTTTGGCTACAACACCCTTGTATCAGATATGCGCGCTTTGCCGATTATGGCGCGCGAAACAGGTGCGCCGATTATTTTCGACGCAACCCATTCTGTTCAAAGTCCAGGCGGGCAGGGTGGTTCGTCAGGTGGGGATAGAACCATGGTGCCTTATCTATCGCGGGCAGCGGTAGCTGTTGGCGTAGCGGGTGTGTTTGTGGAAACCCATGATGATCCGGAGAACACAATTTCATCAGATGGTCCAAATATGATGCGTTTGTCAGATATGCGACAATTGCTTGAAGATTTAATGGCCATTGACGCGATTGTTAAGAAGAGCGCGAAGACAACGCGGTAATCCGCTCTTCGTAACGCAAGCTCAGACAAGTGAAATCAGTTCCACAGGCGTTGCGCTTTTTTAACCATTCTGAATGCGCACGGGTCACTGCCTGCCGTTCAGGCGTTGTGCTCGTGTTTACATATGCAGTGGCATAAATAGTACCAAGTTTCTCGTCCATTGCCTGAAGGCCTTCATCATTGCAAATGGCAAACTGGGCAGAAGTTTCAGCACTAGCACAAGAAAAAGATTGCGCCTTGGCAGGTAAAGACCAAAAGAGCGTCATGCCAGCCATGCAGATGGCTGCAGGTAGCACAATTGCCCGCAAAGAAGTGCTTAGCAATCCGGCATCCTGTTCGATAAGTTCACTTTGGTTCAGAAAGTTCTGCTTGTTCATGACGCTCTCCTGATTTGAATTTCAAGTCGAATCAATCAGCATTGATCAATTCATTAACAAATTCCTAATGCTGAAAAGTGCGCGCCAATTGACTGAAATATGGCAATACGGGGATAGTTTTGTGAAGAATTGTGGCATTTGGACCAGTCACAAATTGCAACTAGAAAAGTCTTGCTGTATCGCAAGGCCAATATTCAAAGTTTATAACCGTGCATAAACCAGCACAATTATTCGGAGACGACCATGCCAGCTATTATTGATATCATTGCCCGCGAAATTCTTGATAGCCGTGGTAATCCAACTGTTGAGGTTGATGTCTTGCTTGAAGATGGCTCATTTGGCCGGGCCGCGGTGCCATCGGGCGCCTCTACTGGAGCCCATGAAGCGGTTGAGTTGCGCGATGGCGGCAGCCGTTATCTTGGTAAGGGCGTTTTGAAAGCTGTTGAAGCGGTGAATGTTGAAATTGCAGAAGCATTGATGGGCTACGATGCAGGGGAGCAACTAGCAATTGATCGCATGATGATCGAATTGGATGGCACGCCAAACAAGGCTCGTTTGGGAGCGAATGCTATTTTGGGTGTATCCCTTGCTGTGGCCAAAGCATCAGCGGAAGCTGCTGGACTACCGCTATATCGCTATGTTGGCGGTGCTAATGCACATGTATTACCAGTGCCGATGATGAACATCATCAATGGCGGCGAACACGCTGACAACCCGATCGACTTTCAAGAATTCATGGTCATACCCGTGGGCGCTTCCTCTTTGAAAGAAGCCGTTCGTATGGGCGCGGAAATTTTCCATACCTTGAAGAAAGATCTTCATGCGGCTGGACACAATACATCTGTTGGAGATGAGGGCGGTTTTGCTCCTAATATCAATAGCGCCAAGGATGCGCTTGATTTCATCATGAAATCTATCGAGAAGGCAGGCTACAAACCGGGCGATGACATTCATCTTGCAATGGACTGCGCTGCGACTGAATTTTTCAAAGATGGCAACTATGTTTACAAAGGCGAGGGCGTTACCCGCTCGCCGAAAGAGCAGGCTGAATATCTTGATGACTTGATCAACAACTACCCAATCATTTCGATCGAAGACGGCATGTCTGAAGATGATTGGGAAGGTTGGAAAATCCACACCGATTTGTCTGGCAATAAGTGCCAGTTGGTAGGCGATGATTTGTTCGTCACAAACTCAAGCCGTTTGCGCGATGGCATCAAGATGGGCGTCGGTAATTCTATCCTCGTGAAGGTCAATCAGATCGGCACTTTGTCAGAAACAATGGATGCAGTTGAAACAGCCCATAAGGCTTCATATACAGCCGTTATGTCTCACCGTTCAGGCGAAACTGAAGATGCTACAATTGCCGATTTGGCTGTTGCAACCAATTGCGGGCAGATCAAAACAGGCTCGCTTGCCCGTTCAGACCGGTTGGCGAAATATAATCAGCTTATCCGTATTGAAGAAGAGCTTGGCATTCAGGCTGTCTATGCTGGCCGCAGCATCATGCGTGGATAATGCATGAAGGATATTGAGGCAGGCGTTAGGGCAAGTTTTGTTTCACAGGCCGAAGCTTGTGAGGCGTTGGGTTCTGCCTTTACCGGACGGCTTTGTCGATTGATTGCTGCGCGCCTTGAAGCGCAAAGTGCAATTGGCCAACACATCTTTCATTGGAAAGGCGACTATTCAGCCAAGGCTGATAATGTTGCCCTGCGCCTTTGCGGAGCCATCAACCATTTAGCGCTGATGGGAACTGATAAGTTGCTGCAGACGGTTTATCCGCCGCGCCCGAATTTTGAATTTATGGATGATGATACGGTTTGGGATATCATCAATGGTGCGTTGGAGCGCCAAGGTGCTGCAATCATCGACTTTATGAAGTCAGCGCCCCAAACCAATGAAGTTCGCCGCTCAGCAGCGCTCATTCCTGCTTATCATGCGATTGCAAAGCGCTTTAACTTGCCGATAGACTTGTACGAGTTGGGAGCAAGCGCTGGGCTAAACTTATATCCCGATCTTTATGGCATACAAACGGATGAGTTCTCGATCAATCCCGATTCAAGACTAGTTCTTTCGCCAGAATGGCGTGGGGATATCCCAGCTATGGGTGATTTGCGCATTTCGAGCCGAAAAGCTTGTGATCTTACACCTGTTGATATCAGCAATGACGCCAATTGCATCCGCATGTTGGCTTATATCTGGCCGGATCAGATTGAACGCGTCACACGCACCAAAGCCGCGATTGACTTAGCGCAGAACAATCCCGATCATTTGGTTGAACAGAGCGATGCGATTGAATGGCTTGAAAAATGCCTGAATAATCGCGCGAAAAACCGTGCATCTGTTTTTCATCATACAATTGCATGGCAGTATTTTCCGACAGCTTTACAAGCTAGGGGCGAAGCGCTTTTTCAAAACCATGGTTCAACAGCAACTACCGCAGCGCCGCTTATCCGACTTTCCATGGAAAGTGATGGTAAGGGTGCGGATGAGGGCGCATTGCTCACCATGACAGTTTGGCCATCTGGCAAAACCTACGAGCTTGGGCGCGCTGATTTTCATGGTAGATGGGTGGATTGGCAAAACCCGGTTCTTTGAATGAACCGAACGTCGTCCAGACTTTATACTGTAAACCCTTCCTTAAGTCTGTTGGTCTAATTTTACCGAAGTTGAGTATCCCCTGCGTATTTTCGGGAATTAGTATCTGTGTCCACACGTCAAAAACGCGAAAGCCGTTTCTCCGGCTTTATTGTTCCATGCCTTTGCGCTGCTATTTTGGGCTATTTTGCCTATCACGCGCAGACTGGCCGTTATTCCATCCATACCAAAACTGAAATGCATGAAGAAAAGCTGCGCCTGAAAAGCGTGTTGGCGGAACTGACCCATGAGCGTGAACAGCTTCAGCGCCGTGTTGATCAACTCACAGTTGGCAGTTTGGAAAAAGATGCTTTGGATGAAGCTGCGCGCAGTCAACTTGGTTTATCTGCTCCTGGCGAACTGGTTATCTTGTATAACCCGATTTAACGCCAAACTATTCGATAGTTGCAAAGCTTCTCAAATGCCGCAAATGCGATATTAACTGAAAGTCAGTTAATATTGGAAATTCCTCAATGTTTTAGGTAGTTACGGTGCGATCAGCCATGCAATTTATGCAATTGCTTGATCATATTTTTTCTGTTCTATTGTGTTGGGAGACTTACAAAAGGTAATTGTAAGTGAGTAGATTGTCAGGGAGAAAAATATGGCTGCCAGTTCGGCAAATAAGGGCAAGTCTGTAAAACCGCCCAAATTGAAACCCACCCCAACCACAAAAGATGCATACACCAAAATGGTGGCGCCTAAGCCTGTCGATCTTTCCAAAGAAGAAGAAATGGCAGCTTATCGCGAGATGTTGCTCATTCGTCGTTTTGAGGAAAAAGCAGGTCAGCTTTATGGGATGGGCCATATTGGCGGGTTCTGCCACTTGTATATTGGACAGGAAGCGGTTGTTGTTGGCATGCAAATGGCGGCCATTGAGGGCGATCAGGTTATTACCGGATATCGCGACCACGGACACATGCTTTCCTGCGGGATGGACCCAAAAGGTGTGATGGCTGAACTAACCGGACGTTCCGGCGGCTTGTCGAAAGGCAAAGGCGGCTCCATGCATATGTTCTCGAAAGAGAAACATTTTTACGGCGGCCATGGCATTGTTGGCGGTCAGGTTTCACTTGGAACTGGTTTGGCCTTTGCCAATTGGTACCGCGACAGTGAAAACGTTTCCATGGCTTATTTCGGCGATGGCGCGTCTAACCAAGGACAGGTTTACGAGAGCTTCAATATGGCGGCTCTTTGGAAACTTCCCGTCATTTATATCATCGAAAACAATCGCTATGCGATGGGTACATCTGTTCACCGCGCTTCTGCGATGATGGATTTCTCACAGCGTGGTGCTTCGTTCAACATTCCTGGCATTCAGGTGGATGGAATGGATGTACGCGCGGTGAAAGCAGCCGCTGATCTTGCCACTGCCTATTGCCGCTCTGGCCAAGGACCTATCATTCTGGAAATGCAAACTTATCGCTACCGCGGTCACTCAATGTCTGATCCGGCGAAATATCGCTCGAAAGACGAAGTGCAGAAAATGCGCGCCGAAAGCGATCCGATTGAACAGGTAAAACAGCGTATTCTTGCCGATAAAATTGCCAGTGAAGATGATTTAAAGGCAATCGACAAAGAAATTCGCGAAATCGTGGCTAATGCAGCCGACTTTGCCCAGAACGATCCGCTTCCGGAGCCATCTGAGCTTTACACCGATATTTTGATTTAAGGGGAATGTGATGTCTGTACAAATTCTCATGCCAGCACTTTCTCCGACTATGGAAGAGGGAAACCTCGCCAAATGGTTGGTCAAAGAAGGCGATAAAGTTTCCTCCGGCGATGTGATTGCTGAAATCGAAACTGACAAAGCGACGATGGAAGTTGAAGCGGTTGATGAAGGCACTATTGCCAAAATCGTCATTCCAGCTGGAACTGAAGGCGTAAAGGTAAATGAATTGATCGCTATCTTGGCCGAAGAAGGCGAAGACGTGAGCGCTGCTGCCAGCGGAGGCGGTTCTGCGCCAGCTCCTGCAGCCGAGGAAACAACATCCGATGCGCCAGCGCCTGCGAAAGTGGCTGCTGAGCCTATCAAAGTTGAAGTAGCTGCTGATCCCGATATTCCGGCAGGAACCGAAATGGTTTCCATGACCGTTCGTGAGGCGCTTAATTCTGCTATGGCGGAAGAAATGCGTGCTGACAAAAATGTCTTCATCATGGGCGAGGAAGTTGCTGAATATCAGGGCGCTTACAAAATCACCCAAGGGTTACTGGACGAGTTTGGTCCACGCCGCGTTATTGATACGCCGATTACAGAGCATGGATTTGCCGGTATCGGTGTCGGTGCGGCCATGACTGGCCTGAAGCCAATCGTTGAGTTCATGACGTTCAACTTTGCCATGCAAGCGATTGACCAGATCATCAACTCTGCTGCCAAAACGCTTTATATGTCTGGCGGTCAAATGGGTGCGCCAATGGTGTTCCGTGGTCCTAATGGTGCTGCGGCCCGTGTGGGTGCTCAGCACTCACAATGTTACGCCGCATGGTATGGTCATATCCCTGGTTTGAAAGTCGTGATGCCTTATACGGCAGCCGACTACAAAGGCCTGATGAAAGCGGCTATCCGCGATCCTAATCCAGTTATCTTCCTTGAGAACGAAATTCTCTATGGGCAATCCTTTGATGTGCCGAAAGTGGATGATTTTGTTTTGCCGATTGGTAAAGCGCGCATTCACAAAAAGGGCAGTGATTGCACGATTGTTTCATTCAGCATTGGCATGACTTATGCGATCAAGGCTGCCGAAGAACTAGCCAAAGAAGGTATTGATTGTGAAATCATCGATCTTCGCACCATTCGTCCGCTGGATATGGAAACTGTTATCGCGTCTGTGAAAAAGACAGGCCGTCTTGTGACTGTCGAAGAAGGCTTCCCGCAATCTTCTGTGGGTGATCATATTGCTGCGCAAATCGTGCAGAAGGCGTTCGATTATCTGGATGCTCCGGTTATCACGATTTGCGGCAAGGATGTTCCAATGCCTTATGCGGCCAATCTCGAGAAACTTGCGCTGCCAAATGTCGGCGAGGTGATCGAGGCTGTTAAGGCTGTGACGTATCGATAGGGGCAGATAAATGCTCCAGCGTCTCGACATCAGAACTGTTCGTTATGACCGATTTTCGGACGAGGTTTTGATGGATGGCAGGAAGATTGTTGTTGCTGTCACGAAAGACGCGCTGGAAGCTTTATACAATCGGGCGCTTGCTCCCGATGAAGCCATTTTAAGGGCTGTGGACGAGGCGAAACGCCTTACGCGGCTTGCAGAGATTATCCCGGCCGATGATGGGCGGGTGCTGATAACCAAAGAACGGCTTTTGAACGATGGTCAATTTGGCCTTGCTGAAGAAAGCCGGAGTTAAGAGCCTTTCCCCATTTGACGGGATCGTTGGATGGACAAGGAAATGCGACAAAATCTGCGTTAGAGCGTTCAAATTGCTCTGCGGAAAACTGATACGCACTAACGGGAACATGGGAGTTCTTAAACATGCCGATTAATATCACGATGCCTGCATTGTCACCGACGATGGAAGAGGGAAACCTTGCCAAGTGGTTGGTTAAAGAAGGCGACAAAGTTTCTTCCGGTGACATCATTGCCGAGATTGAAACGGATAAGGCAACCATGGAAGTTGAGGCCGTTGATGAAGGCATCATCGCGAAAATCGTGGTTGCTGGCGGCACAGAGGGTGTGAAGGTAAATGCCTTGATCGCTATCTTAGCTGAAGAAGGTGAAGATGTTGCAGAAGCTGCGAAGGGTGGTGGGGCTGCACCAGCTGCTGCGCCAACATCTGAAGCAAAGGTTGAAGCTCCATCATCTGCACCAGCGCCTCAAGCTGCGCCAGCATCGGCTCCTGCTTCTATTAGCGGCGAACGCGTGTTTGCATCACCCTTGGCGCGACGTATTGCTAAAGATGGCGGTGTTGATGTTGCCGCTATTCAAGGTTCCGGTCCTCATGGACGCGTGATCAAACGCGATGTGGAAGCAGCGATTGCGGGTGGCACAGGCAAGGCTACCTCTGCAGCATCAGCTTCTGGCGAAGCACCAAAAGCGGCTGCATCTGCACCTGTTGGAATGTCCGCAGAACAAACTTTGAAATTGTTCAAAGAAGACAGTTACGAGTTGGTCAAGCATGACGGTATGCGCAAAACGATTGCAAAGCGCCTGCAAGAATCCAAACAAACCATTCCCCATTTCTATGTGTCCGTTGATTGTGAACTGGATGCATTGTTGAAATTGCGCGGCGAGCTCAATGCATCTGCACCGATGAAAGACGACAAGCCTGTCTACAAGCTTTCGGTCAACGACATGGTGATCAAAGCGCTGGCGCTGGCATTGCGTGATGTTCCGGAAGCCAATGTTTCTTGGACAGATGAGAATATGGTGATGCACAAACATTCTGATGTGGGTGTTGCTGTTTCAATTCCAGGAGGCCTCATTACGCCGATCATTCGTTCAGCAGAATTGAAGACATTGTCTGCCATTTCAAACGAAATGAAAGATTACGGAAAACGCGCGAAAGAGCGCAAGTTGAAGCCGGAAGAATATCAAGGCGGAACAACGGCTGTTTCTAATATGGGAATGATGGGCGTTTCCAACTTCTCGGCTGTGGTGAATCCTCCCCATGCGACCATTCTTGCAGTTGGGGCTGGTGAGCAGCGTCCGGTGGTTAAAGATGGTGCGCTGGCCATTGCTACCGTGATGACCGTGACGCTTTCAACCGATCACCGTGCTGTTGATGGCGCGCTTGGTGCGGAGCTGATCGGTGCATTTAAAACTTACATCGAGAACCCAATGGGGATGTTGGTTTAAGGGGATGGGTGCAAAGACCATCCTTTGCTATGGCGACTCGCTAACTTGGGGTTCTGATCCGGCGACTGGCGGAAGACATCCAAAGGCTTGCCGTTGGCCGGACGTGTTGGCCGCTGGCTTGGGATCGAAAGTGGAGGTTATCACGGACGGGCTGCGAGGACGGACAACAGCTTATGACGAGTATTTGTCTGATAGTGACCGGAATGGCGCAAGAACATTACCAACGGCACTCTATACCCACGCGCCGCTTGATCTTGTGATTTTGGTGCTGGGTACCAATGACATGAAACCGCATATTGCCGGAACAGCAATTGCAGCCATGCAAGGGATGCGCAGACTGGTTCATATTGTTCGGAACCATGTTCCTGGACCAGATATGCCAAAGCCGAAAGTGCTTGTGGTCTCACCGCCGCCGCTATGCAAAACGGAAGATGTGTTTACTGCGGAGATGTTTAAGGGTGGGATTGAACATTCAATCCATTTGGCAAAGCTATATGCTCAGGTGGCGAATGAACAAAAGTGTGAATTTTTCGACGGAGGCAGCGCTGCCAAGACATCGCCCATTGATGGTGTTCATTTGGATGATGCAAACACAGTGAAATTAGGCGAGGCGTTGGTGCCTATCGTCAAGAAGATGTTGGGATGATTGAGGGGGCGCGTTTTCAAGACCGAGGGCATTGGCGATTTGCCCACCAAAATTCGATAGGACAACCAAAATTGCGAAGGCATACATCAGGCTGGTGAATGCAGTAATTAAGTGAAGCGAAAAGATAGAACGGAGAAAACGAACCAAAAACAATAGAACAAGCAGCATACCAATCCCGCTCAGCAATACTGGTAAATCCATAATGTTATCGATTGAAATGAGGCTTAGGGCGAAGTCCATTTGATGTTCCTGCAAATTACACTGATGTTGTTTTGAAGTTCACATTATTTGACGTTGAAATTATGATGGTACATGAACCAATTACCATACGAAAGGCAACGCAAAAAGACGCCGCAGACTTGGCAATTATTGATAATATGGCCAGCTTTGGAATGTCTTTGGCTTTTTGGCAACATGCGGTGACAACTGGCGAGGCGGAAGATGTCCTGGTTTTCGCCCGTGAGAGGTTTGCGGATAAAGGCTCTATTTTCGGCTGGAAAAATGCGTTTGTTGCAGAAAACGAGAATGAAGTTTTGGGAGCAGTTACAGTCTATGAAATGCCTGAACCTGATGATGAGATTGATGAAATAAAACGACTATTTCCAAGATTTGTTCCAGTGTTCGAGTTGTTTGGTGAAACAGTTGGAGATTGGTTCATAGATAGCTTGGGAGTATTCCCACAAGCTAGGGGTAATGGCATCGGTGGGCGTTTGGTCAATTGGGCACTCGAACGAAGCAAAGAGCAAAATTACAAAACCGCAGCTTTGGTTGTGGAGAGCGATAATGAACCAGCTGTCGCGCTTTATGAAGCGAAGGGATTTTCTAAGATGAAGTCACTTCCAAAGATCGAAGAAGACGCAAAAGGTGAGTGGTTATTAATGAAGGCGGTGCTGAGCTAATCCGAGCGAAAGGTTTGACTTCAATCAAGGAGAAGACGGGAATAAGCAGCTAGGGTTTTTGGACATAACAACAAAGGAGCGTTTTATGTCCCATACACCTCACGAATTAGCCGAAGAATTTCCAGAGCATGTTGAAAAAATGCATGTGCTGAAAACAGAAAATGCACATTTTTTGAAACTGTTTGACGAATATCACGAAATTAACCGAGCGGTTCATAGAGCAGAAACAGATGTAGAACCGACTGATGATTTGAATATGGAAGTTATGCGTAAAAAACGCTTGGCTTTGAAAGATGAAATTTACGGGATGCTGGCGAAATAAACATTTGCCTGCTTCCAAAGTTTAAACAGGGATGTCAGTCCCGAAGTGAAGGAGCAGGCAATGGCCAATGCATATGACGTGATAATTGTTGGATCAGGACCGGGCGGTTATGTGACCGCTATTCGGGCATCTCAATTAGGTCTGAAAACCGCGATTGTCGAGCGCGAGCATCTTGGTGGCATTTGCCTCAATTGGGGATGTATTCCGACCAAGGCACTTTTGCGCTCAGCGGAAATCAAACATTTTGCAGATCATGCGAAGGACTATGGTCTGACGCTTGAAGGCAAAATGACGGCCAATGTCAAAGATGTTGTCGCACGTTCACGCGGTGTATCGGCTCGACTAAACGGAGGCGTTGGCTTTCTTATGAAAAAGAACAAAGTTGATGTGATCTGGGGCGAAGCGAAACTTGCCGGTAAAGGTAAGATTATCGTTGGCAAATCCACAAAGAAAGCGATGGAGCCGCAACATCCTGCGCCAAAGGGAACGTTAGGCGAGGGCGAATACACCGCTAAGCACATTATTCTTGCCACAGGAGCCCGCCCGCGCGCTTTGCCGGGAATTGAGCCCGATGGCAAACTGATCTGGACTTATTTTGAGGCCATGGTTCCAGCGGAACTTCCGAAAAAATTATTGGTTATGGGCTCCGGTGCGATCGGCATTGAATTCGCATCCTTTTATAATTCGATGGGATGCGATGTTACGGTTGTGGAATTAATGGCGAATATCATGCCTGTGGAAGATCCTGAGATTTCAGGCATTGCCCGCAAGGCGCTTGAAAAACAAGGTATGAAAATCATCACGGAAGCCAAGGTCACCAAGGTAGATAAAGGCGCAAATTCTGTAAAAGCCTCCGTTGAAACGAAAGACGGTAAGACACAAATTATCGAGGCAGATCGTCTGATTTCGGCTGTTGGTGTCCAAGGTAATATAGAAGGCCTAGGTCTTGAAGCGCTGGGCATTAAGACTGACCGTGGATGTATTGTAATCGATGGCTATGGCAAAACAAATGTCGATGGCGTCTTTGCCATTGGTGATGTGGCTGGCCCTCCAATGCTGGCACACAAAGCCGAACATGAAGGTGTTATCTGCGTTGAAAAAATTGCAGGTCTCCCGAATGTTCATCCTATGGAAAAGAACAAAATTCCTGGCTGCACTTATTGCCATCCACAGGTCGCGTCTGTTGGCCTTAACGAAACAACTGCAAAAGCCGCCGGTAAAGAGGTGCGGGTAGGGCGTTATATGTTTAATGCCAATGGTAAGGCGATTGCGCTTGGTGAAGACAATGGCATGATCAAAACCATTTTTGACAAGAAAACTGGAGAGCTTTTGGGTGCTCATATGGTGGGCGCGGAAGTAACCGAATTGATCCAAGGGTTTGTTATCGCCATGGGTCTTGAAACCACCGAAGAAGATTTGATGCATACGATCTTCCCACATCCTACTTTGTCTGAAATGATGAAGGAAAGCGTTTTGGATGCTTATGGTCGTGCGTTGAACGCTTAAGGTTGAATTTCAAAAAGGAGAATTAACATGGATATCAAAGCTTTACTCATATTTCTTGCAGTAGGCGCAGTAGCCGGATTGCTTGCCAGTATCGTCGTTGGTGGTGGCGGATTGCTTTATTACATTATCATTGGTGTGGTTGGTTCTTTCGTTGGCGGCTTTTTGTTCAGCGCACTTAAGATCAATCTTTCAACTGGTAGCCCGATTGTGAATCAAATCATCACATCAGCGATTGGTGCCATAATTGTTGTGTAGCTTGCGCGTATGATCGCTTGAGGCACTGATATGAACGAACCTTCAATGATTATGGGTATGGCTGGCGTTGGCTTTTTTGGCATGTTGCTGATCGGCCTCCTGGCTGGATGGATCGCTGAACGCGTTATGAACCGCGATCATGGACTGCTGACCAATATTCTTGTTGGCATTGCTGGATCCTTTGTCGGCGGCACAGCGGCGTCAATATTGGGTTTCCAGTGGTATGGGTTTGTGGGTAACCTCGTTGTTGCCTCGCTTGGAGCCATTGGCATTCTTTGGTTTTTTGGCAAGCGGGAACAAAAAGCACAGCGCAATAAACGAACGGGGTCTGAAAATGATCGAGGTTCTGCGACTAATTCAGATGACTTGGCTTCTACTTCTCCAGAAGATTTGAACAGTGATTTGCCGCCCATATATCATGCGGCACCAGAATATTCTGAGGCAAGGCCCCCAGTAAGCGTTACGCGTTCAAAAAAAGCACCGGCAAAAAAGAAAACTACAAAAAAGCCAGCGATAAAACGAAAGAGCTAAAATGGTAACTGTTCTCGATACAATCGCAAAACCGCGTCACCCTGAAAAGGCCAAGCGTGCGGAACATATTGTGCTGAAAAAGCCAGACTGGATTCGTGTGAAAGCTGGCGGCTCTCCGGTCTATGAAGAAACACGCAAGATTGTTAAAGCCAATGGGCTTGTAACGGTGTGTGAAGAGGCGGGTTGCCCCAATATCGGTGAATGCTGGTCAAAGAAACACGCGACCATGATGATCATGGGGGATACCTGCACGCGGGCTTGTGCGTTTTGTAATGTGCGTACTGGAATGCCTCAAGCTTTGGATGTTCATGAACCTGCCAATGTTGCCGATGCTGTTGCAAAACTAGGTCTTGAGCATGTTGTTATTACCAGTGTGGATCGTGATGATCTTGATGATGGCGGCGCTCAGCATTTTGTCGAGACGATTGAAGCGATTCGTGCGCAATCTCCTAAGACAACAATTGAGATTTTGACACCCGATTTTTTGCGCAAGGAAGGCGCGCTTGAAAAGGTTGTTGCGGCCAAGCCCGATGTTTTCAACCACAATTTGGAGACCGTCCCGTCGAAGTATCTGACGGTACGTCCAGGAGCGCGTTATTTTCATTCGATCCGGTTGTTGCAACGGGTCAAAGAACTCGATCCAACGATCTTTACCAAGTCTGGCATCATGGTTGGTCTCGGCGAAGAGCGAAATGAAGTGTTGCAATTGATGGATGATTTGCGAACTGCCCAAGTAGACTTCATCACAATTGGGCAATATCTAGCGCCAAGCCGCAAACATCACGCAGTCATCAAATTCGTGACACCGGATGAATTCAAGTCCTACGAGACGATTGCTTATACCAAGGGCTTTCTGATGGTTTCCTCTACGCCGTTGACGCGTTCATCGCATCATGCTGGCGAAGATTTTGCCCGTCTGCGGTCAGCGCGTGACAATCAGATGGCTGCAAAGGCCTGAATAAACGTGCCAAATTTCAGTAAAACGCATCCAGTCTTGCACTCTGCGAAAAACATGTTTGCCCTGGTGGCAGATGTGGAGCGCTATCCGCAGTTTTTGCCTTTGTGCGAGGGACTTACTGTGAAATCTCGTCGCGAAAAGGGTGGTAAAACCATGCTTCTTGCGAATATGACCGTTGGATATAAGGCCATACGGGAAACCTTCACCAGTCAGGTTATGCTGGATCCGGATAACAATATCATCAATGTTCAATATCAGGATGGTCCATTTAAGTATCTTGATAATCGCTGGAAATTCGTACCGACGGGTGCCAATAGCTGCGAAGTCGTTTTCTTTATCGATTATGAATTCAAGAGTAAAATGCTTGGTATTTTGATGGGGAGCATGTTTGAAACGGCATTTAAGCGCTTTACCCGTGCATTTGAAGATAGAGCTGACGCGATCTATGGAAAGATGAACAACGCGATCAATTGACTTTTGAGTTAGCCAGCCAAAACCCATTTCTCTATTTGTTAAACTTTGTTCTCTATTTTCTCGATCAAGGAAATCGGGGATATATCAATGTCAGAGTTTGGAACTACCGCTACAAAACCACATTTTTTAGGAATATTTGGTTCGGTATTGGTACCAGTATTCACCGTTACTCTTTTTCTTAGTGCGTTTCTGCTATTTTCAGTTCAGCCCTATTTTACAAAGATTGTATTGCCAAAACTAGGTGGTTCACCGGGGGGTTGGTCTGTTGCCATGGTGTTTTTCCAGACCATATTATTGCTCGGTTACGGGTATGCACATATTCTAATTCGATATTTTAGCTCCCGCAATTCTTCACTGATACATCTTGGCGTGATGTTGATTGCATTTGTTGCGTTGCCGATCGCAATTCCTGAAAATTGGATTGATGTACCTAACAGTGGTCAAGTGCCCTGGCTTATTGGTTTATTTACGGTAGCGGTTGGATTGCCATTTTTTGCTGTTTCGGCCAACGGACCTTTGCTGCAAGCATAGTTTTCAAGAACTGAGCATCCTTATGCGAAAGATCCGTATTTCTTATATGCGGCGAGCAATATTGGTAGCTTTGCACCTTTGTTCTTATACATCTTGTTTTTTGAGCCTTTGTTCTCGGTAAAAAGCCAATCGATGATGTGGAGCAGCGGATTTGTTGTTTTGGCGATTGGAATCGCAATTTGCTCTTTGCTGATGATGCGCTCGCGGGAAGCTTATGAAAGCAATTGTGATGCGAACGAATTTTTAGGGACCAAACCTAGCACAGCGGATCGGCTGACCTAGATCGGTTTAGCGGCAATTCCTTCTGCATTGTTGGTTGCGGTCACTTCATTCGTATCTACGGATGTTGCTTCAGCTCCATTTCTTTGGGTAATTCCTTTAGCCCTTTTCTTAGCCACATTCATTATTGTTTTTGCTAAGCGCCAAGTCATTGCGCCTAAAACATTGGAAAAATTTCTGGTACCGGCTGTATTGGTAGGACTGGTTTCTTGCATTCCGCAACTTCAAATTCCCGGCTGGTTGAATATTGCTTTTCACTATTCGTTGTTTTTCTTGGTGGCGCTGGTTGCACATGGGGCAATGGCAGCTAAAAGACCTGCCGCAATCCATCTGACAGAATTCTATTTGCTGATGTCCGTTGGTGGATTAGTAGGGGGCGTATTCACAAGCCTTATTGCTCCTGTGTTATTTGTCAAAATTGCAGAATACTCCTTACTCTTGGTTGTATCGTTATTCGCAAGTAGGGAAATTTCCAGAATTGGTTTGAAATCATCTGCAATGGTGGTCGCATTAGCTTTTTCGGTGATTTTTGTTCTTGATGGTAGTTGGCAAGAATATATTCCAAACTCGAAAGTGATATTGGTTCTTCTGATCAGCATCATTCTGATTGGCTTGATGTTTATATTGCTTGTTAAATATCGTGCTTTTCAGCAGAGCGGCTTGATGCTCGCGCTTACATTTTTCTTGTTTCTAAACTTCCAGATTGATCAACCCGTTTTCAAAGAACGCAGCTTTTTTGGTGTCACAACTGTTTTGGGCTCAAAAGCGTCAGGCCTTCGCACGTTACAACACGGCACTACAGTTCATGGCGCTGTTAAACTAGGCAACAATGAAGGTGAGCTTGGTAGCAGCCGTCCTGAGCCATTGACCTATTACCACTATAACAGCGGTATGGCCCGTTCCATTAGTGCAATGCGTGCAAGACGAAATGGAACAATCGAAAATGTGGGAGTGGTTGGCCTTGGGTCTGGAAGCTTGGCTTGTTACAAGCAAGCAGCTGAAACTTGGGATTTTTATGAGATAGATCAACTCATGATTGATCTTGCTTCACGCAAAGATATCTTTGGTTTCGTTCCAAATTGCGCGCTGGATTCGCGAATGATCGTTGGGGATGCACGACTGACACTAGGACGGGAAGCCGACAAGAAATACGATCTGCTGATCATTGATGCGTTTTCATCAGACTCAATTCCAGTTCACCTTTTGACGGTAGAGGCAATGCAGCTTTATCGCAGTAAAATGAAGAGTGACGGTCTGCTTGTTATGCATATATCAAATAGGCACATGGATTTGGCGCCAGTGCTTGCTGCAAATTCCAAGGAATTGGGCCTGCAAGCTCGTGTGGGCTCTGTCACTGGCGACGATTTTCCAAAGGAAACTATGAAATTGAAAAGTACGGTGGCGTTTATTACGAAAAACGATGAGGAACTTGGAGATTTGGCAAATGATCCAAACTTGGAATTGATAAAGCCAGATCAGGTTGCCCCGTGGACAGATGATTATTCGAACATTCTTTCTGCCATGATGATGGGCGGGAAAGAGCATTAAGTTAGAATTCAATAAAAAGACCCCGGAACGGGGAGGAACGTTCCGGGGTTTTGTTTGACTGTGATTAGGATTGGAGACCTAAGCAGCAATCTGTCGGTTTGCCTTTGGTTCAGGGCCGATGATTAGAAGATAGTACCCTACTTGACTGGTTACTGTGTATTTTGTCACACATGGGAACACGTCGATATTTGCCTGTTTTTTCATCAAAAACATACAGTTGAACTTCATTAACATGTAAAGATCCATAAAAACTTGGTTTTTTCGAAAGAAACACTTGCTGCAACACTGTGTGGCAATGCTACTATGAAAAAGGAATCAATGATTGCGCGCGTAAATAAGTGGGGCCGCGCATTGCGAGGAGAGGGTCCGGGCGGCATGGGGGCCAAACCAATATCACCGGTTCAATCCGGGCGTGGTACTATTGGAACGGAAGCAAAAACTTCCGGGTCTTCGGTTGTCGATGCTTCTGCAGGCGATGTGTCAAGCGAAGTAGTCCTAGTTTCCGGCGCTATAAAGTGGTTTGATGTATCAAAAGGATTTGGCTTTATCGTTCCTGATGAACCTATGCCCGATGTTCTGCTTCATGTTACTTGCCTTAGAAAAGATGGTTTCAACACTGTTTTGGAAGGCTCGCGGATTGTTTGCGAAGCTGTTCAAGGCAATCGCGGATGGCAAGCTTTACGCGTTTTATCGATGGACGATTCAACCGCAGTGCAGCCAGACCCTGCGGATGAGCAACGCACCCATGTTTCAGTAGAACCTGAAAGCGGATTGGAACGCGTTCTCGTAAAATGGTTCAATCGTACCAAGGGTTATGGCTTTGTTGTTAAAGACGGCAAAGATATATTCGTCCATATGGAAACGCTTCGTCGTTTTGGCTTGGCAGAATTACGCCCAGGGCAAATGGTGCTGGTGCGATTTGGGAGCGGTCCTAAGGGACTAATGGCCGCTGAAATATTCCCGGACGACGACCGTATTCTCAGCAAGAAAAACTGAGATTAATCAAAATCCAATAAAAAACTAGGTTCTGGCTTTTCTAGATGATAGAGACGGGGGAATAGCTAATCCTTTCGGCTTTTGTTTGTTTAGGGTTTAAACCCGAATATGGTGCGTGTTTTCTATGACGGTGTTTTCAAAAGAAATTCCGAAAAATGGCGATCAAATGATAACGCCTCGCGATAAGACGGCAAAACTCCGCCGTTACCGCCCTGGCGTTACAATTGCTTCAAATATTCGCTTTCAGGATGTTTCCCATCACTACGGCGAAAAGCAAACATTGAAAAATGTCAGTTTGGACATTGCACCGGGTGAAGTTGTTTGTTTGCTTGGACCATCTGGATCGGGAAAAACCACTTTGCTGCGCCTTGCGGCTGGTCTGGCAAACCTTTCATCGGGTAGCATTTTCATAAATAATCAAGAAGTGTCCAACCCCAAAGGCCTCATTGCGCCGGAAAAACGCGGTGTCGGATTGGTGTTCCAAGACTTTGCTTTGTTCCCACATATGAACATATGTAAAAATGTGGAGTTCGGATTGACCCAGCTTAATCGCAGCGAGCGCACCGAGCATGCTCTTAGGATGTTGGAAACTGTGGGCCTGAGAAAATCTGCCGAGCTTTACCCAAATAATTTATCTGGTGGAGAGCAGCAACGGGTAGCATTGGCCAGGGCACTGGCGCCGAAGCCTGGCATCTTGTTGATGGATGAGCCGTTTTCCGGTTTGGATGCGCGTTTGAGGGAAAATGTTCGAGATGAAACCCTTTCTTTGTTGCGTGAAACCCGTTCAACGGTTCTCATCGTTACCCATGATCCTGAAGAGGCCCTGAAAATCGGGGACCGCATTGTTTTGATGCGCGATGGAGAACTTATTCAAGTCGGTACCTGTGATGATTTGTATTCGCGCCCGAATTCGCTGTTTTCAGCTCAGTTTTTTACTGAGCTGAACAGTTTTGACGGAATTTTTGACGGCAGAAAAATTTGTTCGATCATCGGGGATTTCGATCTTCCACAAGAGTATGAAAATGCCACGGTTGGTGAAACTTTCAGCGTTTGTGTCAGGCCAACTGATTTTAGAGTTGAGGTTGGCAATGCCGATGGCATTGGCAGGGTGAAGTTCAAATCGAATAATGCGTTGAATGAAACTGGCGATGAGCAGTTTCATCAAGCATTTGCAATTTCAAGGCGGATGGTTGGTAGTGTTGAGTTGGTAAAAGCTGTCATTCCGGGAGATAATTTGGTGATCAATTTGAAATTGGCGAATGATACTTTGCCCCAGAAAACCCAATGGATGGAAATATCTGCGCAAAAAGACAGGGTTATGATCTTCAAGACGGAGCAAAACTAGCGCCAGTGGGTTATAAAAAATGCATTGTGGACTTCGGTTTGACTGGTGAGTTGAAAATTAATTTATTGCCAAAGGGTGAAATCCCTTTGATTCATCACCATCTAAGACTAAAGCCGTTGACCATATTAGAATTGAGTGCTGTTACCTGCTTGCAGTAGAGTATGAGACAGCGCTATAATGAGCGTAATGGACAGATTGGGTTTCGTGCAACGTAACCCACAAAATTATGGAGTGAGTAATGGGACAGATTGGTGTTTGGCAGATTGTTATTGTTGCCGTTGTTGTGGTCTTGTTGTTTGGACGCGGCAAAATTTCTGATTTGATGGGTGATGTTGCCAAGGGCATTAATTCCTTCAAAAAAGGCCTTAAAGACGAAGAGACAGATGTCGCTAAGACAATCGATCAAAACGCGTCTGAGACGGTCGAAGATATCAAAGAAAAAACCAAAACCAGCTAACTTCCTGTGTTTGGGAGCGGCATTCGCATCGGGCCGATAGTTTTTCGGCCTGCTCTTTGTGTATTGGAATAATCCTTGTTTGATATTGGCTGGACAGAAATGTTGGTTGTCGCTGTAGTGGCAATCGTTGTGGTGGGACCCAAAGACCTGCCGCAAATGCTGCGTGCTTTTGGTAAAGCCATGAGCGGCGTTCGCAAAATGGCCGGTGATTTTCAAAAGCAGTTTGATGACGCGGTTAAAGAGGCCGATCTTGAAGATGTAAAGAAGATTGCAACTGGAAAATCGTTCAAGCCGCTTGAGGATATTAAAAGCTCAACTGAAGCGTTTAAGAAGCAGGTCAAAGAGCAGATGGACGCATCTGTGTTGCCAACTAAGACAGCACCTGCGGATGCAAAGCTGCCTGATCCTGCCGCAGCCAAGAAACCTGCTGAGGCGACCAAGCCGGAACCAAATACGCCTGAATTTTTCACCGGAAAAACAGAGGTGGCTGCGAATAAACCGGGCAAAGCTGCATCCGCTGCCAAAAACCCGATCAAAAAACCCGCTTCCAAACCAGTTGCAAAAGCCACGGCTAAAATCGGCAAACCTGCCAAAAAGAAACCAGCTGCAGGTAAGAAAGCATGAGCGACGACACAGATATCGATGCTTCAAGCGCGCCTTTGATGGAGCACTTGATTGAGTTGCGTCAGAGGCTGATGTGGTCTTTGGTGGCAATCGCTGTATTTTTTGTTATCTGTTTCATCTTTGCCGACAAGATTTTCAATATTCTTGTTATTCCCTATCAACAGGGCGCCGGCACAACTGACGTGAAGTTCATCTTTACGGCACTGCAAGAAAAGTTTTTCGTTGAAATCAAGATCGCTTTCTTCGGGGCGATGTTCATATCCTTTCCCGTGATTGCCACGCAGATTTATAAGTTTGTCGCTCCCGGCCTCTATAAAAACGAACGCGGCGCGTTTCTGCCGTTTCTCATTGCAACGCCGATTTTATTTCTAATCGGCGCTTGCCTTGTATTCTTTTTGATCATGCCGTTGGCGACCAGTTTCTTTCTTTCCATGCAGCAGTCAGGTGGAGAAGGCTTGGCAGAGATTGAAAACTTGCAGGCCGTTGGAAGCTATCTTAGCCTAATCATGACGCTAATTTTTGCGTTCGGTTTGGTTTTCCAGTTGCCGGTGGTCATTACGCTTTTAGCAAAGGCAGGGATGACAAATTCAAAATGGCTCAAAGATAAACGCAAATATGCCGTTTTGGTTACCTTTGTTGCTGCGGCAGTTTTGACGCCGCCTGATCCTGTTAGTCAGATTGGTTTGGCCGTTCCAGCATTGCTTCTCTATGAAATTTCAATCTATTGCGTTCGAATTATTGAAAAACGCCGCAAAGAAGAGCGCGAAGAAGAAGCATCGTCCTCGACAGATATTGCCACCGACTGATCATCCGTTTACACGATGAATGAAGATAGGGCAGGGATTCCTTTTGGTTCTCTTGCCGCAATGATATTTGTATTTGAGGCCTGGAATGTTTGACATCAAGTGGATCCGAGATAATCCCGAAGCTTTTGACCAAGGTCTTGCTCGCCGCGGCGTTTCCCCATTATCAGCCAAGCTGATCGAGTTGGATGAAAAACGCCGCGCTCATGTGGGTAAAGTTCAAGATGCACAGCAGCGCCGCAATGCTGCATCCAAAGAAATTGGCCAAGCCATGGGGCAGGGCAAAGCAGATGTTGCTGAAACGTTGAAGGCTGAAGTTGGCGCGTTGAAGGTGTTTTTGAGCGAAGCGGAAGCCATTGAGCGGACGCTGAACGAAGAAATCAAAACCATTTTGAGCACGACGCCAAACCTGCCTTTAGATGATGTGCCGGAAGGCGCTGACGAAAGCGGCAATGTCTTGTATCGCGAACATGGCGAAAAACCGAATTTGGGTTTTGAAGCCAAAGAACATTTTGAGATCGAAGCAATCGGCGATGACATGGACTTTGATCGCGCGGCTAAGTTATCAGGAGCGCGGTTTGTTGTGCTTAAAGGCGATATTGCTCGGCTAGAGCGGGCATTGGGTCAGTTCATGCTCAATCTTCATACAGAGGAGCATGGATATCTGGAAGTGCAACCGCCATTGCTGGTCAATGATGCGACGATGTATGGCACTGGCCAATTGCCAAAATTTGCTGAGGATTTGTTCAAAACAACTGATGATCGTTGGCTCATCCCAACTGCTGAAGTTCCACTGACTAATCTGGTTCGCGACGAAATTTTGGATAAAAAAGATCTACCAGTTCGTATGACCGCACTGACTTATTGTTTCCGTTCTGAAGCGGGTTCTGCAGGACGCGATACACGCGGCATGTTGCGCCAGCATCAGTTTAACAAAGTCGAACTAGTTTCCATTACGGGCAAGGAAGGTTCCATCGAAGAATTGGAGCGGATGCTTGGTTGCGCCGAAAAAACGCTTCAATTGCTTGGTCTGCATTACCGTGTGATAACGCTTTGCACAGGCGATATGGGTTTTGGCGCGCGCAAGACATACGACATCGAAGTCTGGTTGCCAGGTCAGGAAGCTTATCGGGAAATCTCAAGCTGTTCAGTTTGTGGCGATTTCCAAGGACGGCGGATGAATGCGCGGTATCGTGAAGAAGATGGCAAAACGATCAGCCATGTTCACACACTGAACGGCTCAGGCGTCGCAGTCGGTCGCATGTTGATTGCGGTGCTGGAAAACTATCAGCAAGCAGATGGAACCATTCGTGTGCCTGTTGTTCTCGTTCCGTTGATGGGCGGAAAAACTGTAATTAGTGGAAAAGCATAATGCGGATTTTGATAACCAACGACGATGGCATTCATGCTGCAGGCCTTCAATCAGCGATCAGAATTGCAGAAAAATTCACAAGTGATATTTGGGTTTGCGCGCCTGAAACTGATCAGTCAGGTCTTGCCCATTCGCTTACCTTGTCAGAGCCTCTTCGCCTTCGCAAAATAAGCGATAGGCAGTTTGCATTAAAGGGTACGCCGACTGATTGCGTGATCATGGCAGTGCGCGAGATCATGCCAGAAGCGCCAGACTTGATCTTGTCTGGTGTAAACTCAGGTCAAAACATAGCCGATGACGTTACTTATTCTGGGACCGTCGCTGGTGCGATCGAAGGAACGATGCTCGGTATTCGTTCTATTGCGCTTTCCCAGGCCTATGATTGGCATGACGGGTTGCGGACCGTGAAGTGGGAAACTGTCGAAGCACATGCGCCTGAGATTATTAGTTCGTTGATGGAAACAGATTTTCCAAAACGCACCTGCATGAATGTAAATTTTCCAAACTGTTCGCCCGATGAAGTGGACGGAATTGAGATTACAAGGCAGGGAACGTTTACACACGGACTGTTCATGGAAAAACGCCATGACGGGCGGGGTTTCCCATATTACTGGCTTCGGTTTGGGCGTGAGCGTGACAATGCGGACAAGGGAACCGATATTCGGGCACTTGACGAAAAACGTATTTCCATCACGCCGTTAAAATTGGATTTAACTGATGAAGTTTTCGCAGAAACGCTACGTAGTAAGTTTTAAATCTTGATTAAAATGATTAATACCACGAAACCGGATTTTGTTTTTAGGGGGTCCAGTGCCAACCGATAAAAGAGAAGCCGTTGCTAGCTTACTGCTTAGACTACGTCAGGCCGGCATCATGGAGCAAAGATTGTTCCGTGCCTTTGAGGCCATTCCACGCCAAAACTTTGTTCCCATCATTTTTCTTGATGATAGTTATGCACGTGGTGCGTTTCCAATAGAGTGCGGACAGATTATGACGTCAGCCGATCAGGTGGCCAGATGCCTTCTGGCCTTGGATGTTACGTCGAAAGACCGCGTGCTTGAAGTTGGGACCGGTTCTGGGTATCAGGCGGCGTTGTTGTCTCATTTGGGATTGAAGGTCACTTCCGTAGATAGGTTCCGAACACTTGTCGAAAAAGCTCGGATGCGGCTCGATACGCTCAAGATTACCAATGTATTGGTAACCCATGCAGATGGCCGTGATGGATTGCCGAATGCTTTGTTCGACAGGATTATTATCAATGGGGCAATCCCAGAAATTCCAAAACACCTGATTGATCAAGTTGCTTCAAACGGAATTATAGTCGCTCCTATTGGGCCTGGTGATGGGGCGCAAAAAATGACGAAACTTGTAAAAATTGGTTCGCGGTTTCAAGTTGAAGAAATGTTTGACGTTCGCATGCAGCCCTTGAAGGCTGGATTGGCGAAAGCAATCTGATGTCTGTGATTATTCGAAAAGCAGAAGATGAAGACTGGGAAAACTGCTGGTCAATTATTGAGCCCGTTTTTGCGGCTGGTGAAACCTATCCGCACGAGAATTGCACCAGTGATCAAGGCAGGGAATATTGGTTTGGTTCTTCCAACAATGTTTATGTTGCTGAAGACGAAAGTGGAAATACCCTCGGAACCTATATGCTGAAAGCAAATGTAACGGGGCGCGGTGCACATGTTTGCAACTGTGGTTATATCGTTTCACCTGCGGCAAGAGGAAAAGGCGTCGCCTCCCAAATGTGCGAACATTCGCAGCAAGAAGCCAAAAGGCTGGATTTTCATGCAATGCAATTCAATTACGTGGTAGCAACCAATACGGGCGCCGTAGATCTTTGGAAACGGCTTGGCTTTGACATCATCGGCACATTGCCTGGTGTTTTTAGACATGCGTCGAAAGGAATGGTCGACGCCCATATTATGTTCAAAAAGCTGATTTGAACTGTTTTTGATCATTTCAATGCAAAAATGAATGACGTAACGTTATAAAAATCAATAAAATTTGAAATTTTAACTCTGCGGTAAGATTAACGGGGTTTAATGAAATCCTGAATTTAATGTATCGCGTGAGTATTTTGTAATGCGTTCTCTAGTATCGAACAATGGACTACGTTGCCTGTCGCAGGTAGCTTTCATCGGAATCATGGCGGGCTTCGCTACTGGTTGCAGTTCTGACTTTACCAGATTTGACCGCAATCTGTATGCAGCTCTGCCTCAGTCACAGGCGCAGCAGGCGAACAACGCTTATCCTGATAATGTGGACCGGATGACTACGGCCTCAATTGGCACATCTAGCCCCAATCCTACACCGCTTGGCGCTGTATCACAGCGTTCAGCATTGCCGGACCATGTGGCTAGTCAGACTTACAATCAGCCTGTTTCGCAAAATGCATATTCTAATAATCAACCAACCTATACGCCTACGCCAAATTATGATTCCGGTGTTGTAAGGCAAGCATTGCCAAAGCCAACGGTAACATCTCAAGCGCTTCCAAGCGCTCGTTCGGTTGTTGATCCCATTAAAACTGGTGCCATTTCCAATGTTCAAAGCGCAATTGCCACGCCTAAGCCTCTAGTTGCTGCAGCTCCGGCTGTTGCCGCCGCTGCATCTAATCGGGTAGGTGGCTGGACTGGTGCAGGTGGTACTGCAATCAACATCCAATCTGGCGAGACGCTTTACAACGTTTCAAAACGCTATGGGGTTCCTGTCAAAGAGATCATGCGTGTGAATAACATTCAGGATGCATCTAGCGTGAGAGTTGGTCAACAGGTTGTCATTCCAACCTATATTTACTCTCAGAACGCGCCAATCTCTGCACCTGATAATAATCCTGGTACCAAGGCAGCAAGCGCCTATCGCGGTAATCTTGGTCAAGCAGATCCAAACAATGTTGCTGTGCCGACGAAAAGTCCGCAACAAATGGCTGCGTTGAACACGAATAATGCTCAGCCGTCCAATACGATTGTTCAACCTCGGGCAAAGCCTAAGCCTTGGACTGAAGATGGATCTCAGGAAAGTGTTCCTGATTATTCGATTGTGACAGGATCTGTTGGCTCTTCATCTGGAAGTTACACGGTTGTTTCAGGTGATTCACTGTCGAAAATCGCTTCAAGATACAATGTGGGCACATCGTCTCTTATGCAAGTGAATGGCCTTCAGAACAGCAATATTCGCATTGGACAATCGCTGAAAATTCCGGGTACGGCTGCAGCAACTCAGGTTGCTAAAGCGACTACCTCGTCAAAAGTTGCCGAAGCACCTCAAAAATATGTGAAGCCGACTGTAGACAAGACCGTTACCAATTCTGTTGATACAAAGGCGCCAGCTGCTACGGGTATTGACGTATTGCGCTGGCCTGTGAGTGGTAAGGTTGTTACTGCATTTGGCGCAAGCAAGAATGGCCAACCGAATGACGGTATTGATATTTCAGTTCCAGAAGGTACCGCTGTAAAAGCTGCAGAAAACGGTGTGGTTATCTATTCTGGTAGTGATCTTGAGAATTTTGGTAATCTTGTATTGATCCGCCATGCTGGTGGGCTGGTTACGGCCTATGCTCATAACAAATCCAACAGTGTTGCGAAAAATACGCAGGTCACCCGCGGACAAGTTATTGCTGTTTCTGGCAGAACTGGCTCAGCGACATCTCCAATGTTGCATTTTGAAGTTCGCAAGGATTCTAAACCGGTAAACCCGATCAAATATCTCGGTGGTTAAGTCCTACTGAGTGATATCAATAAAA
Source organism: Nitratireductor sp. (assembly GCA_017854535.1). Lineage (GTDB taxonomy): Bacteria > Pseudomonadota > Alphaproteobacteria > Rhizobiales > Rhizobiaceae > Salaquimonas. The sequence goes on from JAFMHL010000022.1 coordinate 58,306, forward strand.
ATGGCCCGCATCGCGATGCTGCATGTGGGCCGTTTATATTGTGGCGTCTAGTCGCCCAGCCAAATCCTGAATGAATTGCCAAGCGACACGCCCAGAGCGCGCACCTCTGGTTGTTGACCATTCTAGGGCTTCATGACGCATTTTGTCTCGATCATATGGCAATTGGAAATGATCGGCATATCCAAATACCATTTCAAGATATTCATCCTGGCTGCATTTGTGAAAACCAAGCCAAAGACCAAAGCGATCTGACAAGGACACTTTTTCCTCCACAGCTTCTGACGGATTAATCGCGGTCGAGCGCTCATTTTCCATCATATCGCGCGGTAAAAGATGGCGACGGTTGGAAGTAGCATAAAAAATCACACTATCAGGACGGCCCTCGACACCGCCATCGAGCGCAGCTTTCAGCGATTTGTAAGAACTGTCGTCATGGTCGAAGGATAGATCATCACAAAAGAGAATCACTCGTTCGACTTTCTCTCGCAAATGGTTGAGTAGTATCGGAAGGCTATCAATGTCTTCGCGGTGTATCTCGATTAATTTGAGATTGTTCTGCTTGCCTTGATCTTGATTGACATAAGCTTGTGCGGCTTTGACTAGGGAAGATTTTCCCATGCCGCGTGCGCCCCACAACAAAACATTATTTGCTGGTTTTCCTGCTGCAAAGCGTCTGGTGTTTTCGATTAGAATGTCACGAACCTGATCAATCCCTTTCAACAAAGGCATATCAATGCGGTTGACCTTCTTCACGGGCATTAAAGCCAGATTTTCGGGGTTCCAGACAAAGGCTTCGGCCAAATCCAGATCAATCTTGGCTTGCGGCCCCGTATCGGCCAGTCCTTCGACGGCAGCAATCAAGCGGTCGATTTTCTTATTCAGCGTTACAATCAGGTCGTCATTCTTGGTGGGCATTGCGAAAATGTATCCTGTGAATTGGCTTAAATTACCAGAGTTTTGAGAAGCGCTTTATCATGGCAACAGGACAACTTAAAGCAAAGCACAAGTTTTTTGAGGTTTTCCCTGAAAATTGGTTGTGGTTCGCAGTTTTGTGCTTATCTGTTCCATATAATTCGTTGACTGGTTTGGTTTGCAATCCGCTTCAAGATGGCTATATTCCGGCAACTTTCACAGAGACGGTAATGCGTGGTGATTTTCACGGATACTGTTTTAGATTTTGACACTTTTATTGGAGACCGGTTCATGTTTGTGACCCCGGCATATGCCCAGACTGCAGGCGGTAGTGGTGATCTCATTATGAGCATCCTGCCATTCATTTTGATGTTCATCATTTTTTACTTTTTGCTTATCCGTCCGCAAAGACAGGCTGCAGTAAAAAGAACTGAAATGCTGAACAATATTCGCCGCAATGATACGGTCGTTACAGGCGGCGGTGTTGTTGCCAAAGTTACCAAGGTCATTGATGACCATGAGTTGGAAGTCGAAATTGCAAAAGATGTAAAAGTTAAAGTTATGCGCGCGATGGTGGCTGAAGTGCGGGTCAAAGGTGAACCTGCAAAGTAAAACGAATTGAGGTGGATAGATTAATCTGTCCACCGTCTCGTTTTTGATAAAAAAATGCTGCCAAGGCATCATGCCTGATTAAAACCTGTTGCAGTCTGTTGGAAAGCAATCATGCTCTATTTCTCCCGTTGGAAAATCCTATCAATTCTATTCGCAGTGTTGCTTGGTCTGGTTTATGCCGCACCAAACTTGCTGTCCAAATCAACATTGGAGATGTTGCCGGATTGGATGCCTAAGTCCCAGATGACTTTGGGTCTGGATTTGCAGGGTGGTGTTCATTTGCTCATGCAGGTTGATCGCGCGTCAATGATAGATGAGCGCTCTGAAACGTTGGAAGATGATGCTCGGCGTATACTGCGGGCAGAAAAAATTGGTTATCGTTTTTCCAAACCACAAGGCATCAATGGCATAGATGTTCGCCTTCGTGACAACGGACAACTAGAGCTTGCGAAGGAAAAGCTGGGTGAGCTGACACTTCCAATCAATGCCGGTTTGTTCGGACAGGGCAGTGTGCAAGAAGTTGACATGAGCGAGCCAGAAACTGGCTTGATCCGTCTGACCCTGAACAATCAGGGCATCGATAATGCTATGTCTAGTGCGGTCACCCAATCTATTCAGGTTATTGGCAAACGTATCAATGAGCTTGGTACCAATGAGCCTATCGTTCAACGGCAAGGCAATGACCGGATATTGGTGCAATTTCCTGGTCTAGACGATCCGACCCGTTTGAAAGATATTTTGGGTCAGACGGCTAAGCTATCGTTTCATCTTGTTTCATCCGAAATGACCGCTGCCGATGCGCTTCAATCCCGTCCACCAGCAGGGACTAAAGTTTTATTCGAAGACACCGATCCGCCAGTGCCGTGGTTGGTTGAAAGCCGTGCCATTGTGAGTGGTGAAGATTTGGTCGACGCCCAATCCGGTTTTGATCAGCGCACGAATGAGGCTATTGTTTCGTTCCGTTTTAATACAAAAGGCGCAACACGTTTTGGGCAGGTTTCTACAGCCAATGTAGGCCGCCCGTTCGCGATTGTTTTGGATGATGTAGTGCTTTCAGCGCCCGTCATTCGTGAGCCGATCTTAGGTGGTTCTGGTCAGATTTCTGGTAGCTTCACGCCTGAGTCTGCGAATGACTTGGCTGTATTACTACGCGCAGGCGCACTACCAGCGAAACTAACCATCATCGAAGAACGGACAGTTGGGCCAGGACTTGGCGCTGACTCAATTGCTGCTGGTCAGACTGCTTCTATGGTTGGTGCGGTAGCCGTGGTTGTCTTTATGATATTGGCTTATGGCTTTCTCGGTCTGCTTGCTAACCTTGCTTTGATTGCAAATATTGCCATGATCATCGGCATCTTGTCCTTGCTTGGCGCAACGCTAACCTTGCCGGGTATCGCTGGTATTGTGTTGACCATGGGTATGGCTGTTGATGCGAACGTTCTGATCTATGAGCGCATTCGAGAAGAGCGGCGAAACGGACGGAACTTGATCCAGTCGTTTGACGCTGGTTTTAGAACAGCTTTTGGCACCATTTTGGATGCGAATGTTACCACGCTTATTGCAGCATTCATTCTATTCTATCTTGGCTCAGGCCCCATTCGCGGATTTGCCGTTACTTTGGCAATCGGGATTATCACCACTGTGTTTACAGCCTACACCTTTAGCCGTTTGATGATGGCACTATGGGTTCGCTACCAAAAGCCGAAAGAAATTCCAAAACGTCCGCTGGACGTTATTCCTGAAGAAACCTCGATCAAATTTATGATTGACCGCAAGTTCTCTTTTCCAGTTAGCGCTGTGGCGATGGTCGCATCGATCATCATGTTCTTTGCTATCAGTTTGAATTTCGGCATTGATTTCAAAGGCGGCACACTCGTCGAGTTGAAGTCCAAGTCTGCAGTTGCTGATATCGCTGATGTGCGTTCGCGGCTTGGTGAACTGAACCTTGGTGATGTGCAGGTTCAGGAATTCGGCTCACAGCAAGAAATTCTGGTTCGGGTGGAAAGTCAGGGAACCGTTGATAATGCGGAACAAAGTGTTGAAGCGCTTGTTCGCGATGCATTGATCGAAGATTATGATTTCCGTCGGGTCGAGGTTGTTGGGCCAACCGTGTCGGGTGAACTAGCTCAAACAGGCACGTTAGCGGTTATTGCGGCGCTTTTAGCCATTATGATCTATATCTGGTTCAGATTCGAATGGCAGTTTGCGGTTGGCGCTGTCATCGCAACAGTTCACGATGTTCTTTTGACTATCGGTATGTTTGCGGTCCTTCGGTTGGAATTCTCGCTATCCTCTATTGCGGCCATTTTGACCATTGTCGGCTATTCGCTCAACGATACGGTTGTGGTCTATGACCGCATCAGGGAGAATCTGCGCAAATACAAGAAAATGCCTATTCCGCAGCTATTGGATAAGTCGATCAATGACACGCTTTCGCGAACGATATTGACATCTGCGACTACTTTGGTTGCCTTGTTCGCTTTGTATTTCTTGGGCGGTGAGGTGTTAGCGCCATTCAGTTTTGCCATGATCTTCGGTATATTGGTTGGTACGTATTCATCGATCTTTATCGCTGCGCCCGTTTTGATTTTGTTCAATCTTCGTCCCGGTCAGGTGGCTGGCGCAGAGATGAGTGATATTGAGAAAGAAAAGCAGAAGACCGCCAATACTCAGCCAATCCAATTGGATTGATCTATGGGGCGTCCAAGCTTGAATGAACTAAGCAAAATGGGGAAAGGGATCGAAATACGCGATGCTCATTTTCCTGGCCGTGCACCAATTGATGCTTATGGCAATGGTGGCTTTCGCTTTGCAGATATGAGCCATCGAGGCAGTATTTTGTGTCTACCATCAGGCATTTATGGATGGAATGTTGCAAGCCCTGAGGATCTAAAACTAAGCGCGTTTGATGCTTTGATTGCGGAAGCTGATTCAATAGAAGTTTTGCTTCTTGGGACAGGCATGGATCTGGTTCCCATTGCTTCAGAACTTCGTGCAGCCTTTAAAGACAAATTGATTCAGGCTGATTCAATGGGGACGGGCGCAGCGGTGAGAACCTTCAATATATTGCTTGCAGAAAACCGCGCTGTTGCAGCAGGACTATTGGCTGTTTGATATGAGCGATCAAAGCCAGTTTTGTCTGGATTTACTGCGCGAGAATGATCCCCCTTTATATGCCAGCCTATTGTTTGTGAACAAGGAGCAAAGGGAAGCTGCGGCTGTTCTTCAGGCGTTTCATTTCGAAATTGGGCGAATTTCATTTCTGGTCCAAGAGGCGATGCCCGGTCAGATCAGGCTGCAATGGTGGCGTGATGTCATCAATGGTGAACGCGATGGCGAGGCTAATGCTAACCCTTTGGCCAATGCGCTATTGGCAATGATTGCGAGGTATAAACTCTCATCTGATGGTTTCGTACGATATCTGGATGCTCGTGTATTCGATCTGTACAATGATCCGATGCCAGACAGGGATACGCTGGACGCCTATTTCGGAGAAACCGAAAGTTTCATCTATCACATGACGGCGCTGGTTTGTGGTGTGGAGGAAAATACAAGCTTGGCTGATGCTTGCGGCCATGCCGGGGTTGCGACAGGCTTGGAACGAATGCTTGCGCGTTTTCCTTATGACCGAAGTAGGCAACGCTGTTTCATCCCCATGCGTGAGTTGGAGAAAAACGAGCTGAATGCAGCTTTATGGTATTATGGAAATACCGCTGCCCATAATGAGATCATTAAAGCTCAGTTAGTTTTTGCAAATGAACATTTAAACAAAGCTCGACGCGCAATCAAATGCTTACCGAAAAAAGCTCAGGCTGCTTTCTTACCACTAGTTATCAGTTCTGAAAAAATCAGAAAACTTGAAACTCAAGACGTCGCGTTGGTCCTTGAAGGCAAAGATCAAAGGCCTTCCTCGATGAAATTACAATGGGCCCTATGGAAAGCCGCGATGTTTGGTGTTTAACTTTAATCCTCTATTTGCAGTAAAAGTTGGATTGTGACATCTTTCGATAATTAGTCGGTGGGATTACTATGCCATTAGAGATTTTGGGGCCTTTGGTTCTAGTTGGAATAATATCTGCAGTGGTTCTTGTGCGTTTTGTAGCCAACACGCCGCCGCGATTGATCAATACTGCTTCTCAAGCCCAGGCGATCTTATTGAACGAATTTCCATCCGTGGTTTTTGGTTCTAAGGTTATGATTACCAAAAATGGATGCGAGGCTTTGATCGAAATAAAAGAACCCGCTAATCATCTTGGATTGGTTCATGTGATGGGAAGCAAACATGTTGCTCGGCTTATGAGTGTTGGAGAAATCCGCTCAATCACAAACAATGATCCGAACGATTTGGTTCTCAATCTCAAAGATTTGACGCTACCAAAAATCAGCCTCCAATTCGAAACCGATGAACAAAAAGATGCGGCGCTAAAATTGTTCGAAAACCTGAAATTGTCAGAAGCAGCTTAACGTGAAGAGACAAGGTAATTGCAATGAACGAACTTCCAAGTTTTCCAGCGGTCACCCAATTGGCCATACCAATTTTTATTGCTGCAATTTTCATTGAAATCATCTTTGTGCGCTTTTTCAAAGCCGTGGGCGAGTTTGAGGTTTATGATGTTTTGACCAGTCTACTGATGGGCACCGGCAATGTCGTTGCAGGCATATTATTTGGCTTCATCTCCTATGGAATTTTGATGTGGTTTTGGCAGTTCAAGTTTTTCGATCTAGGGTTTTTTTGGTGGATTGGGGTGATCGCGTTTCTGATCGATGATTTGCGGTATTATTGTTATCACAGGATTGCTCATAGAGTGCGTTGGGTATGGGCAGAACACGTCAATCACCATTCCAGCCAACACTACAATTTATCAACTGCTTTGCGCCAAAGTTGGACAGGGCATTTTACGGGCATGGTGCTGTTACAGGTTCCGCTAGTATTGCTTGGGTTCCATCCAGCCTTTTTGGCGTTCGTTTATGGTTTCAATCTGGTTTATCAATTCTTCATCCATACTGAGACAGTGAATAGCCCCGCGTTTTCTAGACACCTTGCGGGTTCAGTTTCTGCTGCTCTTCA
>JAFMHL010000054.1:0-7805 GCA_017854535.1 Nitratireductor sp.
ACAAACTTGCCACCATCGAAATCGATTTGATCCAGGTGAAAGGTAAAACAGAACCGGAGCGCATCCACGCATTATTGGGCGGGGAAGAGGCTGCAGGGCATCAGGATTTCATCGCATTGCGAGCGATGAATGCAATGATGTTATCTGCCTACCATCGACAGGATTGGACATCGGCATTTGAATCGCTTGAGGAAATGGCGATCATTTCCGAGCGAATGGGAATTGAGGAAACAACAAGCACCTATCTATTCATGATGGAAACAAGAATCTCTGAATTTAAGGAAAATCCCCCCGGACCAAGCTGGAATGGTGTTTATGAAGCCACAAGTAAATAGGATCACCTTGGGTAACATGCAGCTATTTATGTTACATTTTCGTGACATCTACATAAAATCAGAAAGCTAGTGGGAGAATTAACTAAACATTACACTTTTTCATTTGACTCCAAACACCTTTCTGAGAGCCTATATAGGTAATTAGGGAAAAAAATCTAATTGGCTGGGTTTATCTGATGACTGTATTGCGTTTAATTTCCATTTTTGTCTCCGTTTTTTTGGCTATGCCAACCACAGCCAATGCTGAATCATTGGCTGATGTAGTTCGTCAAGCGGTTGCCACAAATCCTAGCATAACAGCTGCTCAAGCAAGCAGAAGCGCCAGCCTTAGCGTGCTAGATCAGGCAAAAGGCCGTTTCCTTCCTGAATTGGATGTCTCAGCAGATATAGGGAGGGAAAAGATTGATAGGCCTCAAGGCCTGGGCCCTGATCTTAATGATACATGGAGAGAACGGCGCCAGGTTACTATCAGCTTCCGCCAAATTCTTTTTGATGGTTTTGATCGCTTGAATGGCTTCTACAGTTCTCAATCTAGAATTTCCGCTGCCTCGTATAAAATTCTGGCTAGATCGGAAGCTGTGGCCATCAACGCGATTGAGGCCTATATCGACGTCGAGCGCCATAATCGACTGCTCTATTTAGCAAACAAACTTGTGGACCGTCATATTACTTTGTTGAAGGTCGTAACTGCACGTCTGGACGGTGGCAAAGCTCCTATTGGGGATGTTGAGCAAACTAGAGAGCGTCTTGAAGGGGCAAGAGCTTTGGTTGCGCAGATTGATGTCGCCCGTGAAAGTGCGATTGAAAAATTTGCGGCAACCGTTGGCGCGAGACCGAGCAAACTGCGCCCAGTAAAATATGCTCCTGGAATTCCTAAATCTAAGGGTGCAGCCCTTTTGATGGCAAAACAACATAACCCGCGTGTTATTGCTGCCATGGAAGCAATCAACATTGCTGGCTATGATAGGGACCAATTTAAATCCAATCTTTATCCAAATTTGTATTTGGAGGGTTTCGCTACGCGCGGTGAAAATTTGGCGGGGACGCCTGGAAAGAATGAAGAACTAAGAGCAATGCTTGTATTGCGTTGGAATCTTTTCGCAGGCGGCACTAAACGCGCGCGCGTCAATGAATTGGCTGAGCGAGAAGCTGAAAAATTTGCTGAACACGATATTTTAATCCGTGAACTGGAACAGGCAGTGGGTATTTCTTGGGCGCGACTGTCTAAAGGCAAAGCGCAAATTGATGCTTTGAATGCACAAGTTGCACTAAACAAAAAAGTAGTTGCTTCTTATCAAAACGAATACGATGCCAATAAACGAAGCCTTTTGGATGTGCTGGATGCAGAAAATACCAGCTTTGGAAATGAGTTCGCGCTTTCCAATGCAAAATCAATTCGTCTGTTTGCCAGCTATCAGTTGCTGGCACATATGGGCACTTTGCTAGAGAAGCTAGGCGTTGAAAAGCCAGCCGGCGGCGATGCAGCGGTATCTGCGCCTGTGGGCTCTTCAAACAATTTTGGACTTTCCGGTTTTGTTATCCCGCCACTCAAATAGAGCTGTTTGGGTGACTGCTGTTTAGTTAGGGCTCACCTGACTAATTGAAAAAAGTGTTTGGAAATTCACCAAACAATGCCTATTGAGATATATGACCAAAAGTGATTTTAGCGCTGAAAATACCACTCACGCCGAACAGGGAAGTACTAAAGGCGAAAACGATGTGGGTAAAATAACGGAACAGCAGATTTTAGCTGTTGTTTCCAAGGCTTGCGAGCTTCACAAATTACCATTCTCCGCAAAGCAAGCGATACAAGGCATACCGCTTGAAAACGGAGTCCTCACCTTACCTTTGATAAGGCGGGCCGCCCACAACCTTAAGATGAAGACGGACTTTAGAAAAGAAAATCCGGCAGCTTTGTCTGGTTTATTATTTCCAGTAATTATTTTCTTTAAAAATGGGAATTTGGGTGTTGCGATAAATAAAGATAGCGACGCTAAGACACTCGATTTCTGGATCAGAGATAAAGATGGAAAAGAGGTTCAAAAGTCGATCTCAATAAATGACGCGATCCGAGATTGCCATGACATGGTGGTTTTGACTGCGCCTCTCATTTCTGGCCTTGATAACGCTTCAGACCTGGGGCCTTCTGCTGCAACCGATGAAGCATGGTTTTGGCCTGTAGTTAGACGTTTTTGGCCCAACTGGTCTTTCGTAATTATCGCGACTTTCACTATAAATTTTCTTGGGTTGGCATTGCCTCTATTTGTAATGAATGTTTATGATAAGGTGATCCCAAACGAATCGATACCCACACTATGGTCACTTGCGGCGGGTGTGGTCATTGCCCTGATATTCGATTTTTTATTGAGGCTCTTGCGCGCTAAAATGATCGATAACTCAGGCGAGCGCATCGATTTAGCGGTCTCATCCAATCTGTTTGAGCGGGCGATGGATGTGCGGATGGCTGATAGGCAGCTCAATGCCGGTCAAATATCAAATCAGGTGAGAGAATTTGACTCAGTGCGAGATTTCTTTTCGTCGTCTGCGATTACGTCTGTCATTGATGTGGTCTTCATTTTTATCTTTTTAACCGTACTCTGGTTCCTTGTTGGAGAGCTTGCGATAGTGCCCATGATAGCGGTGCCTCTGGTTATTTTGGTGACACTGTTTATTCAAATTCCTTTGAAGCGGGCCGTTGAAAAAAATCAGGCTGCGGCTACAAATCGTCACTCGGTTCTAGTTGACGCAATGGTTGGTATTGAAACGGTCAAGGCTATCTCGGCTGAGGGCATTCTTCAAAAAAGGTGGGAGAAGGCGGTTTCCCATTCTGCAAGCTCAGGCGTTTCGCTGAGAATGTGGTCGTCAATAGCAATCTATTTTGCAATGTTGGTCCAACAATTTGTGAGCGTTATCGTCATCGCTTGGGGTGTTTTTCTTGTAATTGATGGTGCGATTTCTGTTGGGGCACTCATTGCATCAAATATTCTGGTCGGTCGTATTTTGGCCCCATTGGGGAATACTGCGGCAACTCTTGCACGAATGCAGCAATCTATCAGTGCTTATAGAAAAATTAGTGATCTGATGCGCTTGGAGCGCGACAATCGACAAACAAACGGAATATTTGCTGAAATATCCTCTAGTTCCCTCGACATCCGTAATATTAATTTTGCTTATAGGGGGCAGGCCTCAAGCGCGATTAAAGGCATTTCCTTCAAGGTTAACGAAGGTGAAAAAATTGGACTTATTGGCCGCGTTGGATCTGGTAAATCCACAATCGGAAAGCTGCTAAGTGGCCTGTATACGCAAGATACTGGCGAAATCCTTTTGGACAACACTGATATTCGAAACTATCCCGTTGCAGAGTTGCGAAGCGCTATTGCCTATGTTGCTCAGGAAACTGAATTGTTCTCTGGCTCTTTGCGAGAGAACATATTATTGGCCCATCCTGAACGGGCGGAACAATTAGAAACTGCAATCAAAGTTTCAGGCGTTGCTGCTTTTGTTGGCACACATCCAATGGGCCTTGATATGAATGTTGGCGAACGGGGGCGGTCTCTTTCTGGTGGGCAAAGACAGGCGGTTGGTCTTGCTCGCATGATCATCTCCAATCCTCGCGTGATTTACTTAGACGAGCCCACAAGCCAAATGGATAGAAATACCGAATCTCAAATGGTCATTGGCCTCAAAAACTGGCTATCCCCAGACAAAACAGTTTTGATTGCCACACATCGCAACTCACTCTTGTCGCTCGTTGACAGGCTTATTGTGATCGACGCCGGTCGGATAATTGCTGATGGCCCGAAAGCAGATGTGTTGCGTAAACTCCGTGAGGCGGCTCCCAAGAATCGTTTGAAAGTCCAGAGTACTTCAGATGCAAAAAAATGATTACGATTTTGCCAATGATATTAGGAAAGCAACTGAGCAAGCAGGCTCCAAAAGCGCTTGGATGTTCCTGTTCCTGATCATTCTAATTTTGTCGAGTTTTCTTTATTGGGCTTCCATATCTTATATTGAGCAGGGCGCCGTTGGAATTGGAAGGGTTATTCCTTCCAGTCAAACTCAATTGGTCGAGAACCTTGATGCTGGAATAGTCAGAGAGATATTAGTTAGGGAAGGAGATTTGGTCGAGCCTGGCGATGTATTGGTTAAAATGGAAAATACTGGTGAAAGTGCCAGATTAAGCGAACTGGTCCAACGCGAAATTGAACTCAGTGCGGAATCTGCTCGTTTGAAATTGGAGATTGATCTCAATAGAGAGTTCAATCTAGGCAGTGATGCATCAAGGTTTTCTGACAAGATTATTCAGGATCAAAAAGCGATTTTTGTAGCAAATGTAAAACGCCTTGAGGAAAATTTGCAAATACGTCGTTTTCGGCGAATTCAGAAAGTTCAGGCTCTGGCTGAAGCAAATGCCAATGTGAATAAGCAGGTTCAGGCACTGGAACTGGCCCAGCGTGAACTTGAACTAACTACGAATTTATTTAAGAAAAAAGCTGTGCCTGAGCTGGAGTTTATTAAGGCGAAGCGTTCGACTTTAGACTTGGAAGGCAATCTAGAGATTACCTCAGCATCGATTTCCCGTATTGAAGCGGAAATCAATGAAACTGACTCACAAATAAAAGCTGAGGAATCTAACTTCGTCATTACCGCCCTTGAACGCAATTCGTTGGTCAATTCTGATTTAACAGCAGTTGTTGAGCGGATAAAGGAAGCAAAGGAAAAGGTGCGGCAATCAGATTTGCGGTCTCCGGTTGAAGGTATCGTCAATCAGTTGAATGTTGCCGCCGTCGGAGAAGTTTTGTTACCTGGTTCAACGGTAGCAGAGATAACGCCGGTTGAAGACCAGTTGTTGATTGAAGCGGAAATTCGTCCCCAGGACATTGCATTTATCAGACCAGGCCTTAGAGCGAATATCAGATTGTCTGCCTATGATTTTACTAAATATGGATCGTTCACAGGCGTCGTTGAGCGAATAGGTGCCGATACCGTCGTAAATGAAGACAAACAATCCTACTTTCGAGTGATAATCACTACCAATGATACGAGTTCATTTCCTGATGATGTAAAAATCATTCCCGGGATGGTTGCAACCGTAAATATATTAACCGGTGAGCGAACTATTTTGGATCTAATACTGAAGCCAATATTGAAGATAAAAGATGAAGCGCTTCGAAATTAGAGCATAGATCCTCTTTTTTCTGCGAAACTTCGTCAAGCTAGATCATTCTAATTTCCCAACCATCTTCAATTGAATTAACGACGATGTTGGAAAGTCGTCATATCACCTAGTATTATTGGACAGTAGCTCAAAAAAGCTATATATATGTTGAGGTGTCGGGGGCATGGAGCAAATCTAAATGTATGAATCTACTCCTTCGAGTTCTAGTACCGACTCCGCTAAAGTGATTGTAGCTGATGCTAATATCGAAGCGTTGGTAATAGATGATGCGCATCTTTTGTTTGCTGGAGACTATAGTCGCTCCGGTGATGACTTGCTGATCACAAGCGAACTCAACCAAATCACGATTATTGACTATTTCGGATCTGAGGGGGGGCAGGATTTAAGAAATGTGGATGGTGCTAATCTTTCCTTCAATGCTATCAAAGCTTTAGCTGGGCCTGAAAGCCCTGCAGCTTATGCTGTGGAAGGTGATGTTAGTACCGATTTGGTTGAAATCGGTAAGGTGATTTCTCTGTCAGGTCAGGCATTCAGCAAAAGCGTAAATGGCATCGAAGTCGAATTGAAACTAGAAGACCCAGTTTTTGAGGGTGATGTTGTTCGGACTTTAGATGACAGCGACTTGGGTATTACCTTCGTCGATAAAACGGTGTTTTCGCTCTCATCAAATGCTACCATGATTCTTGACGAGTTGGTCTACAATGCTGCGGGTGATGCTGCCAACAGCATGGCGTTTAATTTGGTCCAAGGTGCATTTGTGTTCGTGACGGGTGAGATTGCACCAACAGGCAATATGAGTATTGAAACGCCTGTCGCGACGATGGGTATTCGAGGCACAACCCCGACAGTCACGATTAATGCAGACCTTGGAGCAACCGAATTTTCAATTCTTCCAGATCCAGGCACTGAAAAAGTTGGTTCCTATGTGCTGGTAAGCAAGTTAGACGGACAAATTCTTGGTACTGTTAATTCAATCGGCTCTAAATGGGTACTGACATCCCTGACAGGCGAGGCGGTTGAGATTGGGAAGTCCGGTATTGATCTTCTTGAAGATAAGGTTGCGCTTGATAAGATTCGCGATGTTTTCACTAAGGCAATTAGTGATCGTGCAGATATTGATGGTAGTAATTCTTTCGGCAATGTTAATTCTGACGTAGCATTACTTGGCGATGATAGTAATGACGAAGGTGATAGTGCAGAAGAAGTTGTCTCAGACGAAAGTCTTGAGGATCTTGCCTCCGTAGGTGATACTGATGACAAGCCTATAGCTTTCGCTGATTTTTTTACCACAAACGAAGACTCTGTTCTTATTAATGCAAACGTGATTACCGGCGGAAACAGCCAGTCCGACTATGATCCAGATGGCCGTCCTGTCTTTGTTACTCATGTGGACGGGGGCATACTAACATTTGAAAGTGTCAATGGTTTCGCAAAACCAGTCGATATTGTGGTTCTTAAGTCAGGGGCGATTTTAGCGATCACTGCTGATGGCGACATTACATATGATGCAAATGACAAGTTTGATTTTCTGGGCATTGACGAGACAGGTGTTGGCGAAACGGATATTGATCATTTCAGCTACACAATCACAGATGAATTTGGTTATACGGCAACGGCGACTGTTGCAATCACTTTGGTTGGAAGCAATGATCAGCCGATAATTACCAATCTCGAAACTACCAAACATTTGGATACGTTTACTGAGCAGCCGGATACTACGAACGATACCATCACCACCCAGAATGCTTTTGGAACAGTCAATTTCGAAGATGTTGATGTGTCAGATACGCACACAACGTCTGCTCTCACACCGGTAGTGACATGGAACGCTGACAATGAAGTTGTCACACTGTTGCCTCCTATTGGCAATATCGAGCTGACATTAACCGAGACTGATCCTGAAACGAATCCCGTTATTACATTTAATGAAGATGGAACCGTTCTGTCCGTTCCGCCGGCAGTAAAGGGCAATGTAGCTTGGGAGTATACAGTCCAAGATAACGAGATTGATTTTCTTGCTGAAGGCGAAACTCTTGAAATCGTTTATAAAATATTAATTACGGACGATAGTAATGTTGGCGATGGATCGGGTACAAACGAGCCTGAGACGATTACCCAAAACGTCACAATTATTGTTACTGGCACGAACGATGCTCCTGTGATCACGGTTCTTGATCCAGCTGATATTATTGGCACGGTTACCGATGTTGCAGAAGCAGCCAATGAGACACCGGCGAATAGCACGGGTGATTTGAACACGGCTGGTAGCATTACATTTGCAGATGTTGATC
>JAFMHL010000054.1:7905-15028 GCA_017854535.1 Nitratireductor sp.
AATAGCACGGGTGATTTGAACACGGCTGGTAGCATTACATTTGCAGATGTTGATCTGACCGACAGGCCGACTGCCACAGAAGCGACGAAGTCAGTGGTCTGGCTTGCTTCTGATGGCGTGACGGAGCTGGATTCTTCTGCCCATGATGCGGCGATTGAAGCGGCGTTTACGCTTCCTGCTGTCGTCGGCAACACGAATGACGGCACGATCAACTGGGACTATACGATTGCCGAGAGTTCTGTTGATTTTCTCGGTGCTGGCGAAGAGGTCACTGCGATCTTCACGATCACGGTGACTGATGATGAGGGTGCAACCGATACCCAGGACGTGACGATCACGCTTGTGGGCACGAACGATGCACCGGTGATCACGGCGGTTGTCGTTGCAGGCACGGTCACCGATGTTGCAGAAGCAGCCAATCAGACACCGGCCAATAGCACGGGTGATTTGAACACGGCTGGTAGCATTACATTTGCAGATGTTGATCTGACCGACAGGCCGACTGCCACAGAAGCGACGAAGTCAGTGGTCTGGCTTGCTTCTGATGGCGTGACGGAGCTGGATTCTTCTGCCCATGATGCGGCGATTGAAGCGGCGTTTACGCTTCCTGCTGTCGTCGGCAACACGAATGACGGCACGATCAACTGGGACTATACGATTGCCGAGAGTTCTGTTGATTTTCTCGGTGCTGGCGAAGAGGTCACTGCGATCTTCACGATCACGGTGACTGATGATGAGGGTGCAACCGATACCCAGGACGTGACGATCACGCTTGTGGGCACGAACGATGCACCGGTGATCACGTCTTTAGCAGGTGACATGATCACGACTGGCACGATCACGGAGATTGACGATGGCGCTCTAGGTGAGAACGCAACGCCCCTGACGGACACAGGCACAATCACGTTTGCTGATGTTGATCTGACCGATGGCCACACGGTGAGTGTGACGAACACAAACTCGACTCATACTTCCGTGCTCGGTGCTCTTGTTCCTGTGATTGGCACAGCCAGCACGGGGACTGGTTCTGGCACGATTGACTGGACCTATACGGTTGCGGACGGGGCTATCGACTTCCTTGACACGATCGATACGGTCACCGAGACCTTCGAGATCACGCTTGATGACGGCAATGGCGGTACGACCACCGCGACGGTGGAGGTTGTTATCCAGGGCAAGAACGATGCGCCGATTGTAACTGTAAGTGGCGATGAAGTTTCTGCGCAAGCGGGGAGCTATGGCTATGGCTATGATTATGATTCAGTAATCGTTGATTCTAATTTTACCGTGACGGATGAAAACGATATTCTGGAATCAGCTACTATGGTGATTACGAATAAAGCGGATTTCGACTTTCTTTTGTTTGAAGATAATAATTTGGATGACAATATTACCGGATATTTTGACGACGCTAGCGGCACTTTGACTTTAACTGGGGACGACTCTGCTGAAATGTATGAGGCAGCTCTAAGCTCTGTTGAATTTTCTGCAAATGGATTTTCTCTCGATGATAGAACCGTCGTAATTGAAACTACTGTGTGGGATGATGGAGGCAGCATTAGCAACACCGGAATAAGTACAATTCAAGTGATCGCATCAGAAATGTATATTTCCTAAAAATTGAAAAGAGTGGTTCGATGCGTTCTATAAATCTAATCGCTATCTTCTTTTCGTTCAATTTGATGTTGGTTACGCTTGCCAACGCTTCAAATACTGAAGTCGGCGCAATAATAAATAGCCTTTTCAAGGACGGAAAAGTTGAGACAGGATCAATCCATCTCAATCAACGCATGGATGAACTTGAAGCGTTTTACCAAGCTCGAAGCTTCAAACCGATTTGGGTTCGCGATGACGGACCAAAGGGCAAAGCAAAAGCCTTGCTTGTGGAACTAAATCGGTCACTGGTTCATGGGCTTGAGCCTGACTTCTACAGAGTAATTACACTAAATGCTTTAATGGGCTCTGCAAAGCCTGACGAACTCGCAAAGCTTGAATTACTTTTTAGCGGGGCTTTAGTAGACTACGGCTATGACCTTTCCAACGGGCATGTTGATTACAAAATTGCGCCAGATCAGGTGCAAATTATACCAATTATTCGCAGCATTACCGATGTGCTGGACGGCGCTGAACAAGCCGGAGATTTGAGGGGATTTGTCAGCTCGCTGCTTAATGTAGACGACCGTTATGTGAGATTGCTTACAAAAATAGCTGAAATGAACACGGCCACCGCATCTGGTTTATGGCCTGAAATTTCCTCAGGCATTCCCGAACTTGAATTAGGCAGCAGCCATCCAGAGATTGTCGGTATCAGAACCTATCTTATGTTGATGGGCGACCTTAATGTAGCGGATTTCGCCGAGACGGACGAGTTTGATGATCCGCTGCGACAAGCCGTAATCAGCTTTCAATCCCGTCAGGGTTTCGAGATGAATGGGAAATTAGATCGCCAAACCTTGGATGAAATCGCCCTGCCGATTGAGAGCGTGATTGAGAAAATTAGCATCAATCTGGAAAGGCGGCGTTGGCAAAATCGCGAGATTGGAAACAAACATGTTTATTTGAACTTGTCTGATAGCCAAGCCAGGCTGGTTATAGATGCAGAAAAAGTTGGTGAATTTGAACTGGTGCGTCAAATCACCGATGAGCAATTGCCAACGCTTTACGGGAAAATTATCCGTATTGGGTTGCCTAAATCAGGCAAGGGTTTGCAGCTAGTAATTATGGCCGAAAGACCAGATGGGAGCCAAACCGAAAAATATACCATCGATCTTGATGGAGATACGAAAGAATTGGCAGGCTTGATATCAGGAGAAACCGGCAGCTATCCAAATGCCGCATCGGAGCCAGTTGAACTGAGCCAGCCAGTCAATATTTTTGTTACCTATGTCACTGCCTGGGCAAACAAAGATGGCTCTATTCATTTCAGGCAAGACCGATATGCCAGAGATTCAAAATTAGAAAAATACTTGGTGGTGAACTGATAAGATTGTGGCAATAACTAAAAAATGATTTGGGGCTGACATAGATAACAGAAAAAAAGCTATTGATGTCAGATGGTTACGATAAGGCGGCGCAGCAGGCTCTCGCAAAGTATTCAGATTGAACTTAACAATTATTTCTGTGCTGGTGCAACTGCGCGCTTTGCAGCCGAATTATCTCGCGTGAATCGCAATACTTCGATCCTGATTTTCCACAAACTGCGCGAGACGATCTTCGAGGAAATTAATAACAATGAATCCGCCCGGATGAGTGGTGGGATCTAGTTAGACGAAAGCTATTTTTGGTGGTGGTCGCAAAGGCAAGCGCGGTCGTGGTGCTGGTGGCAAGGTTCTAATGTTAGGGCTCTTGAAACGCAATGGCTATGTCCATGCAATGCATTGCCCAACAGGCAAGCGAAGCACCGCCGAGTGGGATCATCCCAAATGCTTCATCTCAAACGCTTTTTCCCATCATAAGAGAGAAGACGAAGCCACATTCCATCGTCTACACAGACAGCTTCAGGGCTTATGATATTTTGGTTGTTTCAAAGCTCCACCATTACAGGATCAACCTCCCGGAACTGCTTGCCGATCAACGCAATCATATCAACGGAATTAAAAACATCTGGAACCAGTCGATGCGGCATTTGCGGCATTACAATGGTATCCCGAAACAATGGCATCCCGAAAGAGCACTTCCATCTATTCCTCAAAGAGTGCTAATGGCGTTTCAACTACCGAACCGTTGCTAACCTCAACAAAATATTGCGAAAATGGTGGTTGTATTAAAAACGAAACCCTCATCTATGCCAGCCCCAAAAATATTTAGTATTACCAAAATCTACCTAGCAGCAGGATAGTGCACCAAATTCAGATTCAACCAGACATCTATTGGCGGACTAACAGATTTTCAGGGTCATAGAGACAATCCTCAACGACCTCTGCAGCTATAGGTTCGCCGATGACCTCAACAATTAGCTTGGTTCCGATAGATGCATATGCCGGGTCAATAAAACCCATCGCAATATTTTTGCCAACACGATGACCCCAATCAGCCGAACTGATCGTTCCAACGACTTTCCCGTCAACAACAATGCTATCGCCGCCATGGGCCGGTGCGTGCGTGCAATCCAAAACCATGTTTACAAAGGCCTGTTTTGGCGTCGCTGCTTGCAGTGCGGATTTACCAATAAAGTCGGGTTTGTCCATTTTCAAGAAGCGGCTGAGATTAGATTCATAGGGTGTAAATTCTGTAATCAAATCAGCTTTCCAATGGCGATAGCCTTTTTCCATCCGCATGGATTCAACAGCCCGTGAACCAAACAATTTGATCCCGAATTCTTTTCCAGCATTCATCAAGGCCAGATAAGCAGAATAAAGCTGAGCATTTGGAACATGAATTTCATAGGCTAGCTCGCCTGAGAAACTGACCGACATGACAACAGCCGGGGCAATCCCTATAAATGCACGGCAAACAGAAAGCCAAGGGAATGCTTCAGCTGACCAGCCATCCCGTGAGACTGCAGAAAGCAGGTCGCGAGATTTGGGGCCAGCTATTACCAAAATAGTATGCTCATTGGTCAAAGATTTGATCGAGACAGATCCGTCTTTTGGTAAATGTTTTTTTAGCCAGTCCATATCATGGTATTCTGATGCAGCGGCAGAGCCATACCAAATTTTCCTATCGTCGAGATAAGCAAGGGTGGCTTCTCCTTTGATGTTCCCAAAGTGGTTCAACATATAGCCAAGAGCAACGCGACCTGATTTACGCTTCACGCTGCCGCAAAATATCGTATCGAGCCATTCTTTGGCGCCGTCACCAGCGATCTCGAAACGGTTGAAGCCGTTGACTTCAGTAAGGCCAACGCCTGTTTGGACGGTCTTGATTTCACTGGCAACAACGTCGAAAGCCTCGTTGAATTTAAAGCCATGTGTTTCATGGAAGTCAGCTGTCGGCTTAATATAAGCAACGCGCTCCCATCCGTTCACAACGCCAAATTCTGCACCTTCAGCTGCTAAGATTGGGGTGAGAGGAGTTGTCTTCATCGGCCGGCCTGCCGGACGATGTTCGTGTGGCAGGTGGAACCGAAATTCGTTTTGATAATCTTCAATTGATTTAAGGGCCGTCAATTCTGTGGTGGCATGACCAGTAAAGCGCCGTGGATCAATCACCCAAGTATCATATTGCGCTTCACCATGCACAATCTGTTGGGCCAATAGCCAGCCATGACCACCGCCTTCGCCCAAGCCAGCGCGAAGTCCAATGATGCAAAAGGCATTGCGCTTGTCTGGGATTGGTCCAACCAATGGCGCGCCGTCAATCGTATAGGTAATCGGCCCATTGATAACCGAATGGATACCAACCTCTTCGAGAGCAGGCATGCGCTTGAAAACATTTTCTAGTACCGGCATAATTCGATCAAGGTCATCTGGACAAAGGGCGTTGACGAAATTGGGATCGATACCATCAAGACCCCAAGTCTTACAGTCCTGTTCATAGAAGCCAACAAGCAGTCCCTGTTTTTCCTGACGTGAATAAAAGTCGTCAATTGGACAACGTAAAAGCGGAAGGCGCTTGCCAAAGTCCACGATTTTCTGGATCGGCTCGGTTAGAAAATACTGGTGCTCCATGGAAACAACAGGGTGATTAACGCCCATCATTGCACCAACTTCGTTGACGCGATATCCGCAGGCATTGACAACGATTTCACAGGCGATATCACCGTGCTCGGTGTGAACGGTCCAGCTGTCATCCTTGTTTTGGGTGAGGCCTGTCACGGGCGTGTTGCGATATACTTCAGCACCGGCATTTCTGGCTCTGCGGGCAAGCGCCTGACAAAGCTGCGCTGGATCAATATCGCCGTCCATCGGATCCCAAAGGCCTCCCACTAGACGATCTGTGGTGATTAGCGGATGTCTTCTGGCGCACTCTTCCGTGTCGATGATTTCATAGTCAACACCCATGCCTTTTGCCATGCTTGCAAAATGGCGATAGCCATCCATGGTTGTCTCATCATTGGCCAGACGAATTCCACCGTCGCCATGATGATAATTGATTGGATATTCAGGATCATCCGCAAGCTCCTTGTAAAGCTTGATAGAATGGCTTTTCAGACCGACCATGGTCTGGTTCATACCAAAATTGGTAACCTGCGCAGCCGAGTGCCATGTGGTTCCCGAAGTCAGCTCATTGCGCTCAACCAGAACCACATCGCTCCAACCTTCTTGCGTAAGATGATAAAGCGTTGAACATCCGGCAATACCGCCACCAATAACTACTACGCGCGTCTGAGTTTTCATTTTGATACCTATCGAGTTTATTTCTGAATACTTACAGGCAATAAGCCAGATGATAGGTCAAGTCTTAGTCGGTTATTTTCAAAAAAATGAATTTATGCTTTCATATTGGCTAAATCATGCTGATTTATTCGGTTTATTGAAATAGGAAGGTTAGTCTTGCAGAATAATTAGAGTTTCATCCAACCACGGAAATGCTGCCTTGCCTGGGTCAACCATATGCAATTGCAAAATCGCACGTAGACGCTCAGCAATGTTTTCTGCAATTTCGGGCATCCAATCATCATTGCGATAAAGTGAAATAGTTCTTGAAAAGGCCGCAAAAGGAAGTGGGAACAAGTCAACTTTTTCGTGGAATCGTCTTGTGCTCAAAAAACCAACTGGTGTTGTGATTGCCCATCCAACGCCACTGGCGATCAACCCAAAAATCGCCTGATTGCTGTCAACCTCTATCCATCCCTTGGGTGACAGGCGAAGGCGTGACAGATGGCCAGATATTAGACGGCCCAAAAGCTGTGTTTTTTCATAGCGCAAAAACGAAAGTTCATCGAGTTCGTCAATGCTTGATGGTGGTTTTGTCAGAAGCCCGCGCGGAACTGCGAGAAGAACGGGATCTTTTAAAATCGGGGTTTCTGAAATTCCTTCCGGCAAATCATGAGGCTGGGCCGCAATGCCAAGATCGAGTTTTCTGGCTGATATATCCTGAATGATCTGCAAGGATGTTTTTGTCGTCAGTGTGAGTTCAGAAGGAGTGAGCACATTGGCCAAGGCTGCGGTCAGGCGCGGCGTAATCTCGCTGTCAAAATCATCGATAATGCCGATGCGAAGAGACTTTAAGTGATGAACAT
>JAFMHL010000099.1 GCA_017854535.1 Nitratireductor sp.
TCTGAACTCTTGAATTTGTAACACTGTCGGTATCTGTAAGATGGAGTTACTCGCGAGACATTCAGTTTGATTATTGTAGCTTTTCTCTGAGGGCTTCGTAAGGGATTTTCCCATTGAATGCACCATGTGGTCCGTGGAAATTCTAAAATCGTTCCCATTCCTCGAGTTTTGCTTCTAGGTCGACATCGCCTTTGTAGCTGAAAAATTGACAACACTCCGGCTCATCTGAACGATGCGAACGCTTCAACGAGCTGCGCTGCCGTACTCGTATGATTACGAAAAAGATGTTGACCTAGCAGTTGCGCCAGCTTGATAGGGAACAAAACGACCTGCATTGTCAAAGGAAACTGACGATTTGAACCTTGCCCCATAGTTTCACCGAATGGCTAGGCAAAATCCTTTCAAATATTTCAAGACTTCCACTCAGGTTATCCGTGTTGCGGTGATGATGTATATACGGTCTCTAATTTTGCTGAGGAATGTGGATTTAAGATTTCCTACGAGGCTCCAAGCTCACTTCATTACATCATTTCAGATTAGGAGGAATTTTCTTTTTGCTGCGCTCAGAACGTGAGGTAAGTACATTTCCAACCGGTTCAAGACATTCTCGGATACCATCAATATCCAGCACTTCCACCACCTCCAGTTTCTCGATCAGCCTCTTAAGCCCTGATTTGTTGTTGCTCAATACCTTTGTTGCTTTAGCTTCAGCATTCTTCAGCATGGCAATAACAGCCTGATCAACTAGAGCAGCTGTTTCATCTGCATGATCGCGTGGCTGTGCGATGGATTGACCCAAGAACGGATTGTCTTCACTTTGACGCAAATCAATCGGGCCTATTTTTTCGTCCATGCCCCATCGGGAAACCATTGAGCGAGCCAACTCGGTTGCGCGCTTGATATCATCATCAGCACCGGAGCTGACTGTGCCGATCATGAGATTTTCTGCAGCTCGTCCAGCCAGCAATGTCACCAGTTGGGCATGGAGAAAATCTTCAGACAAAGTATGCCGCTCTTCGGTATTGAGCATATGTGTACCACCAAGACTGCGTCCTCGCGGAATGATTGTAACCTTGAATAGCGGATCGGCTTCTGGCGTGTAATAGGCCGCGACAGTATGGCCCGCTTCATGCACGGCTAAGCGATTGTGCTCTTCTGGACGAATTGCCAACGTGCGCACGGTCCCCATCATGACCTTGTCACGCGCCTCTTCCAAATCGGACTTTAAGATTTTGTCTGCCTGGCGCCGCGCCGCGCCAATTGCGGCCTCGTTTAATAAGTTTTTCAGATCAGCGCCTGAAAACCCCGTTGTGCCGGCTGCTATTACATCCAGATCGCTGTTATCGCTCAGCGGCAATCCTTTTGCATGAATGTCTAAAATATCCCTCCGCGCCTTCTTGTCAGGAAGGTTCAGCGTGACATGTCGATCAAAACGTCCAGGGCGTAATAACGCGGGATCCAGGACATCAGGTCGATTCGTTGCAGCAAGAACTACAACCGCTTCGCGTCCATCAAAACCGTCCAGTTCCGCGAGTATTTGGTTCAAAGTCTGTTCACGCTCGTCATTGCCACCACCCAGCCCGGTGCCGCGCGTCCGCCCAATACTGTCCAATTCATCGATGAAAATGATGGAGGGCGCGACTTTGCGTGCGGCTTCAAACATCTTGCGCACGCGACCTGCGCCGACACCAACGAAGACTTCAATAAACTCTGATCCCGTCGTTGAGAAAAACGGCACATTTGCTTCTCCCGCAAGAGCTTTTGCGAGCAATGTCTTTCCGGTACCAGGCGGGCCCATTAAAAGAACTCCATGCGGTACCGTTGCCCCAACACGGCTGAATCTATCAGGCTCCCGCAAAAAATCCACTAGTTCGGAAACTTCGCGTTTTGCCTGCTCCTGCCCGGCAACATCATCAAAAGTAATGCGTTGCTTTTGCTCATTTGGTTTGGAAAACCGCCCTTTAAACAAGTCACCTAAATTACCGCGCCCCAACGGGCCACTCAATCCGCTCATCATGCGGCGCTGGATCCACAGATAAAAACCAAGAATGAGAAGCCAGGGCAAAATATATACCACAATAGATGAACCTTCCGGAGGGTGTGCTACAATTTCCACATTTTGATCCTCAAGCATGCCCAGTAATGCCTGGTCATCTTGAATCGGAATTATCGCCCGATACGTCATACCGTCCGGGGCACCCTGATCGCCCGCAACTACCGTAATTGAATGCTCCTTTAAGATAGCAGAAGTGATACTTCCACCGCGGATCATTGCTTTGAGCTCGCTGTAGGGGATCGTTTTTGCCGTATTTTCGTTTTGATAGCCGAACACAGCCAAAATTAGAAAAATAGCCATTGCACCAAATACAGTTCCGATCCAGACATTGGGCAATTGCGGCGCTTTTTGATCAGTGTTTTTTGGATTCTCTGACATCTCTACCCTTTTAGGTGGCAATAGGCTGATTCTGGATATTGTAGGAAACGTGGCTGCTGGCCTTGTTTTCATTGCAGCATATGCTTTTGTGGTGTTTAACGAAACAAGACTCTCTGGTTACCCAAGAGTAGATGATATTCATTACGTACAGATCTGCCACTACTCTTTCACAGCGACAATCCGCTTTAGCCTAAAAATTCCAACCAAAGAGATGCACATCATTGCTCCATAGCGATTCACCGAGGCGTGTTTCAAGATCACGGAAAGCAAGTGGAAGCTCTGAAAACTCAACCCGCAATGTCCGTACGTCTATTTGGTTAGAATTGATCATTGAAATTGCTCCTGCCCTAATTCTTCGCTTAGTTTAAGGGTCTGGCTCTGTGAACCATCGGACCAATATTCAGCCAACAATAAGTTCTCCAAAAGATAGTGTTCCGTGGGCGTAGTTTTGCGCTCAATCGCTTTGTTGACACAATCCTGCAATTTAGGTGAGTCACCATCGTTGCGCCCCAACCACGTCAATGCGATCGGTTCTTGCTGAAAACCTGCCTTTCGTAACAACCGGCGATATAATCGGGGGTGCAGGCGGTGTAGCCGGTGCCTATCGACTGGCCTATGGAGGCTTTGACAAACCCGATTTATCGTGAGTTTCTCCTCAAGATTATTGCTTCACGGAATTGTTGACCGCATCTTTCCCGGTGAAGGCTACGGTTTTATCAAGGCGGATGATGGCAAGGAAGTCTACTTCGAAAAAGACAATCTGACCACGGGTAACTGGAAGTATTTGGCGATCGATAGGAAAGTCAGATTTCGTGAAGAGATCGGAGACAAAGGACCTTATGCGATCAATCTGGCGATGTTGGACTGAAGAACATCATGATGAATACCGCGCAAACCAAAGAGCAAACACCAACCGAAAACCTTGCAATTGCTGGGAAGCTTGAGGAATTTGCAGAACTCTTGGAACAGCAGGGTGCAGACGGATTTCGCGAAAAAGCCTACAAGAATGCGGCAAGTGAAATAACTAGGGTGTGGACTCAATTCAGCCAGCATCTGATTGCAAAGAGTTGTACCATAG
>JAFMHL010000055.1 GCA_017854535.1 Nitratireductor sp.
GAGGCGTTATCAGGCATTTAGAGAAGTTGTATTCGCTATACTTGAATGGGTCGACTGGTTCAATAATCGCAGAATGCTTGAACCCATTGACCACATCCCGCCCGCTGAAGCTGAGCAACGGTATTACGAGAAGCTGAATGAACAAGAAATAGCAGTTTAACTTAAACCAAACGGCTTTCGGTAATCTGGGGGCAGTCCATTTTAAACAGTGGTTGTGTTAATATCTGCACTGTTAAATGATTCAATCAAAAGAGCGCCAAATTCATGCGTTTGGCAGAATTGAGACTTAAATCGCTTTTTGACATATGTATCATATGTGCAAACTTCTTCAAGGCAGCCGGGTATGGGGCAAATTAAACCGTAAATGCTCTAGGTCCATCTCCCGAGAGAATGACGTGTAAAGCCCCGTAGTTTACTATTTCTTTTAAAGTGCAATGAACCTCCTCACTTACCTGATATTAAACAAAATTGGCGTTTACTGACGCCTGACGTAAAAATTTTGATTTTGTTTTTTAGGTACAGTCTAAAAGGTGTATTTGATTAGGGCATATTCTTTTCTTGCTCAGACAAAACTGGTTGGGGGTTTTGGTTCCTTGGATAAGCAAGCCAATAAGATTGATACTGGTTTTACTGCTGAAATTTTTCTGGCGGGCCAGGCAAAGTCTATTCAATATTTCAACAAAGGAATAGTATCTTTTCAGCAGACAAAATTTCAATTAAAATAGAAACGCTGCGCTGGTCGAGTGGCGGCAACTTTACGTCAACTGATCAGTCAAGTGTTTGCCAGACTGGGAACGGCTCGCTTTAGACTGCAGCGCTAATTCTAAAGGTCCCAAAAGAGTTTTGACCAAGCTATCAGTCCGATGATTTCAACAACTAGGATGGTATACGCTGCGCCTTCAAGACCCCAAAGATATATGCACAATGGCGCCACAAATAGCTGACAAAACAACATCGATATGGATATTGCAGAGGCCTGTTTGCTTTTTTTGGCTGTGATTAGACCGCTCACAATTGGCGCCGATGATGATGCAACTGCTGAGGCAAATGCCATGATGGTTAATACATTTGCATAAGTGGAAAAGTCATTATTTGAAAAAACGAGGTCCAATATTTCTTTTCCGAAAACAGTCAATAATAATGCAAAACTGAACAAAGCTGCCGTCATTATACCAAAGTCAACGAAAACTTGTTGCTTTAGCCCTTTGATACCATTCGCCTGAATTACTCTTACCGACTTCGGCGCCATATAATTCAACATCCCAAGCACAAAGGGATTACTCAAGGCAACGATGTTCATACATGCAGCATATGCGCCAATGGCGGCGGGCCCAAGAAATATAAGCGCAAGCCAATGATTTAAATAACCCCTAAGATCGGAAGACATTCGGTCACCTACTAACCACTTCCCCATTTCCCAAAAACTTAAAAAAGTTTTTGAAATTGCTGATAAGTTTATGCTGAAATAATGCCACTCAAAATAAAGCCAGATGATAAATATTGATCCATAGGAGATCGATATAGCTAAAAGGGCACCATAAGCATCAAGAACGTTGCTCTTGCTCATTCCAATCAACATTATTATTAAAACTGACAAACCGAGAGAGTCCCAGATAAATACCTTTTTTGCCATTAATTTGGACATTAGAAATCGTCTTGAAAACTCACGCATAAGATAAGCTGGGATGGTTAGCGCGAGAATTGAGAAAATTGATTCCATTTTTTGAAAATTCTGACCTGAAAAATCAAAAAGTGAAAAAGCTAAAAAAATTGTTGCCGAACTCAACGCAAACAGAAAGCAAAGCAGCAATGCTCCGCCTGCAAATTCTTTGGCAATTACACCGGGATCAGCATGGTGAACCAGATAAGGCCGTGTAATGATAGAATCCTGTAATCCCTGCAGTATCATGACGAACGAAATCGCAAGTGCATAATAACCCACATTTTCTGCATTCGTATTCCTGGCGAGTAGAATTAGAACCAGAAAATTGCCGCCACTTACAATTGCCTGATCGAGAAAAATCCATATACGATCAGTATCTCTGACTGCATTATTTAAGTAGGCTCTGTGTGTAGCAAAATTTCGCAAGGATTGCCTTTTAGATTGGTTAATTGGGATTGATTTAAGTTCACTGTTTATCAGGTTTTTTTTCAGTTAAGTAAACGCAGAGTCTGATTCAATCTCATTCATTTGGTTCTCGATTTTCTTCCAATCGAAACTTACCCCAGTAATTGGTATCAAAAATATCTAAGAAAACGGTGATCGGCTCCGTTGCCGAAGCTTTCGAATAATGATTTCCCATCGCAATTAAAAGCCTTCTTACCAGCTGCTCGCCAAGAGCTATCTCTAGGAGAAGAGCATGATCTTTGAGATTGGAGCGGGTGATAGGAGTTAACCTACGCCTTAATCCTGGAAGGACTATGCTCTGCCACTGAGCTACACCCGCACTGTCTGTTCCAAGGAGTAGCAAAAGGAAGTTAAAAGAACGTGTTCATCTGGCTCACGAGCGCTTTGAGTCCAAATTTAGACCAAGCTGACAGAGTCAGAATGGTTCTGTTTGCTGACCCAAATTAAAAACCTATTTCTTTGGATTGATCAAACGTTCAAATTGTCTTCAAATTGATTGCACGAATCAAATTTCAGCAAGAAACCAATATGGACAATGATCAAGAGCCAAATGAAGACCCAGGGCCTACAATAGCCACTTATCATGCTTCCAAACTCATAAGACCTTTGTGGGTTCTGTTTGGAGTAGTTGCTGTTCTTGGAATATTCAGGGAAATAATGATCTACAGCATTGGAGTGGAAACCGCTCTGAAGGACCTGCGCCATTTTGCCTATGACTCTGAGCGCAGCCTTCCTTCATGGTACGAAAACCTTTCCTTTGCCTTTGCCGCGGTTCTTTTGGCAATTTGTGGCAAGCTTGCAATGCAAAACGACCAGCGCAACGTCAAACACTGGTTCATTCTGGCAATCATATTTTTTCTAATGTCGATTGATGCTGCCGTTTCATTCCATGAAATATCGGTCAAGCCGCTTCGGAACGCTTTTCAGCTGGAGGGAGTTTTCTACTACTCCTGGGTATTGATTGCAGCGCCGATTACACTGCTAGTCGGCCTGTTTTACCTGCCATTTCTCTGGCGATTGCCGAGAGGAACAGCGATAGGCTTCGTAGTAGCCGGGTCAATTTTCGTTGGAGGTGCGCTGGGAACTGAATTGCTTGCGGGATCAATAGCTACAACCAGTGGATTGGAATCCTTGACGTATAGATTTGTTGCGGCGCTTCAGGAATTTATGGAATCACTTGGGCTGACTAAATTCATTTCAATCCTGCTGAAACACTTGGCTGCGAAGCGGGTGGGGATGGTATTGGTTGCTTGACATCTGCGCCCACGGAACAGTTTAGAGCATTTGCTCAAGGGAGCGTTTTTTGCTCATCATTACCATCAAGGAGTAAATAATGAGACAGAAAACCGAGCGGCATCAAGAAGCCATAGATAGAACAGCAAAGACATTCGCCGCCATTGCATCGAGACCGCGGCTATCCTGACCGATTGCCATGAACTGAAAGGTGTGGATAAAGATCGCTATTTGATAACAGCATATCGTTAGTAACCCGATCCCGCCAGCGATGGCCAATTATCCCTCCTTCTTTACAATTAGCAATTAGGTTGTTCGAAATAATTGTTGCACCTGAGGACTCTACCACCGAGACATAAATCCCAATTCGAGCCCCCCTAATAACATTTGAACTTGCGACAATATCCCGAAGAAATGGCCCCCACCCAATGGCGATTGCTGTACCAGCTGCGTTCTCCACGATATTAGAACTTACTACGGTATCCGCTTCAACGGAAATTCCAGTTCCAGCAACCTCATCAATCTCAGTATAAGGGACTCTGTCAGCAATATTTCTAACAATATTGTTACTACATATCCCCAGTCTGCCACCCTGCATGAAGTTTGCCATGGAGATTCCGTCTCCCGCGTCGTCTATGAGGTTATTGGAAATTATTGCACCTTCAAAATCAAACTCAGAATATATTGCGGTCTCACCGCTCCTCAGGCACTGATTGATTGAAACTTGGAGATTATTGCCAGCATTGGATCTGATAGCAGAAAGAGCACAATCAGAAACATGATTGCCTGATACAATAACTGATCCGGCACGAAATATATTAATACCATTTCCCCATTCGCCAGTACCACCATTGTCAGCGCGGATGTTATTGATGCGATTACCAGTAACAAACGTGCCATCCTCGCCTTTGAATGTTCGATGCACCAAAATACCATTGTTTGCACAATTTTTGATAGTGTTGTTGCAAATTGACAGCCCTTGATTATCAAGCGCGAAAATGGCACCTCGTCCATTTGCCCGTTCAATATGGCATGATTCAATTGTACCTTTGCTGCGTTCGATGTGTATGCCGCGTTCTCGACTGTTCACAAACGTACATCCAGAAACAGAAAAACTTGACACCTCTTCGATATGCAACAATGCTCTGGTATTTTCGTTTAGGGGCAGATCATTTCCATCTAATATCAATCCCGACATATCGAGCATTTTTGCGCCACTTGATCTAAGGAATTGGCCACCACCAGCGTAAGAAAGCTGGGTCATTCCGGGCACGCCGCGCAACACCAGCTGATCCGGAATATCTATAGATGAGATTAAATATTTTCCAGCGGGAAGCCACAGGATTTTGTTATCACTTGCAGCTAGATTTACAGCATTTTGAAATGCCACACTAACGTCACTGCCAATGTCTGGCTGAAGCCCTAATTCACCGAGGTCCAATATGGATTGGTTCATATATAAGCCTGACAAATTACTGGCATTTGACAATTGCGAGCTAAAACCTAGCGTCGTAGCGGTGCCCATTGAGGCTAGTAACTGGCGTCTAGATAACATATCTACCTTCATGAATTCACTACCATGAACACTGCGTTTGTGGATTCCACGATTGCCATGCCTGAGGGAATGCTTAGCTTATGCACTGCGATAACATGATGGGTAACAATAGCTGCCTATGGGACTTAAATCGATCTACTCTGCTGCAAAGTTACGATCGTTTAACTCCTTAAGTGAGAGATTGACACTGCGTTTGAAGGCTTTTCTTTTGTGCATTCCGGATGTCCTCCAGGCAGCCGTAAGCCCAACCTTGGCCCAGAATGCAGGTCCTTCTATTGCTCGAGAACGCGGCTTAAAGCCAAAATTTCTCAACAAACCGTTACCATAGTTCATTGCATAATTTCTTCGAATTTCAGGTGTCCAATGTTCAGTTGTCAATGAAACATTCATTCCTTCTAAATTCATAACCCGATGCGGTCGGTTCAACTGCCAATGAAGCATCATGCCACCTTCAAGATCGTGAACTTCAGCATATTCATCAAACCAGTCCTCGTAGGTAATTTCTTCCTCAGTTACCGCGCGAACAACATTTTCGATTTCATTTGGTAAGAGAAAGGGCTTACTATTGGGGTAGATTAGTATTCTTTTCTTGCCCCGAATTTGCCATAACGACTGGCCTGGAACATCTGCATGATAAAAAACCTGAGCCTTTGGCGACGAAACAAGAAGACCGATTGAGCGTTTGAATGTTTTGAAATCGGGAAGATCCTCTTCCAATTCTAAATATATCTGCTCCAACAGGTCGGAAAACCGAGGGTCCAGTGTCTCAATTTGGGTTATGTTGATCCACAATTGTCCTGACTTCACGTCGTCAATGATTTCTTGGCCTGATTTACCTGCTCTATCAACATAGCTCCAACTATCTGCCTTGTGACCACTTGGCGCCATGGTGTTGATTGCGACGCGCTCTCGCGGAAGATTCTCGATGAGTTGGGCAATGTTTTTATCCGAAAACAGATCCGTGCCTATCAGATTATGCTGAAGTGAAACCGGCTGGTTTCCCCATAGCAGTTTCTGTTTTTCATCCAGATTTGAAATAATTTTTCCATACATAAAGTAGCTCTCCACCTGTTTAATTTGTGTCACATTGGAACATTGTTTTCTAAGATGCTTCAAAAAAATGCAGTTCAATGCGAATACGAAACTTGATGCAATTAATGCGCCAGTTACATATTAATTCTGATTGGTTAAGAATTAATTTGGCTCACGCCAATTCGATGTATTTGTTATCACTAGGGTCAGGACTCATTATTTGAGATAAAATATGAAGGCTGCTGCGATGAAGATGGCTGAGGAGAATGTATGTGCACATCTGTCATGGGGCGTTGAAATGCGCTGCTAGTCTTTGAGACTTCCAAACATACATTCAACCTTATAGCGTTGTTTATACATCCTTTTTAAATATTTTTGCTGAACCTTCATGTTGCTGCGTGGCGGAATGCAAGCTTTGGTCTGTTGGACCTTGAGCGCTTCACGAAACTCATCACTAACATAGCCCTTATCGCCAATGCGACGTTTTGCTTACGAAAAGAGAGGGTAGAGCAGCTTTGCTCCAATATGATCATTCCACTGGCCTTCAGACAGTGTCATTATGTCGGGTTTGCCATTACCGTCGCAAACTGCGTGCAGTTTGGAATTCAGCCCGCCTTTGGTGCGACCGATAAGGCTGGGAACATCCCCTTTTTAAGCAGGCTGGCTGCTGTGCGATGCGCTTTAAGGTGAGTTGCATTTATCATTAAGGTATCGGGCACTCCGCTCTGAGCAGCCAAGTTGCTGAATATGCGATTAAATATTCCCATACGGCTCCATCGATCAATGTGATTGTATAGTGTTTTGTGTGGTCCATAATCGGAAGGAGCATCGCGCCACCCATAGGCTGGCAGACAAGCGCAGCGCCGTCGAGAGACTCAATCCATTGCGGATAACGAAAACAATTACCCTGAGCACCTTACAATCATCAACACGCGCAACGCCGTGCGACAAAGGAAAATACGGTTCAATCAGGGCCATCTGATTGTCGGTCAACCAAATCAAATCACGCACAGCAATTCCTCCTTAAACAGAAGGAACCACACTTCAAATAAAATGGGAATCTAGAAAATTAATGGGTCGTAAGCCTAATTTACTGAAAATACACTATTTTTCGGTATTAAATGAATGTTAAAATAAAAATTTTGGATTAATGACTGTAATTAGCACAGGTGATGGCACATTTCTTGCTGATAATGGAAAGATGAATTGGTCTTAACGACCAGAAAGCGAGGAACTGTGAGAGTGCTATTTGAAGACCATCATTCATTTCCGACAAATGATTATTCTAGTATGCGCCAATGGAGTTGGCAGCTATTTACCGACATATCATCTGCCCGTGATATCTGGGAAAAGCTTGAAGCTCAGTCGACTATTCGAGTTTTCCAGACTTATGCATGGATATCTGCTTGGTATAAAGAAATTGGATGCAATGAAGGATTTGAGCCACGTATAGTTGTGGGGAGGTGCAATGGAAAAGTATCTGCATTGTTTCCGATGGCATTGAAGCGAAATATTGTAGGCACGTCGTTGGTCTGGCTTGCAGAGGATTGGAACGACTACAACATGCCAATTGCCCACGTTGATCTAGAACTAAATCCAATCGAAGTTAGTAAACTATGGGAAATGGTATTCGAAGTTGCTGGCCCAGCTGACATTCTTGAATTGGTAAAACAATCGCCCATCCGCGGCCATTCCATTTTCAACAAATTCTACAAGGAAAATGAAATGCTTGAGGACGATTGCGCATTCTTATTGCAGCTTTCGTCTAATAAACAGGAACTTAGAGATGCCATTCACTCGCCGAAAACCTGGCATGGTTATAAGCGCAAGCTGAGGAAACTGGAAAAAATTGGCGAAGAAGTATCATTTGAGGAGGCCAGCAATGCCAGTGATCGCATCGCACTTGTAGCTGACATGTTGGAAAGAAAAGTAAAAGCACTGGATGAAACGGGCAAAAGCAATCCGTTTAAAGAGAAGTCGGCAATAGCATTTTTGACACGAATGGTAGCGGATGCCCCCAATACATGTCGAGTGTTTGCACTTCGAGTCAATCAAAAGCCAATAGCTATAACTCTTTGCTTTCAGGAGCAAAATAACTTGTTGTTATATCAAACAGTGTACGACAACGAGTATAGTCAATATTCACCAGGAATATTACTTCTTCATTATATCATCTTTTCGGCAGCAGCAGAAGGCATGAGAACCTTTGATTGCTCGTATGGAGCGGACCACTATAAATCGGTAATTTGCAATCAAAAAATTACTGTTGGTCGTGTTGTGGAAGCATATACCCTTAAAGGTAGCGTTCTTAAATTCATGAGGTATGCAACTCTAAGTGTCCGCCGGATAGTAAAATCTAATCCCAGAATCTATCGTGCTGCGCTTTCATGGAATAAGCGTCTGCATCTAATTCGATAACTCTTTGACTAATTGAAAGGATGAAAAATGTTACAGGTTTTCAATTCGCAAACATCAAAAATAGTCGATAAAAATGAAATTGTTCAATATGTCGAACAATGGGCAGATTTGTGCAAGCGCACTATAGAGGACAATGTCTACTACATGCCTCAATACGTTCTCTCACTTCTGAATTCTGTCGAAGCAGGTCTCGAAGTTCAATTTGTAACCATTTGGCGAGGCAGTCAATTGACTGGACTGTTTCCGATTATAAAAAACAATAGATGGCTTCGTGGCATACGACCGATGGGCCAAGCATGGATATCTCCCTATACTTTCAATGGGATGCCACTGATTGACCGAATTGATCCAGTCGGCGTAGCTGGCGCGATGATCGAGTGTTTAGCTGAGATGAGCCATGGCGACTGGCTCTTAAAAGACATATATTCGGGTGGAGCTACTGCCGACGCGTTTCGCCAAGCTTTAGATGATCGAAATCTGGCGTGGTCTGTTTCACGATCTTATAATCGAGCGTCCATGGGCAAATCGATCTCGTATAAAGAATTGTTTGAGAAACAAGTTCCTTCAAAACGACGGAAAGATTTACGTCGCAATGACCGAAGACTTAGAGATCTCGGGAGCGTAACTTATGAAATCCATGAAAAGGGAGAGGGCCTTAAGAAGGCAGTTGAAGCTTTTCTTGAACTCGAAAAAGGTGGCTGGAAAGGTGCCAAAGGCACAGCTCTGGCCTGCGACAAGAAGTCGTTGCAATTTGCCAAGGAAGCATTCGTTAGCGAAGGTAGTGCTAAGACTAGAATCGATCTGCTGTTATTAGATGGAAAGCCAATTGCCGCTGGCGTAATTGTCTTTGCTGGTGATACCGCGTTTACAATCAAAGGTGCCTACAATGAAGAATACCGAAATTACAGTGTAGGCTTACTGCTTGAACTCGAGGTAGCAAAATCATTTCTTGATGGCAATTGGGCGAAGCGATTAGATTCAGCAACAGCTGGAGTTCACGTAATAGATTTTCTGTGGCCAGACAAGTGTGAAGTAGTAGACTATGTTTTTGCAACTTCGCAATCCATATCAAAGGCATCACTGGATCAATACCAACGAACACAACAATTCTACGACAACGTCAAAGCTTTTGCAAAAAAAATCTTGAAGAGATAATCGGTGGTTTCTCAAATTGCTTTGCTTAGTACATGTCTTATGAATCAAAAATCTTTGGCCCTACGATTTGCATTCGCCCAATCTTCTGAGGATTGCTTTTTGAACGGCTTGAAGCACAAAGTGCTGGTTTTTTGAAGCGTCTATTATCACGCTGTTTGGCAGTCCAGAAACCAATTCCAGATACTTTTTACTTTGTCGATGCCGCTCTGGGAGTTCGAGCTCTGGTTTTCTTTCGTGAAGCACATCTGGCGGTGCATCTAGGAGAAGTATTAAATCAGGGGTAGGTGTCAATTTTGCGACAAGCTGGAGCATCCACTTTGGCCCGCCATATCGATATCGGATTGGATCAACCGCTACATCAATGAAATGCCGATCATATAAAACCAAAGTATTTCTGCTTTTTTCAACTCTCAACTTAATATGACCGAGCAAGGCATGCAACAACCAGTAGACACCTTTCACCAATGACGCCATTGTTGATCGTGGTGGTAAAGCATGTGGTGTATCTGTGCGTATTGGCCCCTTTTTTACAAGTCGGTGCATTGCCGGCGCAAATCCCCAGACAATAATTCTATCAAAGGGGAGTTCATCGGAGTTTTCCAGAGTGTCAATCGTAGTGGATTTTCCGGCACCATCTTGCCCCAACATCACGACGGACAGCCCACCTGGATGGACCAAACGATCCATTCGATTAATCCAGTCGTCAAGAGTGTTTCTCAATTTATTTTCGATCCGTTTGTCTTCAAAACAACGCTTCAATTGCTCACTGAATCGTGCCAAATGCATTTCCATATCATCCCAATTTTGTGTTTGGACAATACGGTCCATTGTTGTTGCGATTTTGCGGGGTACACCCGTATTCAATAGACTGTTTAAACCATCTTTGTGCACTTCGCGATACAGAACAGTTATTTGATCCTTTTTTCGTTGATTGAGATTGGCCTTTATCAGGCAGCGAATGAAATAACACGCATAGGCCTGGCCAGGATTTGGAGTCCAAATTCCATCCTGTTTATGCCTATTGGCTAACAATTCCTGTTCATTGCAATAATCAAAACCGGGTAAAGAAGCAGACTTTAAGAAATCAAGGCTGAATATTAGAGGGTGGGTGTTTTGATCACAAGTAATTAAGGTGTAGAAATAACGACTTCGCCGCAAAATGCTGAGATTCGCCAATTCGGCTCCCAGACGGACAGCTTCGTCAATAGCATCGATGGTTTGGTTTTTTTGCACCAAGATATCGATGTCATTCCCAACGATATCTACGAAACTACTGTAGCCGTGAAGTACACAGTAGGGACACTTTAGCTCATCAAAAGCGCTAAAAAATTTGGAAATCAGATTCCTCAGATGTTTGTCAAGCGCGGAATCAAGACCACCATACCGCTTCATTGCACTTTGTATCCCGTTTTTGTTTATCTTTGAATATGCTAAGTTCCCTCTAACAGTTAACTTGCAGAATCGTCTCAAACACTATCAGATTTAATGTATTTTTGGGTGGACTGCTGGTTGCCGCTGATTAGTGCCTTTGGTAAAAGTGATAAATTTTTTAACTATTCCGATTGGAAGTTGGACGAGTTCCCAAATTCCTGGTGCCATATCATCAGCAACAAATGAATCATTCTTTTCGATACCGAGTACCAAACGAGGGATATGAGCCACGTAATCAGCAACCTGTCCCATCCAGGGCAGGATAGACTTGAAATTGATTTCCGTTTTTATCAGATTATACCAATCGAGAATGTAGTTCCTACTTTTGACCCCGACTGCATAGTCAATTTGTGGACAGGTCTCTTTGTTAGAGTAGATAGCCAGCAATTGATTTGGGAAATCTACCCCCAATGAAATAGGAAGAGGCATAGAGCCCCAAAACCTAGCATTGGTCTCCAGCAGCACCCAATTCCCAGTATCTCTGTTTACCCGGAACTCAAACATGCAAACACCAGTGTAGTCAGTTTTCTGCATCAATTTCTCGCATGCCGCAAGAAGCTGCGAATCCAATTTCTCACTGATGCGATAAGAACTAGAACCACCACGTCCTTCACGTAATCGCCTATGTTGAAAAGCTTGAAGGATCTTGCCTTTGTTAGCTAGGACTGAAACCCCTACACCAACTCCGGTGAAATAACTTTCAATGATGAACCTGCCATCTGTGTCAACTTCCGCTAGGCAAGATTTGAGCTCATTGATATTTTCAATGATGTAGACTTTCTCTTTCACATCGAGTTGATCGCGCCAATAAGACCTTTGAGGTTTTATGACTAATGGAAGGCCAAACTTTTCCTTCACAGAACTCACGGTGTCCACATTAGACAATTGCGAAATATCGCAAACATGAATGTCCAACTCGGAACAAACTTCGTGTGTTAATTTCTTGTCAAAGAATATGTTCCAACATTCAGCAGATGGAATTGCCAGTTTCTGTTCTTTAAATAAATCGCGGCATTCATTCATTGCAATCAGATCAGGCTCGACACAGGGAACTATCAAATCAAATTGATACTTTTCTAAAATTTCTTTTACATCTGCGCGCCACTGGTCCGAAGAAACATGATATTCTGTGACTGGGTGGATTTTATAAACGTATTTGGATTTCAGCGCGGGTTCGCTCAATTTCCCGGGCACAACATGCACTAGCTTGTTAGTTCTCCCAAAAGCTCGGGCCAAGGATAGAAAAATCCTCATGTCATCGCCAAAAATCAGTACTCTTGATGTCATCATTTACCATTTCGAAAATTGAAATTGCTCAAAGAATAATAGCTGTTAATTATTTCGGTTCTGTTAATTTGCTGCGGTCGTGAACCTGCGATTAGGTTTGAAGTTAGTTTTCTAGGGTTTTCGCTGAGTCAGGAAATGCTGCCACTCACTACCTATTGAAATAATATCTACATCCCTTAACGGATTGGAAGCTTAGAGAGGGACTTCTCCAGATCGAATGGTGCTTGCATCAATAAAAGGGAAGTTGCAGATACTATTGGTGGATTAACTGTTTGTTTCCAATAGGGTTGCTTTCCCACTCAACTCAGTTTCTAAAAACAGTACAGTTAATTATATCTCAGTTGAACAACCTCTATGGCAAGCCTTGCGAAATTTTATTCCACCCAAAGACTTTCTATCGAAGGCATTAAGAAACCTTCTCAATGCATCTGGTTACGCTGATCGAATTTGGATATTTTTAGATCAGGCGATTGTAAGCGGCGGGAATTTCCTTGTTCTGTTTTTGCTTGCAAGATATAGCGATGCAACAAATGTTGGTTATTATGCAGTTGCGATTTCAGTTGTCATCATTTTGCAGGGATTACAGGATTCCATAATTACAAGGCCCTATCTGGTCCATCATGCTGATCAGGGCATCGATCAACGTGAGTTTGCCGGCGGAGCATTGTCGCTAAGTCTGTTGTTTTCATCGATTGCAGCATTCGTTTTCCTAATTGTTTTTTATATAGATTTACCAAGCGAGAGATTTGATGAAATGGCGTCAATTATCTCGATTCTTGTGATCGCTATTCCTGCCTATCTGATGCGCGAGTTTTCACGACGATTTCTGATGTCCAAATTAGCGGTAAAAAAAGTGTTCCTTTGGGACCTATTGGGTTTGTTATTTGTTTGCTTTTCGCTTTTTTCAATTAGCATCTACAGCACACTTGATGCCTTCCTAGCGCTTTTGGGCATTTCCATTTCCTATGGCTCTCTGTTTATTATTTGGCTCTATTTTGAGCGGCGATGGTTTGTCTTAAGCATACCAGCCATCGGGAGCACATTGGTAACATGCTGGAGCATAGGTCGTTGGCTTGCACCAGACCGAATGGCCTCAGAATTAAGAGGTTATTTAAACCATTGGCTATCACTCATCTTTTTGGGACCTGCAGCTACAGGTGCATTCGCTGCATGCTTAAGCATTGTTGCTCTGTCTAATCCATTCGTACTTGGAATGTTGAATTTTATGGCACCTAAATCTGTTAGAGTAATTCATGAGAGTGGCATTAAGGGTCTAAGAATTCAGATGTTTGTAGATATTGGAATTATGGCTACCGCGATGTTTTGTTTCGCGATCATTATAACCATACTTGGTAAAGAAATTCTGGCATTTATTTTTTCAAATAATGATTTTTCTAGTTATGCTAATGTTTTAACTGTAATGGGATTTGCAACAGCTTTTGCAGCGTCATCGGGACCGATAGCCAGTGCATTGATAACTGCAAAAATGAGTAGGCAAGCATCCTTGATATCTATTCTGATGTTTTTGACTCAGTTAATTATTGCACCAATTTGTGTATACACTTGGGGATTGATTGGAGCAGCCTTTACAATTCTTATTATAGAAATGATTGGGATGGCTGCCAGACTAAAACTATTCCTGAGAATTTCGGAATGAAATTGGGTTTGAACCCAATTGTTGAGCACTAGCGTTTACTCAAATAAATCAGAAAGATCACAAATCTTATGTCAGCAAGGCTGGTCTTGTACACATAGGCAACGCCATCGAACATCGCCCTTCTGAGTAACACTTTACTAACCCTATTATTCTATCGTTCCTTAAGCTCTTTTGGTTACCATTCGACCCAAGACAGAAAAGCTGTGTCCAAGCGATGCAGCGCGTTAGGTGAAACAATGGGTAGCAATCAGAGATCGGAATTGAACTGGGCTACTGCGCTAAAGGCCAGCGGTGGCTCGTCGATCAGCATTGTCTTTTTCAGCCTAATCGTCAATCTACTGATGCTGACTGGCCCGCTTTTTATGTTGCAGATCTATGACCGTGTGCTAACAAGCGGCAGTCTCCAAACCCTATTTGCCTTGGCCATGCTGGTTGCTGTTCTCTATGCGCTTTATGGTTTTCTCGAATACATCCGCTCGCGGATCATGGTTCGTTTTGCAGGTATTCTAGAGGCAAAATTCGGCGAAAGAGCCTTTGATGCGGTCAACTTTCATGCTGTCAAAGGCAATCCTGAAGTCCGCACCACACCCCTTGTCGACATGAACTCGATCCGGCAATTCCTTTCTGGTCCCGGGCCTTTTGCCTTTCTCGATGCCCCATGGACGCCGATCTATCTTTTGGTGATCTATCTGCTGCACCCGTTACTTGGCTTGGCTTCGGCAATTGCCGT
>JAFMHL010000100.1 GCA_017854535.1 Nitratireductor sp.
AAAAGTCTCTTTTAGCCCAGAATTAAATCTGGGACATAGGCGATGACGTCAGACAATGAAGCAACTTTATGCCCTTTCTGCGATTTCCATTATTCTAATTGTCTCCCTTATCGTTTGGTATGCTTTCACTATTGCCGCCGATGCGGAAAAGCGTTCTGAGCAATTATTGCTTAATATCTTTCCGCCGCGCATTGCAGATGAATTGCGATATAATCCAGATATATCCATCGCTGACCGCTTCGACGAGGCAACGGTAATGTTTGCTGATATCGTTGGGTTTACAGAAATGTCGAGCGCCATGGAGCCCGATGAACTCGTCGCTTTGCTCAACAAGATATTTACAGAGTTTGATTCTTTGGCAACCAAGCACAAGGCTGAAAAGATCAAAACCATTGGCGATGAATACATGGCTGTTTGTGGCGCACCGGACCCAGATGAAAACCATGCCAAACGGATAATGAATTTGGCGATAGACATGCTCCTCGCATCAAAAAGACTAACAAAAGAAACAGGATATCCATTGAAACTACGCATAGGTGTAGCGACTGGACCGATCACAGCCGGTGTCATTGGAAAAACCAAATTTGAATATGATGTATGGGCAACAACGGTGAATATAGCTTCCCGCCTTCAATCAATTGGAACAACCGGCCGAGTTCACGTTTCCAATGCGACTTATATCGCGACAAAAAAGCATTTTCAGTATGAAAAGGCTCCCAAAGCCAAGATGAAGGGTGTTGCTTTTCAGCAAACATGGTATCTCGACGCCTGAATTGAATCGGCCAAAATAAGTTTGTCAAAAATTTACAAATTTACATGTCTTTTATGACTCAATCTTCACAATTAAACACCAATTATCACCATTTTTGTTAGAAATTTGTGACAAGCGCTCAGATTTTTGTAAAAGGTGTCACAGAATTCGCGCTTTATCTAGCTTCAGATTTTTTATCGACGCTTTAACGAAATTGCCGTCCCTCCCAATATTAAGCGGCAACCAACAGGAGACTAAAATGACTGCTCACCAAACAAATATTCAACCAGGAGACAATGGAATGTCTTATCAAGAGGAAATCAAGGCTGCCAAGGCAACAATCGACGCCCAAGGCTCCGCATGGAACGCGATTGATCCTGAGTCGGTTGCACGCATGCGCCTTCAAAACCGTTTCAAAACTGGCCTTGATATCGCAAAATACACAGCTGATATCATGCGCACAGACATGGAAAGCTATGACAAAGATCCAAAGAACTACACCCAGTCATTGGGTTGCTGGCATGGTTTTATCGGTCAGCAAAAGCTGATCTCCATCAAAAAGCATTTTGGTTCAACAAAAGGCCGCTACCTCTATCTGTCGGGCTGGATGGTTGCTGCTTTGCGCTCTGAATTCGGCCCGCTGCCGGATCAGTCCATGCATGAAAAAACATCGGTTCCTGCTTTGATTGAAGAATTGTATACTTTCTTGCGCCAAGCCGATGCCCGCGAATTAGGTGGTTTGTTCCGCGCATTAGACGATGCAAAAGCTTCTGGCGATGCGGCGAAAATTGCTGTAGCATTGGCTGCTGTAGAAAGCCATCAAACTCATGTCGTTCCAGTTATTGCGGATATCGATGCGGGTTTTGGCAATGCTGAAGCGACTTATTTGCTTGCAAAGAAAATGATCGAAGCGGGCGCGTGTGCTTTGCAGATCGAAAACCAGGTATCTGATGAAAAACAATGTGGACACCAGGACGGCAAAGTTACAGTTCCTCACGAAGTGTTCCTCGCAAAGGTCCGCGCTTGCCGCTATGCGTTCATGGAACTTGGTGTTGAAAACGGCATCATCGTTACCCGCACAGACAGCCTTGGCGCTGGCCTAACCCAACAATTGGCTTATTCAAAAGAGGAAGGCGATTTGGGCGATCAGTATAATTCATTCCTCGATTGTGAAGAAGTGACAGCTGACGATCTTCAATCTTCTGACGTGGTCATTAAGCGCGATGGCAAATTGTTGCGTCCAAAACGCCTGCCATCCAATCTGTATCAGTTTAAAGCTGGCACAGGCGAGGCACGTTGCGTTCTTGACTCAATCACCAGCCTACAAAACGGCGCTGATCTTCTTTGGATCGAAACTGAGAAGCCACATATCGGCCAGATTGGTGGCATGGTGAACGAAATTCGCAAGGTTATTCCAAATGCCAAGCTGGTCTACAATAACTCTCCATCGTTCAACTGGACGCTAAATTTCCGCCAGCAGGTATTTGATGCTTGGAAAGCGGAAGGCAAAGATGTTTCAGCTTTCAATCGTGATAAACTGATGAGTGCTGATTACGATACGAGCGATTTGGCAATCGAAGCTGATGACCGTATCCGCACTTTCCAGGCAGATGCTGCCCGTGAAGCAGGTATCTTCCATCACCTGATTACACTTCCGACTTACCACACAGCAGCCTTGTCCACTGACAATCTTGCGAAAGAGTATTTCGGTGATCAAGGCATGCTTGGATATGTTAAAAATGTTCAGCGCGCTGAAATCCGTCAGGGTATTGCCTGTGTGAAACATCAGAACATGTCAGGCTCTGACTTGGGCGATGATCACAAGGAATACTTTGCAGGCGAGGCGGCTTTGAAAGCCGGCGGCGTTCACAACACCATGAACCAGTTTGCTAATGTTTAAGACAAGCGGGGTGTAAGCCCCGCGACGTCGAAAAGCGGCAGGCGATTGCAAAGCAAACGCCGAGAGCTTGAGCGGATAAAAAACAGAATGCGAAAAGGGCTGTCCAATCGGGTGGCCCTTTTTTGTATTGAGTTTCATAATTAGGCGAGACAAGTATGTGCAGACACATCGCTCTTATTGAAAGCCTTATTATGAAACTGACCCTGCACCACATTAATCTGGCAAGTGAAAACGTCGAGCGGATGGAGGTTTTCTACCGCGACGTTCTAGGGTGTAAAGCGGTCACTGGCGCTCTTCCTGTTCTTGAAAAGCGAAAGGGTTACGCAGGGGATGTGGCATTTGCCGGAGTAAAAGCAGATAGCGAGGAAATTCAGTTTCATCTCGCTCACAAAGATATTTATGCGGGGTTCAATTCAGGGCAAACCGTGAATCCGGTTTCTCACGGGCATATTGCTTTTAGAACGGATGATTTGGCTGCATTTAAAGATCATTTAGAGAGCTTAGGTGTGCCTTATTCGGATTGGGGTAATAAGGCGGTTGAAACCTGGCACCAGATTTTCTTTTATGACCCTGATGGAAATGTCATTGAGGTTCATCAAATAGATGATGCGAAATAAAAAGGCTCCCAGATTGTCTCTGGGAGCCTAAAGCTTTTATGCGCTTTTTGGATCTGAAGCTTACATGGACAGATGCAGCGTCACGATCAAATCAGCAATCGATTGAAAGCTGGTTTTGAAGTCCGTGTTTGTCGCTGCATGA
>JAFMHL010000101.1 GCA_017854535.1 Nitratireductor sp.
AGACCAGCGATACAGTTTTGCTATTATAAACCGCGACAAAAATGATTTTGCTGCAAGCCAGCGCGGCGCAAATCAAAAGGCGCAAGCGCTGGCGTTCTTAGCAAATGTTAGCATTTTAACGCACGACTACCTGAGTACCAGTTTCAACCCGATTAAACAGGTCGATAATATCTTGGTTCAAAAAGCGTATGCATCCTGAGGACATCGATTGTCCAATAGACTGCCATTCTGGCGAACCATGTAAGCGGTAAAGAGTATCCCTGCCGTTTTGAAACAAATACAACGACCTTGCGCCCAACGGATTTTCCGGGCTGCCTGGCATACCCCCCGAATATTTAGCAAGCTCAGGTTTTCGTTCAATCATTTCAACGGGTGGAGTCCAGATGGGCCATTGTTTCTTATAACCAACTACTGCCACGCCGGACCATTCAAAGCCTGCTTTGCCGACACCAACGCCGTATCTAATGACCTCTTCAGATGAAAGAGCATAGTAGGCATATTTCTGCTGCGTATCCACCAGCACAGTCTTTGCAGGCAGATTCAGTTTATTAGGAAGCCTTTGCCTTCTGAAGCGATATTCCATGTTTTCATAAGGAATTGCAGGCAGTTGAAATCCACCATCAAATACCTCTCCATACATTGAAGCAGAGTTTGTCACTCCCGCATCAACCCCTATTTGTGGACG
This sequence comes from Nitratireductor sp., assembly GCA_017854535.1. Classification (GTDB taxonomy): domain Bacteria; phylum Pseudomonadota; class Alphaproteobacteria; order Rhizobiales; family Rhizobiaceae; genus Salaquimonas. The sequence goes on from JAFMHL010000101.1 coordinate 686, forward strand.
TATTCCAGTGCCAATCGAACCCGTTGTAGTTTGGTCGACAGATCTAGTGAACATTTGGGAAGGAGAGCAACCCGCCATCACTCCTGAAGCAAAAAAGCCAAAGCCCGATATGAATTTCCTACGGTTCATTGTTTAAGCCTTTCAAAGCTGTCTCGCATCTTCAAACTACATGACAATTAGGGATTGATTAAGCATACGCCCTAATCGCTAACGAGGTGTAAATGGCTGGGAGTAGTTGAAATTCTAAAAGCATAAAAAGGTGCAGCGAATTTAAGTGCTGAAGCCTATTGCCAATCAGCCAGCATACACCCTTCCATCCATAGCCCATTGCACAGACCTATCAACACCCACAATGTTTTATTAGTAACGAAAGCATCAGGGCAGCTTGGGATATTTCCTGAAATAGCAGCGCTAGCTAAGTACCTTGGTGATTACAACGGCGGCATACAGCCACAAAACCACCAATTTCATCACATTCCCATTTTTGCTGACTTTTCTCACAATTCGAACGATTTACTGTTTGCGATATTGCAGGCTCTGAATTATTTTTCAGGGCGTAAGGCTCTGCCCTAATTTAAGCCTTGTGACTAGCCCACCGTATCTTTGCTGCTCTGCAAGGACGGCGGGCTTTTCATTTTTGGAACAAACGGCGCAATTGTTGAAGTCTACTACCTATCAGCCAGCACGCACCCGCCATACCAAAGCCTATTGCTCAAGGCTATCAACACCTACGACACTGGGAAGGGATATAAAACCATCGGAACCGTTTAAGTAAATCCTGCTGCCCTCACCATAGGCATAACGGCCCCCAATTTCATGTGTGTCGCTGTTTTCCATGCGTTGGAACGCTCAATAAGGCAAGACGTAACGCAGCGAGTTTAGGCATCAAAAAGGGAGTTCTTAAACACTATAAAAAGAATTTACCGACTATAAAAAAGGGGACTTATTAGGTCCCTTGTACTGGGTATTATGGAAACCGGTGGTTCAGTCACCATACATAAACCGTAACAATTTAGGATTAAAGAAAAGCCAGCGCGGCGCAAACCAAAACGCGCAAAGAGCGTCAAGTTCCTCTGGCAATGCAAATTGCTACTGCATGGACGCGGGACATATTTTTATAGAAAACCCTTTCGGTAGTTTGGTGTTTTTATCGCCGCATGCGAGTAACAGCTTTTTATTGGAAAGTCCTTCAGCTTTGCTCAAATCGGCTCCGCTAAAGTTTGCGGCTCGCATGTTTGCATTCATTAGATTTGCCCTTGAAAAATCAGCCTTGGTGAAATTTGAATGAGCCATATTTGCTAGTGTTAAATCGGCACCTATTAAAATCGCATTCTGCGCATTTATTCTTCTCAGGTCGGCTCCCTCCAATTGAGCATTAGAAAAATTTGTGCCTTTTGCTGACGCTCTTTCCATATCTGCAAACTGCATTTTGGCGCCAATAAAACTAGCTTCGTTGAGATCAGCGCGCCGTAAAAATACGTGACGTAAATCGGCCAATCTAAAATTTGAACCTGTTAAAATACTTTCCCCCAAATCTGCATTCTTCAAAACTGCATTCTCGAATACAGAGCCAGAAATATTGCTTTTCTCAAGATCAGCATCTCTTAGGATTGCAAATGAAAAATTACTGTTCTGATAATTACCCTTTTCTAAACCAGCCCGCTCAAGGTCAGTATGTTGGAAATTAGCATTACGCAATGACGCATCTTTCAAATCAGCGTCCTGCAGTATTGCACCTTCGAAATTCGCATTTGGTAAGTTAATCTCCCTAAGAGATATGGAATACAGATCGCAGCCCTTACAACCACCTTGACTAATAATGGATTGTAAATCTTCGGCGTTTGAGTTTGCAGCTGAGGCGAGAAACGCAGTTATTAAGAAGGGAATTATTTTTTGCAGCATGTGTGTTCTCCAACCATTTTCCGTGCGCATTAATCTGGGTGTCAATCTTTTTCAAAGTTATTGAAATTCGTTAGCAAGCAGATTCAAATGGCTGCAAGCAACGAATTTGATCTCAGTTTCTCGCTAATTGCTTTGAATGTTAATTTCATATCAATTCCTAAAACATAAACCGCCAGTAATAAGCGTTCATCCGTGAAACTAAACCACCTAAGAGGTTAACTGGTCAACTGACAGATTAAAGCTGGTTAAGTGCAAACAGCTCGAACTAAAAGCCAACGCGGCGCAAATCAAAAGGCGCATGCGCTAGCGAGTTTGATTCACCTCAACAAATGAATAGGACGCTCAATCATTGATCAACAAAGTTGATAGAAATGCCCTCAGATTTCCAGCTTAATATGTTTGGCGTTAATATCGCGCCAAGTTCATCAGAGGGACTATGACTAAGTTTGGGGAGCTCCCTACAAGGTGGTGTCAGACAAAAGCGAACCAGTCTCTGAATTGAAAACTGCCCTGTCCTAGTTGGCACAAAGCTGCCGCCACTCAGCGAGCGCAGCGGTTCTGTTTTCCTTGAAATTTTGTCTGCTGTAGAGATGCCTTTCCTTGTTAAAATGATTGTGAATGGATCCGTGGACCGCTGCGAATTTTTGTAAACTTCGCATGAGCCGGAAGCGTTGCATTGCTCGTTCTCTTCGTCGAAGTGGCTGGTGCGAATTCTCCACCCGGTTGTTGATCCACCTGCCCTCTCATTCATGACCGGTAAGACCAAGTTCGCGAAATGCTGCTCCATAGGATTTCAGTTTGTCAGTCACAATGGCATCAGG
>JAFMHL010000023.1 GCA_017854535.1 Nitratireductor sp.
CAGCAGGAATTTACAATTACTCGCTCTATGCGGATAGCCCAAATGGTTATCGCACCCGTTGTGCAAGGAAAATTGGAACTGCGTGAATTGGCAACCGTAACAGATCGTGCTTCGGGCGGATTTGGCTCGACAGGTGTCTAGTGCTTATTCTTCAACGGGCACCCAATAAAGCGGTTTGTCCTCATCGCGCCGGATAACAGCAAACTGATTTGCGTGAATCCTATACTCTGGACTCCAGTCACCATCCGGCCATTGGATTCGGATTGTCGCGCGTTCAGCAACACCTAGCCCAAAATGTATAAAGCCGGATTGGCCTGAGGCATGACCGCCGCCGATTTGGACGGTTTTCGTCTGATTTAAATTTCCTGTTTTGACGTTAATTTTTGCGCCAATTGCCTGTTTATTTATTAAGCCATTGTCTAATTCAAGCCCAATCCAATTTCCCATTGGGGCGTGGCCCCATTCTGTTTTTATCCCAAGATTACGAAACAGACTGACATTGTCTTTCCGATTAACAACCAGCAGGTCCAGCATGCCATCGGCGTTGAAATCTTGGACCACTGCACCGCGGCCTTTTCGATTGAGATCAATACCTGCTTTATCGCCCATTTCGTGGAAAGTTCCGTCAAGCCCACCGAGTAGTAGATTGTCCGGATCGAAAGCGGCAAAATCTTTCATCGATTCAACATTACCTTTTGCAATGAAAAGATCTGCCCTTGCGTCATTATTAAAATCTGCGAACTGCGTATGCCAACCAGTTGAAGGTTTTGCATCCCCGCCCACATAGGGGCGGTGGGCCGTCATTTTACGGTCAAAAGCAATGTCACGATAAACCGGCAGATCTTCATCAGCCTCTTCATCCAGTGTTTGCAGCATTGTGTCGCCCATGGATGAAAGGACGTAATCTGGTCTGCCATCTCCGTTTATGTCAGCTTCTGAAATTCCCATTCCCCAAATATTCAGTTTTTTCCAACCTTGTCGCTGGGTATAAAGTTTGGGTAACGTATCTGGGCTTATCTGCCATAATTGCTCTTCACCACCTCTATAATATTGGCGATCATTGGTGATCCGCAAAGCAGGCTCCCCACTATTGTTCCAATCAGTAAAGAGCATTGAAAGTGAGCAAAAGCCTGGTTCCAGTTTGATCGGTTGAGAATAATTTGGAATATCTTTTTGCTCTCCAAACGGACGAATCAATTGGTTTGCATGACACGTCCCCCAAGGGGTTCCAGGCGCGCTGCGGTCTACGTAATTGCCAAAAGCCAAAGTTGGGAAGGAGTTGCCCTTCTCAAAGATCGCAGAAAAACCGGTTGTCCATTCTCTTCCTCCATCAAAGGAATAGGCGCGATTGACCTTTTCAAAATTGCAATTGCCTAATCCTTTTAAAAGTAAATTTTCGCCGAGTCGGATTACGACTAAATCCTGATAGGCATCATTATCAAGATTAATGGGATAGGCACCGAGTACCTTCAAAAGATCCCGTTCTGGAATCTTTATTGGTTGGGCTTTAAATTTCAATGCACCCTTGGTCTTTGAGCGGTTCACAAATAGTTGTGCGGAGCTATCGCCACCCGCTAGAAATAAATCCGGCATGCGATCGCCATTACAATCCATACTTGCCGCGCCGCCGCCAACAAAAAACTCCCACGGCCCTGTGTAAGAGTGGGTAATGCCTGCCGTTTGAGATTGCTCCTGCATAGAAGGTACATCAAACGTAAATGCTCTCACTTCTTCGGCATTGGCCGATGCAAAGTTCAAGGCGAAAAGGCTTATTCCCAAGACCGAAAGTGTTTTTGGTGGATTGTTCATGGTTGGATCACCAAGGTTTTCAAGAAAGCAATCAAAGCTAAGCGGCTGTCTTCACTTGCGTCTGAATATAGCTTTTTTGAAAACGCTGCGTCGCCGCCATGAGCTCGGATAATACTATCCAAAGTGGTGAAATCGTTGCGGTGACCATAGGGGGATGTTGAGCCAACGCCCCATAACTCACTCGTTAGAAAGATTGTCCGGTCAACAAAACGTTGGGATAACATTTCATTGCCCAATTGCTCATTGCTTTGATCTGTCATGGTATGGCGTTTCAGATCTCCAAAAAGCGGCACCAATATTTCGCCTTTTTCATTTCGCTCCAGTGACCCCGTCCAGGCTAACAAAGAAAGATCATAGATAGCGCTGTCTTTAACGGATGTAGAATTTAATGTTCCTGAAACATCAAATGGGCCGGGATCAGAAAAGGAAAGCACCTTTAAAGGTAAGGCCTTGATATGGCAGGTGTCACAACCAAATTCACCAAAGGCTTTTTCCCCTTCTATTGCAGCTTGTTGCCAATCTTCATCCTTAGGGAAAGTTTGTTGAGGCGAGGGCAAAGTCGCCTGCCAAGCCACAAGGGCGGATATGTCTGCAGCACCTACTTCGTCATTGTGCCCATCTTCATCAAAGTCAGCCTCACCCGTCCATCGATCTCCAAAGCGTTCATCCGCTTGCATCCCATGGTGGTGGTTCATGGCGTTTACAGAAAATTGGCGCAACGAAGTCATCACACCCTTTTGGCTGAAAGGACGTACGATCAGATCATCATCGACACCTGTAATGTTTGATAAATCCAACAGACCATCTGGATCTGCAGACAAAATTCCAAAATTAACGCCTTTGGTTATCAAAGTTATGGACGCCGATTTTCCAACTTTTCTGGCGTCAGCCAAGACTTGTTTTCGGTGGCTTGCAAGATCGGTGCTCATCTCACGCGCTAATAATTCTATCAGTCCCGCACCAAACAAATGATTGGTGCCGCGTTCATTGGAAAATTGCGGATCAGTGCTGTCGAAATCCGCATTGGTAAAACCTTCCGATACAAACACATTGGTTACGAAGTCTCCTGCGCCTCCTATGAACGGCTGATTGTGGCAGGCAGCACATGAGCCAGCGTCCAAGCCCGATGTACGGGCAAATTTATTCAAAGCTTTCGAGCGTGCCTTGGTCGGCAGTATTGCCTGTGTCGCGCCGGGGCGACCAACTCCATCTAAATCCGTAAAGGTTGCTTTGAAGAGCGCTTCCCCACGAGCGGTGAGCTCTTTCAATTCATTTGCTGTCAATGTGCCTGTTGGCGCGGATGCTGATGGAGTTAACGCAGACGTTTTTTCTGCCCAGGAAACATCTTTGGAAAGTCCAGTGGTGGCAAATGCCAAAAGGAATGAAAGTCCCGCTGCAAACATGAAAGCATATGTTTTATGTCTGACCATATTTATATATTTCCAGTGCTTTTCCGCATCGCAATAACATTACTATCCATATCAGCCAGTGATGTTGCGACATTGCCCTGATAAATAAGGGCTGCATCGTCACTGTCGATGCTTATTTCCGGCATGGTATCAAAGCGAACCTGCAAGTTGGATTTGATATGGGATTGGATGCTCGGTAACATAAGATCAGAAAATAAAGCGCCTGGTCCTGTAATGGTTACTGGCATTGTTCCCATGAAACTATGCAGCCGCGAAAGGCCAATACCAATGACATCGCCTGCTTGTCGAAAAGCATAGGCTGCCCGGTGATCTCCCTGACGTGCCCGCTGAGCAATTTTCTCAACCTCCTCAAAAGGAATAAATTTAGCAGGAATGGTCGATGGCTCCACCTCAAAGGCAGTTCGCAATATGCCGTAAAACCCTGAATAGGCTTCAATACACCCTTTGGAACCACAGCGGCATAAAGGGCCGTGTGGCTCGTGAACCATATGACCAAAGGGAGGCGCGATTGAAGTTATACGCCCGGAACTTTCATGGGTTGCGATGCCAAGACCAATGCTATGGTCCAGAGAAAGGGTGGCGTGATTACCGAAATAGTTTTGCTTGCCATGTTGGCGATAATTCTCTGCAACCGCGCGCGCTGCAAATCGCGTTTCATTGGTAAGGGTTATTCGACCTTGCCATTTCGAACGTAGAATATCTTCAAAATCTATCCGTCCATCATCAAAGACTGGAGACCAAAGTAAGATCGGCGCGCCCCGGGCAACCAGCCCTTTGCTCGTAATAGAAATAGTTTCAACTTGGGACGGTTTTAGCCCTGATCGCTCCACAAGGCGTTCTAGCCCTTCAACAAAATCAGCAATAAAATCTTCTTTGCTTTCATGAATTGATTTTCTTTTAATCTCGAATCGATCTTTCAGCGTTCCAGAGTAATCAACAAGCGAATATTCGACAGCATTATAGACAATACGGATTGCGGCAATAAAAGCGCAGTTTGAATTTTGAACGAAGGATACGCGTGGCCGCCCTCGGCCGCTCGAGGGGCTTTGTTCTTGGCGCAATAACACATCTTGTTGAACCAGTTCCGCTGTAATGCTCGAAACGGTGGCTGAGGCCAGACCAGACCACTCGGAGATTTCTGTATGGGAAACAGGTCCAAGCTCACGCATGGTAGATAAAACCAAAGCGCGATTTTGTACGCGTAGTGTTTCACTTCCTGCTTTCATCAACATTAGTTTGGGTCACCCGTCGCGGAAGGCCTTCAATGTCTTCCAAGTTTCATTCAAATTGCAAGTCTATTGACTCCCATAAAAAACTCTGACATTTATTTTCTCGACTGTCGAGAAAATAAATAGTTTTCAGACAGGCAAGGGAGGAATGCAGCGAATATCGGATTTTATCATCGAACCAAGCCTGATTGGCTAGGCTCGATCTTGGGTATCCGATTTCCCTAGCTTTTTTCTTAAACCGTTAAATGTCTAAGGGAGGTCTATCCTATGAAAAAACTTATTGGCGCAATGCTCATCAGCACCGCCGTTGTCACATCTTTCGCCACCTATGCAAATGCTGCTGGAAAAACCATTGGTGTTTCCTGGTCAAACTTTCAGGAAGAGCGTTGGAAAACAGATGAAGCTGCTATGAAGGCTGCAATTGAAGCCAATGGCGACACTTATATTTCTGCCGATGCTCAGGCTTCTGCAGCAAAACAGCTTACAGATGTTGAGAGCTTAATTGCACAGGGCGCTAACGCTCTTGTTATCCTGTCGGTTGATTCCGGTGCAGTAGGTGCTGCGGTTGATAAAGCTGCTGCTGAAGGTATTCCGGTATTGGGCTATGATCGCCTGATCGAAGACAATCGCGCTTTCTATCTGACCTTCGACAACAAAGGTGTTGGCCGTATCATTGCTGAGTCAGTTAAAGCAGTTCAGCCAGAAGGCAATTACGCCATCATCAAAGGCGACAAAGGCGATCCAAATGCGCTCTTCCTGTTGGAAGGCATGATGGAAGTGATCGGCGCTGACGTTGAAGCTGGTAAAATCAAAATTGTTGGTGAAGCATTCACCGATGGTTGGAAGCCTGACAATGCTCAGAAAAACATGGAACAAATCCTGACCGCTGCAGACAACAAAGTTGATGCGGTTCTTGCAGAAAATGACGGCATGGCAGGCGGTGCAATCGCTGCCCTTCAAGCTCAAGGTCTTGCGATTCCAGTTGGTGGTCAAGATGGCGATCATGCTGCTCTGAACCGTGTTGCTCGCGGAACTCAAACCGTGTCTGTTTGGAAAGATGCTCGCCAGCTTGGTAAAGCTGCAGGCGATATCGCAGCAATGCTTGCTGATGGCAAAGCACTGGCAGATATTCCAAATGCAGTTAAATGGTCTGGTGGTGCAAACGGCGTTGAAATGAGCGCTATATTCCTAGCGCCAACACCGATTACAAAAGACAATATTTCTGCTGTGATCGACGCTGGTCATATCGCAAAAGACAAAGTCTGCGAAGGCGCAATGGCTGGTGTTGCCGGCTGCTAATTATTGGCAAAACATAATTGATCTGCGCCAGAGACAAAATTCTTTGGCGCAGATTGCAAACTAAATTTATTTATCCAGTCGAGTTAGTGCTTGGCAATTGAATGCGGGGATTCAACGTGAGCGATAATCAGCAATCACATGGTGCAGCACGGGCCGAAAACGAAGGCATGATGACACGCTTTTTACGTGCAACCGAAATTGATGTTCGCTTGCTCGGCATGATTGGTGCATTGGTGCTGATATGGGTAGGCTTCGATCTTTATGCGGCAATCGTACTAGGCCGAGATTCAATTCTCGTTGGCGGTTCTGGTGCAGGAGCATTTCTTTCAGCGCGAAATTTATGGAATCTCTCCGTTCAAACCGCATCCATCGGGGTGATGGCAACCGGAATGGTGCTTGTTATTGTTACTCGCCATATTGACCTTTCGGTCGGTTCAATTCTCGGCTTTTGCGCTATGTCTATGGCCATACTTCAAGTATGGATTTTGCCCGAATATGTTGGCCTGGGCCATCCTTCCATTTGGATCATTGCGGTAATATTTGGCCTTATCGTCGGTACTCTGATTGGTGGCTTCCACGGCTTTCTTGTGGCCTATTTAGGCATACCAGCTTTCATCGTAACTTTGGGAGGGCTACTTGTTTGGCGCGGCGCAGCGTTTTTGTTGGCGCGCGGGGAAACAATTTCTCCAGTTGATAGTACCTTCAGTTTGCTGGGTGGTGGGCCATATGGATCTATCGGGTTTTGGCCATCTTGGATCATTGGAATTTTGATTTGTGTTGGCATCGTAGCAATGCTCATCATGGGGCGCCGTCAGCGTATGCGATTTAAATTTCCTCTTCGTCCTGTGTGGGCGGAGATGTTGCTCGGTTTTCTTGGATGCGGATTAACCATTGCATTTGTTATGCTGGTAAATTCTTATCCTTGGCCAACAGGCATTGTTCGCCAATATGTAGCCGCCAACAATATTCAAACGCCTATAGAAGATTTGGTAATTTCTCATGGCTTTGCCATTCCTGTAATAATCTTGATGGCAGTCGGAATTCTGATGACGTTCTTGACCTCGCGGACGCGGTTTGGACGTTATGTCTTTGCCATTGGTGGCAATCCGGAAGCTGCGGAACTTGCTGGCATTAATACGAAATGGGTAACCGTAAAAATCTTTGCATTGATGGGCTTCCTATGCGGGCTGTCTGCGGTTATCGCAAGCGCCCGGCTAAATTCGGCGACAAACAATCTTGGTACTTTGGATGAGCTATATGTCATTGCTGCGGCTGTTATTGGCGGCACATCATTTGCTGGCGGGATAGGAACAATTTACGGAGCAATTTTGGGCGCCATTGTCATGCAGTCTTTGCAAACAGGTATGGTGTTGATTGGCTTCGATGCAGCTATCCAGCAAATGGTTGTTGGCGGCGTATTGGTAGTCGCGGTATGGCTCGACACACTTTATCGGCGCCGGGCGAAATAAAAAGCGGTAGGAGAATTAGAAACATGTCGGATCATTCCAAAACCAAACCTCTTGTGGAAATGCGCGATATTTCCATCGCCTTTGGCGGCATTAAAGCTGTTGATCACGCATCTTTGGATTTATTTCCAGGCGAAGTGGTAGGGTTGTTAGGTCACAATGGTGCAGGAAAATCGACGCTGATTAAGATACTTTCAGGTGCGTATAAGCGCGATTCGGGGAAGATCCTTATTAACGGCGAAGAAGCCAAAATCAGCAATCCGCGCGACGCAAAAAGCTATGGCATCGAAACCATTTATCAGACTCTTGCGGTGGCTGATAATGTGGATGCTGCGGCTAATCTTTATCTCGGACGCGAATTGCGCACTGCTTGGGGTACGCTTGATGATGTGGCAATGGAGGCGGAAGCTCGCCAGGTAATGGGCCGTCTCAATCCAAATTTCCAAAGGTTTAAAGACCCGGTTAGCAAATTGTCCGGCGGCCAACGACAATCGGTCGCGATTGCGCGGGCAATCCTTTTCAATGCGCGTATCTTGATTATGGATGAGCCAACGGCAGCCCTTGGGCCACAGGAAACTGAGCAAGTTGGCGATTTGATCAAGCAACTGAAAAAAGAAGGCATCGGAATTTTCCTGATCAGCCATGATATTCATGATGTGTTCGATCTTGCAGACCGGGTCGCGGTTATGAAAAACGGACAAATGGTTGGCCATGCCAAAACCTCTGAAGTTACCAAAGACGAAGTATTGGGCATGATCATTTTAGGTAAGTGTCCCGCTTCCGCCATTGAAGGTCCAGGTGCGGTGGCAGCCTGATGTATTTGGGAATTGATTTAGGGACTTCATCCATAAAAATTTTGATGATGGATGGTGACCAGACCATTATTGGGTCTGCGTCAGCACCGCTCAATGTTAAAAGGCCCCATTCAGGATGGTCTGAGCAAGAACCCGCAGACTGGGAACGCGCTTGCGATAGTGCCTTCCAGCAACTGAAGGCAGCCTTTTCCAAACAAATGGCAGATGTGAAAGGTATCGGGTTTTCAGGTCAAATGCATGGCGCAACACTGCTGGATCAGTCAGGTAAAGTTTTACGGCCATGCATGTTATGGAACGATACGCGCAGCCACAAAGAAGCCGCAGAATTGGATGCAATCGCTTCTTTCAGAGCAATATCCGGCAATATTGTTTTCCCCGGATTTACCGCGCCCAAGCTGCTATGGATTAAAAACCATGAGCCTGAGGTTTTTGCGAAAATCGCAAAGGTTCTTTTACCAAAAGATTATCTGAGATATTGGCTTAGTGGTGAGTTTGTTTCTGAAATGTCAGATGCTTCTGGCACATCCTGGCTAGATGTTGGAAAACGCCAGTGGTCTGATGAGTTGCTTGCTTCTTCCGGTATGCAGCGTGATCAAATGCCTGAGCTGGTGGAAGGTTCGGCAGTTTCCGGGTATTTGAAAAATGAGTTGGCACAAAGGTGGGGGATGGGAAAAAACATCATCCTTGCTGGCGGTGCTGGGGATAATGCGGCTTCCGCTATTGGTATGGGGACTGTCGAAGCCGGAAATGCATTTGTGTCTCTAGGAACTTCTGGTGTCCTGTTCGCTGCCAATGATACATATCTGCCTAACCCGGAAAGTGCGGTTCATGCATTTTGCCATGCGGTGCCAAATAAGTGGCATCAAATGGGTGTAATCCTGTCTGCAACGGACTCGCTCAATTGGCTCGCCAACCTTGTTGCTCAACCTGCCGACAAACTAACAAATTCATTGGGCATTGACCTCAAAGCTCCGAGAAATGTCACATTTTTACCTTATCTCTCTGGCGAGCGCACACCACACAATGATGCAAATATACGAGGCATGTTTCATGGTTTGGAACATGCAAGCGATCAAAGCGCACTTGTCCAAGCTGTTCTGGAAGGCGTTGCTTTTGCTCTTAAAGACAACATGCAGGCTTTGGAAAAGGCTGGCACACGCCTTGAGCGAGTTACCGCAGTGGGCGGTGGTTCGCGCTCGCTTTATTGGCTGAAGGCCATTGCTACTGCACTTAATATTCCCGTTGATATTCCTGCAGATAGTGACTTCGGTGCTGCCTTTGGTGCTGCGCGGCTCGGATTGATGGCTGCAGAAAACAGGTCGGTTTCCCAGACATGCGGGCCGCCACAAATAAATAAAACTGTCTTTCCTGATAGCAGCCTTGTTTCTGCATTCGAGCATGCCCACCAACGCTATCAACGGCTTTATACCGTTAACAAGAATATTCAATAAAGGGATATGATAATGGCAACCGGCTTTTTCGGAGATTTGACCCGCATTCCACATGAGGGAAACACCAGCACCAATCCGCTTGCTTTCAAACATTACCATCCCGACGAAGTAGTTCTTGGAAAGCGGATGGAAGACCATTTGCGGTTTGCAGTGTGCTATTGGCACAATTTTTGTTGGCCAGGTAGCGATCCATTTGGTGGTCAGACATTTGACAGGCCTTGGTTTCCAGATCGAATGGATGATCATATGGGCGCAGCAAAACTAAAGGCCGATGTGGCATTTGAAATGTTTACCGCTCTGGGAGTTCCTTATTATTGCTTCCATGATGCTGATGTGCGGCCTGAGGGTGAAAGTTTTGCGGAAAATACGCGGAACCTTAATGAGATTGTGGATTACTTTGAAGCCAAGCAGGCAGATAGCGGTATGAAACTGCTCTGGGGAACAGCAAATCTGTTTTCCCATAAACGTTATATGTCTGGGGGAGCAACCAATCCCGATGCGAATGTATTTGCTTTTGCTGCAGCAACTGTGAAGACCTGCATAGATGCGACGCATCGGTTGGGTGGAGAAAACTATGTCCTGTGGGGTGGCCGCGAGGGCTATGAAACACTTCTAAACACAGATTTGAAAAGGGAAGATCAGCAGCTTGGCCGATTTATGAATCTTGTTGTCGAATACAAGCATAAAATTGGTTTCAAAGGCGCGATTTTAATTGAACCAAAGCCACAAGAGCCGACAAAGCATCAGTATGATTATGATGTCGCGACCGTTTACGGATTCTTGAAACGGCACGGTTTGGAAAACGAGATCAAGGTCAATATAGAACAAGGCCATGCGATTTTGGCCGGACATTCTTTTGAGCATGAACTGGCCCTAGCCAATGCACTCGGCATTTTTGGGTCTATTGATATGAACCGGAATGACTACCAATCAGGATGGGATACGGATCAGTTTCCCAACAATGTGCCTGAAATGGCACTGGCTTACTATGAAGTTTTAAAGGGCGGCGGGTTTACTACCGGGGGCACAAATTTCGACGCGAAATTACGTCGTCAATCCATTGATCCGCAGGACCTTTTGATGGCTCATATCGGCGGAATGGATTGCTGTGCGCGAGGCCTTAAAGCAGCAGCTGCGATGTTGGAGGACGGTGTGCTGACTGACTTCGTTGAAGAGCGATATTCAAGCTGGAAGCAAAAGGGTGCAGACAATATGCTTGCGGGCAAGGCTTCGCTTTCGGACATTGCAAACTGGGTTGAAAAGGATGATATCCGCCCTGAGCCTATCTCTGGTCGTCAGGAAATGCTTGAAAACATCGTGAACCGATATTGCTGATTGGCAAGTCCTCTGACTATTCAGGAATGATGTCGCCTTTCCAGTCATAGACTTTGCCCGTCATTGAAGGATCAGCTTGATCGATGACTGATAATAGATATTCAGCCGATTGTTGTGGCGTGAACCGTTCATAATTGTTCGCTTGGTAAGGCTCCGACAGATTGGTCGATACAGTCCCAGGGTGTAAGCCAAGCAGAACTGCGTCCTTGTTCTTTCGAGAAAGTTCAACCGAAAAGGTTCGAATAATCTGATTTAGTGCAGCTTTTGAAGCTCTATAACTATACCAGCCGCCAAGTCTATTGTCAGAAATGCTACCAACACGCGCGGACAATGCAGCGATGATCGAGCGTCCGCCTTTGGGCAAAACAGGCGCGAAGTGTTTCATCACCAGAGCTGGCCCTATGGTGTTAATTGCAAACAAGGCTGACATGGATTGGCTCTCGAGCATTCGCCAATCTTTTTCCGGTTTGATGTTTTCTGTGTGCAATAATCCGCTTGCAATAATGACCACATCAACAGTGCCGTTTTTTTCAATTTCATTTGCTGCTTTTTCAATGGTCTCTTCATCCAGCAAATCAATGGGTAGCCATTGGGCCTTTTTGTCTACTTGCAGGGTTTGGAGCCTGGTGCGTGACAGCGCGTAAATGGTTTCAACGTGGTTGCTGTTGGAAAGTTGCCCAACCAAGGCAGAGCCAATTCCGCCAGAAGCACCAATAATGGCAACCCGCAAAGGTTTCTTTTTTTGGTTAGCCAATCTTTTTAAAAACACTCATAACATCCTTTGGTCAAACAGAAGTAATTGATAGGAAAATGTTGTTATTCACAGATAGGGCTATTTTGCGAGTTTAACAGCAGCTTCCCCCAATACGTGATCCCAAAGTGCATCGAGGAAGTTGCATCAACTGCAAGATAGGTTGTTACTTGGGCATGTTTGCAAATTTAATTTTGCGGAAGAGCACATTTTTGAAAACTTGTTCTAATCTTTTGATCGCTTGGATTGTGTGGCTGTCTGGCAAAAAAATCTAATAACTGATTTAGTTTCCTTCTTTGAAGTGGAGACTTTTCAATGGCCAAAACATCTGGACGCGGACGCATCTATAACAACATCGTGGAAACCATTGGAGATACGCCCATTGTGCGCCTCGATAAATTGGCGAAAAAGCATGGGGTAAAAGCCAATATTTTGGCAAAGCTTGAATTTTTTAATCCAATCGCCTCGGTGAAGGATCGTATTGGTGTCAACATGATTGAGACCTTGGAAAAAAAGGGTCTCATAAAACCGGGTAAATCAGTTCTGATCGAACCTACATCAGGAAACACTGGTATTGCTCTTGCTTTTGCTGCTGCGCAAAAGGGTTATCGGTTAATCCTGACAATGCCTGAAACCATGTCGATAGAGCGTCGCAAAATGTTTGCCCTCTTGGGTGCAGAACTTGTTTTGACCGAGGGGCCAAAAGGCATGAAAGGCGCAATTTCCAAAGCTGAGGAATTGGCTGCTGAAACCAAGAACGGGATCATTCCCCAACAGTTTGAAAATCCGGCTAATCCAGCCATTCACGTAAAGACCACTGGTCCTGAGATTTGGAATGATACCAAAGGCAAGGTTGCAGCGTTTGTTTCTGGCATAGGCACGGGCGGCACCATTACCGGTGCTGGTAAATACTTAAAAAAGCAGAATCCCAAAATTCATATCGTTGCAGTTGAGCCAAAAGAGTCGCCGGTTCTTTCTGGGGGTAATCCTGGCCCGCACAAAATCCAGGGCATTGGCGCAGGCTTTGCTCCTGGTGTTCTAAACACAAAGATTTATGATGAGATTGTTCAGGTTGCCAGTGATGATGCTTTCGCCATGGCGCGGGAAGTCGCAAAACTCGAAGGCGTTCCTGTGGGGATATCTTCTGGGGCAGCGCTAAAGGCGGCGATTAAGATCGGCAAACGTAAAGAGTTTGCAGGAAAAAACATTGTGGTCATTATTCCAAGTTTTGCCGAACGTTATTTGTCCACCGCGCTCTTCGATGGATTGGGTGAATAAACCCACGTAAACTGTCGAAACATCAGCGTTTTGTAATTAACATATCCAGCCCGCCATCGGGCTGGGTTGTGAGTTTTTGGACAGGCCAGGGATGTTTAGCTTGGGGGGCCATATCAAAACGATAGCGCCGCAACAAAACACCCAAGGCTATTACCGCTTCTTGCAACGCAAAAGTTGCTCCAATGCAGATGCGAGGACCCGCACCGAATGGTAAATATTGATATTTGTGCATGGCACTACGATTTTCTGGCCAGAATCTTGAAGGGATGAAGGCTGCCGGCTCATCCCACAAAGTTTCATGGCGATGCACGGTCCAAGGCATGATCAATACCGTAATATCTTTCTCGATTTTGATATCACCCCATTGATCGTCTTGGACTGCAGCACGGTTAATTGAAGGCGCAGGAGGATAAAGCCGCATAGCCTCTTCAAATACAGCGCGGGTTCGTGGCAACAGATCGAGCCATTCAACCGGAGGCGGTTGGGTTTCACCGCCCAAAACGCTTTCCAGCTCTTCCTCAACCAGAGCACGTTCATGTGGTGCGTTTGCTAGGCAATACAGCGTCCAACCCAAGGATCGAGCGGTCGTCTCATGGCCAGCACCAATAAATGTGATGATATTATCTTCGATCTCTTCAGCCGTTAGACCGTCTGGCCCCTCAGCTTGTAGAAGCAATGTCAGGAAATCTCTTGGAGCATTTTCAGGATCACGCTCAATAAGTCTGCGTCGTTCTTCGGCCGTATCTCCGACCAATTTGCGAAACTTCTTCATGACCTTTGCACCGCGTAATCGAAAGATACGAGGTATCCAGTTTGGAGCTTTGAGAAGATCCATCGGATCTACGCGGCCCATCGTGTTCAGTAATTTTTCCACATCTTCAGCAAAATCAGCCTGCTCCCCCACAATCTGGTTGGAAAACAACGTCGTCGCCAATATCTCATAGGTCAGCTCGGTCATATCATGGCTAACATCGCGCCTAACACTTGCTGTGCCGTCAGACGCCTCATAACGAGCATAGAAGGCTTCACACTGGGAAAGCATCATATTGGCAAAGCCAGTGATGTGGCGCGGGGTAAAACGGGTGCCATGGCTTTGCGTGATCGCTTCCAGACTTCGCCTTCCGCTGTTAATAAGCCATCTCGCAAAATCGGTCGTAAAATTAGCTGGCGAATGGTTGCCATACGGTAGTTCTTCGCATTGTCGACCAACACATATTTGATAAGGTCGGGATCATTGACGATCAGAGTTCGTTCATTGAGGAATTTCGCTTTGAGTGTTTTTTCACGATAGGCAGGTACACCCCACAATTCGAGGGGATTGCGCAACACCGTTCGAATAACTTCAAAGGTAGAAGGCGGCACATTTCTCGGATCCGGGTGAGGCGGAATGAAAGGTGTAATTCTGCTGTCCATCGGACATTTCCTCAAAAACTGAATTCTATATTTCCAATATTATGATCTGGGGCACTATCGCAAAAAAGCCAGCTTAAAGACAGCAAATTGGCATTTCAAATATTCACATGAAACATGCTCGCAAATTTGGATATTCGGGCCAAAAAGCCTATATCTAGAGGAAGTTTTCCAACCGATTCGTTTGTTGAAACGCTCTGAATGAAAATTAGCTGATATTACCTCAAAAAACCGGATACCTGATGACCGATACACCAAAAGCTCCTGAAGAAAATATCGAGCAAACCAGCGCAGAATATGGCGCTGAATCGATCAAAGTTTTGAAGGGTCTGGATGCTGTTCGCAAACGCCCAGGCATGTATATCGGCGACACAGATGACGGCTCTGGCCTGCATCATATGGTTTATGAAGTTGTCGATAATGGTATTGATGAGGTGCTGGCAGGGCATGCGGACCGTGTGACTGTAACACTCAATGCTGACGGTTCCGTAACTGTGACGGACAATGGTCGTGGCATTCCAACTGGAATACATAAGGGCGAAGGCATGTCCGCCGCTGAGGTTATCATGACCCAGCTCCATGCTGGCGGTAAGTTCGACCAAAATTCTTATAAAGTTTCCGGAGGCCTTCATGGTGTGGGTGTGTCAGTTGTAAACGCGCTTTCTGTGTGGTTACGTTTGACAATCAGGCAGAATGGCAAGATCCATTCCATGCGGTTTACCCATGGCGTATCTGACGCTCCATTGGAAATTATTGGAGATTGTCCCCCTGACGAGAAGGGAACCGAAGTAACCTTCATGCCTTCGACAGAAACGTTCACGATGGTGGATTTCGATTATAAAACCCTTGAGCACCGTCTGCGCGAATTGGCGTTCTTGAACTCTGGTGCACGTATTCTTTTGGCGGACAAACGCGGCGCCGAAGAAGTGGCAACTGAGCTATACTATGAAGGTGGCCTTGAGGCATTTGTTCGATATCTGGATCGTAACCGCGCGCCCAAGATTGAGCAGCCAATCTATCTGAATTCAGAAAAAGATGGAATCACTGTCGAAGTGGCTCTTTGGTGGAATGATAGCTATCACGAGAATGTCTTGTGTTTTACCAACAATATTCCACAGCGCGATGGCGGAACGCATTTAGCCGGTTTTCGTGGTGCGTTGACCCGACAGGTTACGGGCTATGCAGAAAGCTCAGGAATATTAAAAAGAGAAAAGGTATCGCTCACCGGAGATGACTGTCGCGAGGGTTTGACCTGCGTCCTGTCTGTTAAAGTGCCAGATCCTAAATTCTCGTCACAAACAAAAGATAAACTGGTTTCCTCTGAAGTTCGCCCTGCTGTAGAAGGGCTGGTTAATGCAACCCTTTCTGAGTGGTTGGAGGAAAATCCCGCTGAAGCACGCATTGTCGTTGGTAAAGTGGTTGAAGCCGCTGCTGCCCGTGAGGCTGCAAAAAAGGCCCGCGAACTAACAAGGCGCAAAGGTGCTCTTGATATATCATCGCTGCCGGGAAAACTCGCGGACTGCCAGGAGCGCGATCCGGCCAAATCTGAAGTCTTTCTTGTAGAGGGTGATTCTGCTGGCGGCTCTGCAAAACAGGGACGTGATCGCTCCAATCAGGCCATCCTTCCATTGCGCGGTAAGATTTTGAACGTTGAGCGTGCACGCTTTGATAAAATGCTTGGCAGTCAGGAAATCGGAACGCTGATTACAGCCCTTGGGACATCCATTGGCAAAGACGAGTTTAATATCGAAAAATTGCGATATCACAAAATCATCATCATGACTGATGCTGATGTGGATGGTGCGCATATCAGAACATTGTTGCTGACTTTCTTCTTCCGCCAAATGCCTGAGCTGATTGAGCGAGGCCATATCTATATTGCCCAACCACCGCTCTATAAAGTTACACGCGGGAAGTCGTCACAATATTTGAAAGACGAAAGAGCGTTGGAAGAGTTTTTGGTCGAGGGCGGTCTTGAAGATGCGCGATTGGAAATCGCTGGTGGCGAAGTTCGTATCAATCAGGACTTGCGTCAGGTTATCGATACGGCGTTGAACTTTCGTTCGCTACTTTCCAATATTCATTCACGCTACAATAAGAATGTCGTCGAGCAGGCAGCTATTGCTGGTGCGCTGAATGTTGAGTTGATGAACAACCGCGAACAGGCATTGGAAGCTGGTGAATATGTCGCCAGACGTCTTGATATCATCGCTGAAGAAACAGAACGCGGTTGGGTTGCAAAACCAAGAGAAGATGGCGGCATTTCGTTTGAGCGCATGGTACGCGGCGTCAAAGAAGTTGCCGAGATTGATATGGCATTGATTGGTTCGGCTGATGCAATGCGGATGGACCAACTCGCTGCCAGTTTGCAGGAAGTCTATGGCAAACCGCCGGTGTTCCATCGTAAAGATGTAAACTATTCCATTTCCGGGCCACGCGCTTTGTTAACCCATGTGTTTGATGCAGGGCGCAAAGGGGTCTCGCTGCAGCGCTATAAAGGCCTTGGAGAAATGAACCCAAGTCAACTTTGGGAAACAACCTTGGATCCCGATGAGCGTACATTGTTGCAGGTAAGAGTAAACGATGCAGCCGATGCAGATGATCTTTTCTCACGTTTGATGGGTGATGAAGTAGAGCCTCGCAAAATCTTTATTCAGGATAACGCCCTAAGCGTGGCGAATTTGGATACTTAGAACGCTGCATGTTTTTGCGTTGAAAGGTGACTTCTTGACTCTGGACCTTTGTGTGCCTATCTAGCAGCCAAGGTTAAAGACACCTGCCGTCCGCTTGGCGAAAGCCATTGGTGAAGTCTTTTTAAAAATATTCAGCAACTGCATTTTTCATGTGGCCAGCTGTAATGCGGACATCAGCCTTGCATTTTTTACATGAATTGCGCCGTCAATCAGGCGGTTACAACAGGTGTTGATATGACAAATTCTATTAAAGAACTAAAAGAGGAAGCGCGTCGGCTGCGTCAAAATTTGACAATGGCAGGCACATCCCTATCCCACTCTCAGTCTCTGGAATTGGTGGCAAAACAAAAGGGCCATAAGGACTGGAACACGCTTTTCGCCAGCATTGGTAACAAGCCCGAAGGTCCTCCTGTGTGGATTGGCCAACTGGTCAAAGGTACCTATCTCGGTCAACGCTTTACTGCAGAAGTACTGGGTGTTCAGAGTCAGTTAAGTCATGGACGCTGGCGGATTACCCTCGATCTTGCAGAGCCTGTAGATGTTGTGAAATTCGAAAGTTTTTCTTCTATGCGAAGGCGCATCAGTGCGACCATAAACTCAGATGGGAGCACTAGCGAGAAGACATCGGATGGTATTCCTCAAATAGTTTTAGACCTGTCCGCATAAACTGATCAGAGCCTATTCACCGATCAGCTCAAGCAATTGCTCGCCGCTTAATTGTGGCGAGCGACCTTCTTTGAAGGCTGCCTTAACCAAATCACAAATAGCCGCATTGGCAGGCGTTGGAACATGAAGCTTCGCACCTTCTTTCACGATTGCACCATTAAGGTAATCAATCTCTGGTTCACGGCCTTTTTGCAAATCCTCCCACATTGAGGACCGCGCATGATCGTCCATCTTCATCATGCTCCGTGCGACAATCTTAAAAACCGGGTCTGGCAGGTTCAAGATTGTAGGAATGTAATTCGGGCTTACCTTGCCAATCTTCTCAGGTTTAATTTTCTTGGCACCCATCACTGCTAGCGCTTCATCAATGCAGATCGCCAATACTTTACGATAAGAGCGATCGCCCAATTGAGCCTTCAATGGCATATCCGACAAAACATTCAGTGCGTTATTTAGATTGAGGCATAATTTCCCCCACAGGACTTCTGTCATATGGGCTGAAATGGTTGTTGGAATATGCGCTTTGCGAAGTAGGCGCGCCAGTTCATGGGAGGCAGTGTTCTTCCCAAGGATGATCCCTGCATCTGTAGCTCGATGAAATTGGGCATTTTCCAGCCAAAGCGCATTGAAGCCAACCACGGTTGGAACCACTTCTTGGTTTTCCAAAATCTTTGATAGAATTGCGATATTACCGATACCATTCTGCATGCTGTAAACAATCGCATCCTTGTCGGCATGTTTCGCAATTTCATGGGCCGCAGATTCCGTATCAGTACATTTCACGCAGAGCAAAATCACATCGTGCCCCGCTAGCGCTTTTGCACTTTCGGAAAATTGAATCTTATCTGCTGTTAGTTTGGTGCTTCGACCTTCCAAATCTGAGATCGTAAGTCCGTTGGCAGCAATCTCTTTTCCAAGATTTTTGCGCCCAATCAAAACCACATGATTTCCTTGAGCAATGAGCGAGCCGCCCACAAGCGTTCCAATGGACCCGGCGCCAAAGATTGCTATTTTCATTTTCAGCCTCTCAATTCTGCGATCCGCCTCGCAGGAATGTTATTGGATTCGCTAATCCGGCAATTATACAATTGTTGCATGGAACAATATCGCTGCGAAAGGGCAAAGAACAGGAAATGAGTGTAACACCCAAAAGTAAGATCGCAGCCGTTTCAGGCCTATTGGTATTTTCAGTGCTCTCATCCTCTTATGCATATGGCCAGTCCGGTAAGTCACTTTCTGGTTCACAGATTCATGCACTCTTGTCTGATGCTAGGGTAAAAGGGACAGATTTCGAGCAAAGTTTTGGAACACCGAAGGACGAAATCCCCGCTTCTACGACATATTGGCAGGGCAAGAATGCAAGTTATGGATGGTGGCGGGTGACGGGCGATACATATTGCTCTCAGTGGCAACAAAGTGGTCCATGGTCTTGCTATGATGTATTTAGTCACGAGCAGGAAGATGAGGTTCATATAATATGGGTTGATAGGACTGGCAGACGCTATGAAAGTGTCTTTGTGCCGCGTTAAGGCGACCTATATTCAGACTCTATTTACCATCTGGAGGTTATCTTGAGAACCAAGCAAAGACTTCCGCTATGGTTTGCTAGATCACCTAATGGGTGATTCCAAATCAAAGGGCGGTTTGGAGTTATAAGTGCAAGCAATAACCACGACGACACAAGAATCACATGCGACTGCAGCTGAATCCAACGCAGACCAACGGCATGCAATGCGCAGCCAGGCCCATGATTTAAGTACTAGATGGTCGAACCCATTGCGCGGCCTGTATGATCCATAATATATCACAGAGCGGTGCTTTATTGGAAGTTTCTTGCGGTGAATTGCCGAAGCGATTTGTGTTGGCGAATTACACCAAGAAAACCAAGACACTTTGTCGGCAGGTTTGGCGAGACAATCGCATGATGGGTGTCAACTTCTTGACCAGCCCTAGGCCCTTTGAGATTTCCAAATAATTCTTGCGTTTTTTCCAAGTGTGGGAGTGGCGCAAAAAACCAAGCAATGACGTTATCGGCGCTTTGCACGGGTCTGATCCACGGATAGCTTATCTCAATTGAGCGATTGGCTTCATGGGATAATGCAATGGCAATCATAGAACCAGCAGCAGGCTACACAACATCAAATCAAAAAATCGACCCAGCACGGCGCCGTCCTACAAAGCCGGACGGTTCACTCGATGACAATGATCGTGTCGAGATTGGACCGACTGGTTTAGCCTTTGCTGCTTGGGCAAAAGCTGGTCTTGAACCGCCAAACTTGAAAGCAATGCGAGAATATAGGCTTGCTCGGTTGGTTCAGGAAATTCGCAAACGGAACTATGCGGGTCTATTATGTTTCGATCCCTTAAATATCCGATATGCAACTGACGCAACCAATATGCAGCTCTGGACGACCCACAATCCGGCACGTTCTTGTTTCGTTTCTGCCGATGGCCATGTGATTTTGTGGGACTATAGCAACTGCCAACATCTATCAGCCCATCTGCCCCTTGTTAAAGAGTATCGCACTGGAGCCAGCTTCTTTTATTTTACTGCAGGCGACCGCGTGCCCGAACTTGCAGCGCGCTTCGCAGACGAAGTTGATGAAATCATGCGTGAACATGGCGGCGATAATCGACGCATCGCTATAGACCGCATCGAGCCAGAAGGCATGATGGCCATGCAAAAGTTGGGTTTGGAAACGTTTCAGGGGCAACAAGTTACCGAACTTGCCCGCGCGATTAAAGGCCCTGATGATATCAAGGCGATGAAGTGCGCTGTTTATTCGTGCGAAATGGCAATGCATCAAATGCAGCGCGAATTGCGCCCGGGAATGACTGAAAACGATCTTTGGTCGATATTGCATGCTGAAAATATTAAGCATGGGGGCGAATGGATCGAGACACGCATTCTCTCTTCCGGTCCAAGAACTAATCCATGGTTTCAGGAGTGTGGCCCAAGGGTAATTCAAGAGGGGGATATTGTTGCTTTCGACACGGATCTTATCGGTGTTTATGGCATGTGCTGTGACATTTCCCGGACTTGGGTGTGCGGTGATGTTGAGCCAACGCATGAGCAAAAAAGGATTTATACTGCTGCGTATAATCAGGTGATGAACAATATCGACATCATTAAACCTGGTATGGGTTTCAAAGAGTTTTCAGACAAAGCAGACCTTGCACCGTTAGAGTTTCGGCATAATCGCTATGGTGTTTTGGCTCATGGTGTGGGCCTTTGCGATGAATATCCAAGTCTGTATTTTCCGGAAGATTATCCTACAACAGGGTATGATGACACATTCAAACCCGGAATGTTTGTCTGTGTTGAGAGCTATTGCGGATCTTTAGGCGGCAAAGAAGGTGTTAAGCTTGAAGAGCAGCTTTTGGTTACAGAAACCGGGTTAGAAAACATAACACGTTACCCCTATGAAGAGCATATAATCCTTCGATAAGCTGATGAATAATGAGCTGCTGATGCTATTCATGCTGGGTTCAGACTAAAAGCCCTATTTTCGCCGTGGTTTTACCGCAAGGGATGCGCTGATCTGCAAGTCGTCTAGTGGTTTGCAGGAATGTAATTGGTTAACGTTTTATTATGTGTGTTGACCGATACTCTTATTGATAAAATTTATACGGGGCTTTGACATGAAAAAGATTATTCTCCTGACCAGTATGCTGGCTTTGGCATCGTGCCAGACAGCCACCGATCCGCTAACTGGAAACCCGCAACGCAATAATACTGCTGGCGGCGCTGCATTGGGTGCTGTGGCGGGTGCCGTAACCGGCCTTTTGATTGCCAAAGATAAAAGCGGCAGCGACCAACGTAAATCTGCGTTGATTGGCGCAGGTGTTGGAGCCTTGGTTGGCGGCGGCATTGGTAATTATATGGATCGTCAAGAGCAGGAATTGCGCCAGGAATTGCAAAATTCAGGGGTTAGCGTTTCTCGAAGCGGAAACCAGATCATCCTGAACATGCCTGGAAACATCACCTTTGCATCTGACAGTTCGGCATTGAACTCCAGTTTCACAAGTGTTTTGAATTCAGTCGCCATCGTTCTGCAGAAATATCAGCAAACCTTGCTTGATATTGACGGACACACCGACAATACAGGCGGGTTTGATTATAATCAGCGCTTGTCTGAACAACGCGCTGTGTCAGTTGGACAATATCTAAGTCAACGCGGTATTGATGGACGACGCTTACTGATCGTTGGTTTTGGTGAAACACGCCCGATTGCTGACAACAGCACAGACTTTGGTCGCCAGCAGAACCGCCGTGTAGAGGTTCGCATCACGCCTTTAGAACAATAATCGATTGTGGCATTGTTAAACTTGTAACAACGTCATTAGGTTCAAAAAAATCTATTTTTGATAGCCTTCGCTGTGAAATCATGGCGGAGGCTATTTTGTTAAGACGGTTTGCAAGAAGTGAAGGCGGTAACTTCGCTATCATATTTGGATTATTGCTAGTTCCCATGATGGGCCTTATCGGCACTGCTGTGGACTATTCAAGCATGTTAAGCCGTCAATCGAAAATTCAAACGGCGGCAGATACAGCGCTTTTGGCAGCTGCAAGAGACGCGCCCTCCAGCACCGAATTTTATCGCCTCACAGAGAACTATCTTGCTGCCAATCTTCATGGCATTGAAGTGGAAATGGTCGCCAAGGCCAATCCGAAAAACGTTAGCCTAACCCTTACGAACGACTTTGAAACATCGTTTTTGGCAATCATCGGACAGCCACAGATCAAAATCGAAGTCTATTCAGAAGTTGCTGTCGATAAGTTTGGACGCGGTTCAACTGATACACCAAAATATCAGGCAAAAGAATTGAACAAACAACTCGATCAGCTTGAAGCCCAGTTGTTGAAGCAATTGCACAAAATTCCACCGCGGGACCAGGAAAAAGCTCGCAAACAGATCAAGCGGCAGATCGCTTATCTGAAAAGAAAAGCATCAAGTGAATTGCCCTGTGGTGAGATCCATCTGAGTAAGTAAGGACATAGTAGGCAGATAAACTTTATTGGTTTGGATATTTGTAACCGTCTATGTGATTGGTTTTTGACACGTCTCCATCAGCCCAAGCCATCACTTTTTTATCCATGATAGAAAACCATAGGGGCGGAAACGTAGCCAATACATAGGATCCAGGATAGCCACTCGGAAGCCGCGGCAGTTCGTTAAAGTTTCGAAGCGCCTGATACGGCCTCTGGGGATTTGCATGATGGTCTGAGTGGCGCTGCAAATGAAACAACATCAAATTGGAAACGATATGATTGGTGTTCCACGAATGATGTGGCTCGCAAGGTTCATAGCGGCCATTTTCTTTCTTGCCCCGCAATAATCCGTAATGTTCAACATAATTGGCAAACGTCAGCTGCATCCAACCACCTAGATGATGCCAGATGAAAAAAGGCAGCACCACCCATCCAAAGGCGAATATCAGCGCCGTGGAGATAGACAATGTAATGGTGTAGGATTGTAGAATATCGTTACGGTAATGCCAAAACCCAAAGCCTTTCTTTTTCAACCGCGCCTTTTCAAGCTCCCAACCGCGAACAGCAGCCCCCGGAATTTCCCTTAATGCAAAACGAAAAACGCTTTCACCCATTTTAGCTGAAGCAGGGTCTTCTGGTGTCGCAACCAATACATGATGACCTCGATTGTGCTCAATTGTGAAATGCCCATAACCGGTCAGAGCCAGAATGATCTTTGAGCCCAATTGGTTGATAAAATTATATTTATGGCCCAACTCGTGACCAACCGTAATGCCAGAGCCTGAAGAGACACCTGCGCTGGTAATCAGCACAATGTCTGCCCAAAAGGGCATATCCGCTGTCATCACAATGATGATGGCACCTAAGAAGCTTGCATAAAAAACCGGAATGGAGACAAACAAGAGGATACGATAATAGGTATCTTGAGAGAGGAGGTCGACAACTTCTTCAGGCGGGTTATTCGTGTCTTCTCCAAAAAATGCATCCAATAAGGGAACGCCTACAAAGTAAAAAACAAGCGGTGCTGCAGCCCAAATATGATTGCCTGTGAAGTAAATTGCCAAAGCAGCAATAAGTGGCGCTGATGGTGATAAAACAGAAAGCAGCCAGAGCCATCTTTTGCTGTCGCGGTATTCGATGCGTTCGCCCGAACTGGTTTGGGATACAAATATCATAGTATTAAACTAGCCCTTCTGATGAACCTTGCCAATTCACATTTTGACGCTTTGCCAAAATGCTGTACGCATGGCGCAGCTAGATTGAAGGTGAAGCGTGATGAAATTTTCCAAATGTAATTTGCTTGGCATCCCAGTTCAGGACGGGGCTGGAAGACCAGGATGTGAGATGGGGCCTGCTTCTCTTCGTACAGCTGGACTGGCAGACGCAATTACAGCTCAGGGATTTGAAGTCACTTTACTGAGGGATGTTGAACCTGCCGAATTTGACCCTCCCAAACACGCCAATTCCCAGCTGCGAAATCTGTCTCAAATATGCGGATGGGTGAAAGCCATACAGGAAAAGGCAGTTATTGCAGGTGAGAATGCATTTCCTGTATTTATGGGAGGTGATCATGCATTGTCTGCCGGCACTATCCCGCCGATGGCCCAAAGGGCCAAAGAGGCAGGGAAACCATTTTTCGTTTTGTGGCTTGATGCCCACCCAGATTTTCATACGCTTGAAACAACTGACAGCGGAAACCTTCACGGAGTTCCATTGGCTTATGCCAGCGGGCTTCCCGGTTTTGATGGCTGGTTTCCAAATTTAGAGACGGCTGTTGATCCCAAAAACATTTGCATGATGGGTATTCGTAGTGTCGATCCGGCAGAGCAGAGCCATCTAAAAAAAGCCGGCGCCACGGTCAACGATATGCGGATGATTGATGAATTTGGCATGGCGCCGTTGCTTCGCGAGTTCTTGAAAAAAGTAGCGAGTGTGGACGGTACAATCCATGTCAGCTTCGATGTAGATTTCTTGGAACCAGCGATAGCGCCTGCCGTTGGGACCACAGTTCCGGGTGGGGCAACCCTACGCGAAGCCCACCTCGTTATGGAAATGCTGCATGAAAGCGGCCAAGTCTCCAGCCTTGATTTGGTGGAGCTGAATCCATTCCTTGACGAGCGGGGAAGAACAGCGAGCTTGATGGTTGATTTGGTGGCCAGCATATTAGGCAAAAGCGTTATGGATCGTCCAACCCAAAGTTATTGAAATAATGCGACTTCCAGACATACAAAAAAAGCAGCGTCTGTTGGAGATCAGCCGCTGCTTTTCAGGTTTGGTTCAGTCTTCGATAATCGAATTATCGGCTGACAACTTCAAATTCAGTTTCCTGCTCAAGTCCTGCGATTGTTTGAGTGGAAAGGGATATAGCTACCTCGGCATCGAACAAAGTGACGAACTTTCCTTCAACATAAACGGCTATTTTCTGGTTTGAGATGCTGATCAATAATTCTTCAACCTCACCATTGATGTCGAGATAAGCATCTTCAACAAAACCGATTGTCTCACCGTCTTCTGATACCACAGGCATTCCAAGCCAAGCATCGTTTAGCTCATGCATATCTTCTTCGCTTTCAAATTGTTCAAAGCGGTTGTCGATTATGGGATCTTGCGGTGCATAGGCCAATTCAATGGCGGCATTGGTTAGTTTTGTTTGGTTGAAATTTGCAGCAGAAACATTCGCGGAACCAGCTGCGAACGCTATGGCTGCTATGGCAAGAATGGATTTCACTGACTTTTTCATTGTTTTTAAGGCGTTTTGCCTCTCCTGTTGATGTTATTGGTCTTCTTATGAAACTAAATATGCGTCAAAGGAGAAAGACATGCTGTGCAGTTTGTCACAGATCAATAAAATGGTATAAAAATCAATTAGTTATGATGCTTTCAAACAGCTGTCTACTTTAGATGATAGGCCGAAAGCCAAGTGAGCCCATCCTCGACGGAGGTTCTTGGCTTATACTCAGCACCGATAAATCCAGCCCATCCCAAATTATCAATTTCCTTGAGCAGCCAAGGATAATTGATCTCGCCTTTATCCGGCTCACCGCGATCAGGAACAGCAGCGATTTGAATATGGCCAACATTTTTCATGCAAGAACCAAGACGTCTAATTAAATCGTCGCCCATTATCTGCAAATGATAACAGTCAAACATTATCTTTAAATTCGGTTTGGCAACTGCCCGTTGGGTTTCCAATGCGGTTTCCAAAGTGGATAAATGATAACCAGGCGCATCATATTTATTGAGCGGTTCGATTAGAATTACTTTGTCTGATTTAGCGGCTTGTTCGCAGGCATAAGCGAGGTTTTCGCGAAAACAGTTTTCTGCCTGTTCTCCATGATCTGTGAAGCCAGCCATCACATGAATATTGAGGCAATCAATTTCATTCGCATAGGCGATAGCCTCATCAATGAAAGCTCGGGCTTCTTGTTCGCGGCCGACAATGGCAGCAACACCATTATCACCGCTAGCGACATTGCCTCTTTGGGTATTAAGGCCCAACATTTTCAAGCCTGTTTCATTGAGGGCTTTTTTCACTTCGTTTGAAGGCGTTGCATAAGGCCAGTGGCATTCGACAGCTTCAAAGCCAGCGCGCTTGGCAGCATGGATGGCATCAGGCAATGGAAGC
Source organism: Nitratireductor sp. (assembly GCA_017854535.1). GTDB lineage: Bacteria > Pseudomonadota > Alphaproteobacteria > Rhizobiales > Rhizobiaceae > Salaquimonas. The sequence continues at coordinate 26,251 of JAFMHL010000023.1, forward strand.
GTATTCCATAAAAAACCCAAATTAGCTGAAAATCGGATCAATCGTCCCACTCCACATCAAAGCGTGCCAGTAGCGCCTTTACCTGCTCATCGTTCAAGGATTTGGCATTGGTTCCTCGAACCAAAAGCGCTAACCGCGCGGTGTCTTCCAATTCTTCAATGGCGTTGCAGGCCGCTTCAATATCTTTCCCTGCAACGACAGGGCCATGATTGGCCAACATCACTGCGCTGCGTTTGCCAGCCAGTCCGCGAACTGCTTCACCCATGGCAGCATCACCCGGCATGAAAAATGGAAGTAACTTCACCTTACCAAGTTTCATAATGCCATAAGGTGTGAGGGGCGGCAGAAAATTATCTTCATTTTGATCAGGCATCATCGAAAGAGCGACTGAATGGCAAGAGTGTAAATGAACAACCGCCCCTGCAGAAGAACGGGTATCGTAAAAGGCTGAATGCAAGGGCATTTCTTTTGTTGGCGCATCGCCTGAAATTAGCTTTCCAGCAGAATTAAATCGGCTCAAGCGGGCAGGGTCCAATCGACCGAAACTGGTTCCAGTTGGAGATACCAACAATCCGCCATCCTCGGTGCGCGAAGAAATATTGCCCGTGCTGCCACCCGTCAGGCCACGATCAAACATGGATTTTGCTAAAAGGCATATCTGTTCACGCAGTTTGGTCTCGTTCATTGGGCCAGTCCTAAAAGATCTGCGGCTTTTTCAAAAAAATGCTCTTCGCCAAAATTACCCGACTTTAAGGCCACAACCAATTTATCGCTTGCGCGCAATGCAGGCACGCCAGGATCAATTTCTGGGCCGAGTTCCAAGGTGGAAATCCCAAGCCCTTCAATGACAGCGCCTGATGTTTCTCCGCCCGCCGTAATAATGCGTTCTGCGCCACGAGCAACCAATTGTCGGGCAGTTTCAGCAAAAAACGCCTCAATGGCAATTGCAGATTTTTCTATGCCATATTCTGCTTGAACGGCTTTCACTTTTTCTGGGTCTGCTGAGCTATAGGCAACTGGAACGCCTTTGGCGGTCAAAGCCCATTCCACCAAATCTGCGGGTTTTAAGGTGCCGGAAATAACGTCACCAGCTTTGATTTCACACGTGGGGTTTTTCTGCGCGTGATAGGCCAATTGTTTGCGTGTAGCGATAGAACAGGAGCCAGAAAGAACAACGCATTTTCCGTTTTGCCCTTTCCATTGATAACCGGAATTGCCAATCTCACCACGTTTGCGGAAATTATCGGGTAGTCCGAGGGCAATACCTGATCCGCCCGTAATTAGTTTTAGCCCATCAGCTGCCGCGCCGATCTCTCGCAAATCCTGATCTTGCAAGGCATCGACCACGATTAGTCTTTTTTTGGCATCCTGTTCACGCTGCAAAGCGGTTCGAATTTTTTCTGCGCCTCCCAAGATATCACGGGCGGCTACATGTCCGATATTTAAGGAAGTTTGCAATCCAAGCCAGCGCCGGATATCCGGATCGCTCATGGGCGTAAGCGGATGGTTTTGCATGCCAGACTCTGACAACAATCTATCATTTACAAATAAATGCCCTTGATAGATCGACCGGCCAGTAGCGGGAAAAGCTGGACAAACAATGACTTGATGTGCGTCCAATGCATTTGCCAAAGCCTCAGCTACAGGGCCGATATTTCCCTTGGGTGTTGAATCAAAGGTCGAGCAATATTTGAAGAAGAACTGCTGACATCCCTGGGCTTTCAACCAGTCTAGAGCTTCCAAAGAATGTTTGATTGCTTCTTTGGGGTCAATCGAACGTGATTTGAGGGATACAACACCTGCTTCAACATCTTTGCTGGCAGCATGTTTTGGTATCCCGCAATATTGCACGACTTTCATGCCTTCTTTGGCCAGTGTGTTTGCCAGATCGCTCGAACCTGTGAAATCATCGCCGATGCAACCAAGCAACATCATGCTTCTCCCGGCAATGTTAAACCAGCTTTCCTGGCGTAGATTTTTGCAACAGCCGCGTCGTCTTCCAAGCCTAGCCCTGCCTCAGATGCAGCTTTGAACTGATCAAGAGCGGCCTTGGTAATAGGCGCGTCAAATCCTTCTTTGTTGGCGATCTCCAACACAATTTCCAAATCTTTGGGCCAGATATTTACAGATGAATGCGGTGTATAATCTCCATCCACAATATGCGGAGCACGATTTTCCAACATCCAACTGGTTCCCGCGCATTTTGAAATAACCTCCAGAAACTTGGCAGGTTCAACCCCTTGGGTCATACCGAAAGTCAGCGCTTCGGCCATTACAGCGATATGAACCCCCGCCAATAGTTGATTGACCGACTTCATGGCAGAACCAGCCCCTGCGATGTCACCCAAACGGAATACTGTTTCAGAAATAGCGTCAACGAAAGGTGTTGCTGCCTCGAACGAGGCTGGCGTTCCAGAGGCCATCAACGTCAATTGCCCAGCCGCAGCTTTCTTGGATCCGCCTGAAATGGGAGTATCCAGATAATGGATACCAAATTCTTCGCAGCGCTTTGCCATTTGTTTCGCAAAGTCTGGCGGAATTGTTGGGCATGCCAATACGACCGAGCCATTTTTAAGCTTTGAAACAATTCCGTTTTCGCCAAACAGAACACTTTCCAACTGACCAGCATTTAAAACCACAGCCACCACGCCATCCAGTTCACCTGCGATATCGACAAACGCAGTGTGTTGTCCGCCGTCACGTTGAAAGCGCTCTACTTGCGCCGGATTGATATCGACACCCCAGACAAGATGCCCAGCCTTAAGAAGTGACATCGCCATGCCATAGCCCATGGACCCAAGACCAAATACAGTAACTTTTTTCTGTATGTTCACAGAGTTAAACTTTCATCGTTTTTGCAAGTTCTACAATGACATCAAACGCGGTGTCACAATCCGCCTTCTCCATGGTGAAAGCGCCTGCCTGGAAACGGATGACCCGTTTTCCATCAATGATTGTCTGGGTCAAATAGATCCTGCCATCATCGTTGATTGCATTGATCAAATTCAAATTTAGTGTGTCCGGATCACTGCAGTTTTCTGGCAAATATCGAAACGTGAATAAGGACAAATAAGGTTGCGTAACAATTTCAAATCCGTCCTCTTGCTCAAGCCGTTTCGCCAGATCATGACTCCAGTTCACATGATTGCGGATCATCTCGCGCAGGCCTTCAAGCCCATGGCCCCTAATAAGAAACCAAAGTTTAAGCGCTCTAAAGCGTCGTCCCAATGGCACGGACCATTCTGAATAATTGATGATCCCATCTTGGCCGTGTGTCTTGAGATATTCTGGTTGAATAGCCAGCGTGCGAACCAAATCTGCAGGGTCTTTGATGAAATGGGTTGAGCAATCGAATTGTGCGCCTAACCACTTGTGGGGATTGAAAACAACCGAGTCAGCATCTTCAACACCTTTCCATAATTCGCGATATTCAGGGCAGATCATCGCCGAGCCAGCCCATGCTGCATCCACATGTAAAAATAGGTGATGTTTTTTTGCAATCGCGTTGATTGCGACCAGATCATCGCTTGCTCCAGCGCTGGTACCGCCAATGCAGGCAATGATGCCGGCAGGGGTCAGACCAGCAGCTAAGTCTTTAGTAATAGCAGCTTCCAACGCCGCAGGGGTCATAGCGCGTTGAGGGCCACTACTTTCAATTCGAACGAGATTATCTTCGCCTATCCCTGAGATCCAAATGGCCCGATCAATAGAAGAGTGCACCTCGCGCGATGCGTAAATTCGTAAGGCCTTGTCACCTGCCAGGCCACTTTTATTGCCACGCCATTCCAGTGCTTTTTCGCGCATGGTCAAAACTGCGCAAAGTGTTGCCGAAGATGCAGAATCTTGAATAACGCCTGAAAACTCTGAAGGAAGCCCGATTGCCTGACGCATCCAGTCAATCACCCGCGTTTCCAGTTCAGTTGCAGCCGGGGAGGTTTGCCAAAGCATGCATTGTGCTGCCACTGAACTGACCAAAAATTCTGCAAAGACTGAAACAGGCGCGGCATTGGCTGGGAAATAAGCAAAAAACCTTGGATGCTGCCAATGGGTCATACCCGGCATAATTAGGTTTTCGAAATCATCGAATATGGCATCCATGGCTTGAGCAGTTTCAGGCGGTGAAACTGGTAAAGCATTTAGAATATCACCCGGATTGCTTTTTGGACGGACAGGAAGATTGCGTAAATTCGCATGATAGTTAGATGCCCATCGCGCGGCCTTTTCACCCCAATGCGAAAACTCAGACCATTTCATCAATGCAACTCCCAACGCCACCAAAAATCATGTCCTAGACTTACTGGGGTATTGGGAGGCTTGGCAAGGCCCACAAATGAAAATGGCGACCAGAAATCTGACCGCCATTGAATATTATGATCCGTTTGACCTAACTAGAGTTAAGCTTGGACCGCTTTCATGAACCGATCACGAATAACAACAGGGTCCATGGTGATAACAGGAAGCTTGATATTGCCACTGTCGCATTTGGAAACAATCACAGTCATTTTTTTGCTGTCGATTGCCTGTTGCAACACTTTACCTGTATCAACATCTTTGCATTCGATCACATTCTCACAACCACAGGCTTTCGCCACAGCGGTTAGAGAGGTTTTCTTGCCTGCATAGGTTGGCTGATCGCCAGTTGAACCATATGAGCCATTGTCGATGATCAAAAGAATGTAATTGTCAGCAACATTGTTGGCGATGGTTGGCAATGTACCAAGATTGGTCAATACAGAGCCATCACCGTCAATGGAAATAACAGTCTTCTTTTGAGCAAGGGCTAGGCCAAGGCCGATAGAAGATGAAAGCCCCATGGTTCCAAGCATATAAAAATTGGTCGGTTGATCATCAATCATGTGGAGTTCTTGGCTAGGCAGGCCGATATTGCAGACAACCAGTTGGTCCCGAAGGATTGGCGCGATTTCGCGTAGAATTTCTGAACGGATCATTGGTCTCCGTAGCCTCCCCAAAATGATGCATCTGTCAAAATAGCGACAGGCTTGTTGCACATAAACGTATATTTCAAAATCGCATCAAGTTCATCAGCATCTTCATGCTTGTGAAAATGATAGGTAGGAATGTTCAACTGGTTAAGCAGCGCTTTTGTGTGAACAGCCATTTCGACCTGACAAGCCACCGGCTCACGAAGTTCGCCACGATAAGAAATAATCATCGGTAACGGCATGCGATAATACTGGGTCAGCGTGGCTAAAGTATTGATTGTAACGCCGATGGCTGTGTTTTGCATGATGATTGCCGGGCGCTTACCACCCATGAATGCACCAGCGCAAAGGCCCATACCTTCGTCTTCTTTGTTAGATGGGATGTGATAGATGTCCTTATGGGCCTCTACTTCTTCAATCACGCCAGCAAGTTGTTTGCAGGGGACAGTCGTGACAAAACTGACGTTGTTAGCGACCAGATCATCCACGATCTTTTTATGGATCGACATTTAGTTACTCCTCATTTGCAGAGATTGCTTTTTTGTAGTGTCAGGGACTGTGCCAAGATTAATCGGCTGCAGCGGTTAGATCGAATGCCTCATCAGGAAAATATTTCTTCAGACGAATATCGGCAGTTCGTGCATGACCTTCCATGCCTTCAAGGCGGGAAATACGTGCAGTCGCTACAGCAACAGGTTTCGCGCCGTCTCTTGTGGCGCGCTGCCAGGTTACGATTTTCATGTATTTATGGACTGAAAGGCCGCCCGTATATTTAGCTGCGCCTGAAGTCGGCAATACATGGTTTGTACCTGATGCCTTGTCGCCAAAGGCCACGGTTGTTTCTTCCCCAAGAAAGAGCGAGCCATAGCATTTCAAGCGACCAAGCCACCAATCAAGATCTTCAGCTTGAACTGTCAAATGCTCAGGCGCATATTCGTCTGAAGTAGCGGCCATTTCTTCCCTTGTGTCACAAACAACAACTTCAGCATAATCGCGCCAAGCAGCTTCCGCATTTTTTCCGTTTAATTCTGGAAGATCGGCGATAAGGCCCGGAACAATCTCCATGACTTTATGCGCCAAGGCTTCATCATCTGTGACGAGCCATACGGGAGAATTATAACCATGCTCGGCTTGACCGACCAAATCGGCAGCAACGATTTCCGGATCTGCTGTCTTGTCAGCCAAGATCAAACTGTCCGTTGGGCCAGCAAACATGTCAATACCAACGCGTCCAAACAAAATGCGTTTTGCTTCTGCAACGAACTGGTTGCCGGGGCCAACAAGAATGTCTGCTTTGGGTAAACCAAACAAACCGAATGCCATGGCTGCAACACCCTGCACGCCGCCCAACGCCAATATTGTGTCTGCGCCACAAACATGTGCTGCATAAATAATAGCAGGTGCAATGCCAATGTCAGGGCGAGGTGGTGAGCAAGCAATGATGTTTTCACAACCAGCAACTTTTGCTGTCGTGACGGTCATGATAGCTGAGGCGATATGGCTATAGCGGCCACCTGGAATATAGCAGCCAGCAGTTTGAACCGGGATGCTTTTCTGACCTGCAATCAAGCCGGGGACTATTTCGACTTCAATGTCCTTCATTGTTGCCAATTGGGCTTCTGCAAACTTTTTTACATTGGCATGGGAAAATTCGATGTCGCGTTTTAGTTTTTCAGGAACCAATGCGGCGGCAGCCTGTATTTCTTCAGCTGTCAGCTTGATATTGCCTTCGTAACGGTCAAACTTTGTCGCATATTCCTTTGCGCCCTCGTCACCGCGCGCTTCAATATCGTTAAGGATCGCTTGAACGGTATCGCGGACATCTTCACCACCGCTTGCTGAGGTTAGTTCGGCTTTCTTGATATATTTGCGAGACATGAGTTTCTTTCCACAGTTTGGAGGCAAAACGAAATTCTTTTTAGAGACGGAAGAATTCCTGAACATATCAAAAGTATGGCTTATAACAGCCTAATTTTTGAAAGTAAGTTCTCCCAAATTCCCCTCTTAAGCAACTATGTAATAGCTTGCATTATATAATGCAAGCTATTACATAGTGATAATTAGACTTTTTTCAAAATTCGGAAAATGGCCGCTAACAAAGAAGTTTGAGAAGGAAGGATAGTCTGCTGCAAAAACGCAATTTGCCAACTGTCGATGATGTTGCAAAAAGCGCTGGTGTATCCACCGCTACGGTCTCACGCTGTCTGAACGAACCACAAAAGGTTTCTAAAGACACGCGGGAACGCGTCATGGCAGCGGTTGAAAAATTGCACTACGCTCCGAATTTTGGCGCAAGAGCAATTGCAGCCAATCGAACAGGGACATTTGGAGCGATTATTCCAACCATGGAAAACGCAATCTTTGCTCGTGGCATTGAGGCTTTTCAGCAAGAGTTGGTGAAAAACAATGCAACCATGCTGGTGGCAAGTTCTGCTTATAACCCGGACCAGGAAACTCGCCTGATCCGAACAATGGTTGCCAGAGGTGCTGATGGTATGTTGCTCATAGGTACCGACCGCGATCCAGAAATATATGAATTTCTCAAAGCGAGAAATATTCCCTTCGTAATTGCCTGGGCAATCTCCAATGATCCAACGCATTCCTATGTTGGCTTTGATAATAGAGCTGCTTCCCGCAAGCTGGTGTCTTCCGCGATTGCATTGGGCCACCAAAAAATTGCCTATATTGCCGCAAAGACTGCCATGAATGACCGCGCCCGTGAGCGGGTTGCTGGTGCGATTGAGGCCATAGAGGCCGCCGGCTTTGACCGAACTGTAATGCCGATTATCGAAACAGACTATTCAATCGATAATGGGATGAAGGCTTTTGATACGCTTATGCAAGCCAGTGACAGGCCTTCATTGATTGTTTGTGGTAATGATGTTTTGGCCGTTGGGGCCATTCAAGCGGCACAAGCAAGAGGCTTAAGTATACCAAGTGACATTTCCATTATCGGGTTCGATGATATTGAGTTGTCGCGAGTAATCAATCCGGTACTGACCACGATGCATGTTCCGCACAAAGACATGGGCACAAATGCTGCAAAAACACTATTGAAACTGGTTGAAGATCCGACAATTCCGATGCGAATAAGTCTGGATACCAGAATTGTAGAACGCGACTCTTTGGCAAGCCCTAAACAGTAATTTCATTTCTTTGAAGCTTCACTTGGCGATGCCTTTTGCAAACTCTTCAATAATCGGACAGTCTGGCCGATCATCTCCATGACAATTATTTGCCAGAGAGTTCAGTGTTGAGCGAAGCGATTTTAATTCGATGAGCTTTTTATCGATTTCTGATAGTTTTTCCAGGGCCAGTTTTTTCACATCACTGCTTGCCCGGGCTTTGTCATCATACAAAGACAATAACTGGCGACATTCATCCACTGAAAAGCCCAGACTTCTTGCCCTTTGAACAAATGCCAAACGATGTAAATCCACTGGACCATAGTCGCGATAGCTATTTTCCAACCGCGCAGGAATAACGAGCTTTATTTCCTCATAATAGCGGATCGTTTTTGATGGAAGACCCGTGGCACGTGATGCCTCACCAATGTTCATGGAAATCCCTTTCATAATTTTATCCGCCTCAGACGAAGAGCATTGGTGATGACCGAAACCGACGAAATGCTCATCGCGGCAGCGGCAATCATTGGAGATAACAGCGTGCCGGTTAAGGGATACAAGATGCCAGCTGCAATAGGGACGCCGGCTGCATTATAGGCAAATGCAAAGAATAGGTTTTGTTTGATATTCTTAAGGGTCGCCTGAGACAGTTTGTGGGCTTTTAAAATGCCACTTAGGTCGCCTTTCAGTAAAGTAATGCCCGCGCTTTCTAAGGCGACATCGGCGCCTGTGCCCATAGCTATGCCAACTTCAGCGGCAGCCAGCGCTGGCGCATCATTCACCCCGTCTCCTGCCATCGCAACTTTATACCCTTCGGCGTGTAGTTCATCTACTAATGCTTTTTTGTCCTCGGGCAAAACACCAGCTCGAATATCATCAATGCCCAATTGGTCTGCCACAGCGCGTGCCGTTGTCTCATTGTCTCCTGTAGCCATAATTATTCTCAAGCCAGAACCACGAAGGTTTTCTATTGCGTCTTTTGCTGTGGGCTTGATAGGATCGGCAACTGCAATAATGCCAGCGAGTTTCTTATCAATGCCAACATACATGGCGGTTTTGGCGTCTTTCCTGAATTGATCCGCTTGCTTTTCGACTTCTTCGGTATCAACGCCTATGAGCGCCATCATAGCTGCATTGCCGAGGGCAATATGCTTCTTTCCAGCCCGTCCTTGAACGCCTTTTCCAGTAACTGCTTCGAAGTCCGAAATTTCAATTCCATCAATCCTCCTAGCTGCAATACCTTCCACAATGGCTTCAGCAAGAGGGTGCTCTGACCCTGTTTCCAAACCGCGGACCAGAGCCAGCAACTCGCTTTCAGCAATTCCGTTCATCACAATGACATCGGTTAGGCTCGGTTTGCCTACTGTCAAAGTTCCTGTTTTGTCGACAACAAGAACATCTACCTTTGCCATTCGTTCCAATGCATCAGCATTCTTAATCAAGATCCCAGCTTGGGCGCCGCGTCCTGTCGCCGTCATGATCGACATGGGAGTCGCCAGACCAAGGGCGCATGGGCAAGCAATGATCAGCACTGAAACAGCTGAAATGATCGCGTAAACAAATGCAGGCTCTGGTCCAAATATTAGCCAAGCAAAGAACGCAACAATGGCTATCATTACGACGGTTGGAACGAAATAGGCAGCAACGCGATCCGCAAGCCCTTGTATGGCTGCCCGCGATCGCTGGGCAGAAGAAACCATGGCAACAATCCGTGCCAACATGGTTTCATCGCCAACGCGCTGAGCTTCGATTTCAATCGTTCCGTTCTTATTGATCGTTCCGCCCGTTGCCATTGAACCGATAGATTTTTCGACGGGAAGAGGCTCACCTGTGAGCATGCTTTCATCTATGGATGTCGCGCCTTTGACTATAACCGCATCAACTGGCACCGCTTCACCTGGCCTAACCCTTAACCGGTCACCCTCTACGATATTTTCCAATGGAGCGTCATATTCATCACCCTCAGGTGTAATTCGTCGTGCTGTTTTGGGAGCAAGGTTCAAAAGTGCTTTGATAGCATCGCCAGTTTTCTCACGGGCTCTTAGCTCCAAAACCTGACCGACAAAGACCAGCGCTATAATGACAACCGCAGCCTCGTAATAGACTGGTAGATGCCCGCCAAGCATTTGAAGGCCAACCGGAAAAAGTCGCGGAAGGAAGGTTGCCACTACAGAATAGAGATAAGCAGCGCTGACACCAATCATGATCAGTGTCCACATATTGAGGTTCCATGTTTTAATCGATGTCCAACCTCGGTGAAAGAAAGGCCAAGCCGCCCATAAAACAACAGGGGTAGCCAGCATGAATTCGAGATAAATCGCGGTCTTTTCGCCTATCCAGTCTCTAATGGGATATCCAACCATTGGCCCCATGGTAAGGATCAGCAGTGGGATAGCAGCGCATATACTGACCCATAATCGACGGGTGAAATCGATTAGCTCATGGTTAGGTCCTTCGGCAATCCCATCCATCGGTTCAAGCGCCATTCCGCATATCGGACAAGTTCCAGGGCCATCTTGAATAATTTCAGGATCCATCGGGCAGGTGAACTTACTATTTTTGGGAGTTGTAATTTTGCGCCGCGCTTTGTTCCCAGAAAGATAGAAATACGGATCCGCATCAAATCGGTCATGACATTTCGGATTGCAGAAATGGTAGTCATTCCCCTTATAAAAAAGCTTCGGCTTACCAGCGTCCAGTTTCACTGTCATTCCGCAAACGAGGTCTTTGACACTTCCATCCACTGCATGCGTAGCTGCATGTTTTATCTCATCAGAGGTGGCTGGTGTGGCAAGGGTAGAACCTGCATTTTGAGGGATAGGCGCACTCGAGTCTTGGTCGCGTTCCTCTTGTTCCTTGCTCCCGCAACATGCAGACTTATGCTGGTGATCTTTTGGTTTTGTCATCAAGAGCTCCTGAGTTAGAAACCCATGTTAATCCTTCCATCGACTGGAAGGTCAAGAGCATATGTGACTTACTTTGTAGATGAAAATTTGGGTGTTCAGAAACCGTCACTTGATATTGGCTTGGCGGTTGTCAATGTTGAGCGCAACGCCCACTGATCTGGCTCTGTCAGATTTGCATCATTTTCCATCGCGACAGATAGAAAAGGGGTGGTGTGTTGGATGATATCCGCCATGGCCGGTTTGTTGAAAACGCACAAAGCCACAAATACAAGAACATAGTAGCTGGCCCAAGCAAGGCCGCGCTGAAACCGGCTATCGGGTGTCAGATTGTCTCTAGAATTGACTACGGAGCCATAGTGCCGTTTTTGATTAATTTTGAACGGCGCGTTGTTCTTGTCTGAAAATTCAATGCCAAATCTGCCCATGTCATTCTCCCTGCAAGCCCCCTGGCCCCGAGTAAGTAAACAGACATTGAAGGATTGGTCTTAAATTCACCTTTCAAATCTTGTTAAACTTTTATCCAAACGAACATTTCTTCTGGCTACACATACGCAATTCACAGGTAATTTATTTGGAGTTACGCCCTCATCCACCTAATGGTGAGGGATGGTTTGATGGAGATGCTAACGATGATTGCTAGATTGTTCGGTTTAATAATTCTGCTTAGCATAAGTATAAGTTCCGCTTACGCTGCAGAAGTGTTGTCCGCGCCGCAGGCATTGGAAAGAATGCAATCTGGTGAGCTGATCTTGATAGACATCAGAAGTCCGGGCGAGTGGAAGGAAAGTGGCATTGCTACATCGGCTATCCCCCTTTCTATACATGAAGATGGATTCTTAACTGGCCTTGAAAAAATCCAAGCAGAGAATCCAGGCAAACAGATCGCCTTGATTTGTGCAACCGGGGGACGTAGCGCCCGAATTCAAAACGAATTGGAAAAACGAAATCTGGGTTCAGTAATTGATATCAGCGAAGGCATGTTTGGAAATGGCCGTGGAGCAGGTTGGATAAAACGCGGACTTCCAATTACCAAAATTCAATGACGAACATTTTTAGCTAGATCAGCTTTTGCGCCAACTTCCTGTGGACCACATTTTCTGCAAACTGCTTTTGTAGTCAGGCCAATGATAAGTCATTCCGAGATGTGTTTTTGATTTGTTGTTTGAAACACGTTTGTTCTCGCCATAAAAACTGCGGGCCATGGGGGTAAGATCAGCCGATGCAAAGTCTATTTCCTTCGGTGGTTCTTTCCCCATCAGTTCAAAAGCATAGGTCACCACGTCCTGTGGCGGAGCGGGTAGGTCATCCGTTATGTTGAATATGCCAGCGACCTTGGCCTCAATTGCCAGATCAACAGCTTGGGCAATATCCTCTCTATGAATGCGGTTAAAAACCTGACCCGGTTTCACAAGTCGACGCGCTTTACCTTTTTCAATATTCATGAAAGTGTTTCGCCCTGGGCCATAAATGCCAGATAAACGAAATATTGCTATCGGAACGCCTGTTTGACGACCCAACTGCAACCATTCAGTCTCTGTCGCGACGCGTTCTTTCGAGCGCTTTGAAACAGGTTTGCATTCTGTCTCCTCATTCACCCATTCCCCGTCATGATTTCCATATACCCCAACTGTGGAAAGATATCCGGCCCATTGCAGATGTTTGAATTGATCGCCAGATTTGGAAATTGCATTCAATACCGGATCGCCATTTGAATTAGGACCAATAGATACAAGCAGATGAGTCGCGTTGTTCAAGGCTAATTGAAGTTCGGCGCTAACAGTTTCTCCGTCAAACAAAATGGGTTCAATGTCTTGTTGCTTGAGAACGTCAAATTTTTCTGCTGACCGTGTTGTCCCGCAAATGCTTTTGAACTTACTTTGCAATCGATCTGCAACCGCTTGCGAGGTGAAGCCAAAACCGAAAATAAGCAAATGGTTATCCATGGGTCATTCCATTTCCAAAATGTGATTTTCCAGTCTGCCATTCATGCAGCACGCTTGGGTCTTTTTCAGAGGATATATGTCCATCACATTGCAAAAGAAAATCTTTTTCATTGGCCAATTGTGAGTAAGCCCAAATGGCGCCCCCGCGTATAACGGGATCTGGGTCTTGAAATAAACCAGCGACTAAGGCCGCCATATTCTTGTTTTGACTGTTTCCAATAGCAATCAAAACATTTCGAATAAATCGGCTCCGGCCAATACGCTTAATAGGGGAGCCGGAAAACATTTTTCGAAAGTTTTTGTCTTCCAACAAAACCAGATCTGCCAAATCAGGCTCTATCAAGTCTGCGCGGGCCTTCAGTTTGGCTTCACTGGCTTCTGCGGCGAATTTGTTCCAAGGGCAAACCGCGAGACAATCATCACAGCCATAAATCCGGTTGCCAATGGCTTTTCGAAACTCCAAAGGAATAGGCCCGTGATGCTCTATCGTCAGATAAGAAATGCATCGCCTCGCATCAAGTTGATAAGGTGCTGGAAATGCCTTGGTTGGACATATATCAAGACAGGCACGACAATTCCCACAATGATCTGTTTCCGGTTCGTCGGCTTCAAATTCCTGATCAGTCAGGATTGAACCAAGGAAAAGCCAAGAGCCAAATTCACGGGACACAAGATTGGTATGCTTTCCTTGCCAGCCTAATCCTGCTTGTTGTGCCAGTGGTTTTTCCATCAATGGCGCCGTATCGACAAATACCTTAACTTTTGCCCCAGTGCGTGATGCAATTTTCTGGGCAATCTGCTTCAGGCGTCCTTTGATAATGTCATGGTAGTCCCGGTTTTTCGCGTAAACAGAAATCGCCGCCTTTTCTCGCTTTTCCAATATATCCAGAGGATTAACCTCAGGACCGTAATTCATGGAAAGCAGAATTGCGGTTTTTGCTTCATCCCACATATTTGTTGGCGATTGGCGACGGTCAAATGTTTCTGGAAACCAGTCCATATGGCCGTGATAGCCAGCATCAATAAATGCTTTCAAGCGAGCTCCGGTTTGGGCCGGTATATCTGCGGATGTAAAACGACATCCGGAAAACCCTAGTTCTAAAGCTAGAGCATTGATTTCATCCTTTGAAAGCGACGGTTTCAAACCGGGCTCAAAAATCTAAATCAATATAATGAGACGCGGGCGGCAGGCCCGGCACTTTGTCGGCTAACAAAGGCCGAAAAGAGGGGCGAGACTTCAGCCGGGCATACCAGTCACGAACTGCTGGAAATGTATCCCATGGTATCTCACCCAGATAGTCCAAGACTGAGAGCGCACTTGCAGCGGCAAGGTCTGCCTGCGTTAACTTTGGTCCTGCCAACCAATTACGCGATTCCGCCAGCCAGGAGATATATTGAAGATGTGATTTCAAATTATTTCGTCCAGCCCTGATAATAGCTGAATCTGGAGAACCACCGCCTTCGTCACGGGTCATCAATTGCTTGTAGACACGCTCATGGGTCAGGTACTGCCCAACTTCTTGTTCGAATTTTGAGATAAACCAGTCTACAAGACGCCTCACTTCGGCTCTGGCTCGACTGTTTTCTGGCATCAATCGCCGTTCACGCATCATGGCGCCAGTTGTTTCGTCCAAATATTCACCAATGACGATTGGTCCGCAAATGGGTTGCTCTTCGTCATCCAGCAAAACCGGCAGCGTAGCGGCCGGGTTAAGCATCAAGAACTCTTCGCGCCTTTGCCAAATTTTTTCTTCGGCAAAACTTGCCGACAACTCATATTCGCTCAAGACCAAGCGGATATAGCGCGATGCCGTAGACATTGGGTGATGATAGAGTTTGAGCATTGGCTGTAGAACTGGCTTTCAAATCTTAACTTTGCAGCGGTATAAAGGCAGGACTGATTCTCTGCAAGTATCGCCATCACGGACTTGCCACAGATTGATTAATGGTTTTGTCGAAAAAGAGTGAACTAAATGACTATTGAACAAATTATTGTCCTCGCCATCGTACAGGGGATTACAGAATTTCTTCCCGTCTCGTCTTCAGGTCATTTGATCTTGATACCTGCCTTCACAGGATGGCCAGATCAAGGCGTTATCACCGATGTTATGGTTCATATCGGATCGCTCATCGCTGTAATTGTGTATTTTTGGAAAGATGTCATTCGTTTGATAGGCGGTGGTTTTGATCTTCTGCGTTTACGGATGAACGATAATAGCCGGATGGCGCTTTATATTTTATTGGCAACAATTCCTGCAGTAATATTCGGGGTTGTTCTGAAAAAATCAGGCCTTGGAGATCAATTGCGCAGCGTGGAAGTGATTGCCTGGAATGCCGTGATCTTTGGAATATTGCTATATGTGGCGGACTTGGTGGGGCCTCGGTTAAAACGTATGGAAGATATGAAACTGTCTCCAGCTTTGATCATTGGTTTGGCTCAAGCGGTTGCTTTGATCCCTGGCACCAGCCGTTCCGGGATTACCATGACTGCAGCGCGTTTCATGGGCTTTGATAGACCAGAGGCTGCGCGGTTCTCTTTCCTGCTAGGCATTCCAGCTATTGCTGGCGCTGGGGCTTTTGTAACTTTAGATGCTATTGAAACTAGCGTTACAATTTCAAATGACTCGCTTCTTGCTGCAGCACTAACTTTTGTTGCTGCCCTTTTCGCCATCGCGATTTTGATGGCGATGGTAAAGCGCATGAGTTTTTTCATCTTCATGGTCTATCGTCTGGCATTGGCATTGGTTCTTTTTGCAATGCTTTATGATTGGGTTCCGTGGTTGCCAAAACTTTCAGGCATTTAGTTCTGGTCCATATAAACTGGCAAATTACGCAGAAAAACCTCTTTTTTCCGCAGTTTTACCAAATAGCTTTCAATCGTTTAAAAATTTTAAATCGATTAATTGCCTGATTTTAAGGGATTAACCTAAAGCCTTGATTGTTCGTTCAGGTCTTTTCCAGTATGGGAACGAACCTAGGGAAGACAGCCCTATTTCAGCGGGAGAGAATTATGAAGCAATTTGGCAAATACAATTCCAAAAATGACCTTGGCAATTTTGGGTTTTCGGACCTTGGTGCTGTCTATTGGAATTATTCTGCCCCATTGTTGTATGAAGAAGCTATCAATCGAAAAGAAGCCCGGATTGCAAAAGGTGGCGCTATTGTCGTTGAAACCGGCCAGCATACCGGCCGTTCTGCCGCAGATAAATTCGTTGTTAAAACCGCTGAGACAGAAAACACCATTTGGTGGGATAACAATAAGCCGATGACCCCAGAGGCATTTGCATTGTTGAAAGCCGACATGCTCGCCCATGCCAAAGGTAAAGAACTATTTGCTCAGGATTTGTATGGCGGCGCTGATACAAAGAATCGCATCGCATCACGCATTGTCTCAGAATATGCTTGGCATTCTCTATTCATTCGTAATTTGCTGATCAGGCCCGATGCTTCTGAATTGGACGCCTATGCGCCCGATATGATGATCATCGACCTGCCAAGTTTTACAGTTGACCCAGCGCGTTACGGCTGCAGAAGCGAAACCGTAATTGCCTGTGATCTGATCAATAAAGTGGTTTTGATTGCTGGAACTTCTTATGCGGGGGAAATGAAAAAATCAGTCTTCACGGCACTGAATTACTCATTGCCAGAAAGCGGTGTAATGCCAATGCATTGCTCAGCCAATCTGGGCGATGACAATGATAGTGCAGTGTTTTTTGGCCTTTCTGGAACAGGCAAGACAACCTTGTCGGCGGATGCGTCACGAACCCTAATTGGCGATGACGAACATGGCTGGGGTCCAAATGGCATCTTCAATTTTGAAGGTGGGTGCTACGCAAAAACAATTCGCCTGTCCGCTGAAGCAGAGCCGGAAATTTATGCAACAACGCAGCGCTTCGGCACCGTTTTGGAAAATGTAATCCTAGATGAAAATCGGGTTCCTGACTTTAACGATGGATCGCTGACGGAAAACACACGTTGCGCCTATCCGCTTGATTTCATTCCGAACGCTTCGGCCACAGGCATCGCGCCGCATCCTAAAAATATCATCATGCTGACTGCTGATGCTTTTGGTGTCCTGCCTCCGATTTCACGTTTGACCCCTGCTCAAGCCATGTTCCACTTCCTTTCAGGCTACACAGCCAAGGTAGCAGGAACAGAAAAAGGCGTAACAGAGCCAGAAGCAACGTTCTCCACCTGCTTTGGCGCACCTTTCATGCCCCGGCACCCATCAGAATATGGTGATTTACTACGAAGCTTGATTGCTAAGCACGATGTGAAGTGTTGGCTGGTAAACACTGGATGGACAGGTGGCGCCTATGGCGTGGGCAACCGGATGCCAATCAAGGCTACGCGAAAGCTTTTGTCAGAGGCTTTGAACGGAAATCTGAATAAAGCGGAATTTCGAAAAGACCCAAGTTTTGGATTTGAAGTCCCAGTCGCAGTGGATGAAGTTGATAGCAAGATCCTCAATCCACGTGAAACATGGGCTGATAAAAATGCTTATGATACACAAGCAGCTAAATTGGTGGAAATGTTCCGCAAGAACTTTGTAAAGTTTGAAGATCATGTGGATGCTGAGGTTCTAGCTGCTGCAGCAATTACCATGCAGGCTGCTGAATAAGTCGTTTGATTTCGTAATTTATCAAGGGCGCGACCACTTCGGGGTTGCGCCTTTTGTCTTTGTGCTTTTGAATATACTTTATTGAGACCGCCAACAAAGGAGTGCGTAATGGGAATTTTCGATTTTGTGAAATCAGTGGGTAAAAAACTTGGGATTGGCGATGATGATGCCCCGGACGCAGATTCACTAAAAAAAGAACTCGATAGCCACAAGTTAGGCAGCGAAAAACTGGAAGTATCTATTGAAGGCGACAAGGCAATTATCAAAGGAGAGGTCGCAGATCAGTCTGTTTTTGAAAAAGCAGTTATTGCGATAGGCAATACGCTCGGAGTTTCCAAGGTTGAGGCAAGTGAAATTAAGATCGCTGATCCTGCCGCTCCAGATGCTCCCAAGGACCCACGTTTTGTAACAGTGGAAAAAGGCGATAATCTTTGGAAAATCGCAACGCGGGTTTATGGCAAAGGAAAAGGGCCGAAATATACGGTTATCTTTGAAGCCAACAAACCAATGTTGAAAGATCCAGATTTGATTTATCCAGGTCAGGTTTTGCGGATCCCTGAGTTGGATTAATTTGTAGCTCAGATAATTTATTGGGCTGCTGCTAGTCTAGCGGCCCAATAATATATCAAGAATGTTTTTCGGCTTTTCGCGATTTGCTGTTTGACCGACCTCAGCGCTAGGCATGGGTCCTTCGCCATTGATAGCCGAGAGTGATCTGCGGGTTCCGCCAGTCAGCACGCCTTCAACCCGCTCCAATACGTCATCGGATTCCGACGATCCAAATCCTCGTTGTGGCCGAGGCGTTGGAACAATCGATACGGTTTGCGGAAGATAAATACCCGGCAATTCGCTAATTGGAACACCTTTGTGAGCAGCGGTCATAAACGCGGCAAAGGTTTTTGCTGGTAGCGTTCCGCCCGTAACTTTTTTGGTTGGAGTACCATCATCATTCCCGTACCAAACGCCTGTAGTTAGATTAGCGGAATATCCCACAAAAAGAGCATCACGAAAACTTTGGGTGGTCCCCGTCTTGCCAGCGATCTCCCAATTTTTGATCTTCGCCTTGCGTCCGGTTCCCTCATCCACAACACGTTTCAGCATCTGGTTCATCATGCCAACCTCGCCAGAGTTAAGAATTTTAGGGGCATTGGTGGCATTGCGCTCATACAAAACTTTGCCTTCAAGATCGGTGACGCGCTTTATCACAAACGGCTCAGCAAGATAGCCGCCATTGGCAAAAGGGGCGTAGGTGCTGGTAAGCTCAAGCAATGACATTTCTGATGTGCCAAGAGCAATTGAAGCATTTCGGGATAATTTCGAATGAATGCCAAGTTTCCCTGCTGTTGCGATTACATTACCGACTCCCACTTCAGATACGAGTTGAGCGGCAATTGTATTGAGACTGTCTGTAAGAGCTTCAGACAAAGTTACAGGACCACGATATTTCTTATCGTAGTTTTCAGGCCGCCAGCTTCCGATGGATACAGGTCGATCAACCCGAACAGTGTCTGGTGTTAGCCCAGCCTCCAAAGCAGCCAGATAGACGACCGGTTTGAAAGCAGAGCCCGGCTGACGCATGGCATCTACCGCACGGTTAAATTGGCTATCTGCATATTCAACGCCGCCAACCAGCGCGCGCAACGCACCGGTGCCATCGATGGATACCAGTGCGCCTTGTGACACATTCAATGACTTGCCGTTTTTACCAATCGTTTCACGAATAAGTGCTCCGGCTTTTTTCTGTAGTCCGTAATCAATAGTGGTATCGATGATGACATCACCGCGGACTTCGCCAATCAGCGACGGCAGTTCCTTCATCACATAATCAGCGACATAATGCTCTGAGCCTGACCAAAACCGCTTTGCTTTTTTTGCTTCCATCGTTAGCGCAGTTGTAACTTCACTATCGGTTACAAAGCCCGCACGGCGCATCGATGCCAGAACAATTTGTGCTCTTTCTTCTGCGCCCTTTGGGTTTTTCGCGGGTGATAGGCTGGATGGAGCTTTTAGCAAGCCTGCCAGAAGTGCAGCTTCGGCCAGATTGACATCACGAGCTGATTTCGAAAAATACCGCCGTGCTGCGGCCTCAACGCCATACGCACCAGAGCCAAAATAAACACGATTTAGATATAGTTCTAAAATTTCATTCTTAGAAAATTTTTGCTCCAACCAAATTGCCAGAATGGCTTCCTGAATTTTGCGTTCAAGATTTCGATTGGGTTTTAGAAACAGATTTTTCGCCAATTGCTGCGTAAGCGTCGATCCACCTTGAACCAATCGACCGCTGGTTACATTGGTGATCATGGCGCGCGCGATCCCAAATGGATCAATTCCGAAATGGGATTTGAAACGGCGATCTTCAATCGCGACCACCGCCATTGGGATATAGGGAGACATATCATCCAGGGCCAAAGCCGCGCCCCCTGTTAAACCCCTATTGGCAATCAGATCGCCATCGACGGAAACAATTTTCGCATTTGGCGGGCGTTGAGGAATAGCCCAGTCTGAGGCGTGCGGCAGGCGCATGCCATAATAGCCAATCACAACGGCCAGACCAATACCGCCCCAAATGCCAAACACGAAGGACCAATAAGTTAGTCCTCTCAGGAAACCAAAAAATCCACCGCGGCCACTTTTTCTCGCCCTGGAATTCTTTGCGTTTCGATTGCGTCTGCTGGACGGTGCTTTTGATGTCTTGGGACGAGAAGCTTTCGTCGAGCTTTGTGCTCTCGAAGTGTTGCTAACAGCTCGGTCTGCATTAGACAGCCTGATTTCATTTTCAGAGCTTTGATCTCTGGCCCCATTAAACCGTGGTTCAATGCGTTGGCTGGGCTTTCTATTTCCGGCCATAAATGAAACTTCTTTGCTGTTTGTACAATCTGCGCGCACCTAAAGAGTAAATGAGTCTATTTAATGAGCGGTAAATTTTATCATTAATATGTGACCGACTTTGAAGGCTTTGTGCCTATTTGAACCAGTTCATTACAATTTTAATGATTTTCCCAACGTGAAATTAGGGAGTTTGGCCTAAGGCATAAGATCGGGAAACTAGGATAAGATATCATGATTACTGCTCCGATGACGCCAAATGCTTCAAGAAACCCCGCAAACCGTATTGATTGGGTCGATTATGCCAAAGGCATTTGTATCTTGCTGGTGGTGATGATGCATTCGACGCTTGGCGTGGAAAAAGCAGCAGGAGATACAGGCTGGTTGGGGTTGGTCGTTGAGTTTTCACGCCCCTTTCGTATGCCAGACTTCTTCTTGATCTCGGGCCTGTTCCTCGGACTGGTTATTGACCGGTCCTGGCTGCGGTATATTGACCGCAAAGTTGTCCATTTTATCTATTTCTATGTTTTGTGGCTGACCATACAATTTGCTTTCAAAGCACCCGGCTGGATGTCTGAGGGTGATACTGCCGTTATGTTGGTCAGCAAATATCTATTTAGTTTTATTGAACCCTTCGGCACGCTTTGGTTCATCTATATGCTTCCAGTGTTTTTCGTAGTGACCCGCCTTGGCAAAAATATTCCGCTTGTCATGCTCGGCGTTGCTGCAATGTTGGAAATCTTGCCGATCCATACAGGGTGGTTGATGGTGGATGAATTCGCATCCCGTTATGTCTATTTCCTTGCAGGCTATCTCTTTGCAATGCACATTTTCAAAATCGCTGATTGGGTTCGCGGACACGCCGCATTGGCGACTGGCTACCTCGTCCTTTGGGCGCTTTTCAATGGCTTTCTGGTTTTTGCATCTGTAAGCTCAATGCTCGCAAATATGGTTCCAGCCGGCTATGAATTAACCTCCTATGCGCAATTGCCGATTATCTCCCTAATGCTTGGCTGCATGGGTGCATTGGCAATCATCTGCGGTGCAGTTCTATTGTCAGGCTTTAAATGGAGCCGCTTCCTTGAATATATGGGCCGCAATTCCATTGTTATTTACTTGGCATTTTTCCTACCCATGGCCGTATCCCGCGCAATCTTACTGAAGTTCGCACCGTTCCTTGATATTGGAACAGTGTCCTTCTTGGTGATGCTGAGTGCAACTGCTGGCCCAGTAATTCTGTATTGGATGATCCAATGGTCAGGTTTTGGTAAGTTTCTGTTCCATCGCCCCCAATGGGCTTGGATTGATGACGGCAAAAAATCTACCAAAGCACAGCTTCATCCGGCGGAATAAAATTTTCAAGCCAAAGCTTGGAGTATCCTTGCCCAAGAACGGGTACCTTTGTGAAAGCTGTTCAATTCATATTTCTCATTGGGTGAGTGAATGCGATCATCATCCTGAGCAAAGCCGATCAGCAAAGATTCGGTTTTGAGCAAGCGCTGGAAAAGACCAACAACTGGAATAGATCCACCCATGGCGATCAGCGCGGTGTCTTTGCCCCATTCTTCTTTCAAGGCGGTTGAGGCTTTGGCTAATTCAGGCAGAGAATAGTCCAGCTGAATGGCGCCGCTGCCTCCTTCTGCATGGAAAGTGGCTTTGCAGTCTTTCGGCAACCGTTCTTTGACAAATGTCTGGAATGCCTTGTTAATTTTCTTTGGGTCTTGGGTGCCAACAAGGCGGAAAGAAACTTTGGCGCTGGCTTGGGCAGGAATAACGGTTTTGAAACCATCGCCTGTATAGCCACCATATATTCCGTTTACTTCAAAGGTTGGCCGCGACCAGATCATTTCCAATACAGATCGACCCTTTTCGCCAGCCGAAACTTTCAGGCCGACTTCCCCAAGAAAGGCTTTTTCGGAAAATCCAAGACCGTCCCATTGTTTCAAAATCTTCTTAGGAACTTCAGGAACGCCATCATAAAAACCAGGCAGTGTAATTTTGCCATTTGCGTCTCGCATATCTGACAAAATGGAGGTGAGAAGATGAATGGGGTTACGGGCCGCAGAACCATACATGCCTGAATGTAAGTCACGGCTTGCCGCATGAATGGTAAATTCCAAGCCAACCAGTCCTCGTAACGCTGACGATATGGCAGGTGTTTTCAAATCCCACATGCCTGTGTCGCAAACTAGGGCAATATCCGCCTTTAATTCGTCTTTGTACTCTTTCAAAAACGGAATGAGCGATGGCGAGCCGGATTCTTCTTCACCTTCAAACAAGATCGTTACATTGATCGGCAAATTACCGGTTTCAGCCTTCCAAGTCCGACATGCTTCAACAAAGGTCATCAACTGGCCTTTATCATCGGATGTTCCTCGGCCAACCATTTGTTTTCGGCCACCCTTGCAGGTCACAATTTTCGGTTCAAAAGGAGGATTGTCCCATAAATTCAGCGGGTCCACTGGCTGAACATCATAGTGACCGTAAAACAATACCGTCGGCGCACCTTTAACCTTGTGATGATGGGCAATGACCATGGGATGGCCGGGAGTTTTGATACTGCGTGCTTTAAAACCAATGGATTTGAGGTCTTTTACCAACCAGTCGGCGGCCTGTTTGCATTTTGGCGCATAGGCCGGATCAGTAGAAATGCTCTCAATTCGTAAAAGATCAAACAGTCGATCAACGTACGCATCCAGATTGGTATCAACCGCGTCTAGAACTTGTTTCAGATTGTTGTCTTTCTTCACGCCATGCTCCACTTGAAAAATGCCTGATCTGTATTTTCATCTAGAATTGCACTTAAGGCGCATGGATGACAAGCGTTCGGTCAGCTGGGCAAGCACTAATTTTGAGAATAGTTGGACTAAAAAGATGGTTCGGGGCCGCTCCGTCCACATGGATTGGGGGAGGGGAACAGAGCAGCACCGACCATTTATGCAGCGCGCTATGTCGCGGGCTGCTCTACCGGAATACAATGGGGGGAGAGTTCCGGTAGTTGCCAATGTTTCATCGGCATGTGAAAGATTTGTGTCTGACGAGGCTAAATTTCAATACGGCTGGTGATAAAATAATTGTGAAGTGGAGAAATTCAAAGTGGCGCTTTCAAAACAGCATGCATATCGCACAAAAATTGAATGGACCGGCAATCGTGGGAGCGGAACCAGCGCTTATAAAGCCTATGACCGCACGTGGAATTTGGCTGAAAACGGTAAACCGGTCTTGGAATGCTCCAATGATCCTTTGCTCGGCGGCGATCCGGCAAAATATAATCCGGAGGATATGCTGCTATCGGCGCTCTCATCCTGCCATATGCTTTGGTATCTGCATCTTTGCGCTGACGCAGGTATCACAGTTCAATCTTATGTTGATGAGCCAGTGGCAATCGGCAAAATCGATATTTCCGGTAGGGGGCGTTTTGTCTCTGCTTGCCTTAAACCGATGATTACCCTCGAGGTAGGCTCGGATATAGAAAAAGCCCATGCTTTGCATGATGAAATCCACCAATATTGCTTCATTGCCAGATCGGTGAATTTTCCTGTGACCTATGAGCCGCAGATTAGCTTTGCGTAAGCTGTGTCAGGCCACCAAAGCCTCTTTCACGAAATTGAGACGATCCTGACCCCGCAAGCCCTTGCCTTTGAGCAAAGCGAAAAGATCAGCAAGTGCGTTACAAGAACAATTGGGGTCAGGCCAATAAAGCCTCTTTCACAAAGTCCAGTCTGTCCTGACCCCAATGCATGATTTCCTTTTCACCCTCTTTGACAAAAAATGTAGGCGCACCAAAAGCGCCGCGTTTGGCAAGGTCTTCATTGATTGAAAAGACCTGTTGCTTCACGCCCTCATCTTCCAAAGCCGCTTTCCATTCAGCTGGATCAACACCTGCTTCAGAGACAATACGTGCCATCACGGCAGGGTCATTTACGTTTTCATTGTTAGCCCACATGGCTTTGAAAAACCCATCCCCAAGCGCTTTTATCTCAGGCTTGTCCTGCCAGGCGATTAAGCCTCGCATGATATACAGTGAATTAAGCGGAAAATGCTCGTTCATCCAGAATTTTACCCCCTCGCGCTTGGCAAAGCGCTTAAGGTCATGGAACAACCATTTGCTTTTTGCAGGAATAGTGATTGGGCTGGCACTGCCCGCAACTTTGAAAAGCCCGGGCAAAAAGAACGGTTTGTAATTGACCGTTGCACCTGTCTCTTCTGCTATCTTAGGCATCTGCATCCAAGCCAGATAACTGGCGGGGCTAACAATATCGAAATAGAAGTCTACGGATTTGGTCATTTGTTTTTCCCGGTCATGTTAGAAATTATCTCATTTGTATTCGGAGGCTTCGTTTCGATGACCATCGTTAATCGCTTTTCTGTTGATGGTCGTTCAACGCCGCCTCCGCGTTAACACAAACCTTGCATTTCAAGTTCTGCTGGGCAATCGTCTTTTTAATCCTCGTTTGCAGAATTTTGGAGATTTTCATGAAAGAAGGCGACCACCTCTTTTTGGTCGATGGCTCGGCTTATATCTTCCGAGCCTATCATGCTTTACCGCCGCTAACCCGCAAGTCTGATGGCCTTCCGGTAGGTGCCGTAGCTGGTTTCTGCAATATGTTATGGAAATTGCTGCAGGAAGCGCGGGATACTTCCGTTGGCGTGGTGCCAAGCCATTTTGCTGTCATCTTTGATTATTCATCCAAGACGTTCCGAAACGAGATTTATCCTGAATACAAAGCCAACCGCGATGCGCCACCTGAAGATTTACGTCCTCAATTTGGTCTGATTCGCGAAGCAACGCGGGCCTTTAATGTTCCTTGCATTGAAACAGAGGGCTATGAGGCGGACGACCTGATTGCGACCTATGCCAAACAGGCCTCTGAGTTGGGCGCTGACGTAACGATCATCTCATCTGACAAGGACCTTATGCAGCTCTTGGGGCCGCGAGTTTCCATGTATGACTCCATGAAAGACAAGCAGATTGGTGTTCCAGAAGTCATCGAGAAATTCGGTGTGCCGCCAGTACAGATGATTGATCTGCAAGCCCTATCCGGCGATTCGACTGATAATATTCCTGGCGTTCCTGGCATTGGCACAAAGACTGCTGCTCAACTGCTCGGCGAATATGGAACGCTGGAAGTGTTGTTGGAACGCGCAGGCGAAATAAAGCAAAACAAGCGTCGCGAAAACCTTATTGAATTTGCCGATCTAGCGCGTATTTCAAAGAGATTGGTGACGCTGGTTACGGATATGCCGATCGAAGTGCCCTTGGATGCGCTGACTTTGGAACCAACCGATGGCCCGAAATTGATCGCCTATTTAAAGGCCATGGACTTCAATTCTTTAACTCGCAAAGTTGCAGCGGCTACCGATGCTGATGCAGCGATGATTGAAGCAGCGGAAATCACCTCTCAAATCTGGGAAGATATGCGCGGCCCTGATTCTGATGGGAACAGCGCGCATGCTGGTTCAGCGCCAACGGCGCAAAAGGAAGATAATTCTGCAAGTTTTGACGATGCTGATTTATGGACACCTACCCAACTGGCTGCAAATAAAGCCGAAGCAGCGGTTAACGCGACATTTGACCCGGCTGGATATGAATCAGTTCAGTCCATGGAAGATTTGAACCGTTGGATTACGGCGATTTACGAAGAGGGTCTGGTTGCCGTTGACACAGAGACAACATCGCTCGATCCAATGACAGCCGAACTAGTGGGTATTTCCCTTGCCACAAAACCTGGCACCGCGTGTTACATCCCACTTGCGCACAAAGAAGGTGCTGACGATCTCTTAGGCGGCGGCGTTGTTGCGGGTCAATTATCAGAGCGGGAAGTTCTTGCAGCTCTTAAGCCTGTTTTAGAGGATCCGTCTATTCTCAAAATCGGCCAGAACATGAAATATGACTGGTTGATTTTCAAAGAGCACGGCGTTGACCTGCGCCCGTTTGATGACACCATGCTGCTATCTTATGTGTTGGATGCTGGTAAAGGTAATCACGGCATGGATGATCTCTCCCAGCATTGGCTGGGCCATGAGTGTATTTCGTACAAATCCCTAACAGGCAGTGGAAAAAACAAAATCACTTTTGATCAAGTGGAGATCAGTAAAGCAGTTGCCTATGCTGCCGAAGATGCCGATGTGACTTTGCGCCTTTGGCAAGTCATGAAGCCGCGCTTGGCTGACGAAGGCATGACAAGTGTTTATGAGCGTTTGGAGCGCCCGTTGATTGATGTCATCGCTCGTATGGAGCAACGCGGCATCTCGGTTGATCGCCAAATCCTTTCGCGCCTTTCGGGTGAATTGGGCCAAGCTGCAGCATCTGTTGAACATGAAGTCTATGAAATGGCTGGTGAGAGTTTCAATATTGGTTCTCCAAAACAGCTCGGTGAAATACTGTTTGGCAAGTTGAATTTACCTGGGGCAGGAAAAACCAAAACGGGGCAATGGTCTACTTCAGCGCAAGTTTTGGAAGACCTTGCAGGCGAAGGCCATGAATTGCCGCGCAAGATTGTAGGCTGGCGCCAGCTAACCAAATTGAAATCCACTTATACCGATGCGCTTCCCGGTTATATCAATCCGCGCACCAAGCGCGTGCATACTTCTTATGCCATGGCATCGACTTCCACAGGTCGCTTGTCATCCTCTGAGCCAAATCTACAGAATATTCCAATTCGAACTGAAGAAGGTCGGAAAATCAGAACCGCTTTTGTGGCTGAATCCGGCAATAAGCTTATCTCAGCCGATTATTCTCAAATCGAATTGCGCGTGCTGGCCCATATCGCTGATATCCCGCAACTCCGCCAAGCCTTTGCCGATGGCTTGGACATTCATGCCATGACCGCATCAGAAATGTTCGATACGCCTGTTGAAGGTATGGACCCGATGGTCCGTCGGCGTGCCAAGGCAATCAATTTCGGAATTATTTATGGTATCTCAGCCTTCGGATTGGCAAACCAGCTTGGAATTGGACGCTCTGAAGCCAGCGACTATATCAAGAAATATTTCGAACGGTTTCCCGGTATAAAAGACTATATGGAAGAAACTAAAAAATTCTGCCGCGACCATGGATATGTAGAAACAGTTTTTGGAAGGCGCGCGCATTATCCCGAAATCAAATCCTCCAACCCGCAAGTCAGAGCTTTCAACGAACGCGCTGCGATCAATGCTCCTATTCAAGGATCTGCAGCAGATGTCATTCGCCGAGCAATGGTTCGGATGGAAAGCGCTTTGTTTGATGCAGGTCTTGGTGCGCGGATGCTTTTGCAAGTGCATGATGAATTGATCTTTGAATGCGCTGAAAGCGAAATTGACGCGACAATTCAAGTGGTGAAAAAAGTGATGATTGATGCACCATTCCCCGCCTTGCAATTAAAGGTTCCGCTTCAGGTTGATGCCAATGCTGCCAATAATTGGGATGAGGCCCACTAAGAAATGGAGCAGATCATTTACTTTGGGCTACCCCTTTCTGTTCTGGCATCCTTTGCCCTTGCCTCCATTCTGATTGAGTTAACACCTGGCCCCAATATGACCTATCTTGCCATCGTTGCTGCTGGCAAAGGCAAGTCGTTCGGATTTGCAACGGTTGTGGGCGTTGCACTCGGCCTTGCAATTATCGGGCTTGGCGCAGCTTTCGGTATAATGGCGATGATCAATTCTTCTGCCGTTCTTTATGAGCTATTGCGCTGGTCCGGCATTGCGTTTTTGCTGTTTCTTGCTTGGGAAGGTTGGAGAGGGGAAGGCGCAAAAGATGAGGCCGATAGGGGCAAGGCACTAAGCAAGTGGACTTATTTCAAACGGGGTCTTTTGACCAATTTATTGAACCCGAAAGCTGCCGCTTTTTATGTAACGGTTTTGCCCGGCTTTCTTCCTCTTGAAGCCGCATTGAGCCAATCCTTGCTGCTCACGGCAATTTACGTGGCTGCAGCAACGATCATTCATTTTTTGATCGTGGTTCTTGCAGGAAGTCTCGCGCCATTTCTCACCGATCCGAGGCGCGAGGAAATTGCGCGACGGATTTTGTCTTTGTTATTGGCAGGGGTTGTCGTTTGGTTTGCATTTGGCACAGCGCGCTAATGTAAAAAAGTGAGAGCTTTGAAACTTGCATAAAGCAAAATGTCGGCGCATCATAGCTTTGAAGGGAGTTCATGATGTTGCCTGAAACCAATCCAGCACCGGGGTTCCAAAAACACCCAGACCACAAAGTTGATGTTTCCAATTTTACAGGGACAATTGTGGTTACGGCTGACGGAGCAGAGGTTGCACGTTCAACCAGTGCGCTTTTGGTTGAGGAAACCAATCATGCGCCTGTCTACTATCTGCCATTAGAAGATATAGACAGCGCTGTCTTGAAAGACTCCCATCATGTCACCCGTTGCCCGTTCAAAGGCAAAGCGCGCTATTGGAACATCCGCATTGGAAATCATGAAATAGACAATGCTTTGTGGGGATATGAAATGCCCTATGACGAAGTCTTGGAACTGGCAGGAATGGCAGCTTTTTATGGTTCAAAAGTGAGCATAACTACTGATGCGAAATCTTGAGGTGTCAGAATATTTAATTGTACGTCTCACCCGCGACCAGCTTACAAATATGTTGATCGTTCAAGCGGTGTGATTTCATTTAAAAACGCTGCCAGTTCTACCTTTTTGATTTCGGTAAAGATTTTTTGCAAATCCTTGCCAATCAATTGTTTGATGAAAGCAGATTTTTCGAAGTCCAAAATAGCATCGTCCATATCATCTGATAACTGAGGCAACGATCGATCATAGGCATTGCCCACCACGGCTGGCGGGGGAAGCACGCCATCTTCTAAGCCTTTGAGCATACCACCCAAAATGCCAGCCAACACGAAATAGGGATTGGCATCGGCTCCAGCCAAACGATGTTCAAGGCGCGTTGCTGCATCTTCTGAGGCCGGCACACGAACAGCAACGGAACGGTTATTTCGGCCCCATGCAATCCTTGTGGGTGCATAGGAACCCGGCTGCAAACGGCGATAGCCATTAAATCCCGGAATATAAAATAACAGCGTGTCGCGCATGGTCTCCAAAAGGCCGTTGGCCGCATGACGCAGAAGAATATCACCTTCTTTACCTGTAAAAATATTCTGACCATCATCATCCAGAATACTGGCATGCACATGCATCCCGCTCCCGGGCCATTCTAAGAATGGCTTTGCCATGAAGGTTGCTCTCAGCCCGTGATTATTAGCGCATTCAGAAATCAGTCTACGCAGCAAGACGGCATCATCTGCTGCCGCTAGCGGATCATCACGGTGTTTAAGATTGACTTCAAACTGGCCGGGCGCGGCTTCTTTGATGATGGTATCAATGGGAAGGCCCTGTTCGATGGCTGCAGCTCTTATGTCGGCAAACAGATCCGTTTGTCCTGTCAGCTCCGAAAGCGAATACATGTTCTGGGCTTCTGGCCCACCAGTATCGCTGTCTCTTGCAATCTTTCCCGTGCGTTTAAACGCGGCAGGATCGACCAGATAAAATTCCAGCTCAAACGCCACAACCGGATTAAGCCCCGCTTTGTTGAAACGCTTGATCAATGCCTTTAACGCATTGCGAGGATCAACCTTGAACGGCTTTCCCTTCTCGTCATGCATGGTCATCAAAACCTGTGCCGTTGGCCGCTTGGCCCAAGGCGCCCGAGAGATTCGCCCGTCGATGGCATAGCAAAACCCGTCCAGATCGCCTGTATCTATATGCAAACCGGTTGCTTCGACTTCACGCCCCCAAACATCGAGGCCAAAAAGGGACATAGGAAGATTAATGCCTGGATTGTTGATTTTCTTTAAAGCCTCTGCTGGGGCCCATTTCCCCCGCATCATTCCGTTGATGTCGCTGATCAGCAGATCAACGGATTCAACATCCGGATTTTGGTCGAGGAATTTTTGCCCAGCAATCAAACGCTGCTTGATCTTCTCAGTTCTATTTTTTGGCTTCTTTCGAGAAATCGGTGATTTTGTAGGTTTGTTACTTTTAGAGGGGGTCACTTTGAAATACTCACAATTTGGATATTACAGGAAGCTTGTTTTACCAGCCTCTTGCCGACTTTTCGAAAATATGCTCTGCCAATAGACACAGAAAATTGTAGAATATTTCTTTCAATTGACCCTTTGCACTCTAAGGAAAACCAAATGAACGTCAATCTTTCCACGGCCATTCTAAGAGAGAAAGACGCCGCTTTTCATTTCCATCCTTTCACCGACAATGGTGCGTTAAAGCTCGATGAGCGTCGCATCATTGTTCGTGCAGATGGTGTTTGGCTTTGGGATTCTGAAGGCAATCGTATCTTGGATGGCATGGCAGGCCTGTGGTGCGTCAATGTCGGTCATGGCCGTCCGGAAATCATTGATGCAGTCCGCTCTCAAATGAGCGAACTATCTTATTACAATACCTTTTTCAAAACCTCTCATCAGCCTGTAATCGAACTTTCAGAAATGCTGGTTGATTTGGCACCACCCCAATTCGAAATGGTTTTTTACGGAACATCCGGCTCAGATGGCAATGACACGGTTTTGCGCATGGTGCGCACCTATTGGGCCATGATGGGTAAGCCTGAAAAACAAGTGATCATTTCAAGACACAATGCATATCACGGATCATCGATGGTCGGCGCGGCCCTTGGCGGCATGAGCGGCATGCACGAGCAAGCAGGAACTATTCCCGGCATCGAGCATATTGCACAACCTTATTGGCTTGCAGACCCTTCTGGGATGACTCCAGATGAATTCGGCATTCATGCGGCCCGGGCGCTTGAGGCGAAAATCGACGAAATTGGTGGAGATAAAATTGCTGCCTTTATCGCAGAACCCATTCAGGGAGCTGGCGGCGTCATCATCCCGCCTGATAGCTATTGGCCCGAAGTAAAGCGAATCTTGAAAGACCGTGACATCCTCTTTGTCTCCGATGAGGTTATTTGTGGGTTTGGAAGAACCGGGAACTGGTTCGGATGCGAAACGTTTGATACGGAGCCCGATTTGATGACCACTGCCAAAGGGCTGACATCCGGCTATGTTCCGCTGGGCGCGGTTATGGTTTCAAAAGAAATAGCAGAAGTTTTCCGTATTCCTGGTAATGAATTTAACCATGGATACACCTATTCGGGTCATCCGGTTTCCTGCGCTGCGGCCATTGCCAATTTGAAAATCATCAAGAAAGAAAAACTGGTATCCCGTGTTGCCGATGATATCGGTCCTTATCTTCAGAAAAAATGGCGCCAACTGGCGGATCATCCATTGATCGGCGAGGCCGTAATGACAGGGTTGATGGGAGCGCTTGAACTTGTGCCCGACAAGAAAAGCCCTTCACGCCGTTTCGAAAATGAAGGTGCTGCGGGAACAATCGCCCGTGATTTTTCATTCAAAAGTGGTCTAATCATGCGGGCTGTTCGAGACCGCCTGATCCTCTCTCCACCTCTTACATTGTCCCATGAAGAGGCTGATACACTGATCAGAATTGCAAGAAAAACACTTGATGACACCCATCACGCTCTTATCAAACAAGAATTGATGAAGGCCTAAGGAGCTAGGGACGCGCGTGGACCCGATGCTGTAGGTCAATGTTTTATGACATTCAATATTCATAGCGCCTCATTCTAATGAGAGTGCTTGTTGCAGCCAAACGAAACAATCTGCAGAAAGTTATCATCGCCGATTGATGCAGCATGCAGTTTGGTTTACATGAAACACATCTGTCGATCAGCTTGGAACCGCTGATCTTGGCACCCGTAGCTCAGCTGGATAGAGTGCTGCCCTCCGAACTGCCCGAAGCTGATATATCCGTGGTGTTGGAAAGCCTTATTGGCCTAGGAATTCCAATCGTTTGTTTGCTGGAAAACTGCAGGGCGGCACGAATTTGCCACTCAGGCGCATCTCCAGTGATGAGTCAGCTCAGAGATATTACTTATTAGCCTTGTCTGCTTTGGCGCTCGGCGGAGTCTTCTTTGGTCCTGGAGCTTTGCGTGCAGATGGCTTTTTCGCAACTCTCGTTTTCTTGACCGCACCTGCCACAACTTCGGGGGCTTCTGGAGCAGCAGGTTCATCAGCCACATCCTCCACAACACTTTTCTCTTTCGGCTCTTCATCCCAAGGAGAAAACGGGAAAGGCTTTTCTTCCGATACAAATGTCATAAACGTCACGATTTTCTGCAAGTATCTCGCTAGGCTCTGACTCAATCCAATCAGGTTCTCATTTGCCTTACCGGTAAATAAACTACACAGAAACTGAAATACGGAAATTGCGAATACAACAAATTGTGCAACATTGAATGCAATACCCAACACAATCATCCACACTAAACGAAGCCAAATACTACCACGAGATACGTTATCTTTCAGGTTCCCACTCATACAGCTGCTCCATTGCAATTCTTCTTTTGAACAGACTTAGCACGGTTCACTTTCAAATTGTGCACTTTCTGAGTTTGCAAACACAAAAGTAGTTGCGATCAGATCACCTGCAGATAGATTCTCATGATTGTTCAACTTGTTTAACGGCAGCAAAGCGGACATTTGAGGCATCATAGCTTTGTCGCAAAACCGATGCTCTTCTGACAACTTCTACTGGCGCCATCAGTGCGACCATGTTTAATGATTGCTTCGACCCAGTGATAAGGTAACGAAACCAATGACCGAACGTTTTGAACGCCATCGCCAAGCATGGACACATGAAGAAATTCAAAAACTCCATATGCTGGTGACAAATGGGATGAGTTTGAAGGCAATTGCCAAAGCCCTCACACGTTCGGAAGAATCGACCAAGAATAGAGCGAAAGCAGAAAAGCTGAAGATACAAAAAATGCGTTGATATCTCGTGATGGAGTCAACGACTCCTTAGCGGACATAGTGACGTCTCCTTGACCATACCCTCCAACCGCAACACTCAAACATTAAGCATGGGTATTGTGCTGAGCGGCGCTATCCATGACAAGATCTATGTCCATTTCGAGCCCAGTTCTCATGATCTTACAATCTACATTGAAGTAACCTGCCAATAAAAGCATACATTCGCCGCGACTGCTGGTAGGTATGTATAACATGCAGCCAATTTAGAGAGCGCGCTTTATGGAATTAGACTATCAGCATTGGGTTGACCAAAACCTACCCAGTCAAAAAGGGAAGACAATCCTGATTACCGGGGGTAACTCTGGGATTGGCTACTATGCAGCATTGGCTCTTGCAAAAGCGGGCGGGCACGTCGTTATCGCAGGACGCAACCCAGGCAGAATCGACCAAGCGATCAAAAATATCGAAGCTGAAGGCATTGATGGTCAGGTTGAGGCAGGCATTGTTGATCTTGCGAGCTTAGAATCCGTGAACCAGTTCGCAGTCGATTTTTTGAGCACTCATCCGAAGCTGGATATCCTGATCAACAACGCAGGTGTGATGATGCCACCTGAAGGCAAAACAAAAGACGGTTTCGAGAGCCAGTTTGGGATCAATTTTGTGGGACATTTTGCGCTAACCGGATTACTATTTGACCGACTAAAATCCACAACAGATTCGCGTATCGTAACGTTGAGCAGCATTGCACACCGAGGGGCGCATATCGACTTTGACAATCTACGGCTGGAAAAGCCTTACGACCAAAAGCGGGAATACTATCAAAGTAAGTTAGCTGACCTTCTGTTCACTTTAGAGCTTGGTCGTCGCATCGACGCAATAGATGCGCCGGTTCTCTCTGTTGCATGTCATCCAGGGTTCACAAAAACTGAATTGCAACGGCATATTGATCCAGCGATGCTCAAAGACATAACGTTGATGGATACATGGCAAGGGTCTTTGCCGACCTTGTTAGCCGCGACAGGACCCGATGTTAAACAAGGGGATTACTACGGCCCCGATGGTCCCGGCGA
This sequence comes from Nitratireductor sp., assembly GCA_017854535.1. Lineage (GTDB taxonomy): Bacteria > Pseudomonadota > Alphaproteobacteria > Rhizobiales > Rhizobiaceae > Salaquimonas. The sequence goes on from JAFMHL010000023.1 coordinate 60,472, forward strand.
AATGGGCGGCTTTCCTGCTATTGGTGAAATAGATGCATCCGCTTTGGATACCGATGTCGCCAAGCAGTTGTGGGATTTAGGGCAGACTGCAACGGGTATTGCTTTTCCATGATGACATTCAAGCTTTCAACGATATTGGTTATAGAGACCCGCGATGAGATTTGACCAGCGATACATTTCTCGGCGCACGGTTCTGAAAACTGCCTGTGTTTGTGGCTTGTTGGCACCAGCCGCGGTCTCTTCCCAGAGCGTAGCAGCGACCAATGTTGAAAGTGCTGATGTGAAACCCACTGAACTGATCAATGCACTGAGATCAATTGGAAAACCTGTTTGTTTGGATGTTGCTGATAGACTGGCATCATCGACAAGATCACTGACAGGTTTTGATCTTCATCTAAGACGTGCGCAATTAAACGAAGCCGACGCGCAGGTTCTGGCCGGCGGACTGCTGGCTTCTTCAGGTCGTAATGGGCATTTTTTGCGGTCTTTCAGCGCAAGTTTTAACCCAGATTTGGGAAATGTGGGTGCCATCACCTTAGCTGAAGCATTTCCAGAAACTGTGACAGAATTGGGATTGGTAGGATGCTCCCTTAGTGACTCAAGTGGTCGTTCCATCTTGGAATGGGCTCAATCCGCGCCCAATCTTCAAATGCTCTGTGTCGAGGGAAACAATTTTTCGACGAGTATGAAATCGGAGTTTCGAGATTTGACATCACTTGGTCGCAAAATGCTGGTGGTAGTCTGAGAATATCCAGTCCTATAAGTAGATGGCGGAAACTCCCAAAAGTTCAGTTGAGTTCGCGTAGCTGACCTCTGAGCGTCATCCATTTTGCGCTCCAACTAATGTCAGCTTTCAGCTTCGGCAAAACTGGTATGCGAATGGCGGCTACAGGCCGCTTCGGTAAAACGTGTGCAACGCAGCGAATGTCGTGGTTGGGCTCAAAGCGGAAGTTGAGAGCACTGCCTTAGTAGTGCAGCACTCTCTCAAGTGCCCTCATTGCAGAAATTCCTTGCCCTATCAGGGTAGTGATCACTATCTGAAGCTGCTTTTCACTCAGTCAATTAACTAGCGGCACAATCTGATCACACTGCCGGGGAATAACGCTTGGCACCCCTCTTAGGGCGTCCTACGCAATTGTAGGCACAATTCGTGGAGACGCTCTATGGCTACAATTCGCAAACTAAGAGGCAAGTGGCAGGCTCAAGTAAGACGCAGAGGCATAGCACCGCGAGCAAAAAGCTTTGAAGCGAAGTCAGATGCAGAAAAGTGGGCGCGCAGTCTTGAGGCTGAGTTAGATCGCTCCGGCAATCTACCAGATTCACGTCTAGCAGAGAAAACTACGATTAAAGAGCTGCTTGAGCGCTATCTTATAGATATCACGCCTTCAAAGCGCAGTGCTTCCAGTGAGACTTATCGCATTAAAGCACTTATGAAGCGTCCAATTGCTCATAGAACGCTGGCTTTACTGTCATCCGCAGACGTAGCAACCTATCGTGATCAACGATTGAAAGTCGTTTCCTCAGCTTCGGTCATACGTGAGCTGAATACGCTTTCACACGCAATAGATATTGCCCGCAAAGAATGGGGCATTCATCTGTTGCAAAACCCATGCAAGATGATCCGAAGGCCTCAAGCACCTAGAGGTAGGGATCGACGGTTGGGTGATGATGAGTTGGACAGATTGCTGCAAGCTGCCGATGATGGTCGTAGCCCGTATATGAGGCCCCTGATCATTTTGGCAATTGAAACTGCCATGCGACAGGGTGAGCTTTTGTCTCTTACTTGGAACGATATTGATCTGGAAAAACGCATTGCTCATCTGGATATGACCAAGAATGGTGAGAGCAGAGATATACCCCTCAGCAGCA
>JAFMHL010000102.1 GCA_017854535.1 Nitratireductor sp.
AATCGCTCCTACATCGCTCGATACAGCCTTTTCAAGTAATGCCCTTGCCGGGTTCGTAATATTTCAGGATCGCCCTCAGTGGCCTTTATTTCGAATCTTAGCGCATTATTGAGCGGCCTGCTCATTGCTCCTTCGCTGTTGGCAGTGAGGTTGAGATGGATTGTGCAGATTGATCTGCTCCCCAGAAATTGAGAACATTTCAGGGTGTTTGTTTCCGAATGAAATAGACGACCTCAAACCACGGTAACTTCGATAACTTAGTAACTTTCAAGCATATGGTTACCAAGATTACTGACAGGCTGGTGAGAAAGTAACTTTCAGATAAAGTTTAAGTATCTGTTTTTATTATCTTTATTCAGATTAGTTACTAAGGTTACCAAGGTTACTATGATATAGGGGATTGGGACTTTGCCGGTGTGGAAGTTACTAACGCATCTGGGCTTGGTAACTTTGACGGCCCTAGGGTCAGGACCCATTAATTAGTTGCCGCTAATGTCGGCAATGCGGACATTGTGATAATGATTGCTGTTGGAGATTGTTCTTCTAGCGACAACTTGTGATAACTCAAAATATCAATCTGATAATTCCAATAACATGACCGCATGCAAAAAAAGGCCCGCCTCATGTGAAGCGGGCCTTTTCTTTATTTTGGTTTCGGACCAAAGTTGGGTTCAGTAATAGCTAAGATTAAAATGATCTTGTTACTCGAACAGTAAAAGCATTCGAATTGATATCATAAACCTCTGTAACAAGCCCATCTCTCACATCAAGGTCGGTATCAACCATAGAATACTCGAATTGTACTGTTAATAGGTCAACTGGCGCCCATATAGCACCAATGGCGATCGTTTCCGTTGTAGAATCTCCAGAAGTAACACCAAAGAATCCACCTGCATTGTCAAAGTCAAAATCAGCTTTTGAATAAAGGCCATAAACACTAAAGTTATTGGCAAGAGCGCCGTTAACTTGAACACCCCATATTGTGTCAGCAAAAGGTACGACCAACGAGCTGTTATCATAAACTGCACGCGATAGGTCACCATTATCAGTTGCATACCAGCCACCAATCTGCCAACCAGATTCGCCCAGCCCCATAATCGCCGAGACTTTATAAGCCCAAGCATCGTCACTCTGGCTTAAGACGGAAAAACTTTCATGTATTGCGGTACCCGCAACTGTCAAATTTCCAAAAGTAGCATTAAAACCGGCATAGAAATCTGGAGAGGACGCGCCAATTGATCCACCAATTGAGTCTTGAGCACCAATGGTAACAGATACGCCGTCCATCAACTGAGCAGTATAATCAAAGAAGATCGCTTGATCGTAGCCATAAAGTCCGTCGTTGATAGCTGGTGAACCAGCACCGTATCCGTGGTTTGTTGTCCAGTATGTGTCTGAGTAACCAAGACGGAAACCAGCTAAATGGATTAAAGCACGGTCGATAGCTACGTTTTGATCGCTAGATGCATCAGCATCGCCACCCTGTAGGCGCAATTCTGAACGCAATGTGCCATATTCAGTTTCGTTTCGAACATCAAAGTTCAAACGACCACGAACAGTCCATGATGATGTGTTTTCAGCGGTTCTAAAGGTGCTCCTGTCGGTAACCGGGCCGCCTGTTACAGAGCGTTCTTTAACTTCAATCTTGGCATCGAACTCACCATGTGTATATGTCGAACGAACATAACCATTGATGTTCATGCATGTTTCTGTGCCGGGAATGTAGAAGAAGCCGGCGCCATACATGTCGCAAACTTTAACGTATTCCATTGGCTCAGCTTCGATGATGATAGCGTCGGCTGCCTGTGAGCCAGATACAGCGATCATTGCTGCAGCTGATCCAAGAAGAAGGCTTTTGATTTTCATAGTAGTAGATCCCTGTATATTGGCGAATTCGATTAGGCACGAGCTAGAATTTAACGCAAGTGAGATCGAATCTAAGTCCGTCCCCCTAGACTTTCCTAGCCAAATAAAACCAAAATGGTCATAAATTCAAATACTAATGCATTTGCTAGGTAACTTGAATGGAATTTGTGATAATCCTGCAACAAAGACGAAATAGGACGTTGTTGCACTAATCAGACAACGACTTTGGTTGAACGACCGAGTAGGGCTCGATCCAGCCGTTGGCCAAAACTCTCAGTGTAACACAACGAATGTTGATCACAGCCCTAAGCCGACATTACCATTCAACAAATAGTTGGCCCCTCCCTTTTTTAAAAGCAGACATTTGCATCAGTGTTTACGTTAAAAAATATTATCTCAAGAAATGTTGAAGGCAAGTTGGAATTCCACGCTAAATTTTTCGGGAAACGCCGACCCACCCCTCCTCAAATAGGCGGTTAATTTCCTTCTTGTATTTTGTCGCTGACGATCCGGCCGTCCTCCAAAGTTACAATCCGGTCAGCTAATTCCAGGATACGGTTGTCATGAGTGACCATAACGGTTGTTGTACCGCAGGCACGACCAAGGTTTTTCAATGTTTTGACCACTGTCATTCCACTTTCGCTGTCTAGTGCAGCTGTTGGTTCATCAGCAAAAACAATTTCAGGATTCCCCACTAGTGCCAGTGCCACAGCAACACGTTGCTTTTGCCCGCCAGATAAATTGCCTGGCAAGTACGTCATTCGATCAGCCAATCCTACGAGCGATAAAGCGTGTCTGGCAGCTTCGTCCTGAAGCCCTCGGTTTGGTAAACCATGCACTTGCAGGCCCATCAATACATTTTGAAGCGCAGTCAGACTGCCGTGCAAATTGTGAGCCTGAAAAATGAAACCAAGCCTGCGCCGCAACGCTTCATTCAAGATGTGACCTGCCCCATTAAGCTCATGACCCAATAGCTCGACAGAGCCATCCTGAACGTCGCGCAGACATCCCATTAAAGTTAAGGCTGTTGTTTTACCCGAACCAGAAGGCCCCATCAGTATCGTTAGGCTTCCGCGTTTTACTTCCAGATTTATATCAAAGAGCGCTTGTATCCGGGCTTTATCTTCGCCGAACCAATGATTCAATCCCTTAACTGAAATTGGAAATGCTTCAGACATATGGCTTTCCTAAAACAGATCTGCTGGATCAGCTGAAACTAACCTTCGTGTTGCAATCGCTCCTGATAAAGAGCACGCCACCAAAGTGCCAAGAAATACCATAATCGCCATATCAGCTGTCATTGCCAGTGGCAGCGAGGTTGCTGCTTTCATCCCTGTCAATAAGCCAGTAGCGACAATCACCCCTGGAATAAAACCCAGGATCGCGAGTGATTTAGCCAACCTTCATGATGACAATTCACTGATGGTGGCAAGTTGATTATCAAAATAGGGCGTTGTCATGTGTGGACGGCCCCGGTTTTGCAAGAGTTAATTTAAGCTTTTGACGAT
>JAFMHL010000103.1 GCA_017854535.1 Nitratireductor sp.
GAGCCCTTAGTTACCGAATTAAAGGTGTCGCTACTTGGATAATTTTCCAACCAGATACAGTTCGATATTGGGCCACATCTGGCATTTTGGATATGAGTGTGGACTACAAGATTGTTCAATTGGTAATCGCAGATTTACCCATACAGTTTAGTTAGTGAAGCTCATCAATGAGCGGTGAAGCTATTTTGATAGGCCCAATCTGCAAGGGCTATCTGTTCAAAAACATCTTTGAGATTCTATCTGGAATTCCCCGATGTTTGGTCAGCATAAATCAATACCTGCATTCCAATCTCTACGGATTGACACCTTGTATCGATGCAGACATAGTAAATCGTTAGAATTCATCTGTGAACAGGATTACAAATTGCAAAGTCTTTCAGCGAATTTGTACGGCTTGAATAGGTGAAAGGAAAAGATAATGAAACGATATATGATAAAGCGAAATCTACCCAATATCAGCAAAGCGACGGCTGCCGAGTTAAGAACCACTGTGGAGGCCTCCAATGCCGCCTTGAAGCAACTTGGTTCTGATATTCAATGGGTGGAGAGTTTTGTAACCGACGATCATTCTCACTGCATTTATCTTGCACGTGACGAAGACATAATTCGAGAGCACGGAAAACTGAGCGGTATTCCGGTTGGCGAAATCAGTGAAATTCGTCGAATTCTCAATCCGATGGGTTGACCACGATCTTGACTAGTTTCGGTTCAACCTTTTTGTGATGGTTGTTTAATAGTAATCTCCCGATCAACATCAAGCGCAGTCTTCACATTGTAGAGCCAGGGACTGTGTCGGTCAGCATGTTCAATGGCGGCAAGTATGGTGTCTTTATCCTCTTCGCTTTCTATATTCACACGATAGCGTATCTGTTGGTAGCCCGGCGGGATCGAATCGTCCATTCCAAGAAATCCACGCATGTCCGTGTCTCCTTGAACCTCAATATTTATTGAGTGGAAGGTCAATTCCCTCTGAGCAAAAATGATGGCGTATCCCTGTGCCAGGCAAGCCCCCAGAGCGCCTCGGCCCAAAAACCCGGGCCCGGGGCCTGCCTCTTTGCCACCGGTATTTTTCGGCTGGTCCGAGACAATTTTCCACTCTCCTTCGGTAATTACACACCGGGTACCAGAAGATAGTTGTACTTGCGTGCTTCCAGTGCCAAATGCCGCCTTGGGGCGTTTCTTGAAAATTCGGTTCAATTTATCTATGGCAGTTCGAATGGGCATTTGTTTTTCGACTTTCGTTGTTATCAATGTTCTAGAGCGTTCCCATCCTTGTCAATCCAAAAGCTCCGAAGCGCGCAATAATTGCACACCACGTCTTCCAATCAAGGCCTGCACATCAACACATCGTAGGCCCGGTCGGAGCTGCAAAGCATCGTTGATTGCACTGCGTGCTTCTTCAATTTGTTTTTTATGAGCATAAACAAGAGCGAGAACCACCTTCGCCATGTAATTTCTTTCATCACGCTGGCAGGCTTTCTTGGCCTCGCGTTCGGCCTCCGCATAATTTCGCAGGCGGAAAAGGGCATAAGCCAGACTGACACCCCAGAATGATAATCTGTTATCGAGAGGGCTAATACGCATACCGTGCTGGAGATATTCAACCCCCTTCTTCGCCTTGCCGCTACGCAAAAGAGCCGTGCCCATTGCAACCCAGGCTTGCGGGTTACTCGGATCAGATTCGATCGCCCGTTCCAGGATTGCGATTCCCCGTTCAATCTGCCCGACATCACTAAGAGCGCAACCAGTGAAACCCAAAACAGTCGTATCACTGTTGTCGATTAACATTGCCTGCTCGGCCATTTCTATCGCAAGTTTCTGGTCATCCTGCCCTTCAGGTGACAGGCCAAACAGGTGACCAAGGGCCATGATCAGGGACAGATAGGCATGCGCAAGAGCAAATTCCGGATCCAGTTCAATCGCCTTATTCAAAAGATCATTGGCTTCCACAAAGGTCTCTCGATGCCATCCCTTTTGACTAAGCAAACCTGCAGCCTGGTTGTAACAACCCCAGGCGTCAGCATTGGATTCGCCGCGTTTCCTGATTCGCTTGACTTCAGCTTTCGTCAATTCAGGCTCTAGGCGTGTCGCTATTCCCAGTGTAATTTCGTCCTGCATTTCGTCTATCTGATCGGCTGGCTTGTCAAATTTATTTGCCCAAAGGTGGTTTCCAGTTTGGGCTTCAATCAACTGAATAGTCACGCGGATGTTCTTGCCAACCGGGCGCAAACTACCCTCAACTACATAACTCACGCCAAGCTCCTGCCCAACTTGACGGATATCCGGAGACTTTCCCTTGTAGGCAAAGCTGGAATTGCGCGCAATAACCAGAAAGCCGGGCAAGCGAGCGAGCATAGTAATAATGTCTTCGGTCATGCCGTCAGCCAGATAGGTCAGTTCCTCTCGAGAGGACATGTTTTCCAAGGGTAGTACGGCCAAGGATGACTGCCCGATATGCGGTACAATAGTAACTCTGGGTTGATCATTTTGTTGATTGTCAGGAACCCATTTCCAAACCCGAACCGTGCGGGCAATGTTTTTTAGCGTCTCCTCGCCGCCGTCCATGAAAACATGGGCAATTTTGTCGCGAACCTGCTCGTAAGTATTATCGGCGATGCATATCCCGCCTACCGGTGCAATCGGCTCAAGCCGGGCAGCGAGATTGACCCCATCGCCGTAAATATCGTTACCTTCTATGATCACGTCTCCCAGATTGATTCCCATACGAAACTTTAATCGCTGATCCTCTGGAAGCAAAGTATCTCGTTCCAACATCATATTCTGGATATTTATGGCACAATTTACCGACTCAACAACGCTGGGAAATTCAGCCAAAAGCCCGTCCCCCATCAGCTTAACAATCCTGCCCTTTCGCTCAATAACAGCAGGGCGCACGACCTCACTGAACAGAACCTTCAATCGACCAAGAGTAGCCTCTTCATCGCCGCCCATAAGACGAGAAAACCCAACAATATCCATTGCAAGTATCGCGGCGAGTTTTCGTTGCAAATGCCACCTCCAAAACGAATTATTGTAGACTGGCGTGCGGAGTAAATCTAGGTTGGTCTGGAGCTTATCTCCAAACACTTAAATTCAGTATCATCGACACGCAAAGCAAAAGGTTCTGATTGCTACTTGATACCAATCGTTCTTTTTCTGATATCCCAGCCCCAAATGCCTTTATTGCATTGCTGCTGGCTTAGCTTGAAATCGCAAGAGGCAGTTAGTCGTGCCTTTTGGCAGTCAGAAACCCGTCGCAGCATGGACAATTCTCGAAACTAGATTTGTCGATTTGTCCGCAT
>JAFMHL010000104.1 GCA_017854535.1 Nitratireductor sp.
CGCTTCCGGGCCATCGCAAAACTCCCAATTCTTATTACAGAAAGTCAAAATAACCAGCTCAGTTATAAGGGGGAAGGACATAGTTGCATAAATCCTCCAAATACCTAACTTAAATGTCATCGATCATTAAAATGTAGCTTGGGGAGGGCTATAATTAAAAATAACCTATCATGGATGCTGTGAGCCACTTTGAAATATCCCGCCCGGCCCATTACAAACCTTCATACGATTAGATATCTTCAATCTTGCCGAACTGCTTCTTGCACCGATTGCGATCTGCATGATTAAAGAAAATTTCAATTTAGAAATTCCAATAAAGTTTAATTCGACTTTTGATTTACACGCTTTGAAAGCTCTTCTGCGCTTTCCACACGTTCAGAATATCGATCCACCAGATAGGCAGAACGCCCTCGGGTCAAAATAGTGAACTTCATCAGCTCTTCCATAACGTCCACCATACGATTGTAAAACGGTGTTGGTTTCATGCGACCATTTTCTTCAAACTCCAAAAAAGCCTTAGGTACAGAGGATTGGTTGGGAATCGTAATCATCCTCATCCAGCGGCCAAGAATTCGCATCTGATTGACGCAGTTGAAACTCTGCGAGCCGCCGCAAACCTGCATCAATGCCAATGTCCGTCCCTGTGTTGGCCTAACGCCTCCAATAGGAGCAAGTGGCAACCAGTCAATCTGTGTTTTCATAATACCTGTCATTGCACCGTGGCGCTCTGGTGAACACCAAACCTGCGCCTCCGACCATAAAGAGAGTTTTCGAAGTTCTTGAACTTTCTCGTGACTGTCTGGAGCATCATCAACCAACGGCAAGCCTGTCGGATTGAAGAATTTTACCTCTGCGCCAAGGTGGCTTAGTACCTTTGCTGCTTCTTCTGTCATGAGTCTCGAATATGAACGCTCGCGCAGAGAACCATAGAGCATCATAATTCTTGGAGGGTGATAGGGTTCATCAGATTGCGCCAACCGTTTAATGTCGATGGCCTGAATTCGTTCGCTGACAATATTTGGAAGATCTTCGTTCATGGTGCTGTTACAACCTCTCCATCTTCTTTGATAAATGTTGTGCCAGGCACAACTTCAAGTAATGAAAACACTACTTCGCTTGGGCGGCACAAAGCTACGCCTTTTTCGGTGCAGACAATCGGTCTATTGACCAAGACTGGATGCTCCAACATGGCATCGAGAATAGCTTCATCAGAAACGGCTGGGTCGGTCAGTCCCAATTTCTCAGCGGGCGATTTGCTTGTCCGCAATGCCTGCTTTGGAGTCAAATTGGCAGCAGCAAACAATGCTTGTAACTGTTCCCGTGTCCAGCCTGTTTTGAGATATTCGACCACAATAGGCTCCTCCGCAAAACTACGTATTATCTCCAAGACATTGCGCGACGTGCCGCATTCTGGGTTATGGTGGATAACTATGCTCAAAAAAATGCTTCCGGTTAACTTTTGGATATTGCCGTTTCTAGGGTCAGTTTTGCCATGCATAGTTTATAGCAGTGCTCAAATTCCGGACAGGAAAGGCAATCATCCCACTGGACCATATCTGCTTTAACGGAGCGTGTTGATCGGGCCAGTCCGGCGCTATCCAGTTCGAATGAAAAGACCTTGCCTTCCATCTTTCCATTGACCGAAAAGTGCAGGCTGTCATGGAACATTGTTCCATAGCAGCGCTTGTGTTGCTCAATTTTTGCCATTCAATAACCCCTATCTTATTCTGGGAAATGTGTCTTGGTTCGATTTGCAAATGTCACGAGTGAAAGCATCACTGGAACCTCTACCAACACACCCACGACCGTAACAAGAGCAGCGCCAGAATTCAGTCCAAACAGCCCAATGGCTACCGCAACAGCCAATTCGAAGAAGTTTGATGTTCCAATCATTGCGCAAGGAGCGGCGATCTTAAATGGCACCTTCATCACCCACGCAGCGCCATAGGCGATTGCAAAAATACCATAAGACTGGATAAGTAGCGGAACTGCAATTAGTGCAATAAGCATGGGCTGTGCCAAGATTACGCTGCCTTGAAATCCGAAAAGCAAAACGACTGTTGCCAATAGTCCAATAATTGAAAACGGTTTTAACTTTGCTGTAAATTCCGAGACCGCCTCGTCAGATCGCCTGCCGCGCATCAAAGCTAGGCGCGTTAGTGCACCAGCAACGAGAGGGACCACTACGTAAAGGACAACACTAAGTACCAGTGTATCCCAAGGTACAGGAATGTCAGTGACACCCAATAGCAGGGCAACAATGGGTGCGTAGGCAAAAATCATGATCAGGTCATTCACACTGACTTGCACCAAAGTGTAATTGGCATCGCCGCGTGTAAGTTGCGACCAAACAAACACCATTGCTGTGCAAGGTGCAGCGCCCAACAGAATTAGACCAGCTATATAAGAGTCTGCCTCCGCTGGATTAATCAATCCGATGAAAAGATATTTGAAGAACAGTACACCAAGCGCCGCCATCGTGAACGGTTTTATCAGCCAGTTTACGATTAGTGTAATCAACAAGCCCTTCGGTTGATCGGCAACATTTCGGATGCTTGAAAAATCAACCGAAACCATCATCGGGTAAACCATTGCCCAAATCAATATGGCAACCACCAGGTTCACATGGGCATATTCAAAGCCAGCAAGCGTTTGAAAGACATCCGGCAATACCTGGCCAAAAACAATACCAAATCCAATGGACAATGCAACCCAAAGAGAAAGCCATTTTTCAAAAATGCCTATGCCCAATGACTTAGTATGATTGAGGCCGGGTTTATTCTGATTACTCATCAATTTTTCCTCAACAGGCACACGCGATTTCATCAATGACAGGTTGGCAAAGTTCTGATCGGCCACCGCAACATTCTTCCATCAAGAACGCAAGAAGCCCACGCACAGCATCAAAATCGGCAAAATACCGGATTGTCCTACCTTGCCGTTCATTGCGTACAAGCCCTGCATTCAAAAGAACAGTTAGATTGGCTGACATGGTATTTTGTTTGACATCAAGTTGCCCACCCAGTTCTCCAGCCAACAGTCCGCTTGCGCCTGCTTTGATTAGAAGACGAAAGACATCCAGTCGCGTTTGCTGGCTGAGAGCAGAAAATGAAGATATTGCATTATTTGAATCCATATATCATGATTATTCGATATTTTAGAGAAACACAAGACCCCGAAATGGTATGCGGAGCGTTTTGTTTACGGCACCAAGCGAAGGGTTCAAAAGTCCGCAGTCCCGTCAACCGTTATCATATTTAGGTTCCGTAATTGATGGACTGCTTTGGGTAAACGTGAGCC
>JAFMHL010000105.1 GCA_017854535.1 Nitratireductor sp.
TATCAGCACCGGGCAAATGCGCAGCCATGCCGACAATGGCGATGTCGGTTTCAGCCATCTCTAGAGATCTTCTATCGCGACTCATTAAATTAACCATTTTCCGCTGCAAACTTAGTGAAACCTAACATCGACAAAAGGCCAAGCTAAGTCATATTCTGAGCATGATAAAGGCAATCCATAGTGGACGACACCTGCATTTCTACCAGATTGGTTCGGACTCCAGAACTTGCATCTAGCGCAATTTGCTGCACAGTCTGCCAATCGAAATGTACAAGGCCGACCAGTGCTTACAATCGTCATCCCCTGCAACAATGAAGAGATCTGTATCCAAGAATGCCTAAGAGCTTTCGTTGAACAGCGAGATCTACCCAAGGATCATAAAATGCAGGTGATTGTTGCTGCCAATGGCTGCACGGATCAAACTGTGCCAATTGCACAAGCGATGGCGCAACAATTAGCGGCTACCGGATACGATCTGCTGGTGCTTGATTTACCGGTTGGCAACAAGATCAATGCACTGAACGAAGCTGAAGCGCAGGCCACCTACAGTTGCCGCGCCTTTGTCGATGCCGATGTTGTCTTGGGGCCTCGGATCCTGATTGAACTGGCGAAGATCCTTGGGCAGGATGCTCCAGTATATGCCAGTGGAAAAGTCCATATACCGCAGGCCAAAAGTTACGTTAGTCGTGCCTACGCCAAGGTTTGGGAACAGCTCAGTTTTTTCAGCGAAGGCGTTCCGGGCATCGGCCTTTATGCAGTAAATGAGACGGGGCGTGCCCGTTGGGGCGCGTTTCCGGACATCATCGCCGACGACCGTTTTGTTCGGTTGCAATTTGCACCGCATGAACGGCAAAAAACTGATGCAAGCTATGACTGGCCTCTACCTGAAGGCTATGAAAACCTTGTCCATGTCCGGCATCGTTGGAGCAAAGGAAACGTGGAACTAGCGGATCGTTTCCCAAATCTGATGGAAAACGACAGCGAAATTAATAAGTCATTCAATAGCGTGCTGCGAATGTTGCGCACGCCCTTTTCGGCGGTCATTTTTGTACTTGTCTACCTAGCTAGCAAACGACGGGCCGATCGTATTGACGATGGGGATTCGCGTGTCTGGCAGCGGGGACGTGATTGACCGTAAACCTGTTATTCAAAATAAATGGATTCATGAGCAGGGTGCTACAAAATTGGCGCATAGATACGGGTCCTGATATCGTTGCCGAAGGCTAATGTTTTTTGGGTGAGGAGGCCAAAGCACCTTCTGACAAAGAACAGGATGCAACCCTATATTTTCCCTTGGTGGGCGACGTAAGTGAGAGTTCAGCATGAGCAATAAACAAAAGATTGCAATTATCATCCCCCAATTTCCGGGGCAAACGCATTTATTTTTTTGGAATGAAATCAAAGAGTTGGAGAGAATGGGCGCTGAAGTACACTTGTTTAGTACTAGACCTCCAGTCAAATCCCTTATCGCCCATGATTGGTCCAACACCGCTGCAGCAAGAACGACCTATCTGGGGCTTGGAGGCGTCAGCGACAAGATCGAGGCCATATTACGGCTCCCCGGTTGGCTTTTAGAGCTACGTAAGTACGGGTTCGGAGAGGGCGCATTGAAGAGCGCACTTGTGTCAGCAGCGGCAGCTATCAAGCTAAAGAAGGCTTGTTCAGCGCGAGGTATCACACATGTGCACGCACACTCGGCCGCAAATTGCGCGATGATTGCTGCACTTTGTCGGTTGGCTGGTGGTCCGTCTTACTCCATCACATTGCATGGTCCACTTGTTGACTATGGTCCCGCCCAGCCATTCAAGTGGGCCCATACGCAGTTCGGCATCATGATTACGAAAGTTTTAGAGAAAGCCTTCTTGAAATCCTTGGGAAGCGACGCACCAGAAAGGCTCTTTCTTGGACCAATGGGCGTCGATACCGAGATCTACAAACCAATTGGTGCCTACCAACCGTGGAACGAAAAAGAACCGTTACGCCTGTTCACCTGCGCACGATTGAACATTGTGAAAGGGCACCAAACGGTCGTGAAGGCCTTAGAATTGCTTAAGGCCTCAGGCGTGATTGCCCATTTGACCATTGCCGGCGAAGATGATGAAGGCGGAACAGGGTTTCGAAAGGAACTGGAACAAATCATCGCCAGCAGCACAGTCTCGGACCAAGTTACATTGCTTGGTGCTCTTGATGGGGCGGTTGTCAGGAAACAACTCTATAGCGCCCACGCCTGTGTGATGGCCAGCATGCATGAACCGCTAGGCGTTGCCTATATGGAAGCAATGGCCTGCGGATGCCCCACGATCGGGACGAACGCCGGAGGCGTTGCCGAGCTGATCAACCATGGAAAAGACGGGCTATTGGTTGAGCCGAACAATCCACGGGCAATTGCAGATGAAGTCTTGCGACTTGCGCGCGACGCGTCACTTGCACAGACGCTTTCTGTCGCTGGTAGAGAGAGGATCGTAAACAGCTTTTCATCAAACCGCAGTGCCAAAGTCCTTTTGTCGGCCATTGAAGCAGACCCGCCTCAATAAGCGAGACCGTTACCCTCACCTAACGCTCAATTTTCTGTTTACGCCACAACAGATAGAGCGCATTTACGGCAATCATTAAAATGCCGCCAAGTTCTAGGATGCCATTCATGCGTACCCCTCTGATGTCAAAGCCGATGAATTGGTCAAAGTGATGAAATCCAGCGGCTCTGACTGCAATGAACGCAAGTAAGCTGACGAACCCGATCAGCGCGAGCCAGATATACGTGATGTCCCGACGCAGCGTCCAAATCAGCCATGTGGCGAAAACTGCACTCATTCCTATAATCGCCAAAATGAATATGATTTGGACATAATGACGTTCCGCGTACCAGCCTTGTGCCTTGGCCAGACAACGCCCAGCTGCTGTTAAAGCCGACTGTAAATCAAGCTGCTTATTAATTGCCAGAAAGAGAAGTATTATTGATAGCCCCATCCAGAATACGCGCTGTCTGCCAGATTGACGGCGCAGCACGAGCGTCGTGAGCAAGCAGACTGCCAGATAGGCAACCACTGTGAACCAGCCCGTGAAGGTCGGATCACCAATTGTCGGCGACCATGAGGAAAAGATACATTCCAAGAGACCACTCAAGCTCACTTCAATGCCCCAACTCTGAAATACATGCCATCAGTTTGAACTGTCCTTAAAGGTAGGAATCGGGCACGAAGCCGTCAAGCCAAGTGGTAAAACCATAGACGCAAAAGCTAAGAGCTTCAGAGGGAAATCACCACTCGCCATCCTGTTTTGGACAAGGCGA
>JAFMHL010000024.1 GCA_017854535.1 Nitratireductor sp.
GAACATAACAACACGTCACACCCTTGGATGTGCATTCCGTCACAAGAGAGAAAAAATTCGGAGAATTATATTAAGATATTGATTTAATTAACGTTTTTCTAGACGAGCGCAAACTTCTTCAAGCTGATCAAGGTTTTGATACTTGATTCGTAATTCGCCTTTGCCAGTCTCGGTATGGCGGATATCGAGCTTTAAACCCAGAATATCTGAGATCTGTTTTTCAAGGGCTTTTGTATCAGCCGTTTTGAAATTCATGCTTTTTGTTTCAGGCGTGCGCTTTGAGATTTTCTCATCCCGCTCCTGGCCAAGTTCTTCAGCTTGACGAACTGACAATCCGTCTTTCACGATCCGGTTCGCCAATGCCACCGGGTCAGCGCAGGTAACCAAAGCTCGTGCGTGTCCTGCAGACAACGAGCCGGATGTAACAAGTGTTCGGACTTCTTCAGGTAATTTTAAAAGTCGTAAAGTATTGGCAACATGACTGCGACTTTTGCCAATCACAGTACCCAAGTCTGACTGCGTATAGTCATACTCATCAATCAACTGCTGATAGCCCAACGCTTCTTCAACCGGATTTAAATCGGCGCGCTGAACGTTTTCTATAATCGCCAATTCCAACGCCTGTTTATCATCAACATCGCGAATGACAATTGGCACTTCATGCAGCGATGCTCTTTGCGCTGCGCGCCAACGCCTTTCACCGGCAATAATTTCATATTTAGCACCACCAAGATCTTGGCCTTTAACTGGACGAACCAAGATCGGTTGTACAATGCCATGCTCGGTAATCGAGCGTGCCAAATCAGCCAAATGCTCTTCGACAAAATATCGCCTCGGATTATTAGGATTGGCGCGAATATGCTCAATGGGAACCTTGCGATCTACGCGCAAATCAACATCTGGCTTTGCGCCTGAAACGGGCGCTGAAACTTCATCCATATCGCCAATCAAAGCAGCAAGACCACGGCCCAGTCTTTTTTTCGATCCATTGTCAGACATTCATCACTCCTGTTCCACAATACTGCGGACATATCTTTTACATAAAACGGGGATCAAGCCGCCGTTAATTTCTTTTCCAACTGGATAACTTCAGAAGCCAACCGAAGATAGGCCTGACTACCTGAACATTTTAGATCATAAAGTATAGCCGGCTTGCCATAGGATGGCGCTTCTGAGAGCCTGACATTTCTCGGTATCACAGTCTCATATACTTTATCGCCCATATATTCGCGCACATCGCTCTCAACCTGAGAGGCTAGATTATTACGCGCATCATACATGGTCAAAATAATGCCATGCAGATACAGCTCAGGATTAACACTGGCCTTTACCTGGTTCATGGTCTCCAGCAGTTGGCTTAGTCCTTCAAGGGCAAAAAATTCAGTTTGTAAAGGAACCAGCAAAGCATGGGCTGCAGCCATCGCATTGATTGTGAGTAGATTGAGAGAAGGCGGACAATCGATCATGATATAATCGAATGGCTTTTTCTCTGGGTTATAGTTCTCAATCGCCTTACGCAATCTATATGCACGATCACCAGCATCAGAGATTTCCATTTCGAGCCCAAGCAAGTCTAGCGTTGAAGGTGCAACAGAAAGCCTTGGAACAGCTGTTCTAACCACAGCCTCATCCAGAGTGCTATCACCGCGCAACACATCCGCGGTTGAGATTGTCCGCTCTTTACGCTCAACGCCTAAACCAGTGCTGGCATTGCCCTGTGGATCAAGATCAATGATCAGCACTGTTTTACCAACAGCTGCCAGTGCAGTTGCAAGATTTATAGCTGTAGTCGTCTTGCCAACGCCGCCCTTTTGATTGGCAACAGTCAAAACCCTTGAATGTGTTTTGCTTCCCATAATACTATGCTTGTTTTTCCGTTAGTGGCTCGTTTGCAGCAAAATTGCCCGCATAAGCAAATCAATCAATATTCTGACGATGAGCCTGAACATTGGATATCTCAAGGATAACTGATGTGTCATCCACCTTGCTATTATGTACTACCAAATCAAATTTCCACTGACTATCGCAATCTTCTATTTCTCTTAGATAATCCCGACCTTTGTGAAACAAGGCTCTGCGGTCGCCTGTAATGTGAGGAAAAGTAAGTTCCAGCAATTTTGGTAAAGCAGCCAGGGCTCTTGCAGAAATTACCTCACAGGCTTCAAGTTGTTTCGTTGCCGACTCGATTCGTTCAGCATGAATTTCAGCTTCTACACCGGTCTCATATGCTGCCCGTCTCAGAAAAGAACATTTTTTTTGAATGCTTTCTACGAGATGAACACTAGTTTTCGTGTCCTCTTGATCGCCTATCTGTTTCATGACAATGGCGATTACGATACCTGGGAATCCACCTCCACTTCCAATATCAGTCCAGTGTCGGGCTTCAGGAGAGATCGCTAAGACTTGCAAGCTATCGGCCACATGGCGGGTCCAGAATTGATCCAAGGTTGATGGTGCAACTAGATTGGTTTTTGATTGCCAATGCCTAAGCAGCTTTTCATACTGCACCAGTCGGTCAATTGTTTCACGTGAAACAGGGTATATGCGTCTCAGCATTTCAACAATAGATAGAGAGGGGTAGGTCACTGGGGATCCTGATCAATCATACGAAAAGAGCGAAGGCGTGAAACTAGCTTACCCGCGTCTCTTTATGAGGTGAGCCCTTACGGATATAAGCCAGAATAAGCGTTAAGGCAGCTGGCGTTATACCTTCGATGCGTGCGGCTTGACCAAGATTTGTTGGTTTTATGCGTTCAAGTTTTTGAACCAACTCATTCGATAGTCCTGGCGTCGCTCTATAGTCAAAGCCTTCAGGGATAACGCGCGATTCTTCTTTCCGCATCGCGCAAATATCAGCTTCCTGCCTTTCCAGATAAACAGCATAGGATGCTTCAATTTCAATTTGCTCACTAACCTTAGAGGATAAGGTTTTAAGCTCAGGCCATACACCTGATAAACGGGCCAGATCTATCTCTTCATAAGCCAAAAGCTCATAAGCACTACGCCTTACCCCATCATGGTTTATCTTGATATCCTTTTGCGAAGCCTCATTTGGTGTGAGGCTTAGAGAACGCAAGAGAGTCTCAGCTATAGCTAGTTTTTCTCTCCAACTTTCAAAAGCGGTTTGACGTTCGGAACCAACACATCCCAACTCCAAACCCAGAGGTGTTAGGCGTTGATCAGCATTGTCAGACCGCAGACTCAATCGATATTCAGCTCTCGATGTAAACATACGATAAGGTTCGGAAACCCCGCGTGTTGTGAGATCATCCAACATGACACCAATATAGGAACTCGTTCTGCTAAAAAGCGCAGGCTCGCTGCCGCCCACTTTCCGGGCAGCATTTAGACCCGCTGCCAGACCTTGGGCACCCGCTTCTTCGTAGCCAGTCGTGCCATTAATTTGTCCAGCAAGGTAAAAGCCAGATATCCTGCGGCTTTCCAGGGTTGGATATAATTCTCTGGGATCAACATGGTCATACTCAATGGCGTAACCTGGCTGAATTATCCGAGCATTCTCCAATCCTTCAATAGAATGAACAAATGCGTTCTGCACATCTTCAGGAAGCGATGTGGAAATGCCATTGGGGTAAACCGTATCATCATCAAGGCCTTCCGGCTCAAGAAATACCTGATGGCTGTCACGGTCACCAAATTTGACGATTTTATCTTCAACTGATGGACAGTATCGAGGACCAACGCCTTCAATTTGGCCTGAATACATGGCCGACTTTGAAATATTATCTGCGATTATTTGATGAGTGCGCTTGTTCGTTCGCGTTATCCCGCATTCAATCTGTGGTGTATCGATAGACTTGGTAAGCGTAGAAAAAGCCACAGGAACCGCATCCCCGGGCTGCATTTCCAATTGAGACCAGTTAATCGTCTTGCCGTCCAGGCGTGCCGGAGTACCTGTCTTCAATCGGGATAAAACAAACCCGGCATCAGAAAGGCTTTTTGAAAGCCCAATGGAAGGGGCCTCGCCCATTCTTCCGGCGGGTATCTTTTTATCACCAATATGGATCAAACCCCTTAGGAAAGTACCTGTAGTTAAAACTACAGCGCCGCTGGAAAATCTCCTGCCATCTTCTAGAACAACGCCTTTAGCAACATTGTTTTCTTGGACAAGATCGCCAACAATGCCTTCAACTACCACAAGGTTATCTGTGTTCGAAATCGCGTCTTGCATAGCAAGTCGATACAGTTTTCTATCAGCCTGGGCCCTAGGACCGCGGACTGCAGGTCCTTTCCTGCGGTTCAACAGCCTAAATTGAATACCAGCCTTATCGGCAACACGGCCCATTAAACCGTCCAGCGCGTCAATTTCGCGAACCAAGTGACCTTTTCCAAGTCCACCAATTGCCGGATTGCACGACATGACACCAATCGTATCGAAGGAATGTGTAATCAATGCTGTCTTGGCGCCCAGACGCGCAGAAACTGCCGCAGCCTCACACCCAGCATGTCCTCCGCCAATCACAATGACATCAAAATCCATCATCAATCCCATAACTCCATAAATTGTATTCATCCCGAGTCCATAAACTTAAGTGACCACAAGGTAAAGTATCCAATGTTTCACGTGAAACACCCTTTCAGCAACTTAAAAAATGTTTCACGTGAATCATTTACCGATGCAGAACTCTGAAAATATGACATCTAACAAATCTTCAACATCAACAAATCCAGTCAGCCTGCCAAGGCAATCAGACGCAATACGCAATTCTTCACTTGATAACACGCTATTACTGGTCATCAAAGACTGAGATGCACGAAGCGCTGCAACGCACCGAACCAGCTCTGAACGATGACGTTCCCGGGTAATTAACGCCAAATCTCCATTTGAATTAAATTCTAACAACCGAGATCGGATAAAATCCAAGAGCCGATTCAAGCCGCCTTTTTCAACGGTATTAACATGAAATTCACCATTAACTTCAGCAAGATCACTCTTGGATTGAAAGACAACTGCATCTGATAGATTTGAAACTGGAGAATTGGGATCATCAGCCGCCGACAACCAAATAGTTAGATCAGACCTTGCGGCATGATCAAGCGCTCGCTTAATGCCTTCCAATTCTATGTCGTCGACGGTATCACGGATCCCTGCCGTATCATAGAAAACCACTGGAATGCCATCTATGTCCAAACGGCATTGCAAAACATCCCGGGTAGTACCGGCCACACTGCTAACTATCGCAATATCCCGGTCTGCCAACGCATTGAGTAAACTGGATTTACCTGAATTTGGGGCGCCCGCCAAAACGATTGCAAAGCCTTCCCTGATAATCTCCCCGCGGTTTCCATCCTCTACATAAGAAGAGATGTCATGTTCAAGAGCAGCAACCTTCTTAATTACCGCTTCCAGCATACTGTCTGGAACATCATCTTCATCGCTAAAGTCAAATTCCACCTCAAGGAAGGCACGGCAACGGATCAATTCACCACGCCAATCCCCCAATAGTTCTCTTAGCCTACCACCAGCTTGACTTTGCGCCTGCCTCCGTTGCCACTCTGTATCAGCAGCGATCAGATCACTTAAACCCTCAATCTCGGTGAGATCCAACTTACCGTTCTCAAAAGCTCTACGGGAAAACTCCCCAGCCTCAGCAAGTCTAGTATCCTTTAATCCAGGCAATACTTCAAGAAGTTTACCGACCACAGCTCTCCCGCCATGAACCTGTAACTCAAGACAGTCTTCTCCGGTAAAGCTATTGGGACCCGGAAACCAGATAGAGATTCCGCGATCTATCACTTCCCTTGTATCAGGATCCAGTAAGTCAGCCAGTTTCGCTTTTCTAGGCACGAGCTGTCCCAGACCCAAAGCATTGATCACAGCACGGCATTGGGAACCAGAAACCCTGATTACAGCGACCCCAGCTGGCAATGTGCCACTCGATAAAGCAATTATCGTCTCATTGTTTGAAGCTAGCATCAGTAACCACCGAATTCATGAAGTTAAACGAAAAGGGGTCCATACAATGAACCCCGTTTCCAACACGTAATAAAACAAACCGCTTCCGAATCGAACAGCTAGGTATTCATCGTGTCAAAGAAGTCATCATTGTTTTTGGTTTGCTTCAATTTATCGATCAAAAACTCAATGGAATCTGTTGTACCCATAGAAGAAAGAATTCTCCGTAATACGAAGATTTTCTGGAGATCCGCTTTTGGAACAAGCAAATCCTCTTTTCTGGTACCAGATTTCAATATATCCATTGAAGGAAATACACGTTTATCAGCAACTTTGCGGTCGAGTACGATCTCCGAATTGCCCGTTCCCTTAAATTCTTCGAAAATAACTTCATCCATACGGCTACCGGTATCAATCAGAGCCGTAGCAATAATCGTCAAAGAACCGCCCTCTTCAATATTTCGTGCCGCTCCAAAGAAACGCTTAGGCCTTTGAAGTGCATTAGCATCAACACCACCCGTCAAAACCTTACCGGACGATGGTACAACCGTATTGTAGGCGCGACCTAATCGGGTAATCGAATCGAGCAGGATCACCACATCACGCCCATGCTCAACCAAGCGTTTGGCCTTTTCGATGATCATTTCAGCAACTTGTACATGGCGTACCGCCGGTTCATCAAAAGTCGACGAGACAACTTCACCCTTTACCGAGCGCTGCATGTCTGTAACTTCCTCAGGCCGTTCATCGATAAGCAAAACAATAAGATAACTCTCTGGATGATTGGCCGTAATGGAATGGGCAATATTCTGCAATAATACGGTTTTACCAGTACGAGGTGGCGCAACAATAAGAGCACGCTGTCCTTTACCAAGCGGCGCAACCAAATCGATCACGCGTGCCGACAAATCCTTTGATTCGCTATTCTCAATTTCCATCTTAAAACGTTCATCTGGATAGAGAGGCGTCAAATTGTCGAAGTGAATTTTATGTTTGATCTTCTCAGGGTCATCGAAATTAATCGTATTCACCTTCAAAAGAGCAAAATACCGCTCACCCTCTTTTGGTCCTCGAATTGGACCCTCAACCGTATCACCCGTTTTCAAAGAAAACCGACGAATCTGCGACGGTGAGATGTAAATATCGTCAGGCCCAGGAAGATAATTCGCACTTGCTGATCTCAAGAAACCGAAACCGTCATGGAGAATTTCCACTACGCCCTCGCCGATAATCTCAACTTCCTGCTCAGCCAGCGACTTAAGGATAGCAAACATCAACTCTTGCTTACGCATCGTGCTGGCGTTCTCTACCTCGACACCTTCGGCAAAAGTTACCAAATCCGTTGGAGATTTAGCTTTGAGATCTTGTAGTTTCATTTTTTCCATTGAGGGGTCTTTCACTTCACAGAGCGCTCTACTACGTTAAGGCGGGCACAGAAAAATATGTAAATAATTGATTTATTGAGGAAAAATCACTCATCAAGTGATTTGTCGCGCATCACAATCAGGCAAAATTGCCGAATTTTTGCGATCGGTTGGGGAAACCGATGGTTCTCTATAATCCCAAAAACGCAAGAAATACAAGAAAAATGTTAAATTCAACATTTAAAAGGGTTTCACAACAACTAAAATGACAATAGCGATCATGATAACCGCAGGTATCTCATTCACTATGCGAAAGAATTTTTGACTACGGTCTCGTTTGTCATCGGCAAATTCTCGGACCCACTTCACTGCCATGCCGTGAAACGCCGTTAAAATAAGCACAAGGAATAACTTACTTATGAACCATGCCTCGCCCCAGGCTTGAATGAGAATCATAAGCCATAAACCAAATACCCAGGTAGCAATCATGGCCGGTGTCATGATTGCCTTCAGCAAACGCCGTTCCATAATCTTAAAGGTTTCCGATGTATCCGATCCAATTGAACTTTCGTGATGATAAACCATCAATCTAGGAAGATACAGAAATCCAACCATCCAGGAGATAACGGAAACGATATGAGCTACTTTTACCCATTCATACATAATTCGATTATCCTCTTACGCGCTTAAGCATTTGTTCTACATGGGCAATCGGTGTTTCTGGTGTAATTCCATGCCCCAGATTGAAAATCAATGGACCGTTTCCAATTGTTGCCATAACTTCATCTATGCCAGAATCAAGCGCATACCCGCCAGCAACCAACCTTGTCGGATCCAAATTACCCTGCACAGCCCCTTGTTTCTGTAATTCCATGGCAAATTCACTTGGCATAGTCCAATCAAGCCCTAAGCAATTCACCTTGGTTTTCTCTCGATAATTGGAATATTGAAGGCCAGCCCCTTTTGGAAATCCAATTATCTTTGCATCAGGTATCCGAGAGCGAACTCTTTCCACTATTCTCAAAACAGGGCCGATACAAAAATCTTCAAAATCAGATTTGCCCAACACACCAGACCAAGAATCGAAAATTTGAACCGCATCAGCTCCAGCTTCAATCTGTTTTATCAGATAATCCGCTGATACATCCGCGATCAAATTCAACAATTTAACCATCTCCACTCTATGACGATGGCCAAATAGGCGAGCAAGCGCTTGATCTGACGTTCCATGCCCAGCAATCATATAAGTTGCAACCGTCCAAGGAGCCCCACAAAAACCTAAAAGTGTTGTTTCCGTTGGAAGAGCTGAACGTAACCCTTTAACGGTCTCTATCACCGGAGAAAGGTGATCAAGTGCTTTTTGACTATCACTGTTGGCTTCACATAAAGGATCAATCTCTGTAGCTGAAATAGGCTCCAAGATAGGCCCACGTCCCTCCTCAAAACGCACTTTTCGTCCTAGAGCATCTGGAATTACGAGAATATCGGAAAATAAAATAGAAGCATCAAAACCAAATCGCTTGATCGGTTGCAATGTAACTTCAATTGCTAATTCAGGATTATAACAAAGATCTAAAAAGCTTCCTGCACGTTTTCGTGTTTCACGATATTCAGGAAGATACCGACCTGCTTGTCTCATAAGCCAAATAGGAGGTTGCTCATAGTGATGTCCATCGATCACTTTCAGAACTTTTCGGTTTTCTTTGTTATCCACTGTTTGTCCTAATAAAGATTTCAATGTTTGTTCTGTTTGTAGTTTTTTATTGTATGTGAATAACGAGGATTAAGTTTAATCCACAAAACTGTCCACAGGCTTGATGAAAAAATTTGTCATTTCATAAAATGATAAATTCCTGTGAACAATGACGATAATTAAAATTCATATTATTAATCAATTACTTATAGTGCCAGTTTGTTGACTAAACTGTTTATAAATCTGAGTCAGATATGAAGTCAAAAACTATCCCCACTAATGTATCAAAAATTTAATGCAGTCCCGACGCTTTGTTTGTTGAGGAAATCTGGCATAACTGTACAAAATTCGCCCTACCTTACACGAAGCGACCATTTATCCACAGTAAGCCACAAAGTCTTAGATCAATATGCCGAACAGTGAGCGATATTTTCATTTGCATCTAATCTCCGATTCCACCGGTGAAACCTTAATCGCCGCCAGTCGTGCAGTGGCTTCCCAATATGAAAAAACCAGCGCGATTGAACATGTTTATCCCGGAGTGCGAAGTCTGGCGAAGTTAGAAGAAGCTTTTTCACAGATAGATGAAAAGCCAGGCATCGTTTTGTTTACTATCGCCAATGAAAATCTTTCAACCATTCTTTTAGAAAGATGCGCAACCATGGGCATTCCATGTGTATCTATCCTTGAACCCATATTCAAAACATTTCAGGCATATTTGGG
The DNA here is from genome assembly GCA_017854535.1 of Nitratireductor sp. Classification (GTDB taxonomy): domain Bacteria; phylum Pseudomonadota; class Alphaproteobacteria; order Rhizobiales; family Rhizobiaceae; genus Salaquimonas. The sequence goes on from JAFMHL010000024.1 coordinate 9,695, forward strand.
GATTCCAAGTAGCCGCAAAACTGGCGCTCAGCATGAATTGAATGCTGAATACTTCAATCGCATCGATGCAATCAATTTTACACTGATGCATGACGATGGTGCTTTGCCTGAGATTATTGAAGACGCAGATATTGTGTTGCTAGGCATATCGCGTACTTCTAAAACACCAACTTCAATTTATTTAGCGAATAGAGGGCTAAAAACAGCAAATTTCCCTTTAGTTCCTAATGCAACCATTCCTACCAGATTAATTGAAGGAAAAAATCCGCTGATTGTAGCGCTAATTGCTTCAACAGATAGAATTTATCAGGTTCGACAAAATCGGTTATTGGGAAATGAAAACTCGAACAAGACAAACCCCTATACTGATAGAGCGTCCATTGCTGAAGAACTTGCCCAGACCCGCAAATTATGTAAACGCCATAATTGGACAATGATTGATGTCTCTCGTAAATCGATTGAAGAAACGGCTGCCGAAATTTACGCATTATGGCAAAGCCACCAACAAACGGTCTCACGCTTTCCAATTGTGTAAAATGCAATAATTATTTCTAGGGAAACAAATGGCAAATCTCATATTAGCGTCGAAAAGCCCTTATCGCGCATCCATGTTAAAAAATGCTGGTTTGGAGTTTGATGCCATCACTGCGGGCATTGACGAGCGAGCTGTAGAAGCGCCACTGGCTGATTCCAATATGTCGCTAGCAGACATCGCAGAAATTCTCGCGATCGCAAAAGCTCAAGACGTATCTTCAAGATTTTCAGAAAGGATCATCATAGGCTCTGATCAGGTTATGGAGTTTGAAGGACAGCAACTTCATAAGCCTGCTGATATGGAAGAAGCGCGCCGTCGTTTGTTGGCTTTATCTGGAAAAAAGCATGAACTACATTCCGCAGTGGTATTGGTGCAAAATAGCGAAATGCTTTGGAGCCATGTGGAAACAACCACGATTATCTTTCGCTCACTAACGCCGGAATTTATCGGACATCATTTGGCTGATGTGGGTGAAGTTGCCCTAACCAGTGTAGGTGCTTATCAAATCGAAGGGCGCGGGATTCAATTAATAGAAAATATCAAGGGCGATTTCTTTTCCATTATAGGAATGCCATTGCTTCCATTGCTGAAGCAACTACGCAGTATGAACATTTTAGAAAAATAACAGAAAATATATGTCGAACCAACTGATCAAAAAAGCCTTTGTATGTGGATGGCCAATCGAGCACTCCCGTTCCCCTATCATTCATTCCTATTGGTTAAAGAAATATGGGTTGGATGGTACCTATGAAAAAATAGCTGTTGCGCCAGATCATCTTCAAGCATTTTTAAATGATATGAACACTTCTGGATTTGTGGGTGGAAATTTTACCATTCCACACAAAGAGAATATCAGATTTTCATTATTTAGGATCGATGTTGCTGCAAAAGCAATTGGTGCTGTAAACACTGTTTGGCTTGAAAACGAAAACTTGATTGGTGGGAATACTGATTGGCTTGGCTTTTCAGCGAACATGGATCAGTGGGCAAATGGATGGGACAATCCCGAACGATTAAAAAAACCTGCAATTATATTGGGAGCAGGAGGCGCCGCCCGCGGAATTCTTTATGCCTTACAGCAGCGCGGATTTGAGAAAATTATTCTGGTAAACCGCACGAAAAGTAATGCCGATAAAATTGCCAATGAATTTCTTGGTGACGTTTCGGCTGCTTCATTAGAAGAAATTTCTGACTTGCCATTGGATATTTCTATTTTGGTGAATACGACCAGTCTTGGAATGTCTGGAAAAAATGAGCTTCCAAAAAATCTGATTGCTTATCTAAATCAGATTGCGAAAGACGCCATCGTCAATGACATTGTATATATCCCTCTTCAAACTGAGCTGTTGAAAGTCTGTGCTAAGGCAAATTTAAAAACAGTTGATGGTCTGGGAATGCTTTTGCATCAAGCGGTTCCTGGCTTTGAACGCTGGTTTGGAATGAAACCGGAAGTTACTCAGGAATTACGGGATCTGGTATTGGAAGATATTAGGAAAACAGTATGATTATTCTAGGCCTAACAGGCTCAATTGGAATGGGAAAATCTACCACAGCAGCGATGTTCAAAGGATTCGGTATTCCGGTTCAAGATGCAGATGCAGTTGTCCATGAATTATATTCAGGTGAAGCCGCCCCACTGATTGAGGCAGCTTTTCCCGGGACAATCAAACAGGGAGTGGTTGACCGTAAAATCTTGGCTTCCCATGTCATAGGTCACCCTGATGCCTTAAAAAAACTGGAAGCAATTATACATCCACTGGTGGCCGCCAAACGAAATGCGTTTTTAAAAGCGGCAAAAACCCAAAGCGCTAACTTGGTTGTATTGGATATACCCCTGCTTTTTGAAACAGGTGGCGAGAAAAATTGTGACTATGTTGCTGTTGTAACAGCACCATTGGAAGAACAAAGACGCCGTGTATTGGCTAGAGCTGACATGACAGCAGAAAAATTCGAAAAAATTCTCGCAAGCCAGACACCAGACGCTGAAAAACGTGAAAAAGCAGACTTCATCATAGACACATCCTTAGGACTGGATCATGCCCGTATGGAAGTAGAAAAGATAATTGCCCAACTATCAAAAGACCCGTCACCAAAAGGTATGTGAAATGCGTGAAATTATTTTCGATACAGAGACTACCGGATTTAGACCTGAAGAGGGTGAGCGGGTAATTGAACTGGGCGCAATTGAATATATTAATCGTGTGGAAACCGGCAGAACCTTTCATGAGTATATCAATCCGGAAGGTCGTCAGGTAGATCCCGGCGCTTTCAAGGTTCACGGAATTAGCAATGAGTTTTTGAATGATAAAAAAACGTTCGGAGAAATCGCAGAGGCGTTCATCGAATTTGTTGGCGATGGGTTATTGGTCGCTCACAATGCTTCTTTTGATATCAACTTCTTAAACCATGAATATGCGCGTTTGAAACTGCCACCTGTTAATCCGGAAAAAGTGATTGATACGCTTGAGATTGCGCGGCGCAAGCATCCCATGGCGCCCAATTCTCTCGATAAATTGTGCGAGCGTTATGGTATCAACAACAAGCATCGAAATTTCCATGGTGCATTATTGGATTCGCAACTGCTTGCAGAAGTTTATATTGAGCTATTGGGCGGTCGCCAAACCAGTCTGGAATTGGTTTCGAATTCAGAAAAAAATGAGGAAAGCGGTATTGGAAATTCTCATTCGCAATATTCCACAACACCCAAGCCTGTGCGCGAAACCAGCCTTCCCGAAAGGCTAACTGGTAGCGAAAAAAGCGCCCATCTGGAATTTGTTCAAACGTTGGGCGAGAACGCTATCTGGAAAAAATATCAATAAAAAAGCGGCCCATAGAGCCGCCTTTATAAATACACTTTAAAACCAATGGAAAATTGAATTAGCTTTTTGTTGCCTTGGCGGATTCAGCTTCAGCCATCTGCGCCATTCTTGACTGATACAATCTGGCGAAATCCACCGGATCAATCATCAATGGAGGAAAACCGCCATTACGTGTTGCATCTGAAACGATGTGGCGTGCAAAGGGAAATAGCAAACGTGGGCATTCGATAAGGACCGCTGCATGTTTTGCATCTTCAGGAATGTTCACAAGGCGGAAAATGCCAGCATATGACATTTCGCAGTTGAACAACATATCTTTGCCCTCACCAGCTTTGGCTTGGATGTTGAGCACAACTTCATAGTCGGTCTCAGCCAATGGATTGGCATTCACATTGATGTTGATGCTGATCTCAGGCTGTTTTTCTTTCGGCAAAAGTGAATTTGGAGAATTAGGATTCTCAAAAGAAAAATCTTTAATATATTGTGTAAGAACGCTTAATGAGGGTGCAGCGCCTTGGGCTTCTGCTGCGCCATTGGCTGGAGTTTCGCTTTTTGCTGCTTTTTTCGCCATTTTGAAATTCACTTTTCCGTTTTCGTTATCAATCACCTTGTTCGTAGCAGAGTTTAAAAATTAATCTACTACAACAAATTCAAAGAAATTGGCTATCACGTCCGATGATTGTAGACAACCGGAGCATACCATTATGTATCTTTACCATCGGATATCTCTTTGTTCCATGGAGATGAGCCATCGCGCTTGCCCTCGCTGGTTTCTTTAAACTCATCAGGATCCAGATCAACCACTCCATCTTTACTGGTTCCTCCTCTTGAAAAAGGATTGGAGGATTTACTGCCGAAATCACCGGGCGTGATGATTTGAATTCTGGAAGCCATGAAAGACCAGATAAATGTCCGCACGAATGGGATAAAAAGTAGAAAACCTAGCGTATCGGTTATGAAACCAGGGGTAAGCAAAAGTACGCCAGCAACCAGTATCATGGCGCCATGCCCTAACTCTTTGCCTGGAATATTCCCCGCATTGGTAACTTCTCGCAATCGATTGATTATTTGAAACCCTTGGATGCGTAATAATATACTGCCGATGACGGCAGTCAGCAAAATCATTGCAAATGTCCATAAAACACCAATTTGGCCTCCTATGAGGATAAAAGCCCCAATCTCGGCAATTGGAATTGCGAGTAGAAGGAATGGAATAAGCGAAAAGGGCATAATTTTATCCAGTTTTATTATCGTAAACCAAATTCATATGGGGTTTTGGGTCTAAGATTGCGAAGAGTTTGCATTGACTGTTTTGATTCTTTTCCTCAAACACCTATATAAGGTGTCAGGTATCTATAAACGACCCTTTTTCAGTTTCCTTTCACATGGCGAGCGATATGTCCGAGATTTTTGACACCACCACAATTATTACAATCGCGATTGCGGTATTTATCCTGCTGCGCTTGCGTTCAGTTCTTGGAACAAGAAATGATAATGAGCGCCCACCATTTGAACCCTATGAGATTGACCGTAAGACCAGAAAGGCCAAGCCTGCTGGGAAAAGAGCAAATACAACCGATAAAGCTTCGGACAATGTGATTCCAATGCCAGGCCGCGAAGAGGCCCAAAGAGCTGCGAGCAGCACAATTTCGACTGCCGAAAAAGCGATAAACGCCTATGCCAAAAGCGGAACGAAACTCAATCGCGGCTTGAAAGAAATTTTAGGCCAGGACGCATCCTTCAATCCTGACAGTTTCGTTGATGGGGCTAAAATGGCTTATGAGATGATTGTTACCTCTTTTTCTGACGGCGATCGAAATACACTGAAAAATCTTTTGTCCCGTGAAGTTTATGAAGGATTTTCAGCGGCAATATCCGATCGTGAGAGCCGAAAGGAACAAGTACGTTCTAATTTTGTTGGTATCGAAAAAGCGGTCATCAAATCAGCCGGCGTTATTGATAATGATGCGCAAGTAACCGTTGAATTTGTTAGCCAGATTATTTCTTCAACCCATGATGCCGCTGGTGAAGTGATTGATGGTGATCCCGAGCAAGTCGGCGAAGTGCATGATATCTGGACTTTTGCCAAAGATGTACGCTCAAATGATCCTAACTGGAAATTGGTCGCTACCGAATCTGATTCTTAGGTTCATCCGCTCACAGACTGATATCGGGGGATCGCAATGTCGTCCTTGGCAAGAATGGTAAAAACTGAATTTTCCATTCTTAAAGGGTGGCTGGAAGAAGATCATCTTGCCGCTCTCTCCTGTTTTCGCGTTAGCGCCAGAAGAATGGCTACGAAACCTTACTCAACCAAAAAACTGGGTGTGAGTGCCGAAAATTTGGCAAAAGCTGGCGCTGCTGCTTTAGATATTGAAATTGATGGACCTTCTTGCGGCCAAAAAGCAAAGCAGTTTTTCGAAACATGGTTCGTGCCTCACCAAATTGAGCCAATATCTTCATCAGATCGCGGCTTTGTTACGGGTTACTTTGAGCCAGAAATTTCTGCGTCTCCTGTGAAAACGGACAAATTCAAATATCCAATTTTAAAGCGACCTGTGGACCTCGTTGCCATTGATGATGATACCCGCCCTCAAGACATGGATCCTTCGTTCTTCTTTGCAAAAAATGAAAATGGTGTCTTAAGCGAATATTACGACCGAAAACAAATCGAAACCGGCGTTCTTGATGGGAAAGGCTTGGAGCTGTTTTGGTTTGAAAATCGGATCGATATTTTCTTCATTCATATACAGGGATCAGCGCGGTTGGTAATGCCTGACGGGTCTGTTCGCCGAATTTCTTATAATGGAAAAACGGGGCATGAGTTTACCGCCATTGGAAAAATACTGATTGAGCAAGGCGCTTTGACCTTGGATAATGTAACCATGCAATCAATCCGAAAATGGTTGGAAGATCATCCAGATAGCGCCGATGAGCTTATGTGGAAAAATAGATCATATATATTTTTTACTGAGGTATCTCATCCCGAACCACAAATGGGACCTGTCGCGGCGGCTGGCGTCCCTTTGACACCCGGTCGCAGCCTTGCAGTTGATCATCGTTTGCAAACATTTGGCACACCGATTTGGGTATCCACTGATAAACCAATTCCTGGAAGCACCAAAGCTTTTGAAAGACTTATGATTGCTCAAGATACCGGATCGGCGATTGTTGGTCCGGCAAGAGGTGATTTATTCATTGGAACCGGATTTGAAGCAGGGCAAATAGCTGGTGGGATTAAAAACACTGCTGATTTTATCGTTTTCGTTCCAAAATCTGGGACACATGCTCAATGAGCAAAGATTCAAATTCTAACAATGGTGCCAAGCCCGTGCGCAAAAAACGTTCGCTGCATCCAGAAGAAGAAGCGTTGTGGAAACAAGTCAAACGAACGGTGCAACCCGTTTCCTCCAAAAGGCAAAATTTAAAACATTGGTTGGATAACGAACCGCTGCAAAACCCAATATTGACTCATGCTCCAGCGAGGGTTGAGAAGGCTGAAGCTCCAAGGAAAACGCCATTACCTAGCCGCCAATTTATTGCGGCAAGTTATTCTCCTCCTGTTTCTTTACCTAGCCCCATCCCTAAATTTCCCTCATCCATTGATGACAAAACCGCAAAGAAGCTTGTTAAGGGTAAGCAAGCCATCGATGCGCGTATAGATTTACATGGCATGACCCAAGATTTGGCGCACCGCATTTTGCAGGACTTCGTGGTCCATCAATATCACTCCGGTTCAAAAATTATTCTTGTGATCACCGGTAAAGGAAGAATGCATGAGGGTATTTTGAGAAATGCAGTTCCAAGATGGTTGCGAGAACAACACCTTGCGGAATATGTGTCTGCCTTTCGGGTATCCCATATCGCTCATGGTGGTGAAGGTGCCTTATATGTTCGATTGCGAAGTAAAAATAGAGCAGCAAAAAGGATAGCACCATGACGCCCTTTGGCCGCCGGGTTCGAGAACTGCGGGCTGAAAAAAAAGTCACGCAGAAACAGATGGCATCGGAACTGGGTGTTTCCGCAGCCTATTTGTCTGCTTTGGAGAACGGCAATCGCGGTGCGCCAAGCTGGCAATTTGTTCAAAGAATTATAGGGTATTTTAATATCATATGGGATGACGCAGAAGAATTGCAAAAATTAGCAGTATCCTCTCATCCAAAGATTTATCTGGATACATCAAAACTATCTGTTGAAGCGACAGCGCTGGCGAATTTACTGGCCAATAGGATCTCAGATTTGGACAAGCAGGATCTTTTGGCTCTGGCCCACGACATTCAGGTTCGTGCAAATAGGAAACGATAGCGTTTTAAATGTCTGCGTGTTGGGCTATCCAAGATTAGCGAACCAGTTGTTGTAGTTCTGAAATCTTCTCATTGATCAGCCAGCCATAATAGTTTTCTTCCGGCCATATGGATGGGTCAGCCAATCGTTTTTGTCTAATTGCTTTGGCGCGATCAACGACATCGCCAAGATTATAAAGCGTTGCGGTAAGTCCGGCATTATTGGCTATGTTCAACCCGCCATAGTTTGCATAGGCATCAATAGATGTTTTTATGACCGCTGCCATATAGTCCAGTGTAGTATCCGGCCGCATGATCGCTTCATAAACTTCAGGCGCATTGCTTGCTTTAAGCCGTTTGGCTCCCGTTGTCGCCGCAACCAGATCTGTAACCCTTAAGGCTGTCAGTGGATTAAGCTGCCCAAGTCCGAAAGTCTGTCCCGCATAATAAGGTTGGAAAAAGATTTTGCTAAAACGGTCTCGCGGCCATGATTTCCCATCAGCTTTTTTGCCGGCAAAATTTCTTTTCCAGACTTCTTCGCGACAATCCCACAATGCATAACTATCGGTGAACTTTTCACATTTTGAAAATTGCGGCCTTGCAACAAAATTCAATACATTCTCACCGTCATATTCGAAGCTGATGCCGCTTTTTAAATAGGAGGCAGCTTTGACGAAATAGGTTTGCAAGAAATCAAGCGCATCAACATTGTAAGTATGCTCGCCGACCAAAGCGCCTACGATATGAACTGGATCGATACCGAATTTACTGGCAGAGTTTTTTATCTGCCTTTGCAATTTTCGGTCTGTGGCAATCAGATCCCTGATCTTTTCATATTTTTCTTGAAAGCTTCCATTGCCTGAGGCTGTTCTTGATTTAGAGCCTGCAGGGATTTCCGGCTGGCTCCGGTTCTGATTGCCCGCTGGAACCTCAATTATCTGAGCCTGCAGCGGACTGGCAAGTAAACCAATCCATGCACATACCAAAACCCTAATAAAGAACGTCATCTTTGACCCTGTTTGCATTCAACTGGAAAACACATGCGCTATGTTTTCTTGAGTTCAATGCATGTAGCAAGTCACGAAGGCGCGAGTCGAGTGTAATTTAAACAATTTATTCAAATCAGTAGGTCGATGGCGTAACGAACATCAGCTGAAAACCGCAAACTGGTTTATGAAGTCAAAAAAATATTTTCCCGTCTTAGAGGATATAGCGGCTCAGATCGATGTTATCGGCAATGTCTTTCAACTGCTTCTTTACATATTTGCCGTCAACTTTATGTTTTTCGCCCGGTTTTTCTGGTGCATTGAACGAAATATCATCCAACACGCGTTCCATCACTGTTTGCAATCGGCGGGCGCCGATGTTTTCAATAGAGGAATTCAGATCAACAGCGATAGAAGCAAGTGCTTCAATGGCATCTTTCGTAAATTCGAGATCGACCTCTTCAGTCGCCAAAAGCGCAATATATTGCTTGATCAAACTGGCTTCCGGCTCAGTTAGGATCCGTTCAAAGTCATTTTTCGTCAAAGCACGCAGTTCTACACGGATGGGCAAGCGACCCTGTAATTCAGGTAACAAATCAGATGGCTTTGAAACGTGGAATGCGCCCGATGCAATGAACAAAATATGATCTGTTTTAACCGCTCCGTACTTGGTGGCAACAATGGTTCCCTCGACCAAAGGCAATAAATCGCGCTGAACGCCTTCGCGCGAAACGCCGCCACTGGATCGACTATCGCCAACAGCAATTTTATCGATCTCGTCCAAAAACACGATACCATTATTTTCAACTGATGAGATAGCTTCTGCTACGACCTGATCCTGATCCAGCATTTTGTCTGATTCATCTTCAATCAGAATTTCATAGGATTCTTTCACTGACGTTTTGCGTTTTTTGGTTTTAGCACCGAATGCTTTACCCATTAGATCGTTCAAATTTAACACGCCAACCGATCCGCCTGGCATGCCTGGAATATCCATACCGCCCATACCACCAGCCCCGGCGGTATCGGCAACTTCAATTTCTATCTCTTTTTCATCCAAAGACCCGTCACGTAGTTTCTTGCGAAACGAATCGCGTGTTGCTGGGCTGGCAGTACTTCCAACCAAAGCATCCAATACGCGCTCTTCGGCTGCCAAATGGGCTTTGGCCTTCACTTGTTCGCGCTTTTGCTCTTTGACCAATTGGATGCCAACTTCGACAAGATCACGAATAATCTGCTCTACGTCACGCCCCACATAACCGACCTCGGTAAATTTCGTGGCTTCGATTTTGATAAAGGGAGCATTGGCAAGCTTTGCCAGACGACGGGAAATTTCTGTTTTACCAACACCCGTCGGCCCGATCATAAGAATGTTCTTTGGCAGAACCTCCTCACGCATTTGACCCTCTAGTTGCTGGCGACGCCAACGATTGCGCAATGCGATTGCAACAGCGCGCTTAGCGTCCGATTGTCCAATGATATAGCGATCGAGTTCTGATACTATTTCACGTGGGGAAAAATTGGTCATAAAAATTCTGTTCCTGTGGGATATGCGTTGGGGTGTTTAGTGATCAACCCTGTTTCAATTATTTTGCGGCATCCATAGATTCGACCACGACATTTTCATTGGTATAAATACAAATCTCGCCTGCGATTTTCATGGATTTGCGGGCAATCTCTTCTGCATCAAGATCAAGGTCTGCAAGTGCTCTGGCAGCAGCCAAAGCAAAGTTGCCACCTGAACCAATAGCCATAATGCCGCCTTCCGGCTCCAACACGTCTCCATTACCGGTAACACAAAGCGTCACGTCCTTGTCGGCAACCAACATCATTGCTTCAAGATTTCGCAGATATTTGTCTGTACGCCAGTCTTTAGCCAATTCGACACAGGCGCGCATTAATTGATCTGGATATTGTTCCAGTTTCTTTTCCAATCGATCCAACAAGGTAAAAGCATCAGCCGTTGCTCCCGCAAAACCTGTAATCACCTGATTATTTTTTCCAATACGGCGGACTTTGCGAGCATTACCCTTCATGACTGTATTGCCAAGGCTGACCTGACCATCCCCAGCAATGACCACTTTGCCGTTCTTTCGAACAGTAACAATGGTTGTTGCATACATAGTATTTGGTTTGTGGGTTTCGCTCATATCTGGCTCCAAACTGTTATTGGGTCCTTATTTATGCGTTCTTTTGCTTCATGCAAGGGCAAGATCGGTCAATCGAAGCTTGGTTCAACAAGCTTATGGTTAATGCAGCTGTTATGGCTTTCGTAAGATTGCAGTGATATATCGTGCATCACACCCTGCTTGATACGTTCAGACCTTAAGAGATACCAATGGCAAAAATTGAAAACCGCACAGCAAAAATCGCGCGGAAAACCAAAGAAACCGATATCACCGTCGAGTTAAATCTTGATGGCACAGGTCAATATGACATTCAAACTGGAATTGGTTTTTTTGATCATATGTTGGATCAACTATCGCGCCATTCATTAATTGATATGAAGATCCGGGCAAAAGGCGATCTGCACATTGACGCCCATCACACGGTTGAAGATACCGGCATTGCCATTGGCCAAGCGCTTTCAAAAGCATTGGGAAATAGAGCTGGCATTAATCGCTACGCATCCATTGACCTTGCCATGGATGAAACCCTGACCAGAGCTGCCCTTGATGTTTCAGGAAGACCCTATCTTATTTGGCAGGCAGAATTTTCTCGCCCAAAAGTCGGTGACTTTGATACGGAATTATTTCGCGAGTTCTTTCAGGCGTTTGCACAAAATGCTGGTATCACGCTTCATGTGACCAATCACTATGGTGAAAACAACCATCATATTGCTGAAACCTGTTTCAAAGCGGTGGCCCGTGCCTTGCGGGTAGCAATTGAAATTGATCCGCGCCAGATAGGCGTAATTCCATCGACCAAGGGTTCGCTTCAAGGTTAGGAAAAACAAGCACCCTTTTTTCTTGGCATTTCCCTTGATCACGACTAAACCGTTCAAATAAACCAAATGACGGTATTAGTGACATGGCCATTTATGAAATCTATGCCTCCAACAATCCGGAATTGACCCGTTTTGTTAGAGACAAAAACTCAATAATCGCTCTAATATTCCCAGCAATTTGGCTTGCTTGGAACAGATTATGGTTTGGGCTAGCAATTTACCTCACGATCGCATTTTTCTTTTTCGCAATCAGCACCACTTCATGGGCAGTGATAGCCGGAGCATTTTCATTTATTCCAAGATTATATCTTTTTCTTGAGGGTTCAAATCTACTGGCTTCAAAACACCAAGTATCAGGTTTAAATTTTAAGGGCGTGATAGAAGCTGATAGTTTTGAATCAGCAGAATTGAAATGGTTTTCCAAACCGGAAAACTGTGAAGTTGCCGAAGTCGCACAGGTTCAAGTGCCTCTAGCCCATGTTCCTGCTCAAAAATCTGTTCCTGAAAAAGCGTATTTTGGTCTGTTTGCGGAAGAATAAGGGCCAGTTATGAAAATCACCATCATCGATTATGGGTCAGGAAATCTGCACTCAGCGGGAAAGGCCTTTGAGCGTGCCGTGCGTGAGGCAGGGTTTAATGCTTCTGTAAGTGTCACTAGTGATGCAGAGGACGTTCGGGCATCAGATAGAATTGTGTTGCCGGGCGTTGGCGCCTATGCAGATTGCCGTAAAGGATTGGATGCCGTTCCTGGCATGGTCGAAACATTACAGGAAATGGTCATTCAAAAAGCCAAGCCTTTCTTGGGAATTTGTGTTGGCACCCAGTTGATGGCCGAACGTGGTCTTGAAAAAACAACAACCAATGGACTTGGATGGATAAAAGGCGATGTGGTTGAAATTACACCCAATGATCCAGCTTTGAAAATTCCACAAATTGGCTGGAACACACTTGAAATGTTACGTCCACATCCATTGATGGAAAATATTCCAACAGGCACAGATGGATGGCATGCCTATTTTGTTCATTCCTATCATATTGCAGCAACTGACAAAAACCAGATTATTGCTACAACCGATTATGGTGGAGCAGTTACAGCGATTGTTGGGCGCGATAACATGGTTGGTACACAGTTCCATCCGGAAAAAAGTCAGAAACTAGGCCTTGCCGTCATTACCAATTTTCTAAGGTGGAAGCCGTAAATCATGACAAAAATTCTTTTCCCAGCAATTGATCTTAAAGATGGCCAATGCGTTCGGCTCAAACTTGGAGATATGGATCAGGCCACGATCTATAATCCTGATCCGGCTAACCAAGCTTTGGCATTTGAAAGTCAGGGTTTTGAGTGGCTGCATGTCGTTGACTTGAACGGCGCTTTTGCAGGTGAATCGGTTAATGGCGCAGCTGTTGAGGCGATTCTTAAAGCCACGAAAAACCCTGTTCAACTGGGCGGTGGCATTCGAACCTTGGATCATATTGAAAGCTGGTTATCGAAAGGTCTTAGCCGGGTTATTTTGGGCACTGTTGCGGTGCGTGATCCAGAATTGGTTTTTGAAGCCTGCAAGAAATTTCCAGGACATATTGCCGTTGGCATTGATGCTAAAGGCGGCAAGGTTGCTGTAGAAGGTTGGGCGGAAGCCTCAATCCTTGGTGTCATTGAGCTTGCACAAAAATTTGAAGATGCTGGGGTATCTGCAATTATTTATACGGACATTGATCGCGATGGTATTCTAACTGGTATCAATTGGGAATCGACAATTTCTCTTGCGGACGCTGTTTCAATTCCGGTTATTGCCTCTGGCGGTTTAGCATCGATTGCAGATGTTGTTCGTATGACAATGCCAGATGCGCAAAAACTGGAAGGTGCTATTACCGGTCGCGCGCTTTATGATGGACGGCTTGATCCGATTGAGGCTTTGAAAGTGTTGCAGGGAGCTAATGCATGATCGTCAAAACAACAAATAAGACGCGGCCATTTGGCTATTGCGGAGCTGATGCATGACTCTCAAAACTCGGATCATTCCATGTTTGGACGTAAAAGATGGCCGTGTCGTAAAAGGCGTAAACTTTGTCGATCTGATTGATGCAGGTGATCCGGTTCAAGCTGCCATCGCCTATGATGCAGCGGGTGCTGATGAGCTAACCTTTCTTGATATCACAGCGTCTTCTGATGGTAGAGCGGCAACCTTTGATATGATTTCGCGCACAGCTGAACAGTGTTTCATGCCGGTGACGGTTGGCGGCGGTGTGCGTGAAATTGCCGATATTCGTAAATTGCTACTAGCTGGCGCTGATAAAGTCTCGATCAACACCACGGCTGTTCATAATCCGGATTTTGTTTCCGAAGCCGCCGACAAGTTTGGCAACCAGTGCATTGTGGTTGCGATCGACGCAAAAAGAGTTTCTGGCGAAGGCGAGGATGATCGTTGGGAAATATTTACCCATGGTGGCCGCAAAGAAACAGGCATTGATGCCGTTGATTTTGCCCGACTAGTTGTTTCCAAAGGCGCTGGCGAAATTTTACTGACTTCGATGGACCGTGATGGCACCAAATCTGGATATAACCTACCCTTGACCAGAGCCGTTGCAGATGCGGTCTCTGTCCCCGTAATCGCCTCTGGCGGCGTTGGAACTCTGGATCATTTGGTAGATGGGGTAAAAATTGGTCACGCAAGCGCTGTGCTTGCAGCATCCATTTTTCATTTTGGCACCTATACCATTGAACAAGCAAAACGGCATATGCAGGCTGCCGGAATTCCGGTAAGACTGGACTAATTCTTTCAACGAGGATCTGGGATATATGGCAAGATTTACCCTCAACACCCTTGAAAATATCATTGCAGATCGCGCAGCGGTCACCGATGGTTCTTCTTATACCGCAACGCTCATTTCTTGCGGCGTTGAAAAATGTGCTCAGAAAATGGGTGAGGAAGCTGTGGAAGCAGCAATTGCAGCGGCAATCCGCGACCGTAAAGAACTAACAAAAGAAACTGCTGATTTATTGTATCATTTGTTGGTAGTTCTCAAAGCCAGCAATATACCATTAAAAGAAGTGATGGCAGAATTGGACAGGCGTACCAGCCAGACAGGGATTGAGGAAAAGGCCGCTCGACCGGCCCAGAAAAAAGTGAGCGCTGTAAAAAAGTCTAAAGCAAAATGAGTTCGCATGAGCGAAGCAAGGCTCAGGCTGTCTTGAAAGCGGTTAAACGTGGATCATCCATAAAGCATGATGAATTTTGGTCACCAAAAAATCCGGATCTTCTCACATCTCCTTTTCTGACATTCACAGCGAATGAATGGTCCAAGTTTCGCGCTGATACGCCTCTGACGCTTTCAGAAACAGAGATCAAAACGCTGCGATCCTTAAACGATCCAGTTTCAATCGAAGAAGTGGCGAAGATCTATTTGTCTCTTTCCCGTTTGCTTTCCACTCATGTGGATTCGTCCATTTCACTTTTTAAACAGCGTGCACGATTTCTCGCACTACGTGGACAAAAAACACCCTTTATCATTGGTGTTGCAGGGTCAGTTGCTGTCGGTAAATCAACAGTTGCTCGTATCTTGAAAGAGTTATTGGCAAGATGGCCGTCCAGTCCAAAAGTTGAGTTGATCACCACAGATGGATTTCTTTTACCAAACTCCACCTTGCGCCGTCGCCGTTTAATGAACCGAAAGGGCTTTCCTGAAAGTTATGATTTTACGGCTTTGTTGCGATTTCTATCTGCAATCAAAGCAGGGGAGCCGGAAGTGTCCGCGCCGCTTTATTCGCATTTAAGTTATGATGTATTGAAGGGTGAAAGCAGAAAAGTTGAACGCCCAGACATACTCATTTTTGAAGGTATCAATGTTCTTCAATCAAGGGATTTACCCAAAGCGGGTATGAGTGTCCCGTTTATTTCAGACTTCTTTGACTTCTCGATTTATATCGATGCCGATGAGCGAGACATTGAACGTTGGTATATTGATCGGTTTATGCGATTGCGCGAGACAGCATTTACCAATCCAAAATCGTTCTTTAACCGCTATTCGGTGTTATCAGAGGATGCGGGCTATGCAATTGCCCAAGGACTTTGGGATAATATCAACCTGATCAATCTACATCAAAATATTTTACCGACCCGTCCGCGCGCTGACTTGGTGTTGCGCAAGGGGCCCAATCATCTGATCGAGCATGTTGCCCTGCGTAAACTGTAGTAAGGTCAAATTCTAGACAGTGGCTGTTTGTGGCTTTGGCTGGGCAAGGGTTTGATGGTCATGGCGGAAAGACCATTTTTCAAAAGGCACTTTTTTGGCAAAACTATATATCAGCCAAACCACAACGAATGAGAAATACCCATCAATCGCATAATGCCATCCCAGATAAACAGAGCTGATCATGATCACGCCAACATAGGCCATGGCAACGCGCCCCAACCATATGTTTAGCTCTCTTGCAAATAATGCGTTCAGAGTGATCAAGCCAACATGCACGCTTGGAAATGCAGAAATACCCGTTCCAAGCCCTGCTGTATCATTCACGTAAGAAGCCCAAAGATAGTTTTGATAGGCGACAACAGAGTTAGGGCCGTCTGCGCCCTGTGCAAGGAAAGCCAATTGTTCGGCAAAGCGAGCTTCGTCGCCCGTCACATGACCATAAAAAGCAGGTCCGGCCGATAAGAACAGGACAGCGTAAAGGTTACCCAGAATAATCCATGTAAGAATATAACAACTCACATATCGCAAACGGATTTTGTCTGCGCCAGAAGAGGTGATAATCCAAAATAGGGTGAAAAAGCAGAGAATGAACCAGTAAATGTTATAGTTCATCTCCAAAATCCAAAGAAAACTGACACCAAAAGTGTCATAGATGTATTGCCAAGGATCCACGCCTAAGTGAAGGATCTGGTCAATATTGGCCAACCGCTCATCCCATACAAAACCACCAAAATTTGGCATGCTAGATTTGAGTGAGGTGAAAGTTCCGATATGGAACATCATTGCAAAGAGCAAAACCATTCCCGCGAAATATCTTGAAACACGCCGCGGTGAAAACAAATGCTGAACGATGAGGCTGCGGCGCAAATGGGATCTCGTATAAATTCGGATAGCACCAATTCCCATCATCAAGGCTGGAAGCAAGACGAAGTTATTTAACAACCAAGGACCGTAATAGAGGGGATATGCCAGACGATCCGCTCTTCCAGTATAGATAAAATACAAGATTGTCGGGATCGTATAAAGCGCGACCATAACATACAGGATCAGATCGGATCGCAATCCGTTTTTAAGGCCAAGAAAATAGTCAGAAACAGAATAGCTCGGTGTAAACATCAATCGTTGTCCCATCTAGTGTGACAGGACCAATAGACAAATTACCTTAAATTGACGTTAAATTTGATGGTTTTGTAACCCTGCGCAGTGTCAGGTTGATTCTGCCACCATTTTTCAAAAGTGTGGAAGTATCGGGATAAATCTTCTCTACCCCATGAAAGGCAAGTCGCGATTTACCTGTCAAAATCACGGCATCACCGCTTTGCAATTTGAACGATGTTGTGCGTCCTGTTCTGGTAGTTTCACCAACCCTGAACAAGCAACTGTCGCCCAGTGAGATTGAAACAACGGGTGCTTCAAAATCGTCTTCATCACGATCTTGATGCAGGCCCATTTTTGCATTCTGATTATAAAAATTGATCAGGCAAGCTTCAGGATCGTGCGGATATGCTGATATTTCGGTCCAAATTCTCAGGATTGAATTTGGAATATCCGGCCATGGAGCTCCGTTCACCGGATGGGTTGTTTGGTAGCGGTAGCCGTTCTCTTTGTCAGTGACCCACCCCAAAGAACCGCAATTGGTCATTCGCACAGACATTTCTTTGCCAGTTTTTGGCATTTTAGGAACAAACAAGGGTGCTGATTTGACGATCTCGCGAACGGTTTCAACCAAATTCTCTTGTGCTTCCCTTGTCAGAAACCCTGGAATCCATTTTGCGCCATTGGGAAGAACCTGCATTTATAAACCCGTGTAAATTATCTAACGACATTAGTTATGGGGCAAAAAGCTGGAAAAATAAGGTTTTTCCGCCACAAACTGTAAAAATTACGGATTCTGGGCAAAATTACTGCATTGCAATCCTTGCACCCGCTAAACTCCCTCCTTATATACGCCGCAACGCTTCAGACAATCTGATGTTGTTTGCAGCAAAACCCGAAATATTCCAACAGGTTCAGTCCATCAATGCCGGCCGAATTTAAGCATGGCCATTAGGGTTGGGACAGTTCGCTACAAGGAGAGTAAAAATGGCTAAAGTGATCGGTATCGATCTTGGCACCACGAATTCATGCGTATCCGTAATGGATGGCAAGGAACCAAAAGTGATCGAAAATGCGGAAGGTGCCCGCACAACCCCTTCAATCGTTGCATTTACAGAAGATGGTGAGCGTTTGGTTGGTCAGCCGGCGAAACGCCAGGCAGTAACCAATCCTGAAAATACGTTGTTTGCGGTAAAGCGCCTGATCGGTCGTCGTTTCGATGACAAGGCAGTTAAAAAAGACCAGAAGCTGGTTCCTTTTGAAATCGTAAAAGCAGACAACGGAGATGCATGGGTAAAAGCCCACGACACAGCATACTCTCCATCACAGGTTTCTGCGATGATCCTTCAAAAAATGAAGGAAACTGCTGAAGCTTATCTCGGCGAAACAGTTACCCAAGCGGTCATCACCGTTCCTGCATATTTTAATGATGCGCAGCGTCAGGCAACAAAAGATGCCGGTAAAATTGCCGGTCTTGAAGTGCTCCGTATCATCAACGAGCCGACAGCAGCGGCACTTGCTTATGGTTTGGATAAAAACGACGGTAAAACCATTGCGGTTTATGACCTTGGCGGCGGTACATTCGACGTGTCTGTTTTGGAAATCGGCGATGGTGTCTTCGAAGTGAAATCTACCAATGGTGATACATTCCTTGGTGGTGAAGATTTCGACATGACATTGGTTGATTACTTGGCTGGTGAATTCAAGAAAGACCAGGGCGTCGATCTGAAAAAAGACAAGATGGCACTACAGCGCCTGAAAGAAGCTTCTGAAAAAGCCAAGATCGAATTGTCTTCTTCTACGCAAACAGAAATCAATCTTCCGTTCATTACCGCTGATGCTTCTGGTCCAAAACACTTGACCATGAAATTGACCCGTTCGAAATTCGAATCTTTGGTTGAAGAATTGATCAAGCGTACCGTAAAGCCAATGCAGGAGGCGTTGAAAGACGCTGGTCTTAAAGCTGGCGAGATCGACGAAGTTGTTTTGGTTGGCGGTATGACCCGCATGCCAAAAGTTCAGCAGATCGTAAAAGAATTCTTTGGCAAAGATCCTCACAAGGGCGTGAATCCTGATGAAGTGGTTGCCATGGGTGCAGCTATTCAGGCTGGCGTCTTGCAGGGTGATGTTACCGATGTTCTCTTGCTCGACGTGACACCATTGTCTTTGGGCATTGAAACTCTTGGCGGTGTATTCACTCGTTTGATCGATCGCAACACGACCATTCCAACCAAAAAGAGCCAGACCTTCTCGACAGCTGATGACAATCAGTCTGCTGTGACGATCCGCGTTTCTCAAGGTGAGCGTGAAATGGCTGCCGACAACAAAATGCTGGGTCAGTTTGATCTCGTAGGTTTGCCACCGGCACCACGCGGTGTTCCGCAAATCGAAGTAACATTCGATATTGATGCCAATGGTATTGTGAATGTGTCTGCTAAAGACAAAGGCACCGGCAAAGAGCAGCAGATTTCGATCAAGGCTTCTGGCGGATTGTCAGATGAAGAAGTCGAACAAATGGTCAAAGACGCTGAATCAAATGCAGGAGCCGATAAAGAGCGCCGTGCAAATGTTGAAGCGAAAAACCAGGCTGAAGCGATGATCCATTCATCCGAACAGTCTTTGAAAGACCATGCTGATAAAGTCTCTGAAGAAGACAAAGCTGACATCGAAACAGCAATTACTGAATTGAAGTCTGCAATGGAAGGTGGCTCTACGGAAGACATCACTGTCAAGTCTGAAGCCCTTGCCACAGCATCCATGAAAATGGGTCAAGCAATCTATGAAGCATCACAGGAAGAGGCAGCTGCTGCCGACGCCGCTAAAGATGCTGCAAAGGATGCCGCTGATGAAGACATCGTTGACGCCGACTTCGAAGAAGTTGACGAAGACGACGAAAAGAAATCAGCCTGAGGTTAAACCCTATTGAACCTCGCCTGCTTTCTATTGATCTTTTCAGTAGAAATGTTGGCGGGGTTTTTGTTTATTCAAGACCAATAATTCCGGCGGGCATGTTCTGATGGCTAAAACAGATTACTACGAATTGCTCGGTGTCGATCGCGGTGCAGACGAGAAAGAATTGAAATCAGCTTTCCGCAAAATGGCGATGAAATATCATCCCGACCGCAACCCAAATGATCCAACAGCTGAAATAAAATTCAAAGAAATTGGTGAAGCATACGAAGTATTAAAGGACCCGCAAAAACGTGGAGCTTATGACCAATATGGTCATGCCGCGTTTGAGCAAGGTGGCCCTGGGGGCATGGGCGGCGGAGCTGGTTTTGGCGGCGGTGGTTTTTCCGATATTTTCGAAGATCTATTTGGCGAAATGATGGGTGGTCGTGGGCGTCGCTCATCCGGTGGCCGCGAACGTGGAGCTGATTTACGTTACAATATGGAAATCACGCTTGAAGAAGCGTTTGAAGGCAAAGCGGCAAAAATTTCAGTGCCAACAGCCATGAGCTGCGAAACATGCACGGGTTCTGGATCAAAGCCCGGCTCCAGTCCCAAAACGTGCGCGACTTGCGCTGGATCTGGCCGTGTGCGCGCGGCCCAAGGTTTTTTCTCCATCGAACGAACCTGCCCACAATGTCAGGGTAAAGGCGAGGTTATCTCAGATCCATGCGGTACTTGCCGCGGTCAAGGCCGGGTGACCAAGGAGCGTTCGCTCGAGGTTAATATTCCAGCTGGTATTGAAGATGGTGTGCGCATTCGCCTGGGCGGCGAAGGGGAAGCAGGCGCAAGAGGTGGTCCTTCCGGCGATCTTTATATTTTCATCTCGATCAAACCACATCAGTTTTTTCAGCGTGACGGGGCGGACCTTTATTGCCGCATACCTATTTCCATGGTCACTGCTGCCCTGGGCGGTCAGTTTGAAGTGACAACCCTTGATGAAACCAAATCTCGTGTAAAAGTTCCAGAGGGAACCCAGACTGGCAAGCAATTCCGCCTCAAGACAAAAGGGATGCCGGTTATGCGAACATCAAATTTTGGCGATCTTTATATTCAGGTTGTTACAGAAACGCCGCAAAAATTGACCAAACGCCAACGGGAATTATTGGAAGAATTTGAAGAGTTGTCGTCTGATCAAAACCATCCTGAATCAACTGGCTTCTTTTCGAAAATGAAAAGCTTTCTGGATGGCTTGGCAGATTAGTCGCTACTATCTAAAAGAGTAGGCAGTTTCTTTTTAATGCACCGGGAGTATCGAACAGTGACCGAGAATACTCCCCAAAAGGATCGCACTTTTAGAGAACGTGTTGTTAGTGATTTTCGGTTTTTGAAGAGCTGGGCAAAGCAACCCAAATCAGTTGGCTCGATCACACCGACTAGTAAAATTGCCGCTCGCCTGATGGCATCCCACATACCAACAGACAGTGATTTACCTGTCTTGGAACTTGGCCCCGGCACCGGGCCAATCACCCGCGCTATTTTAGATTTTGGAATTAATCCATCCAAACTGGTTTCGATCGAATATAATCACGATTTTTGCACACTTCTGCGCAAGTCATATCCCGGCGTGAACTTTATTGAGGGCGATGCATTTGACCTTGAAACAACACTTGCAGAATTTAAAGACCAGAAATTCCGCGCCCTTTTAAGTGGTCTTCCCCTACTAAATTTCCCGACGGAAAAGCGCTCTGATTATGTGACAGAAGGTCTCAAATGGTTGCCAAAAGGCGCACCCTTTATACAATTATGTTACGGGCCAAAACCGCCAGTAAAAGCACTGCCAGGCGTCTATTCGGTTGAACCTACAAAATGGGTTTTATCAAATGTACCGCCGGCGCGCTTTTGGATTTATCGCCAGACAGCATAAATAGGAGTGACGAAGAATTGCAAAAAAAACCAGAGATTTTGATTCTAGCTGGCTCTATTCGTACAGGATCCTTTAGCCAGAGATTTGCCGACGCTTATGCTGGAAATTTGGTTAATCATGAATGTGTGATTACGAGAGTAACCTTATCTGATTATCCGCTACCGATGATGAATGAAGACCTAGAAAAAGAAAGTGGTGTGCCTGAAAACGCTATTAAATTGGCCCGTTTATTTCATCAGCACGATGGCGTGGTAATGGTTACACCAGAATATAACGGGTCATTCCCGCCGCTCTTGAAAAACACCATTGATTGGGTCTCAAGGGTCTCAAGTTACAACGGAAAACCCGTCATACCTTATCGCAATAAGATTTGCGCAATTGCAGCCAGTTCGCCAGGAGCAATGGGCGGAATTTCAAGTCTTGCTCATTTGCGTGATGTATTAGTGCGATTGGGTATGCTGGTAATTTCTGAGCAAATGGCCTTGGGAAATGCTGCAAAAGCGTTTGATCATATGGATAAACTCACCAATGAGCGCAGCGCAGCTATGCTAGAAAGCGCGTGCACCTCTTTGGTTGAAAAGGCTCGCCTCCTCAGTTAACGCTGATAAAACCTAAACCCTAAATGCAATGAGATTCCAATGTCATCTGTCTTATCACCAAACCATGCACGTGATCGTCTGATTGTTGCTTTGGATGTGCCTACCGTTAAAGAGGCAAATTCAATAGTAGATCAGTTGGGGGATAGCGTTTCGTTTTATAAGATCGGTTATCAACTGGCCTTTGTGGGTGGGCTTGATTTGGCAAAAAAATTGAAAGCCGATGGCAAGCAGGTGTTTTTGGACATGAAGCTGCTGGACATTGATAATACAATCGCCAAGGCAGTTGAAAACATTGCAAAGATGAATTTGGATATGCTGACATTGCATGCCTATCCAAAAGCTATGCGTGCCGCTGTTAAAGCTGCAGAAGGCTCTTCCCTGTGCTTGCTTGGCGTAACAGTTCTCACATCCATGGATGATCAGGATCTGGTAGCGGCAGGTTACGGCCAAACTGCAGAGAATTTGGTGTTGTCACGAGCACGCGATGCAATAGCAGCAGGCATGGGCGGTATCGTGGCCTCTGCACTGGAGGCCTCCCATATTCGCCAAGCTATTGGGTCTGAAATGGCGCTTGTTACCCCCGGTATTCGTCCTTCTGGTGTTGATGCTGGTGACCAAAAGCGTGTGATGACTCCAAAATTGGCGATTAGCGCTGGTGCATCGCATCTTGTGGTTGGCCGCCCTATCCTTGAAGCGGCTAATCCAAAAGCTGCCGCTGATACAATCGTTTTTGAAATTGAATCGGCGCTTTGAACCTGTTTTTTGATTTAGTAACCATTACAAATTTGTAATGCTATTGTAATCTTTGACGCTTGAAGTGGATTTTCTAAATTCTTACGTAAGGTAGAGCGGGCGCAACTGCCCGATATCTGGATCACCGGATCGAAACAACCTGTTTCTCTGGTATCCTTGTTTAGAGGGCAAACATATGAATACGACTTACGAAGATAATGGACGCTCAAAGCGGATTGGTAATGCATTGATCCGTCCGGCTTGGACGCCTGTAACCATAGCCATGATGATCATCGGCTTTATGATTTTTTGGCCACTAGGCCTTGCGATGATCGCTTACATTCTTTGGGGCGATCGTTTGGATGAATTTAAGTCTGGCGTAAATGCAAGAACTGATCGTTTTACAAAAGGTTGGAGCCGTGATTGTGGTTCAAACCGTCGTAGCAAAGCGCAATCTGGAAATGTAGCGTTCGATGAATGGCGGGATGCAGAAATCGAGCGTCTTGCAGAAGAACGTCGCAATTTGGAGAAAATGCGCGCTGAATTTGAAGACCATGTCTATGAACTTCGTCGCACAAAAGATAAAACTGAGTTCGAAGCCTTTATGGACAGCTATAAGCGCAACACGGGTTCAGATGATGAGCCGACAGATAAAAAATCTGGCAAGCGTTCTTCAAAAAAACTGTAAAACGTTTCAATAGTTTGAGACAGGAAGCGGGGCCTTTTTAGGTCCCGTTTTCTTTTTTAACAAATAGTTTCCTTTGGCATCCAAAGATAGAATCAGATAAATTCATCGCATGGCATTTGGACTGTTAAAATCTTTCTCCAGACAATCAGCGTCGGCCGTCTCGCGCGACCGGGTTCTCCATGTAGATGGGGAAGATATGCCTGTAAAAGTTGTCGTGCATCCAAGATCAAAACGCATAACGCTCCGGTTGATGCCAGGTGGCGGCGGTCTGAAAATCACCATGCCTGCCCATGTCAGTGATCGCGAGCTCGATGGTTTCTTGCAGCGCAATATAAATTGGGTGGCTACACGAAAAGCACGTTTGCCTCAAAAGGTGGAATTGGAAGACGGCCAGACAATTCCATATTTAGGCGTGCAACATCGCATCGTTCATCTCGACAGAATGAGAGGTGTAGTTGAAGTTCGTGAAATTGCTGGCGAGCCTAGTTTTCTAGTGCCTGGTGATCCGAAATTTATACAGCGAAAACTATTAGATTTTTTAAAAAAGCAGGCACGAGAAAATCTGAACCTGTCCGTTTCAAAACACGCTGCAAGTTTGAATGTCCGTCCAAAGCAGATACGGATAACCGACTCAACCAGTCGGTGGGGTTCGTGCTCATCAACGCGTACGCTTTCGTTTTCATGGCGTATTATTATGGCGCCTGAAACGGTGCTTGATTATTTAGCGGCTCATGAGGTTGCCCATCTTCGGGAAATGAACCACTCAGATCGTTTTTGGAACCATGTAAGAGATATCTGTCCTGATATGGAAACTCAAAAGGCATGGCTGCGCCGTCATGGAGCCAGCCTGCACGCAGTGAGTTTGGCATAAGCTTGTTATTGTAGTTTCGTATCCGACTGTGCCTGCTGGACTCACTATGATTTTTCTGGCACTTCCTCCAGATAGGTTCATACTCCCTATACCAAGCACGTTTGACAGGCCCTCCTATGCACACTGAAATCAAAATTTGCGGCCTATCAACCCAAGAAGCAGTCACGGCCTGCATTGATGCAGGGGCAGATCTGATTGGTTTCATTTTCTTTGAGAAAAGCCCGCGTCACTTAACGCTTCAAACAGCAGCAGAGCTATCTGCCTTTGCTGGAAAAAAAGTTGGCAAAATAGCTGTTACGGTAAATGCCTCAGATAAAGAACTGGATGCCATCGTTGCACAGGTAAAGCCTGATTTCTTGCAATTGCACGGCAAAGAAACGCCAGATCAGGTTTCCTTGATTAAAAAGAAGTACGACCTTCCAGTCGTTAAGGCTT
Organism: Nitratireductor sp.; assembly: GCA_017854535.1. GTDB lineage: Bacteria > Pseudomonadota > Alphaproteobacteria > Rhizobiales > Rhizobiaceae > Salaquimonas. Next base: position 34,692 of record JAFMHL010000024.1, read on the forward strand.
TTGCTATTCGAACCGGAGATGATTTTGCCCAGCTTGCTACCTATGAAGGAATAGCTGATCGGTTTCTGCTTGATGCAAAAGCGCCCAAGGGATCGGATTTACCCGGCGGCAATGGCGTATCTTTTGACTGGAACCTATTGGCATCTTTCAAGACAAATACCCCGGTCATGCTTTCCGGCGGGCTAGACATCAGTAATATAAAAGATGCGTTAGACATTTCTCAGGCGAGCTCAATTGATGTGTCATCGGGAGTGGAATCCTCTCCTGGAATAAAAGACGTTGCAAAGATCGCATCATTCATTAAGACCGTGCGTGAATATGACCTTTCTTCCGGCTTTGACAAGGCGGAGCAAAAGGCAAATAGTATCGGTTGAATAAGAATTTAGCACTTCAGTGAGGCGACCCCGTGAACAAACCAGCCACTCCCAACTCTTTTCGCACTGGCCCCGACGAAAACGGCCATTTTGGTATATTCGGCGGGCGTTATGTTGCCGAAACATTGATGCCGAATATTTTGGAACTTGAGCAGGCTTATAAAGACGCCAAAGCCGATCCAGAATTTGCAGCTGAACTTGCTCATCTTAACAAACATTACACAGGCCGACCGTCTCCGCTGTATTTTGCCGAACGTATGACAGAGCATCTGGGCGGTGCGAAAATCTATTTCAAACGCGATGAGCTAAACCATACCGGGTCACACAAGATCAATAATTGTCTTGGTCAAATCTTGCTAGCAAAACGCATGGGTAAAAAACGCATCATTGCTGAAACAGGTGCTGGTCAGCACGGCGTGGCCTCAGCAACCGTTGCTGCCCGTTTTGGATTTCCCTGTGTGGTTTATATGGGAAAGACTGATGTTGAGCGTCAGTCTCCCAATGTTTTCCGCATGAAACTTTTGGGTGCTGATATTGTTCCTGTTACCGCTGGTGCTGGAACTTTGAAAGACGCCATGAACGAGGCTTTGCGTGACTGGGTCACCAATGTTGAAGATACCTATTATCTGATCGGTACCGCTGCTGGGCCTCATCCTTATCCAGAACTGGTCCGCGATTTTCAATCTGTTATTGGCAATGAAACGCGCGAGCAATTGATGGAAGCTGAAGGCCGTGCGCCTGATATGCTTGTCGCAGCTGTTGGCGGCGGCTCAAATGCAATCGGACTTTTCCATCCATTCCTTGATGACAAGGATGTTCAAATAGTCGGCGTTGAAGCTGGTGGATTGGGCCTTAAAGGAAAAGAACATTGCGCTTCACTTACCGCTGGTAGACCGGGCGTTCTTCATGGGAACCGAACTTATCTTTTGCAGGATGATGATGGTCAGATTTTCGAAGGCCATTCCATCTCAGCAGGATTGGATTATCCAGGCATTGGTCCAGAACATTCTTATTTGAAAGAAACAGGCCGTGTTGAATATGTGCCGATCATGGACAATGAGGCGCTGGAAGCATTCCAACTTCTTTGCCGTATCGAAGGCATTATCCCAGCTTTGGAACCATCCCACGCTTTGGCTGAAGTCGTAAAACGTGCACCGAAAATGGGTAAAGACCAGATTATCGTAATGAATTTGTGTGGGCGTGGCGACAAGGATGTTTTCACTGTCGGCAAAGCCCTTGGCTTTAATCTGTAATATTCGAAATACATAAAGATCAAATTTATGAAAAAGACCAGAATTGATACGCGCTTTGCGGAACTAAAGGAAAAAGGGCGCCCGGCGCTCGTAACATTTGTGATGGCTGGGGACCCGGACTATCAAACTTCCTTGGATATCATCAGCGGCTTGCCAGCAGCAGGCGCTGACCTGATTGAAGTCGGTATGCCGTTTTCTGATCCAATGGCCGATGGGCCAGCGATCCAAAAAGCCGGTCAGCGCGCTTTGGCCAATGGTCAAACACTGAAGAAAACCCTCAAATTGGTTGGGGAATTTCGCAAAGTGGATAAAACTACGCCGATCGTTTTGATGGGATATTATAATCCGATTTATAATATGGGTGTTGAGGTATTTATTAAAAAAGCAAAGTCCGTTGGTGTAGATGGCTTGATCATCGTCGATCTACCGCCAGAGGCAGATGACGAGTTGTGCCTACCCGCGATGGAGGCTGACATCAGCTTCATTCGTCTGACCACGCCGACAACCGATGACAAACGTTTGCCTACGGTGCTGAACAATACATCAGGCTTTGTTTATTATGTCTCGATTACAGGCATTACCGGTGCAGCGGCGCCCGATCCTAAAAAGGTTGCGGCTTCTGTGGCGCATATCAAAGCCAAGACGGATCTTCCCGTGGCAGTTGGCTTTGGCGTGAGAACAGCTGAACAGGCTGAAGCTATTGGTCGCGGCGCTGATGGTGTCGTTGTTGGCTCTGCCATTGTTTCTGTATTGGAAGCAAGCCTGAATAAAAAGGGTGAGGCGACTGCGAAAACAGTTAAAAACGTGCTGAAATTGGTCAAGGAGTTGGCTAAAGGTGTAGCAAAAGCTGGATCATAAATTTTTTATGCCTTCTTCGACAATCAGCCCCTATATGATATGGGTACAAACAGACAAAGCCAGCGTCATATTGGTATGCGGCAAAACACAATTTTTAGGTTCGATAGCAATATGAATTGGATCACCAACTACGTAAGACCAAAATTAAACAATTTCTTGCAAAAGAAAGACATGCCAGAAAATTTGTGGATCAAATGTCCTCAAACTGGCGAGATGGTTTTTCATAAAGATCTTGAAGCCAATATGGGCGTGATACCTACATCTGGCTATCACATGAAAATTTCTGCAAAAAAGCGCCTTGGCTATTTCTTTGACGATGGCAAATTTGAAACCTTGCCACAGCCAGCTGTTGCGCAAGATCCGTTAAAATTCAGAGATCAGAAAAAATATACAGACCGCCTGCGTGACAACAAAGCAAAGACAGGCATGGAAGACTCGATCCTCAATGCCGTTGGTGATCTTTACGGAATGAAAATTGTCGTATCGATCCATGAGTTTGCATTTATGGGCGGCTCGCTGGGCATTGCCGCTGGTGAAGCAATTATCAAAGCATTTGAGAAAGCCATTGAACTCAAAGTTCCCTTGATCATGTTTCCCGCCTCAGGTGGGGCCCGTATGCAGGAAGGTATTCTGTCTCTTATGCAATTGCCACGCACGGTCGTCATGGTCGAGCGTTTGAAAGAAGCAGGACTTCCTTATATCGTGTTACTAACCAACCCAACAACAGGGGGCGTGTCTGCCTCCTATGCCATGTTAGGTGATGTACATATCGCTGAACCTGGCGCCGAAATCGGCTTTGCAGGAAAGCGCGTCATTGAACAAACCATTCGCGAACGACTTCCTGAAGGCTTCCAAACGGCTGAATATCTTCTGGAACATGGTATGGTAGATATGGTTGTTCCACGCAAAAAACTGCGCAGCACAGTCGCCAATCTCTTGCATCTCTTGCTGAAAAAACCTTCTTCCAACACCGAAGTGATCGAAGAAGATTTGCCCCCTTTGTTGGAACTTGCCAAAGCCACGGAAGAACCGCCAGCTTCCGGTGAAAAAACCGCTCCGCAAATCTAATGGTCACATGATTTGCCGAAGCATCGCCAAATAATCAGATTGTTTCAAAGTAAGACGAGCCCATGAGTGCAGAGGCAGCGGTCAATCGTTTATTGGCAATTCACCCTAAAGGCTTTGACTTGTCTTTGGATCGTGTGTTGGGCTTACTTGAAAAACTGGGAAATCCTCATCTAGAAATACCGCCTGTTTTCCATGTGGCCGGCACCAATGGCAAAGGATCCACTTCGGCATTCTTGCGTGCAATTTTGGAATCTGCCGGCAAAACCGTACATGTGCATACATCGCCTCATCTGGTAAATTGGCATGAGCGATATCGTCTTGGCGCAAAGGACCACGGTGTTTTCGTTTCTGATAGTGTTCTTGAAGATGCGATTGTCAGAGCTGAAAAAGCCAATGGCGGAACGCCAATCACGGTTTTTGAAATCATGTCAGCTGTTGGTTTTTTGCTATTTAGTGAGCATCCAGCAGATTATTGTGTGATCGAGGTTGGCTTGGGTGGACGTTTTGATGCCACCAATGTACTCCAAAATCCAGCTGCCTGTCTGATCACGCCAGTTGGACTGGATCATGAGGCATATCTTGGTAACACACTCGGCAAAATTGCTTTTGAAAAAGCCGGAATAATCAAATCCAAAGCACCTGTTTTTGTCGGCTTGCAAGAAGATGAGGCGCTAGGCGTGATTGAACAAAAAGTAGCTGATTGTCGGTCAAGCATCAAAATAGCACGTCAAGATTTCGATTTTTACAAACAGGCTGACCGGTTTGTATTTCAAGACGAAACGGGTTTGCTTGATCTGCCTTTGCCACGCTTGCTGGGAGATCATCAAATTGCCAATGCCGCCCTTGCCATTGCAGCATGTCGTCTTGTTATACCTGATTTACCCGATCAAGTTTATGAAGACGCTATGGAAAAGGTTGTTTGGCCCGGTCGGTTTGAGTGCCTTCCTGCTGGTAAATTGGAGAAACTATTACCAACTGGCGCAAAACCACAGATCTGGATTGATGGCGGACACAATCCTCATGCGGGCGAAGCGATCTCAAGAGAACTGAGAAAATCACAATCTGAAAATCAGGGTTCTTTGACCATGATTGTCGGCATGTTGACCACAAAAGAACCAGAGGGCTTCTTCAAGAATTTTGTCGGATTAGCGCAAAAGGTTATCACAATTCCCGTTAGTCAAAGCGATGCTGGATTTGATCCGGCAGTGCTTGCGCAGTCTGCGGAGAAGGTCGGACTAAATGTCCAAACAGCCAAAAGCATCGAAGACGCGTTGATGATAGCTGGCAGTGCTGGAAGTAAAGTGACGCAAAGAATTCTTATTTGTGGATCACTTTATCTGATCGGAGAAGTTCTCCAAAAAAATGAAACGCCGCCGGTATGAAACTAACCCGTTCAAACCAATTGGTTATTACTTCGGGAAAGCTCGCTTCACCGGCGGCGTTTGAGATCTGAAAATCAAAATCAGCTTGAAGATTTAATCCAGTCAGCCAAAGCACTTTTTGGCTTTGCGCCAACTTGCATTCCAGCAGGTTCACCATCTTTAAAAATCAACAAAGTTGGAATTGAGCGCACACCAAACTGTGCGGCAAGATCAGGATTTTCATCAATATTCAATTTCGTGATCTTTACCTTTCCGGCCATTTCTTCAGAAAGTTCTTCAAGGCTTGGGCCAATCATTTTACACGGACCGCACCATTCTGCCCAAAAATCAACGACAGTTGGCAAATCCGAATCCATGACTTCGGCTTTGAAATTATTATTGTCCACTTTAACGGTCGCCATAATGCGTTCCTTTCCTGTGAGACGCGGCGCGCCTCTTATTTGATTCCTTACAAAGGACTATCCTTTAGTTAAGAACGCAATTGTCTCGCGTCAAGAACCTCTTCTTCACGACTTGTTGAGCAACGCCATTTGCCGGTCCAGCAGGGCACTTGGAACAGGCATAAATCTTCCATTTTCTGACCAGATAATCAGGCATTCGATCTTTCTATCAGGATAAATTTTTTTCACTAATTCCTGGTACAAGGCCATTTGGGCCAGATATTCAGTGCTGACCTCATCGGGTGTGTTAGGCACTTGGCGATTGGTCTTATAGTCAGCAATAACAATCCGATCTGGAGTTATCGCTAGACGGTCTATTTTCCCTCGCACCATGTGAGTGCGTTTTCCAAGCGTCACTTCACCAGAAATTTCCACTTCCGCTTTTGAATTTGGCGTGAACAATTCTGCCGCCTCAGACGCATTCAGGATCTTGTTGAGCTTCAATCGAATATCATCGACCTGTGATGGGGTAAAAACACCATTGGTGGTTTCAAAATACTTCGAAATAACACCATCACGGTTTGCCAAATCCATATCAGGTAGAATTTGCATCAAATGATGCAATGCATTTCCACGATCAAGGGCAAATGCACTATCCCCATTAAACGTCGTTTCGGCTTTTGGTGCTATATTGAGCAGTTCAAGCACGCCTGAAGGACTTAACGGTCTCGGCGCTGGTGGTTCAATAGGAAGTGGAGCGCACCAAGATGGCAATGTCGAAACATGTTCAGATATCAAATCATCGCTTTTCTTAAGGTGCTTTTCTTTGTGGTCGCGATTGTTGATAATCCATTGACGAATTTTCGTTGGGTCGTCACCACCATCGGCATCAACAAATTTTCCTTGATATTGCTGGTCGATCTTGGGCGCAAGGAGACCCTTTTCAACCATAGAATACCAATGATCGTAGTCTGGTTCGCGCTCACCGCGATACCCGCAAATGATTAGCCGATCAGCAGCGCGAGTCATCCCCACGTAAAGCAGACGTCGATACTCCTCCTCCGCTTGGCGTTCCAATTGTTCAAACACTGGAGTCGTTGCAGCGATTCTCTTTTTCTTTTCACTTTGCCAAAGATAGGAAAAGCCGTTCTCTTCATTGCCTAGCTGAACTATTGGAGGCGCGTGACTGGTGTTAAAAGCTTTAGAGCCAGGATCGACCAAAAACACGATAGGCGCCTCCAAACCCTTCGATGAATGCGTGGTGATCACCCGAATTTCATCACGCTCCATGTCAATTTCGCGCTTCAATTCCAGTTTCGAAGCTGCAAGGCTTTCGACAAAGCTCTGTAGTCCAAGGCCTTTTTGATTGTCGAAATTCATCGCTGCTTGAAAGAAACCATCGAGAATTTCTGCAGCCTCATGACCAAGACGAGTAAGGTATTTTTGACGCAAGTGATGGCGCGAAAAGAGACGTGCATAAAAAGCAAACACTGGAAGAGAATGCGCGCTGCTTAAAACGTCGTTTAAGACCAATAGGGTTCGTCTTAACTTATCTGCCGATGGTTGCCCCTGAACAGGAGCAAGCTTTGCCTCGCTTAATGCGGATAGTTGAGCCAGAAGCGTAGCCTCGCTTCTTTTGTGTGAAACGGCAAACAGCTCTTCCTCAGAAAAATCGAAAATCGGACTTTTCAACAACGCTGCCAGCGAGAGATCATCCATTTTCATACAAGCGAAACGCCCCAAGGCTAGCATGTCTTCTACTGCAATATGCTCGGTCAATTTTAACCGATCTGCACCTGCAGCAGCCAGACCTTTGGCTTTTAAAGCTCTATTGATGGTAGCGACAAACCGATCGCGTTTACGCACAAGAATGAGGATATCGCCATATCGAATTGGTCTTTCTTGGCCGTGCAGCCGTTTCTGGTTTTGTATCCAACCATGAATGGTTTCGGTAATTTTATCCGCAAGGCGCACCTCAGCATCTTCAGGCGTCGGCTCGTCAGGTGGTTTTCGCCAATGGATTTTTTCCGGTTTCTTTTGTTTAATTTCCAAAGGCCAGACAAACACTTCACCCCGATCAGAACGGCGATTGGCCTGGTGTACTTGCTGGTTTCCATCAAGACCTAGGCCTGCCGCATTCTCTGTTAGGCTAAAAACCTGATCAACAGCGCTTAATACCTCAGGTGTCGAGCGAAACGATGTGGTGAGTTTAACTTCATCGAAATAAAGTTGGGCATTGCCGGATTTTTCTTTCAGGATTGAAAACTGTCTTGCAAATTCCCTTGGATCCGCACCTTGAAAAGAATAGATCGATTGCTTTTCGTCTCCCACCACAAAGATTGTCCGAATTAATTCGCGAGCACCTTTGCCTGCATAAAACTCAGCTGTGATCGCCTCTATTATTTTCCATTGCATGGGGCTGGTGTCTTGGGCCTCATCCACCAAGAGATGTGAAATGCCGCTATCAAGCTTGTAATGTATCCAGGCGCTGATTTCATTTCTGGATAAGAGATTGGCAGTACGGGCGATCAAATCATTAAAATCAAGCAGGCCTTTGCGGCGCTTGAGGTTTTCATATCCAACCAACATGGCTTCAGCGATGATAAACAGCGCTTCACTAGCCTTTAAGCTTTCGAGTGTGTTGAGACGATCAAATTGTTCGAGCAGAAGCTGTTGCTCGTTGAGATAAGTGTCCCATAGACCGTTATCTTCCATAAATTTTGCAGAGATAAATCCCTTCTTCGGATTTCCGCTGGTAAAAAAAATACTTTTACGAATCTCAATTTTTTCGTTAGGACTGCTTGCTTCTGCCAAGGCCGAAAACTGCTCGAGCAGTGCGTCGCTTCTTGCCCCTCCTTTACTTCGAAATAAATCAATAAGGTCAGCTTGCGCTTCTTTCGAGTAGGCGCTTGATGATGCGATTTCTTCGCGCAATTTTCGGGCGGATGATTGGGGCGACAATCCAAATTTACGCCACAAAGGAGCCATTGCAATATACACATCAGCGCCGCTATCATCCAACCATTGGGTAAAAAATTCCCGCTCTTGAACTAACTGGCTAATCGCTTTTTCAATAGCAGCATCTGATGCATGCTCTCGAATGGTAGAAAAGGCGTCTCGAATTTGCTTTTCGGTCTCTTGATCTTTTAATGTTGTTGTTCTCTGTTGAACTCCAAGACCAGTCAAAAGCACATGCCGCCGCGCATCTTCCAAAAGCTGACTTTGCTCTAGTTCATCTATCATTTCAAAATGACCTGGAACATTCGCCTCCAAAGGAAATTGATGCAGGAGCGATTCGCAAAATGCGTGAATGGTCTGAATGCGAAGGCCACCAGGTGTATCCAAAGCCAGGGCAAATAAAATTCGTGCGCGCGATATAAATCGGTTTTTCGTGTCCGGTGATAAGGTTTTACCAAGCAGCTCTTCGATTGCATCTTGAAGAGCGCTATCGTTCATCATCGACCATTCGCTCAGAATTTTAAAAACCCTGTTGGACATCTCTGCGGCGGCGGCTTTGGTAAAGGTCAAGCACAAGAGTTGTGAAGGTTTGTTGCCTTCCAAAAGCAAACGAATAACACGGCGTGACAAAACATAGGTTTTGCCTGATCCTGCATTTGCCGATACCCAGATGCTCGACTGCGGGTTTGTTGCTGTGGCTTGGAGCGCGTTAATATTACTCAAGGGTTGGACGCTCATTCTTCTGCTCCCCCTTCTTCATCAGCGCCAATAGACCACTCGCGAATGCGCGCCAGATGATCATAATCACCAGCATAGGTTTTGTTGGGTAGCGGAACATATTGAGACAGGTATTTTTGTTCAGGCTGTCGATAGGCCATAATTTGTTCAATCAGGTCATCATAGGCGTTTTGTGCCAACTCATCTGCCGTACATACCGGTTCGGTTTTCTTCTGTCCTTTGGCAACGTCATCTATCTTGAAATCATCGCCGGGTTTTAAACGCACATACAGCATTTCCTTTATAGGCTTAGCCGCGATATCAGTAACATCGCCCTTCATGGCCAGTGCAGCTTCCAAAGAGAGCTGCGGCGAAAATGTGCGCGCTTGTTTCATGGAAGGGTTGTTACCGGTTTTATAGTCGATGATGGTGAGGCTACCGTCCAAGTTTTCATCAATGCGATCCGCATAACCATGTAAGATGAAGCCAGTGTCGCCAATGGTTGCATTGAGTTTGATTTCGCAGTGACTTCGGTGAATACCGTCACGCCGCGATGCTTCCCACTCCAAGAAGGCTTCTCCAACGGGCTTGAACCTTGGTTGCCATTCAGCAAGTACTTCAAGCGGCAAGTTTTGCTCTGCGAAGATGGCGTCTGTTATGGCAAAAAATTTCACCCGTGCGTTTTCGTCAATTCGGCCTTTCCATGCATCTGTAAATCTGGCCAAAATATCATGATAGATTGTCCCCCTAAGGGCAGCATCCGCTTCACGCACCAAGGGTGGAAGCGCATATATTCCTAGAATATGCTTTGCATAAATCGCATAAGGATCGCGGATCCAGGTTTCGATTTCTGTGATCGACAAGCGATTGGGCCGTGCGGAAACAGGTGGACAAGGCTCAGGTGGTTTGATGAACAGCGCCGCGGACGTTGGCGCATCAAGCTTCTTACCGAATTCAAGATAGGTATTCCCGCGGTCAGTTAGGCGTTTGGCCTCATCGGATCCAATGAATGTTTTAAGGCGCTGCAACCATCGCGAACCAATGGTAGGCGCATCATCCACTCTTAACGAACGGGTATAAAAGACTTCACGGTTGCCGGAAAATTGAACAAAGTCATGGGCAGCCAGACCAATACGTCGTTCCGGTAACGGCAATTTCAAAGCCGCGCGCATTGGCCGATTGAGATAAGGGTCGTTATTGGTTGTCTGAGGCCAAACGCCTTCATTTAGCCCTGCTAAAATCAACACATCACTGTTTTGCAGGCGTGCCTCAAGAGCACCATAAATGTGAATTCGGGGCCGCGTTCGTCCAGCGGTTCGCGTTCGTTTTCCTGAAAGCAGCGCATCAAATACAGCCTCTGATTCCCTTGGGTGAAATTGAAATCCAGCCTTGTTATCGATCTGTTGTTTATCCAGGAAACCTAACAATTCTGCGCCGCCGGAATATTCATAAATTTGGGGAATATCTTCCTCGTTCTTACTCAGCGCTTCGCCGGTCTGCTTGATAACCTGAACCAGTCTATCAGGACTAATCAGCTCATCGCTATTTGAAAGAATGACCAAATCTTTGGTGCAATCTGAGATCTTGCCTGCCAGCTCTTTAAGTTTTTCCCAGTCTTCACCTACAAGCTTTTTGAGAGCTGAAGGTGCATACTTTGAATTCAAAATGGCCTCTCTTCGCTGATCCACTGCATCACCTAGTTGGTCAAGAGCAGGCAAAATGATTGCATCTCTTACCAGGGCCAGCTCTAGCAATTCCAAATGATGAGACGGGCTCTCTTTGTAGCCAAGACGTATAAGATCATTTTTCAACAGGGATGAAAGCGTCACAGGATCATCTTTTGAAAACACGCTGCTCAACAACTGCCGAAGGAGTAGCGCCGGTTTTGATGTCAAAAGTGCCTCACCAGCACTATCATCGATTTCGATATTGTACCGCTCCAACTCTACAGAAACCCGCTGGGCAAGTCGCCTGTCCGGCGTTACCAATGCGGCGGTTTTATTGGGTTCAGAGAGCGCCTCGCGCAATATCAATGAAATGGCCTGCGCTTCTTCATATTCTCCCGACGCTTCAATCAAGGAAACATGCTCAAAAGCTTGAGTTATCTCATCGTCAAGTAATGTCTCTTTGGCTTTGATCCACTGATTGGACTGATCGGCTGGCAAAAGTACCGTGTTGAGTATGCGCTCGCGGTTTTCCAGTGAAGTGGCAACCTCACCTAGAGATGCGACATGAGCGTGGTTTGTCTTGAGCTTGTCGAGTAACTTGACCATGCCAAACTGCGGATGGGTGCTGGCAACTGTTTCCCCGCTCATTTCACCCGCATCGCAGAACTGATGAATGATATGGGTTGGAAGGTTTAAATCCAGTCCGGGCAAGATAATCCTGCCTTGGGCCATGGACTTTATTTTCGCCAAAAGTCTGGCAGTTGCAGGGATAGATCCGGTGGTACCTGCGGCGATGACAAGACCTTTGGGCGGAGTTTTTTCCAATGTCTTGATTCTGAAATCAATAATTTCATTTCGAAACGCTGAAGGGTTTACCAGTCCGCTATCGTTTAAAAATTTTGGCCAAGTATCCATGACAATCGTCAGAAAATTCAGCGTTAATTGCCACCACTCGCCCTCAATATCAGGAGATATAGATTTGATTTCCTGCCAGTTGCCTTCCTCAGCTTCAATCTGATCCATAAACCGAGCAAGATCACTTGCCAGATGCAGTGCGTCACTCGCGGAGGAAGGTAGAATGATGTCTTCTTTCTCCAGCAAAGCCCGTGTTGTAGGTGTCATTGCCTCCACCCAATGTTGAGCAAGCCTAGCGAGTATCAATTGCCGCTTGGCAGGATCGATAACCTTCATATTGTCAGGAAGAGCGCCAAATATATCAGAGCTTGCCTCGTCCAGTCCGAACAGAGTTTCTTCTTCTTCAAGATCTCCAATCGTGCGAATTTTTGGAAGGAGAACTGCGCTGGCCCCTGTTTGCCTTTTAGTTGCTTCCAGCAATTCAACACCTAAAGCGCGGGCGGCTCTTCGAGTAGGTAGAAAGATTATACCATCAGCTAACCAGTTGGGATTTCTGGTTGCAAGGGTTTCATCACCCGCTTCCAATTGTCCGGAGACAATAGCCTCTGCCAAGGTGCGCAAAAAAGCTGCGCCAGATGGAATGGAAAATACGTTTGACGGCGTATCTGATCGTTCTGAAGTTAAATCTTTGCGTTGAGTGGTTTGCACTGGAACGGGCCCTGAATGATTCTTGGTTGTAAGAATTACACAGGTTCAAACACACAGAAAGACAATTATACCGTTTTATCTCAAGCAGCGCTTTGTGCGATTGCCTGCTCTGCCTCGTTGATGGCTTCGGGCGTGCCCACGTGCAGCCAAAGGCCTTCCATTCTGGCACCAAAAAGTCTGCCCGATTCAATGGCTCTATCAAAAAGAAGGTTTAGAGAAAACGGACCATCAGGCGTATCTGAGAAAATTCGTGGATGAAGTATTGCCGCGCCCGCATAGGCGAAAGGAGACATTTTCTTCTCTGTCCTTCTTTCCAGCCGACCATCTGAAGCCATTTCAAAATCGCCACTGCCATTATATCCAATCGCATTAGTAAAGCCTGATAATAGCAAAATGATATCCATTTTATCTTCATCAAAGGTGTTTGCCAGCAATTCCAGGTTTGGCTTGATTCCCTCTAACCAAAACGAGTCAGCGTTCAACAGATAAAATGGCTCGTTACCGAAATGATCCATAGCTTTTTTAACGCCACCGCCAGAATCCAGCAGTGTTTCGCGTTCATCTGAAAGTATGATCTTTGGTGCATTCCGATTGGCCACATGAGATTCAATCTGCTCGCCAAGATAATGCATATTCACCACAGCAGTTTTTACTTTAGCATTTTCCAATGCATCAAGTCCGTAATCGAGTAATGTTTTTCCAAAAACACGCACCAGCGGTTTTGGCATTGTGTCTGTGATAGGACGCATGCGCTTGCCGAGCCCAGCCGCAAGAACCATGGCTTTATCAGGGGTTTTGGCAGATCCCTTAAATTGAATTTCGCTCATATCATTCTCCTGTAAATTGTATCAGGCCCTATAGGGCCTTCATTACAATTCCATGACAGTTTCATACCATTTTTTGTAGTCGCGCAAAATTGGATGGTTCATGCTGCGTTTGATATAGTCTTGCATCCGCGGAAGATGCTTAAGATAGATTGGTTTTTGGTCGCGCTCATCAAGGCGAACGAAAATACCAAGAATTTTTGTGGCTCTTAGCGAAGCCATGACGGCGTAGTCCTGACGAAAACGAGCTTCATCAAAACCAGAAGCTTCATTCCTAAGGGCGCAATAATGGTCTACAACCCGGGTTTCCAGTTCTTGCGAAATATCGACCCTTGCGTCCTGGGCAAGGGAAGCCAGATCATAGGCTGACGGGCCAATAACCGCATCTTGGAAATCAATCACAGCCACTTTTTGATGACCTGCTTCAGCTTCGCGCCAGATGATATTTGGTGAATGAAAATCGCGCATGGCAATTTTCATTTCGCTGGTGGCCAAGCTATCAATTAGCTTGTTCCAAATTGCTGAAAACCCTTTAATCTCAGTCTGCGTTAGGGATGCTCCCTTAAATCTTGGCGCATACCATTTTGCCAGCAAATCCACCTCAATCAGCATTGCTCCACGATCATAGTCTGGCACAATGTGCTTACTTCCATCATCAAGCATGATTTCTCTTGGGCAATCTTTTAAGTGAAAATCCGCCAGCATTGCCGCTGATGCAAGATAGCGATCAGCTATCGGATGGCGATTGGCATCAATAATGACCTCGGACCCAAGATCCTCCAGCAGCAAAAACCCTTCACTTAGATTTTGTCCATAAATTGAAGGCACACGAAGTCCAGCATCCGCTAATATTTTACCCACGCCAACAAAGGCAGACACATCTTCCGCAAGATGGGCAATCTGGCTATAAGGCTTGCCATCAGCGATAATCGGCCCATCAGGCTGTCTGGGCGCATTCATCAAAATGCGTCTTTCATTCCCGTCGCTAACAAATTCGTAGGACCTAGTAGATGCATCTCCTTGTAGCGGGCGTCGCTCAATGTTTGTTTGCCAATTTTGATTGAGGAAGGTTCTAATTTTTACGCTGCGCTGAAGGGCTTTTATCTGAAGTTCTGAACCGGCAATGATAACCCGTCTTTGATCTTCTCCATTTGGACCTTCAATCATGTGAAACTGAAAATCCAAGTCCGGTTTGGAAAGAAATCCCACACCATTTTCTGGCCATTCTATCAAGATAACGGATGTTTCGTCGGATCCGGTTAAGCCTAACTCGCCAACCTCTGAACCGCTGCTCAATCGATACAGGTCAGCATGAAGAACTTCTTCTAGGTTTGCATGATTTTCAACAACATAGGGTTGAACGAGTGAAAATGTAGGGCTGGGTACTTCCACATACGGATCGTTCAGCATTTGACGAATGAACGCACGGGCAAGTGTCGATTTTCCTGCTCCTAAGTCACCTCTCAAATGGATGATGCATCCTTTGGACATCGCCATGGCAAGGTCAATTCCCAATTGAGAGGTCGCATCTTCATCAATCAGATCAATAGTGATTTGTTCCAAGGGATTATTGGCCATATGCAGGTCTACTGAGCCGCCTGCAAAGCTGCCTGCGGTTCAACAGGTAAACGACAAACAAAGCGCGCTCCCTTCGTGTCTGCATCTTCAACATGAACACTACCGCCATGCAATTCGGTAAAGCTTTTGACGATTGAAAGACCAAGGCCAGCACCCCGTTTTCGCTCCGCACCTTGCACAGTTTCAAATCGTTGGAAAATAGTAGAACGACTATCGGCGGGAATTCCTGGACCTTGATCAGAAATGCTGACCTCGATCATCTCTGCATCACGGCGTGCTTGTATTTCTATGGTTCCACCATCAGGAGAAACATTAACCGCATTGGACATCAGTTTAAATAGAATTTGCTGAATGCGGTCACCATCGCCGATCAGCATTTTTGCATCACTGTTAATGTTGATTTTGGTTTTAATTTGGAAACGATCAAGTTGCTGGCTTAGATCGCTGATGGTTGTGTGAACAATCTGGTCAAGATCAACCGTCTTCATATCAAGCTGCATAGCGCCGGCATCAACCGTTGCCAAATCCAGAATGTCATCAATTAGTGCCTTCAA
Source organism: Nitratireductor sp. (assembly GCA_017854535.1). GTDB lineage: Bacteria > Pseudomonadota > Alphaproteobacteria > Rhizobiales > Rhizobiaceae > Salaquimonas. Next base: position 49,868 of record JAFMHL010000024.1, read on the forward strand.
AACATCTGAAGACCGCGAAATATAATCAAGATATTCGCTTTGCTTCTCATTGAGCTGTCCAGGGCTATTGCTCGCCAAGATCTCGGCAAAGCCTGAAATGCTGGTAAGAGGCGCCCGAAGCTCATAACTCACATGCTGGATGAAACGGGTTTTCAAAGCGTCGGACTCTTCTAGCGCTTCGTTTCGCTCTTGCAATGCGCGCTCTATGTTCACCGCTGCTGTCATATCAGCCAAAGTCAGCATAGACTGGCCTTCTGGCAAATAGACCAAATGATAGTCAAAAATGGTGCCTGATTTGAGTTCCAATCTTCCCGTCAGATCAATTTTCTCGTCATCAACACCGGTTATTCCTAGGCAAACAGTTTCCCAAGTGTCGCTATTTTTCAGGGATTTACCAATCTGTTTGGAAATATTTTTGATATGTTGGCCTTCCACATCTTGAGGAAGCTCAAAGCCCCATAGGTTCAAGAATGCGGGATTGGTCAATCGAACTTTGCCATTGGATCCAAAAACGGCAACAGCTTCGTTGAGGTGGTCAAGGGTTTCTCCCTGAACGCGGACAAGTGAATTATTTTTGGTTTTTAGAGCCAGCTCTTCTGTGACATTTTCAAATACCCAACTAGCTCCGCCCTGATTTTGCGGATTAACGATCACCCGCAATGTTCGCCCATCGGGAAGGTGCCATTGTTCAGTATGGGTCTCTGTAGAATGGTAAATCTCCAGCTGTTTGGATTTCCAACGTTTCCAGTCCGTTTGTTCGGGGAGTTTGTTCAAGTCCCGCAACGTGTCGAGCATATGAGAATTGCTGGGTTGGCCCTCAAGGTCATGCTGTGCAAGACCCCATAATTGCTGGAAACTGGAATTATGGAATTGAAGTTTTTGATTGGCATCGAAAATGGCAATTGCAGTTCCAAGATGATCGAAAGTCTGCTCATGGCTGGCAATTGCGTGTTTCAGTGTATTTCGAATTTCTTCAACATCGCTGCGATCGATCGCAATACCACAATTTCCATCTTCTGTAGCGACGCTCAAGATTTCCATGGGGCGTCTATCGCCAGCCACAACAACGGGAAGGCGTTGATGCAGTTGGTTCTCTGCTTGCAATGCCTTGGAAATAATCTCGCGCTCTGCGCTGTCAAATAAAGCCCTATTATCTGAAATCGCACTATCTGTATCGCTCGCTTCAACCGCGTTGACATAAGCAGAGTTTACATAGGCAAGTTTATCATCATTGCCTTTGATCCAAACAGGGGAAGGCAATGCTTCAAAGAGTTTCTCAAGCAACGCAAATCGTTTGAACAAACTGGTATGGGCCATACTCACTTTGGCAAGTTCTTGCCGCGCCCCATCAAGCAGGATGAAACGAACAAAAGCATGTCCGCCAGAGACACGTCCTTGCGTTTCGATGCAGCGGCCTGACAGCGAATTGATATTGATATTAAATTGTCGTGCTTCTGATCTCAATTCGGTGATAGCTTTTTCAAGCGCCATGGCAGAATTAGCTTCGAGCCATTTTCCAAACGCCAAAAAACTTGTGGCCTTTTCAGGTGCGCCGCTTTCGCTGGCCAAAACACCTAGCACACGCGCTTCTTGGTCGCGATTGTCCCAAACAACAATGCTTTGATCGTCCACTTCCACCAAAGCAGCCAATTTATCACGATCAGCGCGCATCGCTGAATAACTTTGTCTTAGCTTGTTGTTTTCTTCTCCGATCTTCGCCCTTTCGCGAATGAGCCAGAAAGCTGACAACATGGCAAAGCTTACTGCACCACCAAAAATTGCGAGTAAAAGAACGGATGTGCGATCAACGGAATCCAAATTCTCAAAAGCTGTAAAAAACCCTGCTTGCGCTGGACTTGCAGCCAGATATATCGGGCAAATAGCGGTTGAGGCCTTCGCAAGCGAGCGGCCACGGCTTAGGATATTTTTCAAAACGTGTGAATCAGGTTTATTCAATTGCATCGCAATGCCCCATCGCGTTTTAGCAAGGGCATGCCATTTATTAGACAAGCGCCTGCATTAACGCCCGCATTCATTGAAAATGGGGCATAGTAAGAATCACTATTCTGTTGACCAGCCTCAAGGGCAAGTCTGTGTTTTTGGGTTTCCCCTGGCATGTCTGGGTCCTCTGCCGATTGTTCCCAAGACCGCCCTGCCGCATTTGTTCCAGCGATTTTTTCGCCGGTTATCATTATGATTCGCTTTACCTTACATCATTTCGAGAATCAGGCAGAACAAAAAATCGCACAAAAAAAGGACTATCTGAATTGTCAATCAGATAGCCCCAATATGTTGTGGGTATGTGAAGAAAAATTAATACCTGTAGTGTTCTGGCTTATAAGGGCCCTCTTGGGTAACACCGATATAATCTGCTTGTTCCTTGGAAAGTTGGGTCAGTTTCACCCCAATTTTCTCCAAATGCAGTCTGGCAACCTTTTCATCAAGATGTTTAGGCAGGATATAAACTTCGTTTTTATATTCATCTCCCTTGGTCCAAAGTTCGATTTGGGCCAACACCTGGTTGGTAAAGGACGCTGACATCACAAAACTAGGGTGGCCTGTCGCGTTACCAAGATTGAGCAAACGACCCTGAGACAACAGGATCATCCGATTGCCTGACGGCATTTCATACATATCCACCTGATCTTTGATATTTGTCACTTTATGATTGCGAAGGCCTGCAACCTGAATTTCATTATCAAAGTGACCAATATTACCAACAATCGCCATATCCTTCATGGCATGCATGTGTTCCATGCGAATGATGTCTTTGTTGCCAGTGGTTGTGATGAAAATATCTGCAGTTGCAACCGTATCTTCCAATGTTGTGACTTCATATCCATCCATTGCTGCTTGAAGCGCGCAGATAGGATCGATCTCAGTTACTTTCACGCGAGCACCTGCTCCGCGAAGGGAGGCGGCTGAACCTTTACCCACATCGCCATAGCCACATACAACAGCGGTTTTGCCGGCCATCATGGTGTCTGTCGCGCGGCGAATACCGTCAACCAGTGATTCTTTACAACCATATTTATTGTCGAATTTCGATTTGGTAACTGAATCATTCACATTGATTGCGGGGAAGGGAAGCTGAGCTTTTTTGTGCAACTCATAAAGACGGTGTACGCCAGTGGTGGTTTCTTCAGAAACGCCTTTGATGGCATCACGGGTTTTTGTGAACCAGCCTGGGCTTGCCTTCATACGTTTTTTGATTTGCTCAAAAATCGCTTCTTCTTCTTCTGAATGCGCTGTTTTCAACAGGTCGGTTTCGCCCGCCTCAACCCGAGCACCCAAAAGTACATAAAGCGTTGCATCGCCGCCATCGTCAAGGATGAGGTTAGCGCCTTCAGGGAACAAGAAAGATTTATCGAGATAATCCCAATGTTCAACCAAGCTCTGCCCTTTGATGGCAAATACTGGAACACCTGATGCTGCGATGGCAGCAGCAGCATGATCCTGTGTTGAATAGATATTACAAGATGCCCAGCGCACATCCGCGCCAAGTGCTGTCAATGTTTCAATGAGCACCGCGGTTTGAATGGTCATATGCAATGAACCGACGATGCGCGAACCTTTCAAAGGCTTGCTGGCGCCGAACTCTTCGCGCAAAGACATAAGTCCTGGCATTTCAGTTTCAGCAATATCGAGTTCTTTGCGGCCATATTCAGCCAGCGCAATGTCTTTAACAATATAGTCGTTGTCAGCCATGGTGTTTTCCGTTGTTGGGCGCATTCCGCTTTTGTCTCTAGTGAAACGGGAGTGCTGCTTGTTTTTTTGGTTAAGCCCAGTCGCAGTAATTTGCCACAGCAATCACGTGAATTGGGTAAGACTCAAATCTGCATCCACCAATATCGGTGGTTTTCGGATCGTATGATGGTTGCCATAGCAGCCAAATATCTAAAAATCAACATCATATAAAGAAATCGTTATGTCTTGATAGATCGGGTATGTGTGCAACGAATTTAGATGGGGCAGAGTTCAATCCTCTTCCCCAAACCGATCCTCAATTAGATTTTGAATAGCCGCTAAAGCTTCTTCACTCTGTGGCCCTTTGGCACTCACATGAATGGAACATCCAGGACTTGCAGCTAGCATCATGAGGCCCATGATAGAAGTGCCGCCAACAACATGCCCATCCTTTGAAACTCTGATTTCAGCATCAAAAGCTTCGACACATTTCACAAATTTTGCCGAAGCGCGGGCATGCAGGCCGCGTTTGTTGATAATCTTGATAACGCGCTCGGTGTCATCCATAAGAAAAAGGCCTCAGTTACCGTTCAAAAGCGCGCTGGCAACATTGATATATTTCCGGCCAGACTCTTGAGCAGATTTAATCGCCGTTTCCATATCATTGCTGTCGCGAATACTCGCAAGTTTGATCAACATTGGCAGATTCACCCCCGCAATAACCTCAACCACACCCGCTTGCATGACAGAGATTGCAAGATTCGATGGGGTTCCCCCAAACATGTCTGTAAGAATAATAACCCCATTGCCGGCATTCACATTGGCAACAGCATCCAGAATATCCTGACGGCGTTTTTCCACATCGTCATCTGGACCAATTGCAATGGTTTCCATCAGCTCCTGCGGGCCAACCACATGTTCTACAGCAAGCTGAAATTCATGGGCCAATTGGCCATGGGTTACCAAGACGATGCCGATCATTTCAATTTTGCTTTCTATACTTTGAACCATACATGTTGTTGTTTCGCCTTTATGCCCTTGGTTTTGCCTGTCTTACAATCAAAAAATGTCTCAATGAAAAAGCGAAGTCAGTTTTGCGAGAACTATTCTTACGGCTTGCTGCTCATGGCGCTCGGGAACCGAAATGCAGGGCACATTGATATCCAGCAGATTTGAGTGCATGGGATCAGGCAATCGCTCGAGCGCTTCATCAGGCTCTAGGTAGACCAAAAGATCAACCTGTGAATTAGTTATATTCGGAACATCGAGAATTCCAAATCCAAAAATTTCAACTTTTCCCGCAATTGCAATAGGCGCGCTTCCTATGAGTTTGCCGTTTTCAGCAGTTAGGATCACTTGATCATCACTCACAAAATTGACAGATTGGTTCTTTTGTTGCGCCGCCTCCAAGAGACTTAGCATCAGGGAGGTTTTCCCCGCTCCAGAGCGCCCGCTAATCAACACGCCGCGCCCTTCCAATTGTATCAGGCAAGCATGATAATTTTGTCCATTCTTAATGGGTTCAAGCGTTTCGATCATGGCTTCTGGAAATTGATTGCTTCTTGCTGGTATTTTCTGAAGTCGGTCGATGGGATGGCAATCGTATAAGGAATACGGCACCGCTCTCGCGACCGGTTTTTTTACGAACACTTATTTCACCGCCATGGGCGTCAATAATTTGCCGAGAAATAGAAAGCCCCAAACCAGAGTTTTGACCAAATCCTTGGGATTCTGGCCGATCTGTATAGAACCGCTCAAAAACACGATCAACTTTTTCTGCTGATATCCCTGGGCCGTTGTCGGAAATTACAATCTCGATCAGATCTTCCTGCTTTGAAAGGGAAACCTGAATGGCACCATTGTCCGGTGAAACAAATGATTTCGCATTATCAATTAGATTGATGATGACCTGAGCAAGGCGGTCCTCATGGCCCATCAAAAGATAGGTTCCGTCAGCGGGTTTTTTGATTTCCAAATCAATTTTGATATCTGGTTTTCCAGCTCGCGATTCACGCGCCATAGAAATAATATTTTCTACAATCTGGGCAATATCAACCAATCCTGATTTTTCTCTGGCCAATTCAGCATCAAGGCGTGATGCATCAGAAATATCGGTAATGAGCCTGTCTAGCCGTCTTACATCGTGTTGAATAACTTCATGTAAGCGGCGTTTTGAATCTTCTGACTTGGCCAAAGGAAGCGTTTCAACAGCGCTTCTGAGGGATGTTAGAGGGTTTTTCAGCTCATGACTGACATCTGCGGCAAATTTTTCAATTGCTTCAATGCGCAGATAAAGCGCATTTGTCATCGCCCGAATAGATGTTGAAAGTGTCCCAATCTCATCATGACGATTTGAAAAATCTGGTATTTCCTCCCGTGACTCAACGCCTTTTCTAACACGGTTTGCAGCGTCCGATAGGCGTCTAAGGGGCGTCGCTATCGTGCTGGCCATCAATACGGAAAGAACAATCAGAACGATCGCAGCCACAAGAAATATTCGCAAAATTGCTAACCGTTCCTGAGTAACAATCTTGTCGATTTCATTGCCTTCACTGGAAAGCAACAACACGCCGGAAACAATGCGCAACCGTTGGATCGGTACGGCAACAGAAATAACCTGCTCTCCTTTCTTTGTCATCCGAACAATGGTTGAAGGAGAACCAGTTAAAGCTGAAACTACTTCAGGATAGTGAATACCTGAGTTCGGATGCTCCTCATAAGTCGGCAAATCGCGTCTTTGTAAAACCCGGTTGAGAAAATTACCCAAGGCTGAACTCGACCACCAGCGTGTCTCGCTTTTGGTGTCAGGCAAATCGAACCGAAGCACCTGTCCGCCCGCATATAAAAATTTCGAATCCAGAATAAGAACGCCGTCCTGATCATAAATACGTGCGCGGGTTCTGTTGGGTTGTACCAGACTGCGAACCAAAGGTGCAACAATCTCCGGATCAATTGGGGACGATAGATCGTCCAGTGAAGAAATAGAAGGTGTAGAGCTCTCGCCTGCTTGCAGTTCCAGCAGTTTGTCGGGGTCAACGGTAATTGAATTGATTTCTATGGTTGCCGAAGCAGAAATCGCACCTGCTATAATTTTGCCCTGGGCCACCAGGCTATCTTTATAGGCTTCCACAAGCCCTTCGCGAAACTGGTTCAGATATAATATGCCAGACAAAAGCACCGCAAGAGCGGAAAGATTTAGAAAGATTATGCGCCTTGTAAGAGACGAAAACATTAACTGGCTCATGCGCCTGCCAGCAGTCTTCAATCGGGAAGGCTTGGTAATCTCAGTTGAAGACGCTGCAAAAGGTTTCTCATCTGCAGGGTTCTGAGAAAGATTTTCTGATGGGTTATCGCTGCCCAATGGATCTTTCTGGGGCAGCTCTTTTTTCAACCGTGGGGCATCGCTTGCAGAATCAAAATCAGGGCTTTCGCCAAGATCATTTTTTCTGGTTTGGTCAAGCTCCATTGGGTGTCCATAGTCTGCGAAAAAACTGCCTCAAGTAAATCTTTCGATGGTATCAAACGACCAACACAAATTTACCTGACAATAGACGGGATCGATCATGCTTCCCTGAAGCGGTAACCGACACCATACAGCGTTTCAATCATTTCAAAATCGTCGTCTTCGACTTTGAATTTCTTGCGCAGACGCTTGATATGACTGTCGATGGTACGATCATCTACATATACTTGATCATCATAGGCTGCATCCATCAATGAGTCACGGCTTTTGACGACGCCTGGCCGTTGGGCAAGGGCAAATAATATCAGAAACTCAGTTACGGTCAGCGTTACAGGTTTTCCGCGCCAGGTGCATGTATGGCGTTCCTGATCCATTACCAGACTGCCACGCTCCAATAATTTAGCTTCGCTTGGCGTTCCCGAGCGCGATCCTGTTTCACCCACGGCAGCGGCTCTGCGTAGAACAGCTTTAACACGCTCGACCAAAAGACGCTGGGAAAACGGCTTCTTGATAAAATCATCAGCACCCATTTTCAGGCCAAACAATTCATCGATTTCATCATCTTTGGACGTAAGAAAAATAACTGGCAAATCTGATTTTTGGCGCAGACGTCTTAGAAGTTCCATGCCATCCATGCGAGGCATCTTGATATCAAAAATGGCCAGATCGGGCCGTCGTGCCGCAAGGCCATCAAGAGCAGAAGCGCCATCAGTATATGTTTCCACGCGATAGCCTTCAGACTCTAAGGCAATAGAAACAGAAGTCAGGATATTTCGGTCATCATCGACAAGGGCAATAGTTGGCATTTTTCAAACTCCAATTTTGGCCGTGGAAATAAAATCGGCCTTAAATGTCTAAAAACTAATATCTATACCCGCAAATCCTGTAAAAATACGCGCAAATTGTGACAGACGAGAATTTAGTCGAATAATTTGCAGCCTGTGAGGTGCGTATAAACTCTAAATTAGACCTGAATCTGATGGCGATTATGCCTCGCCCTTTCGGGTAAATTGGCCTTGAGGACGAAATCTTACCAAATAAGAAGGTAATACCGATTCCATATTTCTTGGATTAATACCCATGCCTGCCAAGGTCCGTTTTTGGCGGATAGCATCATTGGAAACAACATTGTCCGTCTCCAGCATTTTTACTTGATCCAACGTAATAGGCGCACCCGGCAGCCATCCGGTTAATTTGCCCATGGCCTTTGCAGCAAACCAAGGCAGGTTGAGATAACCGCGCTTTGTATCAGTAATTTTTTGCATAATATCGAGACATTCGCGGAAGCTGGCAATTTGTGGACCGCCAAGTTCATAAATCTTCCCGCCAGCAAGTTCACCGTCTGCGGCCTTTGTAATGGCTTTTGCAACATCCCCAACATAGACAGGCTGAAAGCGGGTATGACCGCCACCAATCAGTGGCAAAAAGGGTGACAGTTTCGCCATTGCAGCAAATCGGTTGAAGAAATCATCTTCAGGACCAAAAACAATCGATGGCCTGAAAATGATAGCGCTTCGGATTGTTTCCAAGACAGCGGCTTCGCCATCAGCTTTTGATTTTCCATAAGCAGCTGGCGATTGAGGATCTGATCCAATTGCACTGACATGAATAAGCTTAGCTCCTTCAGCGCGCGTAGTTTCTGCTATTGCCCTTGCTCCAAAAGCTTGAACCGCTTGAAAGTTATTGCGCCCGCCCTTGTCAAACGTACCGACAAGATTAATGACAATATCAGCGCCATTGACGGCTCTTTCGATGGACCAACGCACCCTGACATTGGCCTGAATAGCTTTGATTTGCCCAAGATCACCCAATGGCTGAAGATGGAAAGCTAGATCAGGACGCCGAACTGCGACGATTATTCTGTAACCGCTTTTTGCCAAAGCGCGAACCACGTGACGGCCTACAAAGCCTGAGCCTCCAAAGATGGTTACGGTTTTAGCGTTTTTTTCCATATCAATCAGTTTCCATATTAGATGGCATTAAGTCGGGTCTGTTTGCCGTTTGCCAACTTTTCATACTGCTTCATCGATCATCTATGTAAAAAATCAATTCGAAGCTGGGATCTAACAAGCAAATAGCATGCTCTATTGCAACCGCAAATCAATTTGACAAAAAAACTGAGTAAGTCTCAAAAATTGATGCTCAGAGGTCTGTTAGTCTAGACAAGAAGGCTTCACCAACGAAACATTGCAAGCCATTCGGAATGTGTTTTTCCATGCGGTGAACAACGGCTTTTGCCGATGGCAATTCAATGAATTCTATCAGTACGACCACTTGATTTCTCGCATTGACATAGACCCTATCTATCCATAAACGTCACGCAATTCTCGCGGTATTTACCGTTGAAAATGCCCAGATGGCGGAATTGGTAGACGCGCCAGCTTCAGGTGCTGGTACTCGCAAGGGTGTGGAGGTTCGAGTCCTCTTCTGGGCACCAAATTTTCCACATAAACTCAGGGTAACCCACTGTTTTCCAATGGTTTTCTTTCAGAACCCAGACGGAGGGTAGACCATGCTGCAGACCAAATGTGGACCGTACCTATACAAAAGGGGCGGTGTTTATTATTTCTCAAGACGAATCCCAAGCGACCTAAAGGGACATTACAAGCTTAATCGGA
>JAFMHL010000025.1 GCA_017854535.1 Nitratireductor sp.
GTCGGGTATCAATTGGTGCTTGTGATAGGAAATGAACCCATCTTCTGGGCACCAACAGTTCTAACAAGAACCCAAAACACCAAATATCAAATCGCGATTACCGGCAAAGCCATAGAAACACTGCAATTTCTAGTTTCGGGTATTGTGCTGAAAAAGCGGGTTCGAGGACGGTGTTGGTCATAGAAGTTGATCAAAACACCTAATTAGAGATGTTCACAAAAGTTCGTGAGCGCCAGACTTACATTCTTAGTTATTGTCATCATAACATATCATGCTCTTCCAGCACCCGGCGCGCGACACGAAAACACTCAAGTCCTTGCGGCACACCGCAATAGATCGCAACAACATGAATGATGGCGCGGATTTCCTCTTTGGAGACACCATTTGTGATGGCGCCGCGGCAATGGATTTCCCATTCAGTCATTTTTCCCAAAGCGCCGATCATCGAAAGGTTCATCATGGAACGTGTCTTCGCGTCTATTACATCATCCCCCCATCCAAAACCCCAGCACCAGGCTGTCATAGCTTCTTGAAAAGGACGCGAAAAATCATCTGCTGTAGCAAGGTTCTTTTCGACATATTCTGCCCCAAGCGTGGCCTTGCGTTGTGCCAATCCTTTTAGAAAAAGGCTTTCATCAAATATCGCATCGCTCATTTATAACTCCCATATATTTCCATGCTCAATCGTAAGAAGAATTAGCGCATGACAAATGGATTGGCCATCGGCTCGCTGGAAGTATTAATCCAGGTTGTTTTGGTGCGAGTGTAATCAAGAATGGAATCCATCCCAGCTTCGCGGCCATAACCTGACTGATTGAACCCGCCAAAGGGTGCTATGGGTGAAACTGCGCGATAAGTATTAATCCAGCAAATACCGGATCGAATCCGGTCTGAAACCCTGTGAGCCCGCGCAACATTTTCAGTGAAGACGCCGGAACCCAGACCAAACTCGCTGTCATTAGCCAATGCAATTGCTTCCTCTTCGGTGTCGAAAGCCAGAAGCGACATCACTGGACCAAACATCTCAACCTTCAAGGTTTCTGTTTCAGGAGTAAGGCATTCCACCAAGGTGGGATCAAAATAATTCCCGGCAAGCCCTGAACTACGCTCCCCACCAAAATGGATAATCGCTCCTTGTGACCTGGCTTTTTCAAGTGTCTTTTCGATGTTCAGAATTTGAGTGACTGTGCAGAGAGGTCCCACATGGGTTTGGGGATCTAGCGGATCACCAATTCTGATTGATTTGGCGCGTTCTGTAATGCGCTTTACCAGTTCCTCAAGAATTGAACGGTGAACAATGCCTCTGGTTCCTGCAACACAGGATTGCCCTGAAGCTCCAAAGTTCCCTGCAATCAAGCCATTTACCGCCGAGTCCAAATTGGCATCTTCAAAAACGACGATGGGGGATTTCCCGCCCAATTCGAGCGAAGTGACAGCAAAGTTTTCCGCTGAATTTCGAATGACATGGCGCGCAGTTTCCGGGCCGCCTGTAAAAGCAATTCGATCAACATCCTTGTGGCGGGTCAATGGAATAGCGCAGTTTTCGGCATCCCCCGTAACAACAGAAACAACACCCCTCGGAAATCCTGCTTGTTCAATCAGTTTTGCAAATTCGAACATCGGCGCAGGTGCCAATTCAGAAGCTTTAAGAACCACCGTACAGCCAGCTGCCAGCGCCGGTCCAAGTTTGGTTGCCGTTAAAAACATCTGAGCGTTCCAAGGCACAATTGCAACCACAACACCAATTGGCTTGCGCTTGGTGAAAACATGCATATCAGGCTTGTCTATGGGTAAAACAGAACCTTCGATCTTATCGGCAAGTCCAGCGAAATATCGATAATAGTCGCCCACATATTTGGTTTGTGACGCAGTTTCGATTAAAAGTTTGCCGCTGTCTTTGGTCTCGGCAATTCCTATTGTTTCAGCATTTTGTTCAATCAAATCTGCAAGGTTGTACAGTAGCTTGCCCCGATTGGTCTGGCTCATATCCCGCCACTGTGGGTCATCCAAAGCGCGTTTCGCAGCCCTGACAGCTCGCTCAATATCTTGCCCTGAAGCACAATCAAATGTTGCCCATTCTTCCCCTGTTGCTGGATTGATGCTGGACATGGTTTGCCCGGTTGAACCAGAGCACCACGTGCCGTCAATATACGGTTGATAATGGGGTAGGTTTGTCATCTTTTTTTCCAAAGGTTTTTAGCTGAATGCAGGCATCACATCACTGATAAATCGGTCCAGAGAAACACGCTTTCGCTCACTTGTCATGCCGCTATCGATCCAGAATGAATATTCTTCATATCCCAGATCTTCATACCGCTTGATCTGGTCTATTACTTCTTGCGCTGTGCCAATGGTCAAATCTCGCCGCATGTTCTCTGGCGCCATCATAGAATTAGCGGCTAGTTCGTCTTCGCTTAATGTTTGAATATGCCCTTGGGAGATAGGTCGCTTGTTTTGAAACCACGCGCCAAAGTAATTGTAGTATCTGCTCAATTCTTTCGAGGCTTGGAGCGTATCATCTTCGCTATTTGAAACATAAGTGTGATGCAACAACATGATTTTCGGCTTTGGACCACTGTAACCTTCGCATGCTGTATTGAACCGCTCCATCAAAGTGATGATTTCTTCAATGCCCTGCCAAAGCGGCGTGACCTGAACATTAAACCCGTTTTGAACAGCAAATTCATGACTGTTTGGATCGCGCGCGGCAATCCAGATAGGCGGCCCATTTTCCTGAATAGGTTTTGGAGCGCTGGTCGTTGACGGGAATTTGTAAAACTCACCTGCATGCTCACAATCACCTTTCCATAACTCACGCAAAAGAGGCGTACTTTCCCGCATGCGCTGGCCCGCTTCCCAAGCATCCATTCCCGGCATTATACGTTCATATTCATAGGAGTAAGCGCCGCGCGCAATTCCCATTTCCAACCGTCCCCCAGTGACAAGGTCTGTCATGGCTGCTTCACCAGCCAAAGCAATGGGATGCCAGAAAGGGGCGATAATGGTGCCGGTTCCCAGTTTCACATTCTTGGTATGCCTTGCAAGATCCGTGATTGTGATAAATGGATTAGGGGCAATGGTGAATTCCATACCATGGTGTTCGCCTGTCCAAATGGCGCGCATACCGCCTTCGTCCGCCATGGTGCATAGGGACAAGAAATCAGCATACATGTCTTGATGGTTTTGGTCTGGTGTCAGACGCTCCATATGGGCAAAAAGTGAAAAATCCATTGGCTACCCGATCATTACCCTTGTGTTTCGTGATGAACTTCTCCGGCATTGCTGTCACCGATATAAAGTCCGAATTGGTTATTGCTGCGCTCTGTGAGGTATCTTCGTATCATGACCGCCTCCGCTTTATCCCGCCAATTGGCAGCAGGAGCAGCGTCCAAAGGCAAAATATTGCCAAGTGAAACATTGTTTATATCTTGAGAGGTTGCCCGGAAATAAATGAACCGTTTCTTGGATATGCGATCATGATAAACAGAATAGACCCGTCCGATTTCAACCATCAGCCCAATTGAATTGAGGTGGTCCTTTATTCCGATGCGCGCCTGTGCGTCATGCAGTAATTCCACGGATGGTAAAGCGAGTTTGTCATTATCGCTGGTTACGAGAATCCCATTTTGATTCTCCATTATGGCACCAACAATAATTGCCTCATCCGGTCTCGAGGATATTTGCGCCTCGCGCTCTTTGCTCAAGGTGAAATAGCCACCCTTCCAATAACCAAGTCCAAGACCATCTGATTTTGAGAAAGCCTCGACCTTACCAATCAACACAAGATGATCTCCAGCAGTAATGGATTTATGAGTGGAGCAGGAAAAACTGGCAATGGCCTCGGTTAATATCGGAACGCCATTTTTGTCCGCCTGCCAATCTACTTGAGCAAAGCGATCCCCTTTTGAGCCGGCAAAAATGTCAGAGGTATCTTGTTGGTTTTCACTCAGAATATTGGCAGCAAAATGCGTACAGTTTTTGAACACATCAAAGCTGGAAAGATGATTGCCGGGACACACCAAAATGAGCGGCGGATCCATTGATACAGAGGTAAAAGAATTGGCTGTAAATCCGACCAATGTGCCATCGGGCGCTTTTGCCGTAACAATAGTGACGCCTGTCATGAAGCTGCCAAAAGCAGCGCGCAAGGCTTTTTGGTCAAGATCAGGCACTAGCCTCTCCTTTACCTGCAAATGCTTCAATCAAATGATCACTGACCGTTTCTCCATGGGTCATTGGCATCATGTGACGGGCGTTTTTGACAATGATCGTTCGTCCTTTTTCCAACCGTTCTGAAATTGCATGTGACATATCAGGTGTTGAATTGGGTTCGTCAGCTCCGGTTATCAACAATGCAGGGCATTTGATCGTTTTCAGTTCACCATCCTGCAACCCATCTTCAGTTGCGAAGACTGAATAAGCATGGGCATAGCCAACTGGGTCGACTGTAGTCAGCCAGTCGTGACAATCTTGAGAAGCAGACAATAACTCATCTTGCGGATCCGTCCCAAACCACCGCTCAAGTGTCGGTGCCGGATCACTAATTCCGTTTGCCTGAATTTCCTCTGCACGTGCTATGACGGCCTTTTCAGCATCTGATGATCGGCTAAAAACCGTATTCAGCGGGGAAACAGCAGCAACAAGTTGAGGATGTTTGAATGCCAAATCCAGAGCAATCAACGCGCCCATCGAGTGCCCCACAACAATTGCAGGCGCTTCCAGTTTGCTTAGACCCTGCGAAATGCGATCTGTGTAATCATCAAGGCTAGGCTGTTTTTCAAACGGAGCGCTATCTCCGTGTCCAGGTAGATCGACCAAGATCAAAGAAAAGTGTTTTTCCAGAAAAGGAACCATTCTGCTCCATGCTTGCGAGCGCAAGCCAACGCCATGGATCAGCACCATTATTGGGCCTTGTCCGCCTCGCCACCCAGCCAGATTTTCTGAGAACTTATACGGCTGCAGGGTTTTCAAGATCGTGCCCCAAATCTTTCAAATCCTGATAACGATCGCCAATCCGATGATGCGGACGGCCACCAGTTGCTGCGCCTAAAACGATAACAACCTCATCTGCGCGCGGCGCATCTGGAATAGCAAATTGGATGGTGAGGTAATGCGAACGACGCCCGGCATCATTTTTATCCATCAATGGAACAGAAATTGGCGCATTGGGTCCGCCTCTTGTGTTTGTAAAAGCAAGATAGCTTTTGGCTTTCACGGCCTCGCGATAATAATTCCCGAAACGCAGTGTATGTATCAATGCGGAACCATGTTCAATTTCCCCATCCACGCCAACAACAGCCGCTTTTCCGTAGGCTTCAATCGCATCGCTCGATCCAGCAAGGGCAATCATACGCTGTGTCATCATTTCGCCGAGCTTTGGCCCGTAATCCATGATCTCAGGTTTCAAATTCTCAACGAATTTCCCTGCCCATGGATTGGTGACCACAGCCGCCACCGCGAACATGCGCCAAGGTGTTTCGGTTTGTTTATACCCTTCAACCAATGTCTCTTCATCAAAGGTCACTATTTTTCGAATTTGAAGCGGTCTGGAAACAGTCATGAAAAATTGCTCTCAACTGGGATCTATCGTTTCTCAATGTGAGACAGAGTTCCTTGTTTGACAATCAATCAAATCATGGCCTAGTCATTAGTAAAACTAATATCTAATGCGTAGCTGGAAGGTTTGACTTGGCCCGTTCTATTCCTCCTTTGACCTGGTTTCGTGCTTTCGAAAGCGCCGCACGCACTCTGAGTTTTACTGCGGCAGCCCAAGAACTTGGAATGACACAATCGGCTGTCAGTCAACAAATCAATGCACTCGAGACCCGATTTGGGTGCCAGTTGTTTCTCCGCAAGAACAGAGGATTAGCGCTAACAGATGAAGGTCGGCGCCTGGTACCTTCAGTAAGGCAGGCGATCGCAACGCTGCGCCATGCATCAGAAAGCTTTGATGCTGACACAAATAAGCAATTGTTGACGGTGGCAACCAGCGTCAGTATTGCCCAGTGGTATTTAGTTCCGCGGATGAAATACTTTTTGCAGGCCAATCCCAATATTGGCGTTCGGCTGATGACCAAAGTTTGGCCGGACGAATTTGGTCAGTCTGGCGTCGATGTTGAAATCCGCTTCGACTCTTTGAAATCCGAAAGCAGTAATGCAGTTACATTGGGATCAGGCAAATCAATCATGGTCTGCTCGCCGGGTCTAATTCAGGGAAATATTTGGGATAAGAGCTTATCTGAATTGATCGACGGTTATCCGCTGATACAGGTGGTCGGAACGTCTGACACCTGGCACGCATGGTCTGATAAAAGCGAATATTTAGGCGAACTCAATCCCACAACTTTTGTGGATTCTCATGGAATGGCAGTTGATTTTGCCCGCTCGGGAACTGGCATTGCTTTGACAAGCCAAGTCGTGGCGGCACCAAGCCTTTGTGATGGTTCTCTTATTCAACTAAACGCGCCGCATTTGGAGGCGCGGGATGGGTATCACACGACCATTTTTCCATCCCATAAATCAGAATTGTCCGAGCGTTTTATTGCTTGGCTAAGTGCTGAGGTAGAAAAGGCGGAAACTGATATTCCTCAAACCGCAATGTGAAAGACTTTTTATCTAAACGTAAATTGCAGATCTCAAAGGGGTAAAATTGCATGCCGCCTTGGTCCTCTTCTGGGGCCAATCAATCAATCAAACAAGAATCCAAGAGTCCTGCATTCCGATTTTTTGTTGGTGTCAAGTTCGCATCAGTTATATCTTGTCCTTACCCTTCGCTTGCAATTATTCCTATGTTTCGATTATCTGAATTGTCCAAGCTGTATTTGCAAGCTCTTCTGGAAGACATAAGTTCGCACAGGTAAGTAATTTTCACCAATTAGGTAATAGCAAAATGTCTGATCCGGTTTTCCGTATTGCTTGTTTGGGTGCTGGATATTTTAGCGCGTTTCATTTTGATGGTTGGCGACGAATTGAACAGAGTGCTTTGGTTGCAATCGCTGATCAGGATATATCAAAAGCTCGGATCCAAGACGTATCTGCCCATAGCGATCTGGGAACAATGCTGACACATGCTAAAGCGGATATTCTCGATATCATTACACCGCCGTCAACCCATCTGGCTGCGATCCGTGACGCAGTAAAATTTCAACTCAAGGCGATCATCTGCCAAAAACCGTTCTGCACGTCTCTTGAGGAGGCGAAGCAGGCAATTGCATTGGCTGAACAAGCAGCAATCCCACTTATCATACACGAGAATTTTCGTTTCCAACCTTGGTTCCGTGTGATCGCCAAAGCGTTGGCTGATGGCAAGCTAGGGCGTGTTCATCAAATGACTTTCCGCATGCGCACAGGAGACGGGCAGGGCAGGGACGCTTACCTTGCGCGCCAGCCATATTTTCAAAAAATGGAACGCTTTTTAATCCATGAAACAGGTGTGCACTATATCGACACCTTCCGCTTTTTGTTTGGAAAGGTTCAATCAGTTTATGCCGATTTGCGTAAAATGAACCCTGTCATTGCAGGTGAAGATGCGGGCCATGTTGTCTTCGCCTTTGATGATGGTGTTCGCGCCATTTATGATGCTGATCGCAATCTTGATCATCTAAGTGATAATATGCGTCGCACCTTTGGCGAGGCAATGGTCGAAGGAAGTTTTGGGTCGATTTCTCTTGAAGGGGATGGAACCGTCAAGTTTCGAGCCTTCAATTCTCAAGAATATGAAACCTTATTGGCACCGCAAGACTGGAAAGGTTTTGCGGGCGATTGCGTATATGCGTTGCAAGATCATGTTGTCCAAGGCCTGATGGGTAAGGGTGCATTTGAAAACACAGCCGCAGACTATTTAAGTGTCGTTGAAATTGAGGAAGCCATCTATCGCTCCGCTGCTGAAGGTCGCAAACAAATCCTTCCTGTATAATACCGCATGCAAAATGGACGTTTTAAGTTCAGTCCAGATTGCCAGCAACTGCACCGCGAAGCATCCCTGCATATATGCATCCGGTGTTGCCCATGTGGCGGTTAATGGAAAGCTAGCCATGCGTTCAGCAAAACGCACAGACGTAAACGCTAGTCAGGTGATCAGAGACTTCGCCAAATAACATGACTTCCGGCTGGTTTATTCATCACCCATTTTTAGGGCTTGAATAAACGCCTCTTGAGGTATCTCAACACGACCAAATTGGCGCATCTTTTTCTTACCAGCCTTCTGTTTATCCAACAGCTTGCGCTTACGCGATGCATCGCCGCCATAACATTTGGCTGTCACATCTTTACGCATGGCAGAAATAGTTTCCCGCGCAATCACCTTGCCGCCAATGGCAGCTTGAATTGGTATTTTGAACAAATGGCGTGGGATCAAGTCTTTCAGTTTTTCACACATCACACGACCGCGTTTTTCGGCTTGGCCTCTATGAACCAACATAGACAATGCATCGACTGGCTCATCATTTACGAGGATCGACATCTTTACCAATTCACCCTCACGATGCCCAACAATTTGGTAGTCGAAAGATGCATAGCCTTTGGAGATAGATTTCAATCTATCGTAAAAATCGAACACCACCTCATTGAGGGGCAATTCGTAAACCAGCATCGCACGTGCACCTACATAAGACAGCTCGGTTTGAATGCCGCGCCTATCCTGACAAAGTTTCAAAATGCCGCCCAGATATTCATCTGGTGTAAGGATAGTTGCTTTGATCCAAGGCTCGTTCACTTCTGCAATGGTAGAGGGATCCGGCATATCCGCTGGATTGTGTAACTCGGTCATCTCACCATTGTTCATCAGCAACTCGTAAACGACCGATGGTGCTGTAGCGATAAGATCAAGATCAAATTCACGCTCTAAACGCTCTTGAATTATTTCTAGATGTAACAGACCTAGGAAACCACACCTGAATCCGAAGCCCAATGCGGCCGAGGTTTCCATCTCAAACGAGAAGCTGGCATCGTTGAGGCGCAGCTTGCCCATGGCGGAGCGAAGATCTTCAAAATCTGCCGCATCAACAGGAAACAAACCACAGAACACAACCGGCTGCGCAGGTTTAAAGCCAGGCAAGGCTTTTTCTGTCTGGCGTTTATCTTCAGTAATGGTGTCACCCACACGCGTATCAGCCACTTCTTTAATAGACGCAGTGATAAACCCGATTTCTCCGGGGCGCAGCTCAGCAACTTGAAGCATTTTAGGCGTAATAACTCCAACACGCTCAACCGGATATTTCACATCGGCGCGCATCATCCGGATGGTCATACCTTTTTTCAAAACGCCATCAATGACCCGGACCAAAACAATCACACCAAGATAAGCATCATACCAGCTATCAACGAGTAGGGCTTTTAGCGGTGCTTCAGGATCACCCTCTTTTGGTGGTGGCAATTGTTTGACGATCGCTTCAAGGACAGCGGGAATACCATGGCCAGTTTTTGCAGAAATCTCTACAGCATCGACAGTGTCTAAACCGATTACTTCTTCGATTTGTTTTTTGATGCGCTCAGGTTCAGCCGCTGGCAGATCAATCTTGTTTAGAACCGTTACGATCTCATGATCATTGTCGAGAGCCTGATAAACATTGGCAAGTGTCTGCGCTTCAACCCCTTGGGAAGCATCCACAACAAGCAAAGAACCCTCACAAGCAGAAAGCGAACGTGAAACCTCATAGGCAAAGTCAACATGGCCAGGCGTATCGATAAGGTTCAGAACATAATGCTCGCCATTATCCGCCGTATATTCCAGACGAACCGTGTTGGCTTTTATGGTAATGCCACGTTCTTTTTCGATATCCATCGAATCAAGAACCTGATTGCTCATTTCACGATCCGTCAAACTGCCTGTTGCTTGTATCAGTCGGTCAGCAAGTGTCGATTTCCCATGGTCGATATGTGCGACGATGGAAAAATTACGGATGTGGTCAAGGCCGGGATAGATCCCGTTCATTTTATTTTCTGTGCTCATGGCTGTGCATATAGAGCGGAAGCGACGAATCTGAAAGAGCTTTTTGAGACTTGCGCATGAGTTTTATTGCCCCATTCATCATCTTTCCCGGTCCAAATTTTAACAAAGCGCACTTTTTTTACGCAACTATCAGATTTGTTTGCGCATACCAGTCTTGAGCCACTTGCGCTATTGCTTGCGTAAGATAGAGTTGAATTATGAGCAATGCAGGAAAATTCTTCGACGAAATGTTTGGCCATTCTTCCTCTCAAGGAGGAGAAAAAGCCGTTGCCCGCGAACCCTATGCACCCCTTGATGTCTGGATGGCCGATGAAGATCTGGATCGCCTTCGGAAAAAATCTCAAGAAGCGGAAGAGTTTTTCAGACGTACCGGCATTACCTTTAATGTCTATGGCGCTGAAGAAGCTGCCGAACGTCTCATCCCTTTCGATGTAATTCCCCGTATCATTTCATCCAAAGAATGGTCCAAGTTGTCCAAAGGCATCGAGCAACGTGTTCGAGCCATCAATGCGTTCCTTCACGACCTTTATCATCGACAGGAAATATTAAAAGCAGGCCGAGTGCCTTTGGAACTGATTGCAAACAACGAGACCTTCCTGTCCAAGATGATAGGCGTTGAACCGCCCGGTGGCGTTTATACGCATATCGTTGGGGTGGACTTGGTTCGTACCGGCGAAGACGAGTTTTTCGTCTTGGAAGACAATGCCAGAACACCTTCTGGCGTTTCCTATATGCTCGAAAACAGAGAAACAATGTTGCACATGTTTCCTGAATTGTTTTCTAAAATGCCAGTTCAAGATGTGGGTGATTACACTAAAAATTTGCATAAATCGCTTGCCGACTGCGCCCCGCCAAAATGTGAAGGTCGACCTGTTGTCGGCGTGTTGACGCCGGGGATGTACAATTCTGCCTATTTTGAACATTCCTTCCTGGCAGATCAAATGGGTGTTGAGCTTGTTGAAGGGCATGATTTACGCGTGATTGACGGCCGCGTTGCCATGCGCACCACTAAGGGGTATGAGCCAGTCGATGTTTTATACCGACGAATTGATGACGAGTTTCTCGATCCAATCAATTTCAATCCTGACTCTATGTTAGGTGTTCCGGGCATTATGGATGTCTACAGGTCTGGCGGCATAACGATTGCCAATGCCCCTGGAACAGGTATTTCCGATGACAAGGCTATTTATTCCTACATGCCTGATATCATCGAGTTTTATACGGGCGAAAAAGCCATATTGCAGAATGTGCCGACTTGGCGTTGTTCTGAGGCCGATTCGCTAAAATATGTTCTTGAGCATCTGGATGAATTGGTGGTCAAAGAAGTGCATGGATCTGGCGGTTACGGCATGTTGGTAGGGCCAGCGGCTTCAAAGAAAGAACTTGCAGACTTCCGAGTTAAACTCGAAGCGCGCCCAAGCAATTATATCGCGCAGCCTACTTTATCCCTTTCAACGGTTCCGATCTTGACCAAGGCAGGTCTAGCGCCGCGCCATGTGGATTTGCGTCCCTATGTGTTGGTTTCCCCTAAAGGTATAAAAATAACGCCCGGCGGCCTTACGCGTGTAGCTTTAAAAGAAGGTTCACTGGTTGTGAATTCTTCGCAAGGAGGCGGAACAAAAGACACATGGGTGCTTGATGACTGAGTATTGCACTATCCCAAATGGAGGTAAAAATGCTTGGTAAGACAGCAGGTGGCCTATACTGGATGTTTCGAAATTTGGAGCGGAGCGAGAATAATGCACGCCTTCTCGAAGCCGGTTTTCGCATTGCATTAACCCGTTCCAAGTCAGCAACAAAAGAGTGGATTTCCGTTCTTCAAGCAGCCGGCGTTTTAAAGGCTTACAACAAGCAATATGATCAAGTAGATGCAGATTGCATTATTGATTTCATTTTGCGAAATCCAGCCAATCCATCAAGCGTGATTTCACTGGTTGAGTCTGCCCGAAATAATGCTCGGTTGGTTCGCGCTGCCTTGACCCGTGAAATTTGGGAATCGG
Source organism: Nitratireductor sp. (assembly GCA_017854535.1). Taxonomy (GTDB): domain Bacteria; phylum Pseudomonadota; class Alphaproteobacteria; order Rhizobiales; family Rhizobiaceae; genus Salaquimonas. The sequence continues at coordinate 11,950 of JAFMHL010000025.1, forward strand.
TCAATGAAAGCTGGATGACGTTAAAAAAGCTTCTTGATAAACCGATCAAAGGCAGAGAGCTCCCAGAGGTGTTGGCAGTTATTCGCCAACAAAGTTCCCTAGTTCGCGGCGCCCTGTATGGAACAAAACTTCGTAATGACGCCTATGATTTTTCCCAACTTGGAACCTATCTTGAGCGTGCAGATTCTACAGCGCGTATCCTCGATGTAAAATATTACGTTTTATTGCCGTCAGCGTCCTTGGTTGGAACACCAGTTGACAATGTGCAATGGGAAACCATCTTGCGATCAGTCTCAGCCAACAGGGCCTACCACTGGCTTAACCAGGGTGAGATCAACCCAAAAGGAATTGCGGACTTTTTGATTTTTGACCGCCGCTTTCCGCGATCCTTGAATTTTTGTTATTCAAAAGTTTTGGGGAACCTGGATTTCATATCCGAGCAATACGGATCGGAAGCACCTTGTCTTGATACGGTCAGAAACATTGTCAGCCAGTTTAAAGACAACAATGTAACGACGGTGTTTAACAACGGATTGCATGAGTTTTTGGGCGAATTCATCACTTCCAACAATCTTGTTGGCGCTCAAATTGAAACCGATTTCAGGTTTAATGGATAAAACATGCTGTTAAAAATTTCCCACACAACCCATTATTCCTATGATTCGCCTGTTGAATATGCGCTCCAGCAAGCTAGGCTAAGGCCAAAATCACGCGCTGGACAATCCGTTATTTCTTGGAATATGAAACTCGAGGGCGCAGAAGAGCAGGTTCGTTATGACGACGAATATAACAACCATGTAATTCTGCTCAGTATTTTGCCCGGTCAAAGCGGCTTTTCCGTTCATTGTGATGGCGAGGTTGAGACAGCAGACAATGCCGGGATCGTTGGAACTCATGGCGGATTTGCGCCATTATGGCATTTCAAGCGTAGCACTGATCTGACAAAAGCTGGTCCTTTGGTTAAGGCTCTGGCGAAACAGCTGGGAACTGATTTTGCCAATGATATTGAGCGGTTTCATACGCTCTCCCATGTGATTTCTTCCAAAGTTGCTTATGAAATTGGAACAACTGATACGACCACTGTTGCAGAGGCGGCTTTGGAAAGAAAACATGGGGTTTGTCAGGACCATGCTCATATATTTATTGCCTGCGCGCGCATTCTCGGATTTCCCGCACGCTATGTAAGCGGTTATCTGATGATAGACGATATGGTCGATCAGGATGCTACGCACGCTTGGGCGGAAGTACACCTTCCAGATCTTGGCTGGGTTGGGTTTGATGTATCAAATGGCATTTCACCAGATGAGCGTTATGTGCGTGTTGCAACTGGCTTGGATTACCATGAAGCAGCCCCTGTATCTGGAATCCGGTTGGGAAATAGTGTTGAAACCATGATTGTGTCTATACAAGTTCAGCAGTAATAGGGTGCAACGCATCCTCTAAACTAGTCGAGTTATTCCTTAATGACATATTGCATCGGTCTTCGCCTCAACAAGGGTTTGGTATTCATGTCTGATACCCGAACCAATGCTGGTGTTGATAACATCTCCATGTTCCAAAAAATGTTCACCTGGTCGAAGCCGGGCGAATGTGCGATCACGCTTCTCACTGCGGGAAACCTTGCGACAACCCAGTCTGTTGTCAGTATCCTTGACGAGCGCACGAAGGCATATTCCGATCGCGAGCCTTCTATCATAGAGCAACCCTCCATGTTTCAGGTTGCCCGTTTGGTTGGCGAAACGCTAAAAGAAGTAATTGCGCTCAATGCAGATACTGGTCAAAAAGCCAGTACAGCTTTTAATGCTACCATCATTTTGGGCGGGCAGGTCAAAGGCGGAGAGCCCAGGCTTTTCTTGATTTATCCCGAAGGCAATTTTGTTGAGGCTTCCAAAGATACACCATTTTTCCAAATCGGCGAGACAAAATATGGGCGTCCCATTATTGTTCGCGCCTATGATGCAGATATGAGTTTTGAAGATGCAGTTAAGTTGATGCTGGTTTCATTCGATTCTACCATAAAGGCAAACCTGTCTGTTGGTCTTCCGCTTGACTTGCTGGTTTATGAAAATGAGCAGTTTGAATTCTCTCATCAACATCGCATTGATGCTGATGATTCTTATTTCAACACCATTTCCAGCGGTTGGGGCGATGCATTGAGAAAAGCTTTTCACTCATTGCCGAATTTCAAATTCAAATAACCACGAACCTGTATATATCCAAATACCGAGCACACTTTTTGGCGGATGATTGATTTCTCTGTTGGTATTTGTCACGATATGAAAAGGGCACGGACATTCAATCGCATTCCAATGTCAAATGGTTGCCGGAGAGACAGTATTGCATGAAAAGAAACCTCCGAATTATCACCGGACTGTTGTTGTATGTGTTCGTTGCCTGTCATTTGTTGAATGTATCTTTGGGCATTGTCTCCGCTGAATTGGTCGAGCAAACGCGCCCTGCTTTCATGTATATTTGGTCAAGCAGGCTTGGGGGCATTATTCTTTTGTCAGCCCTCTTGATTCATGCTGTTTTGGGCCTGCAGGTTTTGTATCAGCGAAACACACTGCAAATGTCCGCATCAGATGGCCTACAATTCGCATCTGGCTTTTTGATATTGCCGCTGATGATACCCCATGTCTGGGGTGTCATTGCAATGGTCAATATTCTCGATACGCCGCCAACTTATCCGATTTTGATGCATTTCTTTTGGATCGATAGTCCTCTTGAGGGCTTGCGCCAGGTCTTGCTTTTGATGATCGTCTGGGTCCATGGCAGCATTGGAATTTTTACATGGCTGCAACTAAAAACCTGGTGGCCGCGAATAGCCCTTTTTACCTATCCACTAATTGTTCTGGTACCCGTCTTGGCGCTTCTAGGGTTTGTTGAAGGGGGTAATCTTGCAATTCGAAATTTTGAAAATACTGCATCTTACACGGATCAACAAAATGAAGATGACATCCCCTATGCTGCTGAGAGCGTTGACGGATATGGCGTATCACAAGATGCTGAAAATGAAATTGCTGCTACTGATACTTTTGCAGAAAACTATGCATATGTTCAGCAAGTAAAATGGATCATGATTTTTATCTATGCAGGTATTCTTGCTTTGGTCTTGATTGCGCGCTGGTGGCGCCTGTTCCGACAGGATGGAGTAGTTAGCGTTGTTTACGATAATGGCATGGCCATAAATGCGGTAGTTGGGAATACTTTTTTAGAGCTTTCAAAAACCAACAATATTCCTCACGCAAATTTATGCCGAGGCAGAGGGCGGTGTGGAACATGTCGAATTCGAATACTGAAAACTTCGGCAGAATTACCTGAACCAACCCAATTGGAAGCCGATGCGCTTCTAGTAACCAAAAGCGATAGCGATGTTCGTCTTGCGTGCCAGTGTATTCCCGGTGCAGGCGAAGTTCATATCGAACGGCTGTTTGAACCCGATGTTGCCTTCAGTGAGTTCCGTAAGGGCCAAAAAAGTTCAAACACGGACCCAGCTCCTGATGGGGCTTTGGTTTTAAATGCTGATGGAGAAGCCAGATGATGATCCAGTCAGGCCTTCGCGCTGTATTCTTACTTTTCCGCAGTTCAATAATCATTCTGATCTTGTCGGCCAGCGCAGCATTGTCACAGTCTCCGCCATCCCCTGATGCCGCAGGTACAGTCACTGCACCTCCCTCTCCAAACGATGTTCGCGAGCTTATGCGCTTATTGGGAGATCCATCCATACGCAATTGGCTTGCAGAAAGCGCTTCCAGCCAATCAGAAATTAGGGCCGTGAATGCACCTTCTTTTGCCATGCGTGATCAGCTTGCTGTTGTCACCCAGTCCGTTCACGAACGGTTAGGTGAATTGGCAACTTTTTGGACAGATATCCCAAAGGCAATTGGTATGTTGGCTGGGGTTTGGCAATCTCAACTGTCTCAAACCGAACTATTGAGACTTCTAACCTATTGCCTCATTTTTCTGTTCATCGGCGCTGCGTTGGAATGGCTTTATCATCAATATACCAAATACCGCTCCATGCAGATTGAGTTTCTGCAGCCTTCTTCTTTTCGAGTGAAATACCAAGGTGTATTTGCAAGGCTCGGTATTGAGCTGGGCTCGTTAAGTTTCTTCGTTTTGGGAAGCATAGGAGCGTTTTTACTCTTTGACTGGCCAGAAACAATGCGCGCGTTGGTGCTCGATTTCCTGATTATGATTGTTGCGATACGTTTCATTAAGTTGATTTCTAGAGTTTTATTCGCTCCACGTCTATCAAACTTGCGTCTGGTAAATTTCACTGGAAAACAGGCAGCGTTGAGCAGTTATTGGTTTGTGCTTCTTCTCTCCTTTGGTGTTTTTGCCAACTTTGTTCACCGACTATTTTCACAAACATTGACAGTTATGAGCGATAGTCAGACAGCAGGCACGCTTGTATCTATTGATATTTTTGTTACGATTATATGGGCGCTTTTAGGGTTGTCGGCCATTTGGTCTTTGAAGCGCTATTTCTCAAACTCTGACACCCAGCGCGTTACAATCAAAGGGCGCTTGGCTGATACTTGGCCGACTTATCTTACCGTATTATTGTGTATGGTCTTGGCCCTTTCCATCATGGGCGCATCGCCGCTGACCGGAACCGTTTTGACAATCGGGTTGCTTGTCCCTGCAATTTCACTGGCGGGCAAATGGGTAGAGAGTTTGTTCAATCAGGCCGCTTTATTTGATAGAAATCAGCAACTCCTTGAGTTGGATAGTGAGCAGGCTGACACACCAGATGAAATAGAAACAACTGATAATGTTGAAGCCGTGGAAGCAGAAACGTTCATTCAACCTGTGGAGATATATGGTTCAATCATTCGCAGGGTTGTGAGATTTCTTTTGGTTGCACTGGCAATCCTGTTGTTAATCAACCTTTGGGATATCAATCTTTTTGCACTTTCAGCTTCTCAAAGTCTGGCTGGCAAGGTTTTTGATGTAGCAATTGATACATTATTTGCCTTGTTGTTGGCAGATTTAATCTGGCATTGGGCAAAGTCCGCAATTGACCGACGCCTGGCTGACTACACGCCGCCGCCTGATGGACAGGCACCTGGACCGGAAGCGCGCATGGCAACGCTTTTACCTATGCTTCGGATGATCCTCATGGTGACCCTTTTGATGGTTGTTTTCTTGAGCATTCTGACATCGTTCGGGGTCAATGTTGCGCCGCTCTTGGCCGGTGCTGGTGTCCTTGGTGTAGCCATTGGCTTTGGTGCCCAGGCTCTAGTCCGCGATGTGGTCTCAGGCATATTTTTCTTGATCGATGATGCGTTTCGAATTGGAGAATATATTGAGATAGATAATCTGCGAGGGACAGTTGAATCGATGTCTATCCGCTCACTGCGGGTACGTCACCACAGGGGCATGGTTCACACCATCCCCTTTGGCGAGTTAAAATCACTGACCAATTACAGCCGTGATTGGGTGATCATGAAACTTGAGTTTCGTGTGCCGTTTGAAACCGATCTAAAACTGGTCAAGAAGCTGGTGAAAAAGATCGGAGCCGAATTACTGGAAAATGAGGTTTACGGGAAAAGTATTATTCAGACACTGAAATCTCAGGGCGTAAGGCGAATGGAAGAGTTTAATATGGTTGTCGGGGTCAAATTTATGACCAAGCCCGGTGAGCAATGGCTTATTCGTCGTGACGCTTATCAAAAGGTTCGTGATGCATTTGATGCAAATGGAATCGGTTTTGCAGAGCGTAATGTTAAAGTGCAGGTTATGGCCGACCAACCCATTGGCGAAGAGACAAGAAAAGCTGTGGTTGGGGCGGCCCAAGACGCTGTAGAACAGCAGTTGCCGCCCGTCCCGATAGCCGACGAGCCTTAGGGTTTTTTATCTGGATTGACCTAAACTTGGCCGCTAAACTCACGTTCTGAATTGATCGCAGCGCGAACTGCGAACCATCCGCCATACACCACTCCAGCAGCCGTAAAGATGGCAAGAACTACCGTTAAAGGGATTGGTAAATGGAACAGGGTGATGATGGCCCAATCGGTTGCGAAAGCTACAGCCACCAATTGTGTGAAAATCAACAAACAAACCCAAAATGCGTTCATTTTGGATGTTGTGCTTAGATTTTTTACTTTTGGATTATTTGTGGTGGTGTGATCATGCGCAGTGTGAAGGGTATTCATGGTGATATCCGGGAAAGCAGCTGCCGTATCGGAGCTGAGCAACGCAGATTCGCTCCTCAATTGTGGTAATTTGGTGGCATAAACCACTGGCTAAAATAATTATTACTCAGTCTTTTTGTTGTCTGCGATTTCTTCCTCATGGCTGACTTTGTTTCGTAATATATCACGCTCAGATAATTTGCCGCTCCACTGGAGTTTTTTGTAGTCAAAGCCATGCTCGAGGGTCGGCTTAATCACTTTAAAATAGGGCGAAAGATCAAAATCGCGGGGGGTATAAAGCGAATGATGGCGAATATGCAATATCTCGCGCCGAGAATGATCAGATTTAGCGTGAACCCTCCCGGGCGCAAGGGTGACTTCGGGCAAAATTGGATATTTAATACTCTGAAAAGCCTGAGCAATCAGCGATGAACAAATGGCTTTTGTGGGTTCGCCTGATCCAAAGGCAATCATCCTTCGCCGCCAGCGAACGGGAATGGGCGGCGTTGGGAAAAAGTAACGAAGCAAATCCAAAATGTTTTTCGTGTCATATTTCAAGCCGATTTTAGAAACCATGAAATCGACGACAACTTGCCTGTCTTCTTTGGTCAACCCAATCGGCCGACAAATACGCGTATTATAACGCCGATAGCGCTCTAAAGGAGCAGATACACATCCTTCCTGGAGCGTCACTTCAATCAGGCAATGGCGCTTAGTTTTTTTGTCAGGATCATCTGTTAGAATGTCACCTACATAAATAGCTGCATGTGACCAAGTTGACTGGGTGAGATATTTAATAGAAGCGGAAACAAACTGATTGCCCTCAACCAGCAAAATATCGCCCGGCTCAAGTATTCTGTTGAGCGTTTCAGGGTCTGATGGTGTGTAAGGCTTGTATCCGGCAGACTCTTTGACCAATAGCTTGGTCAGAAATTTACCAAACCGCTGCAAAACGCCGTTATAGGTTTCCATACCGTCTTTACCCACTTGATACTTTCGACCAACCTTGACCCGAACCGTACTTCACGTCAAATCAAACTCGCTTAACGAGACCGTCATTTAGCATCTCTATAAGCCATTGTTTGCCTGTGGCAAAAATTACCACCAAATCAGACAATCAAACCTATTATTCGTATATCTGATCCGCTAGGCTATTAAATCGGCGGATCCCGTATTGGAAAGAGTACCAATTGCGCAAAGACGTTCACAATTCAGAAGTTCCAGTGCTGTGCATTTCATGTGAGGCGAGGCACAAAGGTATTTGCGGTGCGTTGTCACCTGAACAATTGGTGGTTCTAAGCAAGCAAACCAATAAGAAAAGTCATGCGGCAGATCAGGAACTGGTTGCTAGTGAACAAGATATCTCAACCTATTCGAATGTGATGTCAGGCGTTGTTAAGCTTACCAAATTGATGGCCGATGGTCGCCAGCAAATCGTCGGACTTCAATTTGCACCAGATTTTCTCGGTCGCCCCTTCAAGCGGCAGACGGAAATTGCTGCGCAAGCAGCAACTGAGGTGAAGCTATGCTCTTTTCCAGCCCATGTTTTGGATGCGATGATCAAAGAAACGCCGGAACTGGAGCATCGTCTCCATGAGCAGGCTTTGAAAGAATTAGATGAAGCGCGCGACTGGATGTTAACCCTTGGCAGGAAAACTGCGAGTGAAAAAGTTGCAAGTTTTATTCACATGATTGCAACCCATATCGATCCGGATTTTGAAAATCCCAATCATATCATTCGCTTTGAGCTTCCATTGAAGCGTGCGGATATTGCTGATTTTCTGGGTCTGACAATCGAGACCGTCAGCCGTCAGCTGACCAAGTTGCGAAAAGCAGGTGTCATCGAACTTGAAAACAATCGCACGGTCACCGTTCCAAGTCTTTCAAGGCTTGAAAATGAATGTGAGCTAGACCGTTAAACGCCACCTATATTTGTCTGATTATACTGCTTTCGAAAACTTGAAATCCGATTGCTTGAGATGGGAATCAAACTTGGCGACAACAAGCCGGGTGAAGGCCAGTGCATCATCATTGATTTGAAACCGTGTTGATGTCGCTGTGCAAAGGCCATCGCGATCTGACTTTGCAATTGCAATGGCTTCTTCAACATAAGTTTCGCATTTAGAGCCAAACCGCGCCTCTAATTCATCAAATTTCAGATGAAAGTCACACATCAAACGCTCAATAATCCAGCCTCTGATGCGATCATCTTGGGTAAAACGATAGCCCTTTGCTGCGGGAAGCGTTCCATTGTTTACAGCCAGAGTATACTGACCTGTGGGAACGATATTCTGAAAATGCCCTTCCGTCGATTGACCAATAGAAGATGCGCCCAGTCCGATCAATGTTTCACAAGGGTCGCTGGTATATCCCTGAAAATTTCTTCTTAGAATACCTTGGTTCGCGCATTGTGCGAGTTTGTCATCTGGGCGTGCGTAATGGTCGAGACCGATTTTCTGAAAACCACTTTGGACCAAAAGCTCCTCAGCAAGTTTGGCCTGTTCATAGCGCTCGATGTTTCCCGGTAAATCGCCCTCATTGATCATGCTTTGGTGCTTCTTTACCCATGGCACATGGGCATAGCCAAACATCGCGATTCGATCCGGTTCCATGGAAATCACATGTTCAATAGTTTTTTGCAGCCTTTGTTTATTCTGCAAAGGCAAACCGTATAGAGCGTCAACATTAACAGATGATATGCCAATAGATCGCAACGCTCTAACAAGGTCGAATGTTTGCTCAAAGCTCTGGGGCCTGTTGATAGCCTTTTGCACCTCTGGATCAAAGTCTTGCACACCAATACTGGCTCGGGTCAGTCCAATGGATTTCAACCCGTAAATCATATCGTCATTATGATCATTGGGATCAATTTCAACGCTGATTTGGGTTGCTTTGTCTATTTGAAACACCAGACCCAAGGCCTGACGTATTCTTATCATGTCTTCGCTGCGTAATAGGCTTGGAGAGCCGCCGCCAAAATGCACTTCTCCAAGAAGCGGTCGACAACTGCTTTTTTCGCCAAGAAGCATGATCTCAGCAATCAATGTATCTACATATTTCACAACCGGAGCATATTGATTGGTCTGTTTGGTATGGCATCCGCAGAACCAGCATAGACGGTCGCAATAAGGAATATGGATATAAAGAGATAAGCGTTTGGCTGTATCAAGGCTGGAAAGAGTTGATTGTAACAACTCGCCACCAAGTCCTTGGATAAAATGAGGCGCTGTCGGATAGCTGGTATAGCGAGGAACCGGCGTATCGTATTTTACCAGAATTTTTCTAAAGTCGATCATAAAAGTTCAATTCAAAAGTGTATTTGGTTTTAATAACTGGTTCAGCAAATCGCGCTCAAATGCGATATGGCGCCGCAATCCCTCAAAGAAACCACGCAACATATAACCCAAGGCCTCATGGTTCGCCCATTCAGGCTTTTTAACCAAGCTTAAGAGAGCCTCCTGCACTTCACAGGCAAAGCTTTCATCTTCCCAGTGCTCGCAATGAAGCCGATCAAGTGTTTGAGGATTAATCTGTTGGGAAAAATGAGACGTGAGATAAGGAAATAATTTGTTTTCTTCAAATGCATGAGCCGACTTCACTGTGGGATAAATCATCCGAGCCAGATGCAAACATTCCTGCGTATCAATATTGTCGGGCAATTGGTCTGCAAGTTTCTCCAATGCATTGCAAAGGTCTAACTGACATTGATGCAAGCTGTTGATATCTGAAAGAATAATTGGCGGTTCAGCCTTATCTTCCTGCCTGGCTTTTGGGATTCCCATGACACGCTCCTCTTTTAATCTTGTTATGGAAAATAAACGCGATTTTTTTTGCTGCGTTGATCCAGATCAAAGTTGTTGCCAACTAATTTTGCCAGAAAAAGCTGCAACACCTGTGCTGCGTGTTGAGTAAGCCATACCTATGTCACGACTTTCAGCCTGCAGCACAAACAAGGTGTCCAATGAATGACACAACCTGAATATGAAAGAGGGGGTTGATACAATGAAAAATCTGCCAGAGGCAGTTGCAGTAGGGTTTGCCGCATTTTTGGCGTTACTAGCTGCAGCATTTGCCAAAGACAGCCTTTTCCAGGCACACGCATTTATCTTGATGCTGGTTTTACTGATCAGTTCAGTATTCCTGATTCGACGCGTAAAAATTGCAAGTCCTGGTGAAGTTTTAATGCCAGCTGACACATCCGGTTATATGGATGAAGTTGTCCGCTACGGTGTAATTGCAACCACCTTTTGGGGTATTGTTGGCTTTCTGATCGGCGTTCTCGCCGCATCACAGCTTGCTTGGCCTGATTTGAATATTGAGCCTTGGTTCAATTTTGGACGGCTTCGTCCACTTCACACATCGGCTGTTATTTTTGCCTTTGGCGGAAATGCGCTGCTTGCCACATCGTTTTATGTGGTTCAGCGCACATCAAGAGCGCGTCTATGGGGTGGCAATCTCGCTTGGTTCGTTTTTTGGGGATATCAGCTCTTCATCGTAATGGCAGCCACGGGTTATCTTTTGGGTATTACCCAAAGCCGTGAATATGCTGAGCCGGAATGGTATGTCGATTTGTGGTTGACGGTTGTATGGCTTGCCTATCTGGCCGTCTATCTGGGCACGATCATCAGGCGTAAAGAGCCGCATATTTATGTGGCCAACTGGTTCTTCTTGTCCTTCATCGTCACTGTAGCAATGCTCCATGTGGTGAACAATCTGGCAATCCCAGTATCGTTCCTCGGTGTGAAAAGTTACTCTGCTTTCTCAGGTGTTCAAGATGCGCTTACCCAATGGTGGTATGGCCACAATGCCGTGGGTTTCTTTCTGACAGCCGGCTTCCTTGGAATGATGTACTATTTCATTCCAAAACAGGCTGAACGTCCCGTTTACTCTTATCGCCTTTCCATCGTGCACTTTTGGGGTCTGATCTTCCTGTATATCTGGGCTGGTCCTCACCACCTGCACTATACAGCGCTTCCTGACTGGGCGCAGACACTTGGTATGGTATTTTCTATCATGCTGTGGATGCCTTCCTGGGGTGGTATGATCAACGGTCTGATGACCTTGTCTGGTGCCTGGGATAAATTGCGTACCGATCCGATCCTTCGCATGATGGTGATTTCCGTAGCGTTTTACGGCATGGCAACCTTTGAAGGGCCGATGATGTCCATCAAGGCGGTCAATTCCTTGTCCCACTATACAGACTGGACAATTGGACATGTGCATTCCGGTGCGCTTGGCTGGAATGGTCTGATCACATTTGGTGCCATCTACTATCTGGTTCCAAAATTGTGGAACCGCACACAGCTATACTCTCTGCGTCTGGTAAACTGGCATTTCTGGCTCGCAACGCTTGGTATCGTTGTTTATGCGGCGGTCATGTGGGTAGCGGGTATTCAGCAGGGCTTGATGTGGCGCGAATATGATGACCAGGGCTATCTCGTTTATGCCTTCGTTGAATCCGTTGCTGCCATGCATCCTTACTATGTAGTGCGCACTATCGGCGGTTTGCTGTTCCTCGCCGGAGCATTGGTCATGGCCTACAACATCTATCGCACCATCCGTGGGGACATCCGCAAGGAAGCTCCCATGGGCGCTGCCAAACCTTACCTCGCACCGGCTGAATAGGAGATAACAACATGTCTATTCTCGACAAACACAAAGTCCTTGAGAAGAATGCCACATTGTTGCTGGTCTTCTCCTTCCTAGCAGTCACCGTGGGTGGCGTTGTAGAAATCGCACCGCTTTTCTATCTTGAAAATACCATTGAAGATGTTGAAGGGGTGCGGCCCTACTCGCCGCTGGAATTGGCTGGCAGAAACATTTACATCCGAGAAGGATGCTATGTTTGCCACAGCCAGATGATCCGTCCGTTCCGTGATGAAGTGGAACGCTATGGACCTTATAGTCTGGCGGCAGAATCCAAGTATGATCATCCATTTCAATGGGGATCAAAGCGGACAGGTCCTGATCTTGCAAGGGTTGGCGCACGTTACTCAAATGAGTGGCATGTGGAGCATTTGATTGAACCGCGTAACATCGTACCTGAATCAATCATGCCAGGTTATGCCTTTTTGAAAGACGCAGCCCTCGACATGGATGATCCAGCGGCTCACCTTTCCGCAAATAGAATTGTAGGTGTGCCTTACAGCGATGAGATGATCGAAAACGCCAAGGCTGATTTGTTCGCTCAAGCAGATCCTGATGCTGACACTTCAGGTCTTGAAGAACGCTATCCCAAGGCAGTGCTGGGTGATTTTGACGGTAACCCGGAAAAGCTGACAGAAATGGATGCGCTTGTGTCCTATCTGCAAATGCTTGGTACGCTGGTCGACTTCTCAACATACAAGCCTGAAGAAAACATTAGATAGGAGCCTCCCATGTCACTTGATTATCAAACAATGAGAACATTCGCCGATAGTTGGGGCCTGTTATACATGTTCCTGATTTTCGTAGGTGTTGTGCTTTGGACATTTAGACCTGGTTCTAAATCTGCCAGCTCTGACGCTGCTAACATTCCGTTTAAGGAGGACGAATAATGTCCGCAAACGATCACAATGACGACGTCAGGGAAATTGATGATTTCACCGGCGTTGAAACCACTGGCCATGAATGGGACGGAATCAAGGAATTAAACAATCCCATGCCGCGTTGGTGGCTCTGGTCATTCTATCTGACCATCATTTTTTCTATTGGTTATGCGATTGCGTATCCGTCAATTCCCATGATCACGACTTCGTCCCAAGGCTTACTTGGCTGGTCCAGTCGAGGCGCTGTCGCAACTGAAATGTCGGAAGCAAAAGCCGCGCAGTCCGTTTATCTCGACAAATTGCTGACAACCGATGTTTCTGAAATCAGCGCCGATGCTGACTTGAATCAATTTGCGATTGCCGGCGGTAAAGCTGCCTTTAAAGTAAACTGTGTTCAGTGTCATGGAACAGGGGCTGCGGGTTCAGCGGGTTATCCAAACCTCAATGATGATGACTGGATTTGGGGCGGAACAGTTGATGATATCTATGTGACGCTTCAACACGGTATCCGCCATCCCGGCAATGATGACACTCGAATTTCTGATATGCCTGCCTATGGTGCTGATGAAATTTTGAATCGCGATGAAATCGCAGATGTTGCTTGGCATATACGCAAAATTTCCAATCAGGGATTTGATGCAGCAGGCGCAGAGCGCGGAGCTAGCGTTTATGCTGATAATTGCGCCGCATGCCATGGCGATAACGGTGAAGGTATTCGAGAAGTTGGGGCTCCTCGCCTTTCTGATGCCCTTTGGCTTTATGGCGGCGAACACAGCGAAATTGTTGCCCAGATTGTAAAACCAAAACAAGGCGTGATGCCCGCTTGGGAAGCGCGTCTTGGGGAAGCGACCACTAAACAATTGGCGACTTATGTTCACAGTTTGGGCGGCGGCGAATAATACCCCAAACCTGGAACATGATGAAAAGGCGGGATGTTCAAAAGTCTCGCCTTTAGCCTATTTCGAATTAGGGTTGACCCAGATCAAGGAACCAAAACCTGTTGATCCATAACGTCAGTAAAAATTGAAGCCATTTCTCTGGAAGTAGCCATGTTGGACGAAACAAAAATTGAAGCGCTTGATGTAAAAGCCATCAATACGGGGGCTAAGGCCAAATCCGAGCCGCTTTATGTTGCCCGGGAAAAGATTCATCCAAAGAAAGTTGAAGGTGTTTTCCGTCGCTGGAAATGGATCATTATGGCGGTCACCCTTGGAATTTATTATATCACACCATGGCTACGCTGGGACCGAGGAGAATTCGCGCCCGATCAAGCTGTTTTGATTGATATGGCCCATCGCCGTTTCTATTTCTTTTTCATCGAGATTTGGCCCCAAGAATTTATTTACGTTGCCGGACTGTTGGTCATGGCTGGTATTGGGTTGTTTTTGGTCACATCTGTTGTTGGGCGTGCCTGGTGTGGTTACACCTGCCCCCAAACCGTATGGACCGATCTTTTCTTGGTTGTTGAGCGTTGGGTGGAAGGCGACCGCAACGCGCGCATCCGGTTAGACAAAGCGTCTTTTTCGCTCAGCAAATTATGGAAGCGCACGCTCAAACATGCCATCTGGATTGTAATTGCCGTTTTAACTGGTGGTGCTTGGATTTTCTATTTTGCAGATGCGCCAACTCTATTGAAAGATCTGGTTACTGGGCAGGCCGCATTTATCGCATATTCTACTGTGGCAGTTCTGACGGCAACAACCTATCTGTTTGGCGGCATCATGCGTGAACAGGTTTGTATTTATATGTGTCCTTGGCCGCGCATTCAGGCTGCTATGCTGGACGAAGATTCGCTGGTAGTAACCTATAATGACTGGCGCGGCGAACCCAGAACCAAGGGCTCAAAAAAAGCTGTTGCGCAGGGAATTGTTGGTGGTGATTGCGTAGATTGCAATGCCTGTGTTGCAGTTTGCCCCACGGGTATCGACATTCGCAACGGCCAGCAATTGGAATGTATTACCTGCGCACTTTGCATAGATGCTTGCGATGACATTATGGGCAAGCTTGGTCGTGAAAAAGGCCTGATCTCTTATGCCACATTGAGTGACTACAATCATAACATGGCAATTGCGATTGACCCGGAAACCAGCAAGATCAATCCGGAACGGGTCAGGGATCATACGGGTAAATTTGGCACTACGGTTCGTCATTTTGACTGGAAGATTTTTGTACGACCCCGCACACTTATTTACTTTGCAGCTTGGGCGGCCATCGGCGTTGGTTTGTTGATAGCGCTGGGCTCCCGTGATCGTTTAGAAGTGAATGTCCAACATGATCGCAATCCGGTTTTTGTGCGTTTGAGTGACGGTTCAATCCGCAATGGGTATACCGTAAAAATATTGAACATGATCCCGGAGCCACGTACCATCTTTCTCTCTTTGGAAGGTCTTCCTGGCGGCGTCATGAGCATCAATGATATTCCACAACCGCCGGGCGTTAGCTTCGCGATTCCTGTTGAACCAGACAAATTGCGCGCTTTGAGGGTTTTTATTTCGGTACCTCCAGAACACCGCATTGACGGTAAAACCAGTTTTCAACTCATTGCTGAAGATAAGCAGTCATTTGAAAAAGATACCTATGACGCGATTTTTGAAACACCTGCGAAATAACAAAGCTGAATAGTAGCTTAAGGAGTTGAACATGTTGAATGCGATTTTAAGGTCTCAAAAATTTACAGGCTGGCATATGGCAATCGTGATGGGGTTGTTTTTTGGAACCATTATCACTGTTAATTTGACCCTCGCCTATTATGCTAATTCCAGTTGGACGGGTTTGGTGGTCAAGAACTCTTACGTGGCAAGTCAGAAATTCAATGTAGAAACGGCGCGTTTGGAGAAACAACAAGCGATGGGTTGGAAAATTTCAGCAGCCTATGACAATGGTATTGTCACACTTGGTGTGAATGACCGCACTGGAAAACCCCTTGATCTTGCAGAATTAACTGCAAAAATCGGTAGACCTGTAACAGAAGTCGATGATCGTTATCTATCACTGACGAAATTGGATGATGGAAATTTCCAAGCGGAAACCGCTTTGGCAAAAGGGGTTTGGCAGATCGATATGGTTGCCCTTGATACCCAAGGCAATGCATTGGAAAAATCAATCAGAATCACAGTCAGTCGCCCTTAAGGAACCAATCAGATGAGCTGTTGTGGCGGAGATATTATTGCTGATCGATCCTTGGAAAATGCTGAGGCTATTTCCCTGGCGGGCAAAAATGCGGATCTATTGAGCTATGGCCATGGCCAAGATGGTGGGTTGCTATGCTATGTTTTTTCCAGCCCGTTCATTCATTGCGGCAGTTGTATAGCAATCATAGAAAAGGAACTTGCAAAGGAAGCCAGAATAAAATCTGTTCGGGTGAATCTGACCTTGAAACGTATTTCTCTCGTTGTTGATCCTAAATTACCCCCAATTGAAATTGTTCAAAAGCTTGAGCAATTGGGCTATCCAGCGATGCCGCTTGACGCTGAAAAGGGTGAAGAATCTGCCCATGGCAAAGAAGCTGCAAAATTGCTTCGTGCTTTGGCTGTTGCAGGTTTTGCAGCGATGAACGTGATGCTTCTATCGGTTTCGAACTGGTCAGGAGCGGATGGAACAACGCGAGACTTCTTTCACTTGGTTTCAGCTTTAATTGCTATTCCAGCTGTTGCTTATAGTGGCCAAGTGTTTTTCCGTTCAGCTTTTCTAGCTTTATCAAAACGTCATTTAAACATGGATGTCCCCATATCACTTGCCGTCATACTGGCTGTTGCAATGAGCCTTTATGAAACCCTTACCCATGGCAGTGAGGCATATTTCGATGCGGCGGTTTCATTGTTGTTCTTTTTGTTGATTGGTCGATATCTCGATCAAATGATGCGCGAGCGAGCACGCAATGCCGTGTCGGGCCTAACCAGATTGGCGGCACGTGGCGCCAATATTATTTTACCATCAGGCAAACTTGAATATCGTCCTTTGGATGAAATTCGTGTTGGCGATCTTATCCGTCTTGTGCCGGGTGATCGTGTTCCGGTGGACAGCAAAATCGTCTCTGGTGAAAGCGATTTTGACCTGTC
Source organism: Nitratireductor sp. (assembly GCA_017854535.1). Lineage (GTDB taxonomy): Bacteria > Pseudomonadota > Alphaproteobacteria > Rhizobiales > Rhizobiaceae > Salaquimonas. The sequence continues at coordinate 28,675 of JAFMHL010000025.1, forward strand.
ACTGGTTAACGGAGAAAGTGATCCTGCTGTGCTGAAAGAAGGTGCAAGTCTTCTGGCTGGAACGCGTAACTTGACAAGCACCATTGATATTAAAACCACCCAGACCAGTGAAAAATCCTTTCTTGCTGAGGTTTCCAGAATGTTGGATGCCGCAGAAAACGGAAGAGGAAATTATGTCAGGATCGCCGATCGTCTAGCGCGTATTTATGCCCCTGCGGTTCATCTTTTGGCATTGGCAGCATTTATCATTTGGATGGTTGTGACTAACGGTGATTGGCACACATCGTTATATGTGGCGATATCCGTTTTAATCATCACTTGCCCATGCGCTCTTGGACTAGCCGTGCCTGTGGTTCATGTCATCGGTGCAGGAAAATTGTTTGAGTCAGGCATCTTGATGAAAGACGGGTGCGCCCTTGAGCGCTTGGCAGAAATTGACCACGTATTGCTAGACAAAACCGGCACTTTGACAACTGGCATACCGCAAATTGTTCGCGCTAGTGAACTTAGTGACAAAGTTGCGGGATTGGCAAGGTCACTGGCTGGTCACTCATCCCACCCATCTTCCAAAGCAATTCAGGCCTATTTATTGCCAGGTTCCGAGTTCAAAATTGGCCGAACCGTTGAAATTGCTGGTAAGGGCATTGAGGCGACTTATAATGGAAAGAAAATCTGCCTTGGCCGACCTGATTGGGTTGATGAAATAGCAGGTAGAAAATCCAAACCAGCCTTTTCGGGCGATATCGCATTCGCGATTGAAGGTGAGCGTGCAGCCCATTTCACCTTGCTTGAGAAATTACGCGATGATGCATTTCAAACCGTAAGAGCAATTGAAGCCTTCGGGCTGCCTATCGAAATTCTATCCGGTGACAATCAGGCCAAGGTGACTTTGATTGCCGAAGAGCTAAAACTGGATAAGGTTCACTTTGCCCAAAAACCCGCAGACAAGATTGCAAGAATTGAAACACTTAAACAGGCAGGGAAGTTTCCTTTGATGGTGGGCGATGGGTTAAACGATGCGCCATCTCTCGCGGCTGGTCATGCGTCCATGGCCCCGGCATCAGCCTCTGATATTGGCAGACAAGCAGCTGATTTTGTATTCACCCGAAATGACCTTGAGGCTATTCCTCATGCGATACAAATCGCTCGTAAAGCCAGGCGACTTATAAAGCAGAATTTCGGATTGGCCTTGGCCTATAACGCTATCGCCGTACCTTTGGCGATGGGAGGAATGATTTCCCCGTTGTTTGCTGCCATTGCCATGTCCACATCTTCACTGGTAGTCATAGGGAACAGTCTTCGTCTTCGCGCCAATATGAAAAATTGGAGCAGGACAACGCAAGTAAATCCAAAGCCCCTAAGTCGTTTGGAGACAGCATGAATATTCTCATTATCCTTATTCCAATAGCCATCGGCTTGGGACTTTTGGGGTTGGTGGCGTTTTTGTGGAGCCTACAGGCAGGCCAATACGAGGACTTAGACGGAGCAGCGGCGCGTATTCTAAACGATGATGAAGAGCTGCCTAAATAGAGCTGTTGTTTGATGTTCAGCAATATACCTAATTGCTCACCAGCCAATTCTCAAAAAATTTCAGTTGATTCTTGATCGAATAAAACCGACATGAATAGACATGACCTTGCCTAGTATCGCTATAGAACAGATTTTGAACGAGCTTCAAGAGCCAGTGCTTGTGCTTGATGGCGAGCGACACATTCTGTTTATGAACCAAACAGCCATTTCCCTGTTTGGGGAAGGATTTGTGGGTCGAAATTTCGTGCGATTGTTTCGCCATGCCGATGTGATGAAAATTATTACCGATGTGAGTGACGGTAAAAATGAGGCTTCGATCAAAGTTGCCTTGGAAAATCCGATCAAAGGCGTATTTAATTTCAAGGTGACAAGCCTTGATCAGGATACCCAGCAATCTCCGTTGCTTCTGGTAACCATCAAAGATCTGACAGACTTGGCCAATGCAGAACAGATGCGCACAGATTTTGTGGCGAATGTAAGCCATGAATTGCGATCTCCCTTAACCGCTTTGTCAGGCTTCATTGAGACCATCAAGGGTCCAGCAAAAGATGACGTGCTAGCCCGTGAGCGGTTTCTTGGCCTGATGGAGCTCGAAGCATCGCGTATGGTGCGGTTGATTTCTGACCTATTGTCTCTTTCAAAAGTAGAGGCCAGACAGAACCAGCGACCTTCAAAACATATTGATATGGTCGAATTGACAAAGAGGGTGGTCACAACACTTTCAAATACTGCTGTAAAAGAAAACAAGCACATTAAAGTGGATATTGAGGGAAAGCCAAAACCGCTTCCTGTCTTTGAAGACGAAATCACCCAGGTTCTAATCAATCTGATTGAAAATGCGGTTAAGTATAGCGCGCCCGAAAGTGAAATCACGGTTTCTATTTGCACCAACAACCATATTGCAGGCTTTACCGACAGGGTATTATCCATATCCGTTGAGGATCAAGGTGAGGGAATTGCACGGGAACATTTACCGCGCTTGACGGAGCGGTTTTACCGGGTGGACACCCATAGGTCGCGCGACAAAGGCGGCACAGGTCTCGGCCTTGCAATTGTGAAACACATTATAAGCCAGCATAGAGGTCGCCTCCAAATTTCCAGTGTTGAAGGAAATGGTAGCGTCTTTACCGTTCACCTTCCTTATCGCGATTAATTCAACAGATCGCCCCTCAAACCCACTGTCACATAAGTGTCATCAAACTGACATATAGGCTTCATGCAGAAGCGCTAAATGGGTTTTGTCCTAAACGGAAAACACCTAAACAGGAGATTGGCAACATGGCCAAAAAGACACTTATCTCTGCATTTGCAGGAACTCTCATTCTTTCAGCCAGCTTTTCACCGGCATTTGCTCGTGACCAGGTACAAGTGGCTGGCTCATCAACCGTATTGCCCTATGCCAAAATTGTAGCGGAGAATTTTGGCGAAACATTTTCCCAATTCAAAACACCCATAATCGAATCTGGCGGGTCTTCCGCTGGCCTGAAAGAATTCTGCAAAGGCGTTGGCGCAAACACCATCGACGTTGCTAATTCCTCTCGCCAAATCAAAGACAGCGAAGTTGAGGCCTGCAAAGCCAATGGGGTGACAGAAATTCAAGAAGTTCAAATCGGCTATGATGGCATTGTCTTTGCAACAGACATCAATGGTCCGGATTTCGAGATTCAGCCTGTAGATATTTATAAGGCTCTAGCCGCACAGGTTTCTGTTGATGGAAAGCTTGTTCCGAACCCATACAAGAAATGGAATGAAGTAAATCCAGCTTTTCCTGACTGGGATATTGCAACCTATATTCCAGGAGAAAAACACGGCACCCGTGAAGTGTTTGAAACCAAATTGCTTGAAGTTGGATGTGAAGCTGCAGGTGATCTGGAAATTCGCATCGCATCAGGTATGGATAAAAAAGCCGCTACAACAGATTGTTTTGCAGTTCGCAAAGACGGCGCTGCCGTAGATATTGATGGTGACTATACAGAAACACTCGCCCGTGTTGATTCAAACAAAAACGGCGTTGGTGTCTTTGGCCTGGCTTTTTATGAAAACAATGCAGACAAGCTGAAAGTGGCAACGGTTGACGGTATTGTTCCATCAACAGAAACCATTGCAACTGGCGAATATCCTGTGTCCCGTCCTTTGTATTTCTATGTGAAAAAGGCCCATCTCGGCGTTATTCCAGGCCTCAAGGAATATGTTGAATATTTCACATCAGACAGCATGATCGGTCCAGATAGCCCATTGTCTGAATATGGTCTTGTGGCTGCGCCAGATGAAGAACGCGAAGCTATTCGCAAATCTTTCATGGATGGCAGCACCATGTAATTTGAACTGATAGGTGGCCTGGTTGGTCAGGCCACTTTTCATATTATTTGTTCGTTTTCAAAAATGGCTTCAGGATTACCAATGTCTCTTTTGTCTATTTTCCTGATTGTATTATGCATCGCTATTGCAGGCCATTTCGCGGGGCGTTCAAAAGCGCTTTCTAGCGCCAATGGAAAAGCATCTGGACTTCATTCGCTTCCCGCCTATTACGGAACCTATGTTCTTTCTTGGGCATTGTTTCCGCCAATGGCTTTGATGGCCCTTTGGCTTGTCATATCGCCCTCAGTCATTTCAAATGCCATCACATCTACTTTTCCAGTTGAGGTTCAGAGCCTTGATCCGGCAAAAACAAGCCTGATCTATGGAACGGTGGAGTCGATAGCCGATGGGCTACGTCAGCTGAACCCTGATCAAATTACCGAAGTTTCAAAAGACATTTCACTGCTAAAGCCCTTGCTTGCAGAAAATGGGATTGCCCTTGCGAGTGATGGCGAGGCTTATATGGTCACCAGTGCCTTGACGATGATTTCAACGCAAAACACCAGCCGTCTTTTGCTTTCGATTTTTGTCATTGGGATAAGTCTGCTTTGTGCGTTTTATGCTTACCGCAAGATCGAGCCGCGTTTTAGAGCGCGCAACCGTGTTGAGCGGTTTATGTTGGCCGGACTGATTGCGGCCTCGACAATAGCGATCCTCACCACATTGGGGATATTTGCCTCAATGGTGACAGAAACCGGCCGTTTCTTTTCCAGCGTTCCTCCAACGGAATTTTTCTTTGGAATCACATGGGATCCACGTTTTGCAAGCGCCGGTGATACTGGATCTGCGGGGCAATTCGGTTTGATTCCGCTCTTGGCAGGTACGCTTTATATCGCTCTGGTCGCCATGTTGGTTGCCGTTCCTATCGGGTTATATGCAGCGATTTATATGGCTGAATATGCCTCGCCAACTTTGCGCTCTATAGCCAAACCCTTGCTTGAGGTTTTGGCGGGAATCCCGACCATTGTTTATGGCTTCTTTGCTCTGGTAACAGTCGGACCGTTCTTGCGAGATATCAGTGCGCAGATCGCAGGAATAGCCACCGGAGACGTTGCCAATTTCATCCAAGCTCAAAGTGTTCTGACAGCTGGCCTTGTGATGGGCATCATGCTGATCCCTTTTGTATCCTCTTTGTCTGATGACATCATCACCCAAGTACCCGGTGCCATGCGCGATGGCTCCCTTGGTATTGGAGCAACCCGCTCAGAAACCGTTCGGCGTGTGATTTTACCTGCTGCGCTTCCAGGCATTGTCGGCGCATTATTGCTAACCGCATCACGGGCGATTGGTGAGACGATGATCGTTGTTCTAGCCGCGGGCATTGCGGCTCGGATATCCATCAATCCGTTTGAACCGATGACGACTGTGACGGTCAAAATAGTGAGCCAACTTACAGGTGATCTTGAATTTACCTCGCCGCAAACACTCGTAGCGTTTGCCCTCGGCATGACATTGTTTTTTCTAACACTGGGGCTGAATGTTTATGCCTTATATATTGTCCGCAAATATCGGGAGCAGTATGAATGAGTAATTCAGTTGCTGACACATCTACCGCTTCTAGCGTAACCAAAAAGCGAGATCTCAATCTAAAGAAACGCTATGCGGCAGAGCGTCGTTTTCGCGCAATGGGTATTGGCGCGATTGCCATTGGATTGTTCTTTCTTGCCGCTTTGTTGTTCACGGTGGTCTCCAAGGGATATACCGCTTTTTGGCAAACTTCGATCGCCCTTGAAATCACCTTCGACGAAGGGGTGATCGATAGCGCGAAAAAACGCGTCGAAGATCCCAACATATTATTGATGGCGAACTATCCGCGCTTGGCCAGAAACGCATTGCAATCGCAATTGGGTTTGGAAAAGCCAACCAAACCAATTCTAAAACAACTGGATGGTATGATCTCAAACGGAGTTCGTGTTCAGCTGCGTGAAATGCTTCTGTCAGACCCAACATTAATGGGTAAAACGCAAAAAGTATGGGTGCTTGCCGAGGCAAATATTGACTCTGCCTTCAAAGGGCAAATTGATCTTTCCGTCGCTGAAAAGAACCGCAAAGTGAGTGACGCCCAGATTGGGTGGATAGATGACTTGAATTCCAAAGGCTTGATCGCACAAAAATTTAATACCGGACTGTTCTTCAATGGTGCATCCAGCCGCCCGGAAATGGCGGGCATGGGTGCTGCGATAATAGGCTCCTTTTACATGATGTTGATTGTGTTGATCCAGGCGCTTCCCATCGGCGTTGCCGCATCGGTTTACCTTGAAGAGTTTGCGCCAAAAAACCGTTGGACTGATCTGATTGAAGTTAACATCAACAACCTCGCGGCAGTTCCCTCTATTGTATACGGGCTATTGGGCCTTGCCTTGTTTATCAACATTGCGCATTTGCCCCGCTCGGCATCTCTAGTGGGCGGTCTGGTCTTAACCCTCATCACGTTGCCAACAATCATCATTGCAACAAGAGCGGCCTTGCGCGCTGTGCCGCCGTCGATCCGCTCGGCAGCTTTGGGCGTTGGCGCTTCGAAAATGCAGATGGTGTCTCATCATGTTTTGCCGCTTGCCGCCCCTGGAATTCTTACAGGAACGATTATAGGTTTGGCACAGGCGCTTGGTGAGACGGCACCCTTGCTTCTTATTGGGATGGTAGCCTTTGTAGCGGATTTCCCGCTAACACCCCTTGACCCTGCAACTGCCTTACCAGTTCAAATCTTCATGTGGGCCAATGAGGCAGAGCGCGCCTTTGTTGAACGCACATCCGGCGCGATCATCGTGCTTTTGATGTTCCTGGCGGTTATGAACATTGCTGCTATCATCTTGCGCAAACGTTTCGAAAGGCGCTGGTAGACATCTGTATTGTTGCTGGCTTGAAGTAGAGTTAAATGAGTGAATGACACACCATTGGATACGAAAATGAATACCAATATCAAACAGGCTGAGATCGACATCTCAGATCAATACGAGAAAATGCGCGGCGAAAAGGTCAATGTGTCCTATGGCGACAAACAAGCGCTATTCGATGTGGATGTAAGTATTGCAGCCAACAAAGTCACAGCTTTGATCGGCCCTTCTGGCTGCGGCAAGTCAACTTTCCTGCGCTGTCTTAACCGAATGAACGACACAATCGATATTTGTAAAGTCACAGGTACGATCACCCTGGACAATGAAGACATCTATGCCCCTTCTGTTGATGTTGTCGAATTGCGCGCGCGCGTGGGCATGGTTTTCCAAAAGCCCAACCCTTTCCCCAAGTCGATTTTTGAAAATGTTGCCTATGGTCCACGGATACATGGTTTGGCAAACAGCAAAGCAGACCTGGAAGAAATGGTCGTTACAAGTTTGCAAAAGGCTGGGCTTTTTAGTGAAGTCAAAGACCGCATGAACGAGCCTGGAACAGGTCTTTCAGGCGGGCAGCAGCAACGCCTGTGCATCGCCCGTGCCATCGCGGTTCAGCCCGATGTGATTTTGATGGACGAACCCTGCTCTGCGCTTGATCCAATTGCAACTGCAACCATCGAAACACTGATTGATGAGTTGCGCGAAAAATATACTATCGTGATTGTTACCCACTCCATGCAGCAGGCAGCAAGGGTTTCGCAAAACACCGCTTTCTTTCACTTGGGCGAATTGGTTGAATTTGGAACCACAGACCAGATTTTCACGGCCCCTATAGATCAGCGGACACAAAACTATATTACCGGACGTATCGGCTAAGCCCACCACTCTTTGGAGATATCTGAATGGAACAAACACATATTGTTAGATCTTTCGATCAGGAACTATCCAAAATTGGTGACTTGATTTTGGAAATGGGCGGTTTGGTCGAAGGGCAGATTTTAGCCTCTGTCGATGCACTGGTAAAACGCGATACGGAGCGGGCTGTCGAAATTCGCGCCGCAGACAAAGCCGTTGATGCTTTAGAGACAAAAATTGATGATCTTGCTGTACGGGTTCTTGCTCTGCGTCAACCCATGGCAGCGGATTTGCGCAGTGTGGTCTGTGCCTTGAAGGTTGCCGCCAATCTTGAACGCATCGGCGACTACGCGAAGAATATTGCAAAACGCACAGCAGTTATTGCTGAGACCAGCCCAGTTGGTACGGCAGATAATACAGTCAAACGCATGGGAAAATTGGTTCAGTTAATGGTGAGCGATGTGCTGAATGCATTCGTCAATAACGATTTAGAATTAGCCGATGAAGTGCGCGATCGCGACGAAGAAGTGGATCAATTGCACAACACGCTTTTTCGTGAATTGTTGACCTATATGATGGAAGACCCGCGCAACATCACCCCATGCATGCACATGTTATTCATTGCGAAGAATTTGGAGCGTATGGGAGACCATACGACAGCAGTGGCCGAGCAGGTTCACTATGTTATTACTGGCTCCCTGCCTCAGGAAAAACGCAACAAAGGTGACAAAACCAGTCAGATCTCCATGCAACCTGATATGGACGATACCAAAAAATGACCCAGGCAGGAAAAACCAAAATACTCATCGTGGAAGATGAGCATGCTCAAATGGAGCTGCTTGTTTATAATTTCCAGTCCGATGGATATGAGGTATTTTCAGCCATGGATGGGGAAGAAGGAAAACTGCTTGCAGAAGAAAACAGGCTTGATCTGATTGTCCTTGATTGGATGCTTCCAAAGCTATCAGGCATAGAATTGTGCCGGCAGTTAAAACGCGGCGCGAATACCAAAGAAATTCCGATTGTGATGCTGACAGCGCGCGGCGAGGAAAATGACAAAGTAAGAGGGCTCGATACGGGCGCCGACGACTATATGGTCAAACCCTATTCGGTCGCCGAGCTGCTTGCGCGAGCTAGGGCTCTGATCCGTCGCGCTGGCGGTATTAACGCCGATCGCATTCAAACCCATGGTGATATCGTTCTGGATGGTGAGCAACATAAAGTACTGCGCAATGATATTCCGGTAAAATTGGGTCCCACGGAATATCGATTGCTTTCCATTTTCATATCCCGTCCCGGCCGGGTATGGAGCCGCGAGCAATTGCTTGAGCGCGTTTGGGAAGACAATCTGGAAATTGACCTACGCACAGTGGATGTCCATGTGGGACGATTGCGCAAAGCTTTGAAACAGGTTGGCAAAGAAGATCCGATACGCACGGTGCGATCAGCTGGTTATTCACTAGATTAAATCTGCAGCAGATTTTACCCAATAAAAAAGGCGGGTAGCTTTTGCTCCCGCCTTTTGTTGCGTTTGATGTAAGCTGCTTAGGCTTCCGGGAACCATCCGCCGACGGCTTTGACTTCAAGAAACTCTTCAAGGCCCCATTCTCCGCCTTCACGACCATTGCCTGACTGTTTATAGCCGCCAAATGGTGAGCCGGAAGAGCGGCTTTGGCCATTGATATCCACCATGCCTGTGCGCATGCGGCGAGCAACGCGGTTTGCCTTTTTGCCATCGGTTGTTTGGATGTAATTGGTTAGTCCATAATCCGTATCATTGGCAATTGCGATGGCTTCTTCCTCGCTGTCAAAAGGCATCATGCAAAGGACAGGGCCGAAGATTTCTTCGCGCATAACCCGCATATCATTATTGCAATCTGCAAAGATGGTAGGGCGCACGAAATAACCTCGGTTCAATCCTTCCGGACGGCCTAGGCCTCCAGCAATCAGTTTGGCACCGTCTTCTTTGATCCCAACTTCAATGAGATTCTGGATTTTGTTGAACTGCAATTCGTTGACAACTGGTCCAATATGTCGGCCTGAATTTGATGCGATATCCACAGCAGTTGCTTCTGCTGCCTCTTTCGCCTCAACAACCGCCTGATCATAGCGTGAGCGCTCTACCAACATACGGGTAGGTGCATTGCATGACTGACCGGTATTGTTAAAGCAACGCGCAACGCCTTGTTTTACAGCTTTTGGATCAGCATCGGCAAATATGATATTTGCACCTTTACCGCCAAGTTCCAAGCTGACGCGCTTTACAGTATCTGCAGCATTTTTAGTGATCAAAGAACCTGCCCGTGTTGAACCGGTAAATGAGATCATGTCGATGTCTTTATGACCAGACATCGTTGAACCAACACCAGGCCCATCGCCGTTGACAAGATTGAAGACACCTTTTGGAACGCCTGCTTCATGCAGGATTTCTGCAAACAGCATGCCTGAAAGCGGCGACTGTTCAGATGGCTTCAAAATCATTGTGCAGCCAGTTGCAATCGCTGGCAAAACCTTCAACGCGATCTGGTTCATTGGCCAGTTCCACGGTGTGATCAATCCACACACACCAATTGGCTCATGCAAAATACGATCATTCGGCGTATTTGGACGTAATTCGCGCTCGAATTCATAGTGTTTCAAAGCTTCAATAAACGCTGCAATATGATAACTGCCTGTGCCGGACTGGGAACTCTTGGCCATATCAACTGGCGCGCCCATTTCCTGACTGATTATTTCACCCATTTCGTCTGAGCGGTTTGTATAGATTTCAAGGATCTTGTTCATCAGAGCAAGGCGCTCATCTTTGCTAGACCAAGCCCAGGTTTCAAAAGCCTTCTTGGCTGCAGATATGGCATTTTCGATGTCTTGCTTGCCGCCAAGCGAAATCACAGCAAATGCTTCCTCATTTGACGGATTGATCACGTCGAAGTCAGTGCCGGCAATAGGATCTACCCATGCGCCATTGATATAGAATTTGCGTTTGTCCAACATGATATGCTCCTGAAATTGTAAGTATTATATTTCGTATAGCGTTCTAAACGCGAAACAGGTCTTTCGCCAGCAAATTTACGGCAAAAATCTATCTTATCTCAATTTGCCGAGTTGCTCTTGAAGTGCCTTGAGATGGGCTTCCATTTCCGCAATCTTTTCAGATTTTACATCATCGGGCTTTTTTTCGGACGCAGCATCAGGCGCTGCTTTATTCGTCGGTGTGTCTTTACCAGACCCCCAACCTTGGCCCCAACCTTGCATGCTTCGATTGAAAAACTCGGCCTGCTTTTCTTGCCAGATTTGCATCGCTGTCATCGCAGAGCCCGGGTCGAACACCTTGCCTTGTAGAGAGCCAAATTCGCTTATGACCTTTTCCTGCTGTTCTTTGAAGGCTTCAAAGACTTGAGAAAGAAAAGCAGGTGTCATGCTTTTGGCCTGATCTTGGTAATGGCGCACTAGATCCGTGAGCACATTTAGAGGAAGCGCGCTTTCACCCTGACTCTCAAAGTCAGCAATAATCTGAATCAGATATTGGCGCGTTAGATCTTCGCCGGTCTTCTTGTCGATAATCTTCACTTCGCGGCCAAGACGAATATATTTGGCGATGTCTTCCAGAGTCACATATTCTCTGGCAGCTGCATCATAAAGCTTACGGCTGGCATAGCGTTTGATAATCACGACACCGCTAGGATCAGCTTCCTTCTGGATTTCTTCGTCGTCCGGTTTATCAGTCAAATCTAGGCTCCAGATTGGATCGGTACATAGTTATATAGTAGCACTATAAGCCAAATACCCATAAAAAAAAGAGCGGACCAAAGGCCCGCTCATGAGACTGTATTCGATCATAAATCAGATACAGTTTATTTTTAGCTGATTAAGCAGCTTTTGTAGCTGTCTTAGCTGTTTTAACAACTTCGTTCTGGAAGTCTTTTCCAGCAGCCATCATCAATTCAACAGTTGCCATCTGTGCAGATTTTGCAACTTCAGCGAATTTAGCAACATGCTCAGGAGTAGCTTGAGCTTGTGCAGAAACAACTTCAGAAACAACTTTTGCATAGTCAGCTGGCTCGCCCTGCACTTTTGAGAACGCGCTGTATTTGCCAAGAGATTCTTTAACCCAAGCTGTGCTTAGTTCAGCGTTTTTCTCAGCTGTTTCAAGAGCGATTTTGTTAAATTTTGCGCCCAATTCAGCAGCATCTTTAACCATATCGTTTACAGCTTTTGTGTCGCCCATTTTACCAGAGAACATGTCTTGGAACATTTTTGCGAAATCAGGAGTGTTTGTCATTTTCATATACCTTCGTTGATGCGCTTCGGGAGGAGTGCGCTAATTACAAAAGGACATATACATGCTGCAGCGCAGCATTTCAAGCGCTATTTTGCCGCAATGCAGCATTTTTTCATTTTTTTCGCTTGGCTGCCACATAAGTTCCTGGCGCATCACACAAAATCGGGTGCTTTTTGTTGCCAGGCGCCCGTGCTTCCACCTGTTTTCCGGAGCGTTCACCCAGCCATTTGGCCCAATGTTCCCACCAGCTTCCTTTAAAGTGCTGGCCGGCTTTTTGCCATTCTTCAGCGTTTTCAAAGCCGTCATTGTTTAACCAATAGCCGTATTTGCCAGAACTTGGCGGATTTACGACCCCGGCAATATGCCCGCTTTCGGCCAGTACAAGCTGTTTTTCACCAGAAGTACGGCTCAAACCGGTAAAAGAAGACCGCCAAGGAGCGATATGGTCTGATTCGCTGGCCACCGCGAACAGTGGCGTCTTGATGTCTGCCATTTTGACCGCTTCACCATCAACCTCAAAGCGATCATGGGCCAAATCATTACCTGCATATAACTTACGCAGATATTCTTTAGCCATTAGCGCAGGTAAATTGGTCGAATCGCCATTCCAGAACAACAAGTCAAAGGCTGGAGGCGCTTCGCCCATCATATAAGAGCGGACGGCCGGCCCATAAACCAGATCATTGGCACGCAGAAATGAGAAGGTGCGAGACATAAAGAAGCTATCAAGATAGCCACGCCCATCCACTTCGCGCTCGATCGCTGCCAAAAAGTCTTCGTCAATAAAGACGCCAAGTTCTCCAGCCTCTTCAAAATCGGTAAGGGTTGTGAAGAAAGTCGCGCTTTTTATCCGTTCATCGCCATGTTTTGCCATATGGGCAAGGGCAATGGTAAGCAGAGTTCCGCCGATACAATATCCGATTGCATTGACTTTTTTAGTGCCTGTTATCTCCAGTACAGCCTCGACGGCTGCAAAAACCCCTTCTTTAACATAGGTTTCGATACCCACATCGCGATAGGTTTCGTCAGGATTGACCCATGACACAACAAATACGGTAAAGCCCTGAGAAACAGCAAACTTGATAAAGCTGTTCTGCTCTTTCAGATCGAGGATATAGAATTTGTTGATCCAGGGCGGGAAAATCACCAAGGGTGTTTTGTGAACGGTTTCAGTAGTGGGCACATATTGGATTAACTCGAACATGCGGTTTCGAAAAACCACAGCGCCGGGAGTTGTCGCAATATTTTTGCCCACTTCAAAAGCGTTGGGATCAGCAAGCGTCACGGATAATTCACCGCTATTGGCTTCAATATCGCGCACAAAATTCGATAAGCCATCGACCAATGACTGGCCATTTGTCTCCATGGCCTTTTCAAGGGCATCAGGATTGGTACCAAAGAAATTGGACGGCGAGAACATATCCACCATCTGGCGGCTGAAAAACTGGACCCTCTGTTTTTCGTGATTGTCTATGTCGCCAAGATTGTCGACCGTTTCCTGAATGGTCTCGGAAGACAGCAAATATTGGTCCCGAATAAAGCTGAAATAGGGATTTGTTTCCCAAAGAGGATTTTTAAAGCGTCGGTCTGTCGGTTTAGCTAGTTCGGGCTTTTCTTCATCACTCAGTTTTTGTTGGGCATTTGAGAAATTTTCCAGACTTTTACGCCAGAATTGAACTTGCTGTTCAATCATCCGCTCTGGTTTGGCCATCATTTCGGCATAATAAGCAGCGGCAGCTTTTGCATAAAGATCCATGCTCGGCCCTTGCATAGCCGGATCGCTTTCCCTTTTTTGCGAAATCGCCTTGACCATACGCACCGTCAAGGATTCCAGTTCTTGTAAGTTCTTCTTTAGAAGTTCTGGGTCATAGTTCGAAGTGCTCATAGGGACGCCTGTTGCTCTTGAGATCATGTGAGAGTACAAGTACGCAAATTTTGAAGACACATCAAGGATAACAAATGCCAACTCCCTTAACATACTCAGCCTATGATATGACAGAGACGATGCGCCTGAACAGCTTGTGGATGGGAGCCACAGCTAAGACATTCTGGAGCAATCCGATATTTGGCCTGACTGCCAATCCAATTCCAGCAACATTTGCCGCTTGGGGAGAAGTGAGCGAACGAGCCTTTAACCGTCTGGCTGTAAAGCCCGATTGGGGAATTGATTCGGTTGTATCAGCCGGAAAAGATTATCTCGTTAATGTAAACACGATTGTCGAGCGTCCTTTTGGTCGTCTTTTGGAATTCCGGGTTAGAAGACCCGATGCCAATCGTCCAAAGGTATTGCTGATCGCTCCAATGTCCGGCCACTATGCCACATTGCTGCGAAATACAGTGACCAGCCTTCTGCCAAATTGTGACGTGTTCATAACTGAATGGCGCAATGCTCGTAATGTTCCCCTATCAAGCGGTAAGTTTGATATTGAAGATTTCACCATGCATTTGGTGGACTTCTTCCGCGAAGTTGGGACCGATACTCATATCGTTGCTGTGTGTCAGCCAGTTCCCTTGACACTCGCAGCCATGGCTTGGTTGTCGGAAAACGAACCTAAATCTTTGCCTGCATCCATGACATTGATCGGTGGTCCGGTCGATCCCGATGCAAATCCAACAGAAGTTACCGATTTTGGTAACCGTGTAACCATGGGCCAATTGGAAAATTCTGTCATTCAGAGCGTGGGTGTAAATTTCCCGGGCATTGGCCGTCAGGTTTATCCAGGTAGTGTTCAGTTGGCATCCTTCATCGCCATGAACATGGATAAGCACGCAAAAGCGTTTACCGATCAGATTTTCCGCGTAGCGCGAGGTGAAGCTGGTGATCGTGACCGCCATAATAAATTCTACGATGAGTATCTGGCCGTCATGGATATGCCCGCCGAGTTTTATCTTTCAACGGTTGATCGTATTTTCAAAACCCGCGAAATAGCCCGGAACAAATTCTCCATCGATGGTAAGCCAGTCGATTTGACCAAAATCACCAATGTGCCGATGATCATTGTTGAGGGCGGTAACGATGATATCTCAGCGCCTGGCCAATGTGCGGCTGCTTTGGATCTTTTGTCAGGGCTTCCAGACGATATGAAAGCACATCACGTGGAACCCGAAGCTGGTCATTATGGTATTTTTAGTGGCCGTGCATGGCATGAAAATATCCGTCCAGTTGTGATGGGTTTTATTGCTAAGCATAGCAAATAATAAAAATCATATGAGTGTGATTGAAACCTCGGCCTTGGTCGGGGTTTTTTATATGTGAAATTACTATTGGCTAAAGTCTGGCTTTGACTCTGACAACCTTTCCATTACGATCATCCTTATGATCCGCATTATCGTTTACGGATCGCAGTATCAATAAGGGAGGTTAAGCTATGACAAAACGCACAGCAATCGTAACAGGGGGTACTCGCGGGATCGGACGAGGTGTCAGTGAACTGCTGAAGGAAAAAGGTTACAATGTTGTAGCAGGTTATGCCGGCAATGATGAAGCAGCGAAAAAGTTCACGGCCGAAACCGGTATCCCAGCCTATAAATGGGATGTTGCAGATCATCAGGCTTGCTTGGATGCGATTGCGAAAATTGCTGCTGACCACGGCCCGGTAACAATTATTGTTAATAATGCAGGTATTACACGCGATGGCACTTTGAAGCGAATGAGCTATGAAAACTGGATGGATGTCATTCAGACCAACCTCACATCAGTCTTCAACATGTGCAAAGGCGCTTGGCCTCATATGGTGGAAGCTAATTTCGGGCGTATCGTCAATATTTCATCAGTTAATGGTCAAGCCGGCCAATATGGTCAGGTCAATTACTGCGCAGCCAAAGCTGGCGTTATTGGTATGACCAAGGCATTGGCTCAAGAAGGTGCGCGTAACGGCATTACCGCCAATACAGTTGCGCCGGGCTATGTGGCAACCGACATGGTGGCTGCGGTACCAGAAAATATTTTAGAAAAAATCGTGGCGACTATTCCTGTAGGCCGTCTGGGTGATCCAAGTGAAATCGCCCGCGCTGTATGGTTCTTATGCCGTGAGGACAGCCAATTTGTTACTGGTTCGACCATCTCCATCAATGGTGGTCAGCATATGTACTAATCCAGTCTATTGATTTGGATTTGAAAAAGGCGTCTCAATCAGACGCCTTTTTTATAGCCTGTGCGATCATCTACAATCGTTGGCGCAGTTCGGTTTTCAATACTTTGCCATAATTATTCTTCGGCAATTCATCGATGAAGACATATTCCTTGGGTCTTTTGAACCTAGCGATCAATTCAAGGCAATGCCCATCCAGTTCTTTTTCTGTAACGCGATTGCTGTCTTTGACACAGATAAATGCCACGACAATTTCGCCCCATTCAGGGTCAGGCTTTCCGACGACGGAAACTTCCCGAACCGCTGGATGGGTTAGCAGGGCTTCTTCAACTTCCCGCGGATAGACATTGCTGCCGCCTGAAATAATCAGATCCTTTGAACGATCTTTTAGCGTTAAAAACCCATCCGAATCCAAAGAACCCATATCGCCTGTCCAAAGCCACCCATCACGCAGGGTTTGGGCGCTGGCTTCAGGATTATTCCAATACCCTTTCATGACAGAAGGCCCCTGAACAAGGATCTCGCCAGTTTCATTTGCGGGCAATGATATGCCTTTTTCGTCAGCGATTTTCAGACGAACCCCCGACTGCGCAACGCCAACAGACTGCAGTCTTTCTCTCCATTTTGGATGTTGGCGGTCGGTAACATGAGCGCGATCCAGCACAGTGATGCACATGGGACTTTCTCCCTGTCCGTAAATTTGACAGAAGCGTTCTCCCATCACATCAACGGCCTCTATAATATCAGCCAGATACATTGGCCCGCCGCCATAGACGATGGTCTTTATGCCTTCGCCGGTTTCATCACTTGTTTTGGCGGTATCAATCAGCCGCTTTACCATGGTTGGAGCTGCAAAGAGATGCAGTTTGCGATGTGCTTTTCCAAGCTCAAAAATCTCGCTTGGTTCAAAGCCGCCAGACAATGGAACGCAATGCCGCGCGCCCTTTAAAACATGTTGGAAATTGTAAATTCCTGCCCCGTGGCTGATAGGGGCCGCATAGCAAGCCGTGTCTTTGCTGGTTACATCGTCCACGCACTTAAGATAGGCATCGACCATGGCCTGAACATTGGCACTCGTAATCATAACGCCTTTTGGTTTGCCGGTAGTCCCGGAAGTGTAAAACAACCAAACCATATCGTCGTTGTTTAGCGCGATTGGCTCCATGACTGCATTTGAATTCCCCATGGCGTCAAAAGCTTCACCGTCCAAATGGATAAGATTAGTTTCTAACCCGCTAAGTTGCCCGTCTAGTTCCTGACCATGTATAGCATCGGTGAAACAAATTTTAGCTCCGCAATTGGCGATGATCCACGTAGCTTCCTTTGGATGCAGCTTCGCGTTGATAGGCACAACGGCAGCTCCGGCAAACCAGATGGCATACATGGCGGTCAGATATTCAGTACTGTTGGTAGCAAAGAGCGCAACTCTATCGCCGTTTTTAATATTGTACTGGCGTTGCAACGTTGCGCCGATAGCAGCAGCTTGTCTGGCAAAGTCATGATAGGTGGCAACACATTCAGTCCCTTTGAAAAGGGCAGGGCTTTCGGGAAATGTTTTGGCCGTTTCGATTAGCCAATTTGCAGGATTCATCTGCTGCTTTCTCGATCAATCTTTTGGTTGATAGCGGTCAGGATGAGCAGCCGCAAAAGCTGGTAATGCCTCACAGCGGTCAGCAATTTTTAAAAGTTTTGGCATGTCTGAAATATCAGCGCCCCAACGATTTGCATTATACACTTGCGGTACCAGACACACATCCGCCAATCCTGGCTTGTCACCATGGCAATAGTCGCCCGTAGACTTGTGTTCCAACAGCTTTTCAAACGCAGACAATCCCTTGCGGATAAAGGTCTTCATCCACTCAACACGCATGGCATCGTCACCATCCGCCAGCTTTAAAACATGATTGACGAGATACGGGTTGCACACAGGATGTGTCTCCATGGCGATCACATGGGAAAGTGCTCTCACTCTGGCCTTTCCTGCGGCATCGCTGGGGAGAAAATCACCATCGTAGACTTCATGCAGATATTCAACGATGGCAAGGGACTGGGTCAGCCGCAGGCCATCAATATCTAAAACAGGTAAAAACCCCTGGGGGTTACGTTCCAGATGATCAGGCGAAGAATGCTCTCCGGTGGGAATACTCACATGGGTAGTGGTAAAATCAAAATCAAGCGAATGCAGAGCAATTCGAACTCTGTAACTTGCTGAAGAGCGCCAAAAATCAAAAAGATGCGGTTGTTGACTTCCCATCAGGAGCTTCCTCTTTCGCTGTCTTTTCCAGCTGTCGATAAAATTGATTTCAACACGTCAATATCCCCAATCTGGTTGGCCATAATCAGCACCAGTCTGGCATTCAAGCGATTGGACTGATCATGAGAAAGGCCTTCATGGGATGCCATCAACGCCTCGTAAAAATCATCTTGGTATTTGCCCAGATGATCCGCATTTGGATCGAACACTTTTGTCATTTATTCTGCCGCCTGCTGAGGGTGATAATGAAGATTTGCGTGAATGGCAGCCTCTATCCTCTTATGGTCTGGCGTTTGATAAACCGCTGCCACATGCCCATCTGGTCGAAATAGATACGATAGGCCTTCGCCATAGCGTTTAAATGCCAATCCGCTGATATCAGCAAAAGTTTGCTCATCGAGCGTTGTTCCTGCTTTCGCGACCACTATTTGATCAACGCTATTGCTTTCAAAATCTGGCTTCGTGCCGAAAGAAACAAGCGTGAACCGATCCTTCAAAATCTCGATCAGTGAAGTTTCGCCCTGCGCCCCATGCAATGGGGCGTCTATGATCGGAGCACCTAGTTGCACCGTGCTCTTGTCGCTCTGTGTATCTGGCAAATAATCGCTGAGAGAACACGGCACAGATAACCTGCCTGAATTGATCAAACGGCGGGCAAAGGGCATGTCATTAGCAAGTTTCAATACCTCATCTCGGAACAAACGTTCCATGGGTGATTTTGGTGTCATAAAGTTGGTCGCCCGCGACGAGTTCATAATATTTTCAGCGGAGCCATGGCTACGTTCACTGTTATAAGTCTCCAGCAGATCGGCATCGGCTTCGCCTTTGAGAACAGCCGCCAGTTTCCACCCAAGATTATCCACATCATGGACGCCGCCATTACCGCCGCGCGCACCAAAAGGGGAAACCACATGGGCACTATCGCCCACAAACAAAACGCGGTTATGGACAAACCGATCCAGCTTGGCGCAGGTAAAGCGATAAATGCTCATCCAATCCAATGTGAACGGTTTGTCGCCAACCATCGCTTTCAAGCGGCGGGCAATATTCTCTTCTTTCTTTTCTTCTGCTTCGTCCGCATCTGGTTGGAGTTGAAAATCAATTCGGTAAATATTGTCAGGCTGTTTGTGCAACAGCGCCGATTGGCCATTGTGGAAATCCGGTTCGAACCAGAACCAACGCTCGGCAGTCTCGCCGCCAAAGGGACTGTCCTGCATTTCAACATCTATAATCAGAAATTTTTCTTCGAAAGTCTGGCCTTCAAAGGGTAGTTTCATGCGTTGGCGTGTGGGAGATCGCGCGCCGTCACACGCAATCATGTACTCAGCTTTTAGCGAATAAGGGCCATCAGGTGTCTCGAGAGATACAGCGACATGATCGCCTTCGTCCTTGTGATCGACGACTTTGTTTTTGAAACGTAGGTCAATGAAATCGGGGAATTCCTGCGCCCGCTCAACCAGATATTGTTCCACATAATATTGCTGTAGATTGATAAAGGCCGGATAGGTGTGGCCTTCTTCTGGCAAGAGATCGAAGGAGCAAACCTCGTCTGTTCTGTGAAACAGGCGGCCCACTTTCCAGGTGACACCTTGTTCCAACATGCGCTTGCCAACACCTAGCCGGTCAAAAATTTCAAGAGAACGCTTGGCCCAGCAAATTGCCCGAGAGCCAACAGAAACAACATTATTATCATCCAGCACGACCGAGCGAATGCCCTTCATGGCAAGATCAATCGCCATGGAAAGGCCAATCGGTCCAGCGCCGACAATTGCAACTGGATGGACAGCATCTCCGACGCCCAAAAGCTCCGGCGGGGTCACATAGTCAAATGCTGGATATTCATATCTTGGCACTGCAATCCCTCCCTTTGCTGACGTTAGCCCTGCAATTGTTCCCACATTTCAAGATCGCGTTGGGCTGTCCAGATGCGCGGATGTTCGATGCCGCGGGCTTCATCATAGGCCCGTGCCACATTGAACGGCAGGCAATGCTCATAGATTGCATAATCCTTGAATTTCGGGTCGCAAGATTCACGAACCGCATCCCACGCTTCTTTGAGCGATCCGCCGCGCGCCGCAATTTTTGCCACGGGCGCATAGGTGCTGTCGACAAAATCAAGGGTGCTTTCCAGAGCGCGCTGAACAGCCTCTTTACCGATCAAAGCGCCGCCTCGACCCGGTGCAATAGCATCCACATCAAAGCTAGCAATATCATCCAGCGTCTCGCCCCATTCATTGAAATGCCCATCGCCGCAATAGCAGGCTGAGTGATCTTCCACGATGTCACCCGTGAACATCACATTCTCATCAGTCACATGTATAACGATATCACCAGCCGTATGCGCGCGGCCAAGATGCATCAGATCAACACGGCGATTGCCAAGATAGACGGTCATGTTTTCGCTAAAGGTTGTGGTCGGGTAAGTTAGTCCCGGAATGCTCTCATGGCCTTCAAACAGGCGTGGGAAACGCTGGAACTCCGAGTCCCAATCTTCCTGTCCGCGCTCAACAACCATGCCACGCGCTGCCTCACCCATAATGATCTGATCAGCGCCATAAGCGCTTGCCCCAAGCACACGAACCGCATGATAATGGGTCAGCACCACATGGCTGATCGGCTTGTCCGTAACGCTGCGAACTTTTTCAATGACTTTGTTGGCAAGGCGCGGGGTTGCTTGAGCCTCAACGATCATCACGCTGTCATCACCAATGATAACACCAGAGTTTGGATCGCCCTCGGCAGTAAAAGCCCAAAGATCTTTTCCGATCTCGTCGAAGGTGATTTTCTTCTCGGTCATATCCCCTTGGGAGGCGAATTTCTTGCTCATGCTTTTTCCACTTTTTGCTCTATCGCGCCAAAGATCGAATGCCCTTTGTCGTCCTTCATTTCAATGCGAACACTGTCGCCGAATTTCATAAACGGTGTTTTTGCCTTGTCATCATTAATAGTCTCAATCATCCGTATTTCCGCAATACAGGAATATCCGAGGCCACCTTCGGAAACGGGCTTGCCCGGTGATCCGTCTTTGTCTTTATTGGAAACAGTTCCGGAGCCGATAATAGCGCCAGCGCCAAGGGCTCGTGTTTTTGCCGCATGGGCAATCAGTTGACCAAAATCAAAGGTCATATCAATACCCGCATTAGGCTTGCCAAATGCGTTTCCATTGTAATGCACCAGCAATGGCAAATGCACTTTGCCGCCATCCCATTTATCGCCCAATTCATCTGGCGTTATGGCAACTGGCGAAAAAGCACTGGAAGGCTTTGATTGAAAAAACCCAAATCCTTTTCCAAGTTCAGCAGGGATCAGTCCTCGCAAAGACACATCATTGACCAGCATGATAAGACGAATGGCCTTGGCTGCCTCCTCGGGCGTTGCTCCCATAGGAACATCATCTACGACAACAGTTACCTCGCCTTCCATATCAATGCCCCAACCTTGGTCGGCGCCCTCTGGAAAAGTTATCGGGTCACGTGGCCCCAGAAAAGTGTCAGAGCCGCCCTGATACATCAAAGGATCAGAATAAAAACTTTCGGGTACTTCCGCACCGCGCGCCTGACGCACCAGCTCCACATGGTTGATATAGGCGGAGCCATCGGCCCATTGATAAGCCCGTGGCAAAGGGGAGGTTGCATCATGTTCGTGAAAGCGATGGGTTGGCTGTGATCCTGTTTCTATCCCTTCAGCAACCCGCTCAAGACGTGGGCCTACATAGGCCCAATCATCCAATGCGCTTTGTAAAGTCCGCGCGATATGGCCAACTTCAGAATACCGAGTGAGGTCTTTCGAAACGACGACCAATTTTCCGTCACGGGTCGAATCTTTTAAGGTCGCTAGTTTCATGTTTGGTCCTATCTGATCTTTATTGTCATTTGGGTGAGGCGAATATCATCACCTTTCAACCATGACCATAACGCAAAATCATTGGCCACGTCGAACCCAAATTTTAATCTTTTTGATAGCTGAAAGGACTGTACGTAACGCGATAGCGCCACGCTTATTCAACGATCAAGAAGTGATCTAAATAGGATGCATTTGTAACTATCAAGCAAACTGTCGCTGAGATCGGAGTTTTTATTCCTGATCTATTACTTCGTAGATACTGTCCATGTCGCGCTCGGACGAAATATGGCTGCGGGGGTCAAGAGCCGAAGTTTCTGGCGTAGAATAGCGACCAGGGGCCATGCCAACAAAGTCGGATTTTTTGTCTTCACGGACTGCCAGATTTTGCGTGATCCTCAAAGCGCCATAGGCCACGATTAGAAGATGGGCAATAAGTGTGACGATGAACATCCCTTGTTGTGGAAGTACGCTCATGATGGCACCAGCCACCAACGGTCCAATAACGCCGCCAATACCATACATCAACAAAAGGCCACCGCTGATCTTGATGAAGGATCCGGGCGCTGCATGGTCAGAAGCATGGGCAACAATGACAGGATAAGCCGAATAGATCAGCGCGCCAAAAACTGAAATTGCCGTCAAGATAATCAAAGGGCTGGTAGGGTTTGTAATAATGAAAAACGCATCAATAACAGCCGCGACTGCCATAATAGCAACCAAAACAATACGCCTATCCATTTTGTCAGAAAAATATCCGATTGGGATTTGAAACAGCGCCCCAGCTAGAATCGGCAAGCTCATCATTAACGCAATGGATGTAATATCAAGATTAATGGCTTCACCAAATACAGCACCCAAAGTACCAAAAGTGGAATTTGAAACACCAATTAAAAAACCGGCAACCAAAGCGATGGGAGAATTGCGCCACAAAATCTTTAAATCAAGGCCTGTTTCAGTTAGTGGCTTTGGTGCCGCAGCTTTTGTAATTGCCGTTGGGACCAAAGAAAGCGCATAGAACACTGCAGCTAAAACAAACAGCGCGAAAGTTGTTGTGCTAACCACAGTGACGGCCATTTGTCCCAAAGTGGTAGCAGCCAAATTGACCATTGTGTAAATACCAAAAACTCGACCGCGATATTTGTTTTCGGTACGTTCGTTTAACCAGCTTTCAACAATCATTGCCGCGCCAGCAAAGCAAAAGCCCGTTAAACCTCGCAAGATAATCCACACACTAGGCTCAATAAATAGAAGGGTAAGCAGTATCGAAATAACCGAAACGGCCGCCATCACACCGAAGATACGGATATGGCCTGAGCGCCTAACCAGTTTTGGCGTATGTATGCAGCCGGCAATAAATCCGATTGCCCAACCTGTTCCCAGCAAACCCAGCGAGAAAGTTGGAAAGCCCTCAATGGATCCGCGCAAAGGCAAGATCATACCATTGATACCCCCTGCAATCATTAGAAAGGCAGAGCCGATAAGTATGGAAAATATAGGCAGGAGCTGGCGTATCATGGGAAAAGAGCTAACAGGTTTGGAGGATTATTCAATTGCGAGGTCGTTCCACTCCAATGAAGGCTAAAGTTTGTCCCGCAGCGAAAACCATGTCATGGCCGCGATCAGCATCGGATATCGTAATAAGGTGCCACCTGGAAAACGCGGTGTTTGTAATTGAGCCATCAGGTCAAATCGAGATGCTTGACCATGAATAGCCTCAGCGGCAATCTTGCCTGCCATGCTTGCTAGAGCAACACCATGGCCCGAATAACCAGTGCAAGTCAGGATGTTTCCTGCCAGTCGCTCAAACAAAGGCAAACGCTTCAAAGTGATTGCCAGCGTTCCACCCCAGCCAAATTCAATTTTTGTATCAGCCAATTGCGGAAAAATCTCCAACATGGGTTTTTGCACAAAGGCTTTGATATCTGACGGGAAGCGGTATCCGTAATTTTCACCACCACCAAATAACAATCGGTTGTCATGGGTCATACGAAAATAATTGACGACAAATTTTGAGTCGGCAACGGCTGCCTTGGTTGGCATAACCTCTGCCCGCAGTTCATCGCTCAAAGGTTCCGTGGTGATCACAAAGTTATTGATCGGTAAGACTTTGCCAGCAATTTTGCCATTCAATTTTCCCAAATAACCATTGCAGGCATAAATCAGGTGATCAGCAGTAATGTCACCATCGGAGGTTTGAACATGGACCTTTGCCCCTTCATCAACTTGGGTTACCTCCGATAATTCATAGATCATCGCGCCAGCATTTTCGGCGGTTTTGGCAAGGCCCAAGGCATAAGCAAGCGGATTAATATGAAACGCCCCTTCGTCTAAAGTACCGCCATGATAAGAGGGGCTTTTGACCCTTTCATTCAGGTCATTGCCCGACAGGAACCCAATTTTATCGTAGCCGTATTCTTGATTTAATTTGTCTGCGTAAGCTTTGCTCTCATCCAAATAACGAGCCCGATGGTCAGCATGGATAATACCATCTTCCAGATTACAGTCTGAGCCGCTCTCCTTGATCAGATCACGAACCAGCGCTTTTGCCTCTTCGCCAATTTGCCAATAGGTTTTTGCATTTTCTTTTCCGTAATTTTTCTCAAGATAATCCTGGTCCATACGCTGGCCGGTGCCAACTTGACCGCCATTACGCCCGGATGCTCCCCATCCCACACGGTGGGCTTCAACAACTTTGACCGAGTAGCCTTTTCGAGCCAAATGCAAAGCTGCCGAAAGACCTGTAAACCCCGCCCCGATAATACAGACATCGCAATTTTGGCTGCCCATCAATTGAGCGCGTTTTGGTGTCTCTCCAACCATATGGGCATACCAAGAGGGAGCGTGAACGCCCTTCTTGTCGTTTGAATAGAGAAGATTAAAACTGTCAGCCATCACACATTTAACAATAAGTGCTCACGTTCCCATGAACTGATCACTTTCAGATAATCCTCGAATTCGCGAAATTTAGTGTGTTGGTACATTTTGCAAAACTCTTCCCCGAGCACTTCTCTGACTTCAGGGAACATATCCAGTTGTTTCAAGCCTTCATACATTTCCCGCGGCAATGCATGGGGCAGGGAATAAGCGTCACCATCGACTGGCGCGCGTGGCTTAAGTTTTTTGACCATGCCGAGATAACCACAAGCAAGACAGGCTGCCATTGCCAAATAAGGATTGGTATCCATGCCTACTACGCGGTTTTCCACCCGCCTTGCATCGGGGCCGGAGGTTGGAATCCTGATGCCGGTTGATCGGTTATCACTGCCCCATTCCAGATTAATCGGCGCCGAAACGCCCGGCACCAATCGTCGGTAGGAGTTCACATAAGGAGCAAGGATTGAAATGACAGAAGTAAGGTATTTTTGCTGGCCGCCGATAAAGGCATAAAACAAGTCGCTCGGCTCATTATTTTCCAGACTAAAAATATTCTTTTTGGTTTTCCGGTCTATCACGCTCTGGTGAATATGCATGGCACTGCCGGGTTCATCTTCGATGGGTTTGGCCATGAAAGTAGCATAACAATCATTGGCAAGGGCCGCCTCGCGAATGGTGCGCTTGAAGGTGAACACCTGGTCCGCAAGCAATAGCGGATCACCATGATTGAGATTGATTTCAATTTGACCAGCGCCGCCCTCTTGAATGATCGTGTCAATCTCGATGCCTTGTGCTTCGGCAAAGTCATAGATGGTGTCGATAACGGCTGTGTATTCATCAATAGCAGCAATGGAATAGGACTGTCTTCCTGCGCCTTGCCTTCCGGAGCGGCCTATAGGTGGCTCTAGTGGAAAGTCAGGATCAATATTCGGCTTGGTCAGATAAAATTCCAATTCAGGGGCAACAATCGGTTGCCAACCTTGCTTTTTATACAACTCAAGAACCCGCTTAAGAACATAGCGCGGAGCAAGAGGAACCGGATCACCTTCAAGAGTTTCCATATCATGAATGATCTGAATGGTAACATCATCGGCCCATGGGGAAGCAACGGCGGTTGTAAGGTCCGGCTTCAACACCATGTCCCGCTCAGTCCAAGATTCTTCCGTATCATAGTCTGAATACTCGCCCGTGATCGTTTGATAAAAGATCGATACCGGCAAAAACGAACGGGTTGTTTCGATAAATTTGCGTGCGGGCATTACCTTGCCCCGCGCAATGCCGGCGAAATCTCCGATAATGCACTCTACTTCTTCTGTACGGCGCCCGTGTAACCATTCTTGCGCTGCCATTGGCAACTGCTTGGCCCAAAGATCAAGAGGGTTTTCGCTCATAATTTTTCCAATACATTTCCATCAATCAGGCGGTTTCAAAGCTCAAATAGCATGAGAGCATTGTCGATTTAGCCCAATCCAAACATTTGTAGCGCTATCATCGTCAATTCTTATAAATCGCGCAAGCGCAGATATTTGTGTGTTTGACAAAAGGATGCGATAAAAATTCATCTTGAATAATGCTGGTTAAATATTGCACTTGTTACCGCTGGCAAAATCGTCTTAAATTAAGACAAGCGAGGGTCTTGCAGGTTCTGCAAGCTTGTTACTGACACCATGTAAATGAACATAGATATCGGGGTTTTTAATCGATGAAGAAGTTTCTCAAATACACTATTTTTGCGTCTGCTGCCACTATTGCAGCACAATCAGCCACCGCAGCTGAACTGAAAATTTTCAACTGGTCTGACTATATAGATGAAGAAGTAATTTCAGATTTCACCAAAGAAACCGGAATTGAAGTTACCTATGATGTGTTTGATTCCAACGAAGTGCTGGAAACCAAATTGCTAGCTGGCGGAACTGGATATGATATCGTTGTTCCAACGGCATCCTTCCTTTCGCGCCAAATTCAGGCAGGTGTCTTCCAGAAACTTGACACAGCGGCTTTGCCGAACCTTGCCAATATGTGGAAGGAAATTCAGGATAATACATCCAAATATGGCCCGTTGAATGAATATTCCATCAACTATATGTGGGGTACCACTGGTATTGGTTATAATGTCGGCAAGGTAAAAGAAATTACTGGCGAAGATGCAATCACTTCTTGGGATATGATTTTCAAGCCGGAGAATTTGGCAAAATTCAAAGACTGTGGCGTCCACATGTTGAACGCTCCTGATGAGATTATCCCAGCCGCTTTGAACTATCTCGGCATTGACCCAAATACAGACAAAGCCGAAGACTTGGCAAAAGCGGAAGAGCTGCTTGTTTCAATCCGCCCATTTGTACAGAAATTCCACTCTTCAGAATATATCAACGCATTGGCCAATGGTGACATCTGCTTGGCTGTTGGTTGGTCAGGTGATGTACTTCAAGCCCGTGATCGCGCTGATGAAGCAGATAATGGTGTTG
This sequence comes from Nitratireductor sp., assembly GCA_017854535.1. Lineage (GTDB taxonomy): Bacteria > Pseudomonadota > Alphaproteobacteria > Rhizobiales > Rhizobiaceae > Salaquimonas. Next base: position 56,055 of record JAFMHL010000025.1, read on the forward strand.
AAATAGCCTATGCAATTCCAGAAGAGGGTGCGCTGATGTGGTTTGACCAAATGGCCATCCCTGCTGATGCGCCAAATGTAAAAGAGGCGAATATGTTCCTCGATTACATCATGCGTCCCGAAGTGATCGCAAAAGCGTCTAACTATGTATATTACGCTAACGGCAACAAAGCTTCCCAGCCATTGTTGGAAGAAGATCTGATCGGTGATCCAGGTGTTTACCCAACCGAAGAGGCAACCAAGCGCCTTTATGCCAAACTGGCTTATGATCCAAAAACCCAACGTGTTGCGACACGTATTTGGACCAAGGTAACAACTGGTCAATAATGAATAAAAAGCGGCCCGGGAAACCGGGCCGTTCTCGTTTCCCTCTCTTTTTCTTTCGATAGGCGGTATATCAGGTGTCCACAAAAGGTCCTTCGAGAAATTCCAAACCCGTTGAATCAAAGGTCCTGCCTTGGTTGAAACCTGATGCAGTTCCTATTGTTGAATTCAAGAATGTCACGAAACGCTTTGGTGATTTTACCGCTGTCGATAATTTATCTCTAAAAGTATATCCAGGCGAGTTTTTTGCATTGTTAGGTCCGTCTGGATGCGGAAAGTCGACTTTGTTGCGTATGTTGGCTGGTTTCGAAACCCCCACCAGTGGCACTATTTTGCTCGATGGCAAAGATCTTGCCGATACACCGCCAAATCTTCGCCCTGTGAACATGATGTTTCAGTCCTATGCGCTTTTTCCTCATTTAACAGTTGCCCAGAATATCGCTTTTGGCCTGAAGCGCTCAAATCTTGAAAAAGGCGTGATTGAAGAACGCACTGAAGAAATGCTGCGCCTCGTAAAGATGCAGGATTTTGCCAATCGCAAGCCCCACCAAATGTCCGGTGGTCAGCGCCAGCGAGTAGCGCTTGCAAGATCGCTGGCAAAAAATCCAAAACTGCTATTGCTCGATGAGCCCCTTGGCGCACTGGATGCAAAATTGCGCGAGTCTACCCAATTCGAATTGGTCAATATTCAGGAAAAACTCGGCACATCTTTCATCATCGTAACCCACGATCAGGAAGAGGCAATGACCGTTTCAACGCGCATTGGCGTGATGAATATGGGTGTTCTGGCGCAAGTCGACACGCCAGCTGATTTATACGAAAATCCCAAGTCCAAATTCGTTGCTGATTTCATCGGAGATGTGAACATGATCGAGGGTTCGATCAGTAAGCTCCATGCCAAAACCAAGGACGAGTTTATTGAGTTCACAACGGACACCGGATCGAAATTGCTCGCTCGCTGTGAATTTGATTGCAAAGTCGGTGATAAAGCCAGTTTGGCCATCAGACCGGAAAAAATCAGTATTTCCAAGAAGCGTGATCCAAAGGCTGAAAATCAGGTTTCAGGTAAGGTCGACGATATCGCTTATATCGGCAATCTTTCAACCTATTATGTGCGTCTTGAAAATGGTGCGATCATCAAAGCCCAGGAAGCCAATCGGCGCAGAATTTCCAATCGTGAAATTACTTGGGAAGATGATGTCTGGCTATCATGGACACCGGGTGGCGGCGTAATTTTGGCTCAATAAATACGATTTTAAAAACGGGTTGAGGGTGTAGACAAGATGGAAAACAAATCGCGCAAATGGCTGCTGATAGGTATCCCTTATCTATGGCTGTTTTTGTTTTTCTTGGTGCCATTTATCATCGTTTTGAAAATCGCCCTTTCAGACATAGCAATCTCAATCCCCCCTTATACACCGCAATTGGATCTATTCGCCGGACTTGGCGCGATTGGCGATTTTTTCAGCAAACTGGATTTTGAAAACTTCAAATGGCTGATCGATGACACGCTCTATATCAACTCCTATCTCTCCAGCTTGAAAATTGCCTCGATCTCAACTTTCCTTGCCCTTTGCATCGGATTTCCCTTTGCCTATGGCATGGCCAAAGCACCGGAGAGTTGGAGACCCCTATTATTAATGCTGGTCATCCTGCCGTTTTGGACATCCTTCCTTATCCGCGTTTATGCATGGATCGGCATTTTGAAAACCGAAGGCCTGCTGAACCAATTCCTGCTCTGGACAGGCATCATCAATGATCCGCTGGTGATCTTGAACACCAATATCGCGGTCTATATCGGAATTGTTTATTCCTACCTGCCCTTCATGATTTTACCGATCTATTCGACATTGGAAAAAATGGATGACTCGCTGATCGAGGCAGCCGTTGATCTTGGGTGCACAAAGATATCAGCCTTCTGGGCGGTAACCGTGCCCTTGGCGCTACCGGGCATCATCGCCGGTTGTTTCCTCGTGTTCATTCCTGCCGTCGGCGAGTTTGTTATACCTGATCTATTGGGCGGTTCGCAAACCCTCATGATTGGTAAAACCCTGTGGTCCGAATTCTTCAATAATAGAGACTGGCCTGTCGCCTCGGCTGTCGCCATTGTCCTTCTATTACTGCTCGTCGTTCCGATTGTGTTGTTCCAAAAAATGATTGAACGCCAGCAGGAGGCGGAAGCCAGATGAGACGCTTTTCCTGGTTCAATGCCACATCGCTTACGTTTGGTTTCGTCTTTCTATACGTGCCGATCCTGCTGCTGATCATCTACTCGTTCAACGACTCAAAACTGGTAACCGTTTGGGGTGGCTTCTCCACCAAATGGTATGGCGAGTTGATGCAAAACGATGCGATGCTGTCAGCCGCTTGGGTGACCCTTCAAGTGGCGTTTTTCTCGGCAACAATCGCTGCTGTTCTTGGAACCATGGCGGCGATGGTTCTCGTGCGCTCTGGCAGGTTCAAGGGCAGGACCCTGTTTTCCGGCATGGTCTATGCGCCGCTGGTTATGCCCGAAGTGATCACAGGCCTGTCGCTGTTATTGCTGTTCATATCGCTCGATATCGGCCGCGGCATGTTCACGGTTATCCTCGCCCATACAACCTTCGCCATGTGTTATGTGGCCGTGGTTGTTTCCTCGCGTCTGGTCACCTTTGATCGCTCTTTGGAAGAGGCAGCGCTGGACCTTGGCGCTTCGCCGCTGGATGCGTTCTTCTCGGTAACTTTGCCGATCATCGCCCCTGCCGTCATCGCCGGTTGGCTGCTGGCCTTTACTCTGTCGCTGGATGATCTGGTGATTGCTTCGTTTAACACAGGTCCCGGCGCAACAACCCTGCCGATCAAGATCTATTCGGCCGTCCGCCTCGGCGTCTCGCCGGAGATAAACGCACTCTCGACGATCCTCATCGCCATCGTCTCCGTCGGCGTGATTGTTGCATCCTTGATGGACAAACGCATGGCGAAAACACGGGGGTGAGGGATAGGGAAGATTGGTCGTTTTTAGATGGGTGTGCAGATGGAGTGTTTGTTTAACTAAACGTCCGCTATGCGGACAAAGTGACGATCAGTGGTTTCGTCGCATATCCTTTAAACGACAGGCAAAAATTGTCGCCTTCTACCAAAAACAGAGATTCGATTAAAATGGGAAGGTCTAAGTGTCCAACCCGAAACTAATTGAGTGATATCAGTCATCTGTGATTCATTCGGAT
>JAFMHL010000026.1 GCA_017854535.1 Nitratireductor sp.
ATGGTAACAAGGCGAATTGCAAGGCTTTCAAATCATTGAAAGAGTTTCGAGTCGGTCTCTTAGGAATATATTGAGCAAGACGCGCATGGTGTATCCACCATAGATTTCCTTGTCATTCTTGATCATCCAGTCTTTTACATCTGCTTTTGCAAAACGAACCTTGTCGCCCATTTTCTTTGACTCTATCTGCACTGGCTCATTGGACAGCAAACCGATAAATTCATCATCGGTTACGTCGGTCAACAGAACCCAAATATTCTCAGTGAAACCATTTTCTTCCAAAGGATATTTTACCGTGTAGTCGCCAAGGGTTTTCGCGTCCATCAATTCGTAAAATCTTGGCAAAGTTTCCCTAGCCTTTTCAACGGCACCGGCCATTGCGTCATCGCCTGTGGCTACAGCAACAACATTATCATCGCGATCAATCGCTGCTTTGGCTTCTAAAAATTTTTCACTCTCACTGATTTTGGATCCTTCAGAGGATGGCCTGAATTCGAAATCAGAACCCTCAATCTTGGCCCAATCGGTTTTTGGAGCGTCCAGTTTTAGACCATTGACCTCCAGTTTCCCGTCAATCTTGCTATTCATAATAGAGGAAGAAAAAAGGGTTTTGTAGCCGGCACCGCCTGCCGCGACCAAAACCACACCAACCAAAATCAGACTACGCATGCCAAACTCCCAAGATCGCTGAAATTCGTCCAGCTTTTGGTGTCATCATCATGGTTCTAGGTTTGTAATTGTTTAATCTTCGCCGTTTCCATTCTTCTTTTATGAACAGAGGGTTACAGCGAAGAATTAAAGTATAATTTTTGGACTAACTTAAAGTCCCAAAGCCCGATAGCTATCGGCTACGCGCTGAATAGAAATCATATAGGCAGCGGTGCGAAGATCGAAGTTTGCATCGTCAGACCGCTTTTGATGCCAAAGCTCACGCATTGATGCGTAGGCGTTGCGCATCGTATCGTCCAGACCGGAGCGAACCAAAGTCAACTCGTCCGCGCCTTTGATATAGCGCTCCTTGAATACTTTTGAGACTTTATCGCCTGTTGCCCGTTCAATCTCGTCGATCAACATGCGATGTCTCGCCTCTTCCTCGCGGCGCTGCATGCGACCAAAACGAATATGGGAAAGGTTTTTCACCCATTCAAAATAGGAAACGGTTACACCGCCAGCATTGGCATACATGTCAGGAATGATCACTGTGCCTTTTTTGCGCAGGATTTCATCTGCGCCGGCAGTTACAGGGCCGTTTGCGGCCTCGATGATGACATTCGCATCAATGTGGTCCGCATTATCTAAATTGATCACGCCTTCCATTGCCGCAGGAATGAGGATATCGCATTCTGCTTCAAACAAATGTTCAGTTTTCTCCGTGAATGTCCCGCCAGAAAATCCTTTGAATGTTCCATGCTCACTAAACCAGTCTTTAGCTGCCTGAACTTTGATACCCTTCGGATTTGACAGGGCGCCATTATATTCGATGATGTGGACTATCCTGGCGTCATCTTCCTCATGGAGAAACTTGGCCGCGTGATATCCCACATTACCAAAGCCCTGGATGATAATCCGCTTGCCTTTCAGGTCACCTTTCAGGCCGGAAACCTTCACATCTTCCTTATGACGGAAGAAATCTTGCAGAGCGTATTGAACACCCCTTCCCGTTGCCTCGGTGCGGCCTCTGATGCCGCCAGCATTTAGCGGCTTTCCTGTCACACAGGCGCGCGCATCAATATCCGTTGTGTTCATGCGTTTATATTGGTCAGCAATCCAGGCCATTTCCCGTTCGCCCGTGCCCATGTCTGGTGCTGGAACGTTTTGGGACGGATTGATCAAATCGCGTTTGATCAACTCGAAAGCGAAACGGCGGGTAATCCGCTCCAGTTCATCTTCACTCCAATCACGCGGATTGATGCACAATCCACCTTTCGAACCACCAAACGGCACTTCTACAATGGCGCATTTATACGTCATCAAAGCTGCGAGCGCTTCCACCTCATCCTGATTGACACTCAACGCATAACGAATACCGCCCTTTACAGGCTCAGCATGCTCGGAATGAACGGAACGATAGCCCGTGAAAGTTTGAAAGTCGCCGCGCAGTTTCACGCCAAAACGCACGGTGTAGGTCGAATTACAAACACGGATTTTCTCCGCCAGTCCTTTCGAGATATTAAGATGGCGGATCGCGTTGTCGAATAGCGTATTAACACTGGCGCGAAAACTTGGTTCACTCTTACGTGCTGTAGCCATTGGATATTTCTCCCCGAAGACACATAGATTGGTTATTCAATTCCCTCAGCTTGTCATGAATTTGGGGAAGAAAACACCTTTAACTGGAGCGATTGACGAGAATTTTATCCGGTTGACGGCGAAAAATGCGCAGATTTTGGCAATCATATGCATTGCAAGGCTACTTAGGCGAGAATCAGAAATCCAGTTTGCGTGTCAAAATCAACGCAGGGATCGTCGAATTATCTCGTCCGCAATTTTCTGTTGTTCCTATTTGGGCGAACCCACCTGCTTTGTAAAACCCGATAGCACCTGTATTTTCTGGATGCACTTCCAGAGAAATAGTCTCTGCACTATCGAAACAGAAAAAGATTTCCTGCATCAATTCGGTTCCAATGCCCCGGCCCTTCGAGGTAGGAAGGATATATAGCTGGTGCAAATGAACAGTCTTTTCAGCTTGATTAGCAAAGGCCATGCCGTGAAAGATTTCGCCATCATCAGCCACAATGAATTCTGAAGCTGGAACGGATAAGCGCCGCTCAAGCGCCTCAATCGAGTGCCAGTTTTCAGTGATCTCGTTTACAGCTTCCAAGCCCAATATAGCGTCATAGGTCGTGTGCCAAGCTTCGACAAGCAGCGCACGGATCGCAGGAAGGTCACGTTTAGTCGCGGTGCGAACAAAGACAGGCAGATTGCTCATGAAATAACCCAGCGCATTAAGTTGGACGGAATGCCGCCCAAACCCTCATCCTCATTTGCGCCTTTGGCTTCGATAAATCCAGTCTTTTTATAGAAGGCGATGGCCCGATGGTTGTTTTCCAAAACGGTAAGTTCAATGCATTTCGGCCTAAGGCTGTTTTCAAGCTCGCTGCGTAATTTCAATAACAAACCAACTGCTATTTTCTTGCCATGCCAAGCTGGATCAACATGCAGATGATCGATGAAAAAAACATCGCTGCCGCGCATTTCACCGCCGACATAGCCAATTACGTTATCATCCGATTTCGCAACCAAGCCCATCGCATCATCGCGCTCTATTTCACTAAGAAATAGCGTGGGAACATGCTTGGCATCGCTTTTAACTTTACGGGCCTCGACGCCTATGACTGTATCATAAGTCCGCGCCCAACTGGCTTTCACCAGTTGGATGATGGCAGGGATGTCATCAACGACTGACAATCGAAAGTTCAAAACATCAGCTTTCAGGGTCATTCAAATCCCAAGACAGTCCACTTTGCCGATGAACAACCCTTCCCGGCTTGAAAATCGACGGGTCGTCTAAGCTACCCACATGAACAAAGCAAATCTCTTCATAACCGGAGGTCTGATTGATCAATGGATTGCCGCACTCTCCACAAAAAATGTGGGACAAAATATTTCCATTCTCATGCTTACGGTCATCAGTTTTCACTGAACCCTTGACGGCAATATTGTTGCGCTTGATTACCACAAATGCACTATGCCCAGTGCCGGAAATTTTTTGACAATCTGTGCATTGGCACAAAAAGCCGCCGGTTATTTCTTCGTCAATTTCGTATCGACATTTGCCACAAATACAACCACCAGCAATACTCATCCATCAATCCCCAGTTTTGACTTCACCAGTTGCTGAACGACTTGCGGTGCAGCTTTGCCGCCTGTGGCCTTCATAACCTGACCGACAAACCATCCCGCGAGGTTTGGCTTTTCTTTGGCTTGTTCAGCTTTATCCGGATTCGCTGCAATAATTTCATCTACAGCAGCTTCGATGGCGCCTGTGTCGGTTACCTGTTTCAGTCCGCGAGACTCAACGATTTCAGCAGGATTTCCGCCTTCATTCCAGACGATCTCAAAGACTTCTTTGCCGATCTGGTTGGAGATATCGCCCGCTTTGATCAGATCAACAATGGCACCAATCTGATCGGGAGAAACGGGAGTCTCTTCAATACCTTGTCCGGCTTCGTTCAACTTACCTAGCAAGTTGTTGATAATCCAATTGGCAGTCATTTTGCCATCGCGGTCATTGGCTGCTTTTTCAAAATAATCGGCAATGGCTTTTTCAGAAACCAGAATAGACGCATCATAGGCGGTAAGTCCCATGTCAGAAACAAGACGAGCTTTTTTCTCATCCGGCAATTCTGGTAAATGCTTAGCCAATTCATCAATATATTCTTGTGTGAACTCAAGCGGCAACAAATCAGGGTCAGGGAAATAACGGTAATCATGCGCGTCTTCTTTTGATCGCATGGAGCGGGTTTCGCCTTTTGTTGGATCAAACAAACGGGTTTGCTGATCGATCACGCCGCCATCTTCAAGTATTGCAATTTGACGACGGGCTTCATATTCGATCGACTGCCCCACAAAGCGAATTGAGTTCACGTTTTTGATTTCGCAGCGTGTACCAAAGTCCTCGCCAGGGCGGCGTACCGACACGTTCACATCAGCGCGCATAGAGCCCTGCTCCATGTTACCATCGCAAGTGCCAAGATAGCGCAAGATTGTCCGCAGCTTGGTGACATAGGCTTTTGCTTCATCTGACGAGCGCATGTCTGGCTTTGAAACAATTTCCATCAGGGCAACGCCTGTGCGGTTCAAGTCAACATAGCTCATGGTCGGGTGTTGGTCGTGAATAGACTTACCGGCATCCTGTTCAAGGTGAAGTCGTTCAACGCCAATTTCGACTTCTTCAAAATTGCCCTGTTTGTCAGGTCCTACAGAAATCAGAATAACACCCTCACCCACAATCGGGTCTTTGAACTGGGAAATCTGATAGCCTTGGGGCAAATCTGGATAGAAATAGTTTTTGCGGTCAAAGACCGAGCGCTTGTTGATTTGCGCCTTCAGGCCCAATCCGGTGCGTACCGCTTGCGCAACGCATTCCTCATTGATCACCGGGAGCATGCCAGGCATGGCAGCATCAACCAAAGACACATTGCTGTTTGGCTCTGCGCCAAATTCGGTGGATGCGCCCGAGAACAATTTGGCATTGGACGAAACCTGCGCATGGACCTCAAGGCCAATGATTACTTCCCAATCGCCAGTTGCTCCTGGAATTAGCCGTTTTGCTTCGGTAGTGCGGGTATCAACGAGGGTCACTTCGGTCATATTTCATACTTTTTCTAAGGTGAATATTTAGGTTTTTCATGCCGTTATTGTTTCGTCCGGTCAAGGGAATCTTGAAGTTTCCCTTCATATGGAAACCTTTCGGCAACTGTTTTTCACTACGATTCTGCTTAAATTAGCAATTATGCTGTCCTGCCCTAACAAGGATGGTGTGTGGGGAATGCTGTGAATAACGATTCAATCTATCAACTTTTGACGCCAATAGTTTGCTTTGCTTTCTCTACAGCATTTTTGGTTATCTTTTTTTATAGCAAGAACAAGACCTCCATAGGCCTTTTTTCCTTGAGTTACTTTTTTGGCGGCACCAGTTTTGTGTTTAGCATTTTCCGAGGTAATTTTGGCGAAGTATTTTCCTCCATCGCGATTAATGCGTCTTATCTCTTAACGCTGTGTTTAATGACGGCAGCTTTTGCAGTCCATTTTTCAAAGAAGATTCCTTATAAAAATCTGCTTCTCATTTCATTAGTAACTATGGGATTGATGGCGTGGTTCTTATTGGTTGATTATAGCGTGACCATGCGAACGACAGTAATGAATTTTGGCGCTGGACTTCTTTTACTCCCCGCACTTGCTATTATTCCAAGGAAAAATTGCCCTACTATTTACAAAGCAATTTTTTGGCTAATGGTCGCTAGTTTTGTTCAGTTTTATATCAGAACTTTCCTGACTGTATATTTTGCAAGCGCTCCGCTCACTATGCAAAATTTCAGCAGTTCAGTTTATCTAATCGCTTTCAATTTTTCCATTACCCTCGCCTCTATTGGTATCGCGCTATCCCTGTGCATTGCCATCGGCATGGAAGAGATCACAGATATGCAGCGTCTGTCTGAGACCGACCCTCTCAGCGGCCTAGTGAATCGACGAGGGTTTGAACAAGAAGTCACCAGGCAAATTGAATTGTCACTGGCGAGAAAGGTACCTCTTTCGTTGATTGTCTGCGACATCGATCATTTTAAGCGGGTTAATGACACTTTTGGGCATGATATGGGAGACCGTATCATCAAAGGTTTCGGAAAAATCATCAAAGGAAGTTGCCGGAGAACCGACATGGTTGCCCGAATTGGAGGTGAGGAGTTTTGTATCTTGCTTCCTGTTGCGACGAAAGAAATGGGGTTGATGGTTGCCAATAGTGCACGCGAGGCCTTCAGCAAGCATCAATTTCGCAATATTCCCAATGATACTTTTTTTACAGCTAGTTTTGGAATTGCCCAGATACAGGCTGATGATACCTATGAGCACCTTTTTAAACGCGCCGATGCAGCTTTGTATGAAGCAAAACAGTCGGGGCGAAATAGGTGTGTTGTCCATGGCGATATCAAGCCGAAAACTACGTCTATCGGACTGCGGGCGCGTGCCACTAATTCCTAGTTCAGCTTAACCGTCCATAAAAAGTCATTCGCGCACTTTCTGACAGCAAAACATCTGGCTTGGAATTATAGGCCAGCACAGCCAGCATCCGCGTTCGATTTCCCTCGGTTGGCGTAACGCGATGAATAGAGTTTTTGCCCCTGAATAGGACCAAAGTGCCCAGCTCCATTTGCAATGTTTCAGGCTGTGTTTTGCCAGATAGCAGATCGCCAACAGCATCAAAATTCATATCTCCTTTGTCGGCATCCCGCAGATCTTTGAGATACTCAAACACGCCTCCAGATTCCGGTTTGTCGATCAGAAGCGTTATTGCAAAAGATGAATTATCAAAATGCCAGCCAAGTTCTTGGCCTGTTTTGGCAAAGTGCAGATTTACCGATGAAATGGGGTCAGCATAGGGATGTAACTCGCGCTCGCCCACCACATGACGGACAAATGCCTGAAAGGCTTGATCATGGTAAAGCTGTTTAAGCGGCGAGCCAGTATTAATTTGATCATCACCGATCAGCCCTTTTGATGAAGTAACTTCCAAATTACGCGGATGATCCAACGGGTAATTTTCATCCGTTGGTGTCAAATAGACATTGTGTTTGCTGACACAGAAATAAGCATCGGATATTTTTTGCTGCCCTTCTGCTTTTACTTGGGCAATCGCCTTATCGGTCAAGAAATTTGGCAAGACCAATACACCTTCGCGATCTAAGGTGCTTTTGCATTCGGTCAAATAGGCCGGGCTTGAAATTGGATGTTTCGAATTAACAATGTCCATGAACAAATTTCTTATATTGAGGTTGTGTCAACTTTCGCGGTGCTGATCCTCTTTTTACCCATGCGAGGATGCAGGGTTTTTGCCACGCCAGCGCATAATAGCAAAACAGCTCCACCTGCCAAGAATACGCCAGAAAGAGGCGTGAAAATCAAGATCACACGGGCGAATCCAGGGGCAACCACGGCAGAAACATCGCGGAAGGTAGAATACACCGCCGCCATTTCCGTGCGCTCAGATGGCTTGACTGTCATCAAAAATGGCAGCCCTCCTGAAACATCAAGCAATACAAGGAATAATGTTGCCGCAGCCAACATGCCGATGGCAGCCAATGGAACGGAGGTTGAAATCGCAGCTAGTGTAAACAAAACACCACTACCGATGAACCCTGTCATGATTGTCACGCGAACGCTTGTCATATCGAGGTAACGAGACATGAAAGGTGTTAGGAAAAGCAAAGCGTTTGAAAATGATAACGCGATACCACCTGCCTGATTACTCAAGCCGGATTCAACTGCAAAAATTGGCAGGTAAATGATATAAATTGCCCAACCGACAGAGCGCATTACCGCAAAAAGCCATCCAACAACCAAAGAAGGCTGACGGAAAAAGCGGCGTAGATATTTAAGAGGGTTGGTGGCAGGCTTTTTGGCCCGCATGATCACCTTGCCATTCCCAAGGCGCAGATACCAGAACCAAGCCAATAAACCACATACAGCGATGATCGAGATGATAAAGGGTGCAGCAGGCCAACGATCCATCAAAAACACCCCAAGATATGGCCCAATGGCCCAGGATGCCCCGCTGTAAAGCAGACGCGAAGATTCGTTTTTACCCATGGATGTACGGTCGATATAATCCATCACATAAGCATTAAAACAAACTGTCATGACCACCAGAGCGGCTGAATTACACAACACAGCAATCGGAATTGCGTGGGGTAAACTACTCAATCCAATGAGATTGCCAAAAATCATAAAACACGCAGCCACCGTATATAATATCCGGCGCGGAATCAGACTGCTAAACATGGGCGTAAAAAGCGCGATGATTAGCGAGGCCGCGCCGATAAGAAGATAAACCTCTGAAACGGTCTTGGCATCGCCCAAATCGCGATACATCAAAACTGGGTATACGGAGATCAGGATACTGCGCGCAGCGGCTTCAAAGGCTGCCAAAATGGCAAACGAACGCACGCCAGCTTTTGCTGGTTGATACGTAGTAAGCGCGATGCGGCGTTGAACCATGAATGCCTGCCAGCGATAATATTACAAACGGCAGGATGCCATTATCTAATCAATATATTGGCAGGTTCGGCCTAAACGGCGTTCAATGCAAGGGCCTGAATGCGAAAGTCTGTGTCGTAAGGGGAGATGGCAATCTTTGACAAATGACAAACTTTGCCATAATTGTATTAAGAACCAAATACATTTTATGGAGCAATGACCATGGCAACTATGAATATTTCACTTCCTGATCAGATGAAAAACTGGGTTGAGGAAAGTGTTCGAACAGGTCGTTATTCGAACGCTTCCGATTATATGCGCGATTTAATTCGGGAGGATCATATTCGATTGGAGCAGCTTCGTTTAGCGCTTATTGAAGGCGAGAATTCGGGTGAGGCACAAGAGTTTAATATGGCTGAGTTTATTGCGGCCAAGAAAAAATCTTTGACGCTTTGAGAAACATCAAACTTAGCCCATTTGCCCTTCGCGATCTTGACGATATTTGGGATCAAACGCTAGAAAAATGGGGCGAACAGCAAGCCGAAGACTATTTAACAGAACTTTGGAAAGTCATTCGAACCATTGCAAGCAATCTGGAGCAAAATCCATCAATTGATTATATCAGAATGGGCTATCGAAAAGCGATCTGCAATTTACATTTGATATTCTACCGGGCCGATGATGAGACAATTACATTTGTCCGAATATTACATCAAAGAATGGACTTCAAAACGAAACTTTAAAATCCTCACCACCACTTCTTGGCTTCAAACTTACCCGCTGCGTCTTCGATGATGTGGGCAGTTTGGAACAGCGTTTCTTCTTCGAACGGCTTGCCGATCAATTGTAGCGCAAGAGGCAAGCCCTTTGCATCAAGGCCAGCAGGAACTGCGATGCCAGGCAGTCCAGCCATGTTAACTGCTACTGTAAAGATATCCTGCTGATACATTTTAATGGGATCAGATGCCATTTCCTTATCACCGATTTCAAAAGCAGCAGATGGCGTTGCGGGCGTTAGAATTGCATCAACGCCAGCGGCAAAAACCTTCTCAAAATCCTGTTTGATCAAAGTGCGGACTTTTTGGGCCTGCAAATAATATGCGTCGTAATACCCAGCTGACAGCACATAAGTACCGATCATAATGCGGCGACGCACTTCTTCACCAAAGCCAGCGGCTCTGGTTTTTTCATACATATCGGTGATGTCTTTGCCCGGTACGCGAAGGCCGTAACGCACACCATCATAGCGCGCCAAGTTGGATGAAGCTTCGGCTGGTGCCACGATGTAATAAGCAGGCAGCGCATATTTGGTGTGTGGCAATGAGATATCGACTATCTCTGCACCAGCGGCCTTGTACCATTCTATACCCTGCTGCCAGAGTGCTTCGATTTCTTTTGGCATGTTTTCAACGCGATATTCTTTCGGAATACCAATCTTCATGCCTTTGAGAGATTTGCCAATCGCTGCCTCATAATGGGCTTCGGGCGCATCAACGGATGTTGTGTCTTTCGGGTCAACGCTTGCCATTGACTGCAACATAATCGCAGCATCGCGCACGTCACGGGTAATTGGCCCTGCCTGATCAAGGGAGGATGCAAAAGCAGCGATGCCCCAGCGCGAGCAACGGCCATAAGTTGGCTTGATCCCTACTGTGCCTGTGAAGGCGGCTGGCTGGCGTATGGAGCCGCCTGTGTCGGTAGCAGTGGCCGCTGCGCAAAGATGGGCCGCAACGGCAGAGGCAGAGCCACCAGAGGAACCACCTGGAACCAAATCAGCAGAAGAGCCTTCAGCGCGCCAAGGGTTTTTCACCGGGCCATAATATGATGTTTCATTGGATGAGCCCATGGCGAATTCGTCCATGTTCAACTTGCCAAGCATCACGGCTCCATCGTTCCAAAGATTTTGGGTAACGGTAGATTCGTATTTGGGTTTGAAACCATCGAGAATATGCGAACAGGCCTGGGTATGAACATCCAAGGTGCCGAACAGGTCTTTGATGCCGAGCGGAATACCTTCAAGCGGAGCCTGACTGCCGGCAGAAAGACGCCCGTCAGAAGCTTTCGCCATATCCATAGCTTGATCGCCTGTCACGGCCACATAGGCATTTAGCTGAGCATTCGCAGCTTCAATAGCCGCAATATATTGGCCTGTCAGTTCGACAGACGTAATTTCTTTTGAACGGAGTTTTTCACGGGCTTCAGCGATGGTCAATTTGGTCAGATCGGTCATTGTAAAATTCTGTTCCGGTTTGGCTTGTGAATAGGGTTTTGTTGGTGTCGTCTATATTTTCAAAACGATCAATCTTTAAAGCTGCTTTTCATAAAATCTGGAATAAGGCGATTCTGGATAATCAAGAAATGGTCCTCGCACTGAAAAGCCGCCGCGCTCATAAACCCGCCAAGCAGGTTCAAAACCTTTGGTTGCGCCGGTTTCCAGCATCAGGGTTTTCAATCCTTTTTCGCGGGCAAGCGATTCTACTTTCTCAAGGATCATTTTACCCGCGCCAGTGCCGCGAACGGCTGGTGTTGTGAACATGCGCTTCACCTCGCCCATCTCCTTGTCATGGACCTTTAGAGCACCCATACCCAATGCTTCGCCTTTATCATTGCGCAAAACAAATAAAGTGGTGGCCGTTTCAGCCATTTGTTCAACGGTCATTTGAAACTGAAACTCGGGGGGCGACAAAGGTGTCAAATAGGCATTCAGCGCACGAACCAATTCGCGCACATCATCTTGCAAGGGCGTTTCGTGAGTAAGGCTCAAATTCATTTTGGCTGACACATTTCAAATTGTTTGTTTACGAAACCCCAACTTTCACCGTCGCCATCCTCGCGCGGTCTTAGGGTGTCATAGACATAGTCATTTTGTGAGGTTGCAGTAACGATACCATCGTAAAACGAAATGTCGAAAACGTCTGGGCGGTTGATGCCTGAATCATCCCCGCAGCTCGCGGTTACGAGATAACCCGAAGTGCTGCCAGCAAAGACAACAGGCTTAAATTCCACAAAAACACAGCCAAACTCGTAGCCAAATATGCCAGTTTTATCCAAAGTATTAGCGTCATCAGGCGCATTTCCATCGCCAAAACCAACACAGGCTTTCCAGTCTGTTGCGTAAGTTTGGCCATCTGACAAAAAGTCTGGCAGCTCTGCGCTGTGAGTAGCCCCACTCAAAAGAACTGCTGTTAAAAATGTGAAAATCGCAGATTTTTTCATGTCATATTCCAATCTCATAAGCCCCGTTTACAGGACTATTCGATAACTTTAGGCACCATGAAATAATTGTCTTCAGTAGCCGGCGCATTGGCAACGATATCGTCAGCTTTGTTACCGTCGGTTACTTCATCAACACGTTTTCGCATGGACATATGCACAACCGATGTCATCGGCTCTACACCATCTACATTGACCTCGGACAATTGCTCAACAAAACCCAAAATATTGTTGAGTTCTCCGACCATTTTTTCAGCTTGGTCATCAGTGGTGGCAATACGGGCAAGTTTTGCAACGCGTTTTACAGTTGTTAGATCAACAGACATACAACAATTCCATTCGGTTTAGCTTGATATAAAAAAGGCTATAGCGGCCTTGAGCGCTTGGTTCAATGGCAGAAGGCGCTAAGTGCCAAGAAAATCAAAGCGATATGGTTTCGCCTGTTTTGACTACATTCACCTTTTTCGCATCGCCTTCCATTGCAGCAAGAAACTTGTCCGCATTGGCGTCAATAATCGGGAACGAGCCGTAATGGCATGGCAGAATGGTTTCAAAGTTGAAATATCGCCGACAAGCCAAAGCAGCCACGGCTCCGCCCATGGTGAACCGATCACCAATAGGAACGAGGCCGATTTGAGGCTGATGTAATTCGTTGATCAAAGCCATATCACCAAAAATGTCAGTATCGCCCATGTGATAGAGTGTTTTTTCATTTGGCGCGTGAAGAACAAGACCAGCTGGATTGCCCAAATAGATATTGTTCCCCTCGCCTGTCTGTTTGGAGGAGGAGTGATCCGCACGAACAAACGTCGTTGAAAACGAACCGCAATCCAGTGTCCCGCCGAGATTTCCAGGATTGATTTGCTTATCTGAAAGCCCCTGTCCCACCAGATACATGCAGATTTCAAAGTTTGCGACGAGTTGAGCCCCAGTTGACTGGCAAATTTCCAACGATGAACCGATATGGTCATCATGGCCGTGGGTAAGCAACACATGGGTCGTGCCTTTGATGGCGGCATCCTGTTTGGCTTTCTCAGCATAGTCGCCAAAGAAAAACGGATCGATCAGAATTTTTGTCTCGCCAAGCTGAACGCCAAATGCGGAATGGCCATACCATGTCAGTTTCATTTTGATCTCCTGAATGCGTCGGTGATTTGTGTTGATCTTAGAATCATAACTACCCTGCGACCATCTTAAATTGAAGTGACATGAGGTTTCTTGGATTTTGTTCGCATTTGTTCGAGCTTTTGATAGAAGGATCAAAAAGGGAAAGCTGAATGGCGAGTGGCAATATCATAACGGTTGAAGAATTGGCTGACTTACATCAACCCGGACAACGGCTGTTCGGACTGGATCTTGGAACCAAGACCATCGGCATCGCCGTTTCCGACGGATTGTTGCGCGTCGCATCGAGTTTAGAGACGATCCAGCGCACAAAGTTCTCGAAAGATGTTGCGCGTATGCTGGAGCTCTGCGGGAAAAACAAAGTTTGCGCTCTGGTGATGGGACTACCGCTCAACATGGATGGCTCAGAAGGTCCCCGCGCCCAAGCTACACGCGCGTTTGTGAGAAATCTCGCGCAACTAACTGAATTACCAGTGGTATTTTGGGATGAACGTTTGTCGACTGTTGCCGCAGAGCGGGTCATGATTGAGGCAGATATGTCGCGAAAGAAGCGTGCGGCAAAAATCGATGCAGCCGCTGCAGCTTTTATTCTGCAGGGTGTACTCGACCGGATTTCCCATATTGATGCGCATAATCAGGGATAATCTCTTCGTCGATATCATCACTCCAATAGTGGCTGACCATTTCCTTGGTCTGCGGCCACCAGGATGCACGCCATTTGAAAGCTGCGATGGCTAGAACGATCAATGAATCTAGGGCGCAGGCCCCTGCAATCATTCCAGGGATAACCGAAGGATCAACACCAAGCGTATTGGCATAAATCTGGAACACCATGTCATGGGCTTGTTTGCTCAGAATGAAAACGCCGAACGAAACATCGTTGGCACTCAAACCGTACCAGCTCCAGAATAAAAATAGTGGTAAAAACCAAAGTGTTAAAAATATACGCAAGGTGACCGCCTTTCAATCCCCTCACCTTGATGGAAATAATCCGAGCCCGCAACGTAAAGCTTTTGTTAAGGTTAATGGGCGTTAGGGAAATGGGGCCTATCCTACTAGACGTGTTGTTGGCTCTCAGATATGCCTCGGCTTTTGCATTTGCGGTAAACCTTCATGCTCCCCATCTTTGAAAGCCTGTTACCTGTCTTTATTCTCATCGCGATTGGTGCGTTTATAAAGGCGATCAAATTGATCAAGGATGATCAATGGGTTGGGCTGGAGCGCACCAGTTTTTATGTGTTCTTCCCTGCTTTGTTGACCAACACGCTGTATAAGACTGATTTTAGCGCCATCGCAGCATCCACGTCTTTGATTGCTTTTTTCACTGGCCTCGCACTGGTGATGTTTTTGGGTTTTGCCTTAAAACGCCCGATGCAATCGGCATTTGATCTATCCTCGGCATCTTATTCCAGTGTGTTTCAAGGTTTCACCCGCTGGAATGCCTTTGTTGGCTTGGCGATAGCCCAAAAGATTGGCGGTCCACCAGCCGTCACGATTGTGGCGCTTGGCATTGGTGCCTTGGCTATTCCGGTTAATGTCATCAATTTGACGATGGTTGCAAAATGGGGTGATCGAACTGCCAACGGTTCGCCGGAAATTGGTAGTGTATTCTGGCTCGTAGCCCGCAATCCTCTAGTGGTCGGCACTTTATTGGGCCTAATTCTGAATTTTTCCGATCTGAAACTCTATGAACCCATCGGCGGTGCTTTGCAGCTTTTGGCTCAAGTTTCTCTGCCATTAGGGCTGATACTGGTTGGTGCAGGACTTCGATTTAGAATGCCAAAGCGCGCAGTTGCTGCCGCATTTGCCACCACGTTTTTGAAACTGATCATTGTACCCATTTGTTTTGCCGGGGCGGCATATCTGCTCGGCATTCGCGGCATTGAATTAATCGCTATTGCCATTTCAGGAGCCGTGCCGAGCGCCATGAACGGTTTTTTGGTTGCCAAAGATCTTGGGGGCGACGCGACGCTTTATGCCGCGATCGTGACCTTACAGGTCATCATTGCTTTTTTCACTATACCATTGGTAGTTTTGGCCGCAGGATATTATGCCGGATAAAGCTGATGGATGATGTTTGCCGCATTCTGGCGCGTATCAAGCATTCCGTAAGTATTGCGCCACAAACCGCCCAATCGGGTTTCGATAAAGGCATCGGCCATTTCACCAAGACCAATGCGTTTTAATTCAGCAGCAGCGGCCGTTAGCGCCAATTGCTCTGTTAAGATACGCGCAGAACCCGGATCGCTTTGGGCCATAACGCTGGCTGTGCGGATAACATCGACGGTTTTTGCTGCGCTGTCTCCGCCAAGATCGCGCTGAAGAGAACTTAACACCGTGTCCAGCGCCCCGGCATCTTTTTCCAGCACACGCAAAACATCAAGGCACATGACATTGCCTGAGCCTTCCCAAATTCCATTTAATGGAGCCTCACGAAGATGGCGCGCCAAATTGCTTTCTTCCACATAGCCATTGCCGCCAAGGCACTCCATGGCTTCATAAATCAGTGGCGTTGCAATTTTGCAGTTCCAATATTTGATCGCCGGTGTCATCAGCCGCGCATAGGCGGCCTCTGCCGGATTGGCTGCAGAGCGATCAAAGGCTTGGGCCAATCTGAATGCCAGTGCGGTCGCTGCGGCAACATCAAGCGCCATATCGGCCAAAACCCGTTGCATCAATGGCTGCTCAACCAACGCTTTTCCCATCACATGACGGTGGCGGGTATGGGCAATGGCTTCCCACAAGGCAGCGCGCATCAGGCCAGCTGATCCCATGGCGCAGTCAAGTCTGGTAAGATTGACCATTTGAATAATGGTTTGAACGCCCTGCCCCGGCTCTCCGATCAATTGACCATAAGCGCCGTGAAACTCGACTTCACTGGAGGCATTTGAGCGATTACCCAATTTATCTTTAAGACGTTGCAGATGCAGGCCATTGTCGCGCTCGTCAGATAGTTTGCGTGGCACCAGAAAACAGCCAAGGCCAAGATCTTTGCCACCTTCACGAATTTGGGCAAGCACCAGAAATGCGTCGCACATGGGTGCTGAAAAGAACCATTTGTGGCCCGTCAATTGCCAAACACCATTTCCGGCGGGTTCCGCTATCGTTGTATTAGCCCGAACATCTGTGCCGCCCTGCTTTTCCGTCATGCCCATGCCAATGGTAATGCCCGATTTTTGTACAGGGGCCCTATTGGAAGGGTCATATTTGCGCGATGTGATCAGCGGTAACCATTCTTCTGCAAGATCCGGTGTTTTTTTCATGGCAGCTACACACGCATTGGTCATTGTGATTGGGCAAAGGTGACCAAGCTCGACACCAGAGGTCATATAAAACCGGATACCCCGCGTGACATGCCGATGGCCGTTTTCCTCAGGAATCAGCTCCCACACAGAGCAATGCAGACCCTGACTGACAGATTTGCGCATGAAAGCATGATAAGACGGGTGAAACTCGACAATATCAGCGCGATTACCCTTTGCATCATGGGTTTTCAGCGTTGGCATGTGTTTATTGGCTAGACGAGCCAGCTCTAAAGTTTCTTTTGCCCCAAGCCATTTGCCATATTGGGAAAACCCGTCTTTCACCTGAATGGGAAGCGCTGAGGCAATCCGCATTAACAATGGATCATCCGACCATGCGTTATGACCACCAAAAATGGGCGACTGGTTGAAAACGGAGTGGGTGGAACCCGGAATATGATCGTGCGAATCTGACATGCCAATAGCATACAGGCTTAATACGGCATTTCCATAGTTAGATATTGCTCACGAGCAATGATAAAAAAGCTTGGGGAAATTCACCACAATCTGCAATTGGGCGTCCCTCAGGCTTGCCGCAATCCATAATCCCGCCTATAGCACTGGTTTTAATGGCACAGTCAAAAACACCTTCTCCGATTGAATTTGAACCACCCTATCCAGGATATGTGTTCTCCCATCAGCATTTGCTTGGCATTGCTGATCTGTCCCCCCATGACATCACCCATTTGCTGGACCGCGCCCATGAGGCGGTTTCCGTTTCGCGGCAGGTTGAAAAGAAGAAGGTAACCCTTCGCGGGCGAACCCAGATTAATCTGTTTTTCGAATCTTCCACTCGAACACAATCTTCGTTTGAATTGGCCGGTAAACGCCTAGGGGCGGATGTGATGAACATGTCTGTTGGTTCATCTTCGGTAAAAAAGGGTGAAACGCTGATTGATACAGCCATGACGCTGAACGCCATGCAGCCGGATCTGCTGGTGGTACGCCACCATTCTGCCGGTGCAGCGGAATTGTTGGCACAAAAAGTGGGTTGCTCGGTGATCAATGCTGGCGATGGTGCCCATGAGCACCCAACCCAAGCATTGCTAGATGCACTGACTATCCGCCGCCATCTTGGTAGCGTTGAGCGCCAGACAGTCGCAATTTGTGGGGATATTCTGCATTCGCGCGTTGCCCGTTCAAACATCATTCTTCTCAATGCTCTTGGAGCGCGGGTGCGCGTTATTGCACCATCGACTTTGTTGCCTTCCGGCATTGAGCGTCTTGGTGTTGAAGTATTCAACCGCATGGAAGACGGACTTCCAGGATGCGATGTGGTAATGATGCTGCGCCTGCAACGCGAACGTATGGAAGGCGCTTTAATTCCGTCAGTACGAGAGTATTTCCATTACTTTGGCCTTGATGCCAAGAAGCTGAAAATGGCTAATCCAAATGCATTGGTTATGCATCCTGGCCCAATGAACCGTGGCGTAGAAATTTCATCAGAAGTTGCTGACGGCGCTCAATCGGTTATTCAGGTCCAAGTGGAGATGGGTGTTGCCCTTCGCATGGCTGTTATTGAAACGCTGATTGAGACCAGCGACAGGCTGAGCCAGAAGCGCAGTCACAGGAGCGCTGTATGACCCAAGCTCCAATCGTCATTACCAATGCCCATCTGGTCGATCCGTCGCAAGATTATGATGGCCCTGCTTCGCTTCTGATCGAAAACGGCAAGATCGCAGCAATCGAAAAATCTGGCAGTAAAATGAAAGCGCCGGAAGGTGCCGAGATCATTGATGCCGCTGGCAAGCATGTCTTTCCGGGCCTTGTTGATATGAGAGTTCATATCGGCGAGCCGGGCAGCGAATATCGCGAAACCATTGCTTCTGCCTCTGCTGCTGCTGCTGGTGGTGGCATTACCAGTTTCGTGATGATGCCTGACACCGATCCGGTTATCGATGAAGTTTCTCTAGTAGATTATGTGCGCCGTGCTGCGCGGGATAATTCTGATGTGCTCCTATATCCTTCGGCGGCAGTTACCAAAGGCTTTGCAGGCAAGGAACTGACAGAATTTGGATTGCTGAAAGAAGCTGGCGCTGTGATGCTTTCAGAAGGCAAACACTCTATTGCCAATACACTCACTTTACGGCGCGCCCTTACCTATGCCCGAGATTTTGACATTTTGATTTCCAAAGAAACCAGCGATCCATATCTGGCTGCAAATGGTGTGATGAATGAGGGGTTGAACGCAACCCATCTTGGTCTTTCAGGCATCCCGCGCGAAGCAGAAATCATTCCTCTGGAACGAGACTTACGAATTGCCGCACTTACCCGCGGCA
The DNA here is from genome assembly GCA_017854535.1 of Nitratireductor sp. Taxonomy (GTDB): domain Bacteria; phylum Pseudomonadota; class Alphaproteobacteria; order Rhizobiales; family Rhizobiaceae; genus Salaquimonas. The sequence continues at coordinate 18,611 of JAFMHL010000026.1, forward strand.
AATATCATGCGGCTAAAATATCGACATCGGATTCGGCTGAAGCCATCGCCCGATATAAAGAAAAAGGGGCCAATGTCTCTGCTGGCATATCGATCAATCATTTATCCTTGAACGAAAATGATATTGGCCGATACCGGACGTTCTTCAGATTGTCTCCGCCGCTTCGCTCGGAAGAAGATCGAGAAGCCATGATCGAAGCCCTGAACAATGGGACAATAGACATCATTGTTTCCTCCCATGATCCACAGGATGTGGACACCAAGCGCCATCCTTTTGCCGAAGCGGCTGATGGCGCTATCGGACTTGAAACCATGTTGGCGGCGGCTTTGCGGCTTTATCATAACGAACAAGTTTCTTTGACCCGCTTGATTGATGCCATGTCTACCCGACCCGCAAAACTGCTTGGGCTGGAAGCTGGTAGCCTCGCAAAGGGTTCAAAAGCGGATTTGTGTATTGTTGATGTAAATGCGCCTTGGGTTTGCGGTGAAAGCTCAATTCGCTCATTGTCAAAAAACACGCCATTTGAGGGCGCACGTTTTTCCGGCAAGGTCTTGCAAACTTTGGTGGGTGGGCGCAGTATCTTCACGGATAACGCGCAATAATCGTCTAAACATTGGTTTGATGCCGGAGTAGCCAAATGGAAGCAAATATCGGGATAATTTCCACTTTATCCATTTCAGCTTTGCTGTTTGGTTATCTTCTTGGATCTATTCCATTTGGCTTGATTTTCGCTCGCATGGGTGGCCTTGGAGATATTCGTAAAATCGGCTCCGGCAATATTGGCGCAACTAATGTTTTGCGCTCCGGCCGCAAAGGCGTTGCTGCGGCTACCTTATTGGCAGATATGCTCAAAGGAGTAATCGCGGTTTGGGTTGCCTTGAGCTTCGGGCAGGAAGCAGGCCTTCTAGCTGGTCTTGGGGCCTTTCTTGGCCATTGTTTCCCTATCTGGCTCAAATTTAAAGGCGGCAAAGGTGTTGCTACTTATATTGGTGTTCTTGTTGTCTTGTCGTGGAAGGCAGCCGCCATATTCGCCGTTGTCTGGTTGTTGATTGCAGCAATCACCCGGTATTCATCGCTTGCGGCACTTGTTGCTTCGCTTGCAGTCGTAGCCGGATTATTTTGGCTGAATATGAACTTAGTCGGATATCTGTTTGTGCTGATGACAGTCCTAATTTGGATATTCCATCGGGCCAATATATCGCGCTTGCTTGCAGGCACTGAAGGCAAAATCGGGAGTAAAGGCTAACGCAGAATGGTGGGACAAAAACAAAGCAACGGCGCGATCCCACTAAGCGACGAGCAAAAACTAAACTGGCTTCGGCTGATCCGCAGCGACAATGTCGGCCCTGCAACTTTCTGCGATTTGATCAATCATTTCCGTTCGGCCTCGGCCGCGCTTGAGGCTTTGCCTGACCTAATTAGCAAAGGCGGCGTTGCTGGAAAAATCCGCATCGCCTCCCGTGAACAAGCTGAACAGGAAATGGAGGCCGCCCAACGCAATGATGCCAAGTTCATTGGAATGGGTGAGCCTGACTATCCGCCAGCTTTGAGAAATGTCGATTATCCACCGCCCTTGTTGTGCGTAAAGGGCAATTCAGGCCTATTGAACAGCAATGCCATAGCCATTGTTGGCTCACGCAATGCGTCGATCAATGGCATGCGGCTTGCCGCACGATTCGCATCGGAATTGGGTCAGGCAGACTATGCGATTATTTCCGGCCTTGCGCGCGGGATCGATGCCAGTGCACACAAACATAGCCTATCATCAGGGACGATTGCGGTTTTTGCAGGTGGTGTTGACCACATCTTTCCCGATGAGAATACCGAATTGGCATTGGACATTTTGGAACATGGCGGCGCTATCATGAGTGCGATGCCCATGGGCTGGAAGCCGCGATCAAAAGACTTTCCGCGACGCAACAGATTGGTTGCTGGAATAGCGTCTGCGCTATTGGTGGTGGAAGCCGCTAAACGATCAGGCTCTTTAATCTCAGCGCGATTGGCCAACGAAGCTGGTCGGACGGTTTACGCCCTGCCCGGCTCTCCTTTGGATCCGCGTTGTGAAGGAACCAATTGGCTTATCAAACAGGGGGCGACCCTTGTTACAGAACCCGATGACATCATCCATGATCAAGCCCAAAGCCGATCACCTGATCAAAAAGGGTTTTGGGGCGAACATGATGAAAACGAAAGCTATGAGGAAAACAGCAAGGGTGCTTCAACGGTGATTGATCTTGAAGACAACCAAAGGCGTAAGATCATCGCAGCGCTAGGGCCAAGCCCTGTCGAGATTGACGACATCATTCGTTTTTCACAAGCAAGCCCCGGGCAAGTGCAACTAGTGCTGATCGAGCTCGGCCTTGCAGGCAGACTTGAACGGCATGGCGGCAACCGCGTCAGTTTGATAAAATAACAAAAGCATTCGACCACAGAGCATAGTCATACGGCTGGTTTGCGAATAACGACTTGTCGGCAGTTATCACAAACTGGAAATGCCTTTGTCTTTGCTCCCCAAATCCATTCGAAAATGGCCGACGTTTAGCGCCGTATCGGCTTCAAGCAGTGCCATTTCAAGCAAATATGCCACCATTGGCTCATCAAGCGTTATACTCAACTTCCGAAGCTCACCCAACATTTGGTGTATATAGGTCAGTTTTTCCATCTTGAGGCTGTCGTTAGCCAAAGGCGAAGTGGCACAAGGCATTTCAGTTGTTGTCTTGCCAGAATTTGGGTTCAGCTTTGTTGCAGGATCATCATCAACGAAAATGTCTTGTCCCTCATATCTTTGCTCCTTAGATGGACGTAATTTAGCATCGAAATTTTCAATATCGTTCCTGGTTTTCGGCTTAGCGCTCATTTTAGCTCCTTTTGCCAAAGCACACCTGCCGCCCTTTACCTATTCCCAACGGGTCGCTAAAACACGTTCGGGAACATACTGCTCCTGCTTACTCAACTATCATATAGTGCAAAGAAGTTAATATGCAACTTAAATTTGTATTATTGAGTTTTTAGTCCTTAAGTGGTGAAACACACTTGACGTATGGATATTCCATCGCCAATTCAAACCTTTATAGAAGCAACGATCGATCGTTTTGCATTTAACACCAATTTTCAGGGAACCTTATGGTCCATAGTTTAGTCATCGTTGAGTCACCTGCCAAAGCGAAAACCATCAATAAATATCTTGGCAAGGATTTTACTGTTCTTGCCTCTTATGGCCATGTGCGTGATTTGCCTCCGAAGGATGGCTCCGTATTGCCGGATGAAGATTTTGCGATGTCCTGGGCCGTTGATGCGAAGTCAAAAACGCGTTTGAGCGATATATCAAAAGCCATCAAGAACTCTGACAAACTGATTCTCGCAACCGACCCTGACCGTGAGGGGGAAGCGATTTCATGGCATGTACTTCAAATTCTCACTGAAAAGAAACTGCTAAAGGACAAGCCAGTTGAACGTGTCGTATTCAATGCGATCACTAAGAAATCAGTCTTGGATGCCATGGAACATCCACGTGCAATAGATGGCGATCTTGTTGATGCGTATTTGGCGAGACGGGCATTGGACTATCTAGTCGGCTTTTCTTTATCACCCGTTCTATGGCGGAAACTGCCCGGCGCCCGTTCTGCTGGACGCGTGCAATCCGTAGCGCTTCGTTTGATTTGTGAGCGCGAAACCGAGATCGAAGCCTTTAAGCCGCAAGAATACTGGTCCATTACGGCTGAATTGAAAAACACGGGTGGTCAGGTTTTTGAAGCGCGAATTGCCGAGTTCAAAGGTGGAAAGCTTCAGCGTCTGGATATCAAGAACGAACAGGACGCGACAGCAATTAAGCAAATGCTTGAAGCATCCACGTTAAATGTTACCCGTGTTGAATCTAAGCCGACCAAACGCAATCCATCTGCGCCCTTTACGACTTCTACGCTTCAACAAGATGCCAGCCGCCAGCTTGGCTTTTCTGCCAGCCGCATTATGCAAATCGCCCAGCGGCTTTATGAAGGTATTGATATTGGCGGGGAAACTGTCGGCTTGATCACCTATATGCGTACAGACGGCGTGCAAATTGCTCCCGAAGCTATTCCGTCAGTTCGTGCGCAGATCGAAAGTGATTTCGGCAATAAGTATGTACCTGAAAAACCACGCATCTATACGTCAAAAGCCAAGAATGCCCAAGAGGCACACGAGGCGATCCGCCCTACTGAGATTGATCGTACTCCTGCCAAAATGGCGAAGTTTCTCGATGATGAGCAACGCAAACTTTATGACCTCATTTGGAAGCGTACAATATCCAGCCAAATGGAATCGGCTGAAATTGAACGCACCAGTGTAGACATTACAGCAACGCATAATGGCGAAGAGGCTATATTGCGGGCTAATGGTTCTGTCATTCGATTTGACGGTTTCCTTGCCGCTTATATGAGCGAAAATGATGATGACGAGGCAGACGCAAAACTGCTGCCTGCCCTTAGTCAGGGTGAAAAAGTTGGATCTGAAAAGATCGAGTCTAAGCAACATTTCACAGAGCCTCCTCCACGCTATTCGGAAGCCTCGCTTATCAAGAAGATGGAAGAATTGGGCATTGGTCGCCCGTCGACTTATGCTTCTGTTTTGGCGACCTTGCAAAACCGCGACTATGTCATTTTGGAAAAACGGCGTTTTACCCCTGATTCAAAAGGCCGTGTGGTTACCAGTTTCCTCGAGAGCTTTTTCAAACGGTATGTGGAATATGATTTTACGGCTGATCTTGAAGAACGTCTCGATAAGATCTCCGCTGGAGAATTGAAGTGGAAAGATTTACTTCGCGATTTCTGGAAACAGTTTTCAGGCAGCATTGACGAGATCAAAGACCTTAGGGTTTCTGAAGTTCTTGATATGTTGAATGTGGAACTTGCTCCCCTTGCCTTTCCACCGCGCGAAGATGGCTCGCATCCGCGCTCATGCCCAAAATGTGACAATGGCGAATTGTCCCTCAAAGTTGGCCGTTATGGTGCATTTGTAGGATGTTCAAATTATCCAGAATGTAATTTCACACGTCAGCTTGGTGCTGCTGAAGGCGACGATGCAGCCAATGATGGCCCTAAGGTTCTGGGAAATGATCCGGAAACGGAAGAAGAGATCACGCTCCGAACTGGACGATTCGGGCCATATGTTCAACGCGGTGAAGGCAAAGAAGCTAAGCGCGGCAGCATTCCAAAAGGATGGAACCCGAGCGAGATTGATTTCGAACGTGCGATGCAATTACTATCGCTTCCTCGCGATGTCGGCCTGCATCCAGAATCAGGCAAAATGATTACCGCAGGCAATGGCCGCTATGGTCCTTTCGTTCTGCATGAAGGAGTGTATGGCAGCCTTGACAGTCCCGATGAAGTTTTCACGGTAGGTATCAACCGGGCGGTCGATTTGATCGCTGAAAAGATAGCCAAAGGCGGCGCGAGACGCGGCGCGGCAGCGGCTCTCAAAGAACTTGGCGAGCACCCAACCCATGGGGGTATGGTGGCTGTAAAAAGTGGCCGCTACGGCCCATACGTCAATCATGGCAAAGTGAATGCGACATTGCCAAAGGACAAAGACCCGTTGGAAGTCACCATGGAAGAAGCCGTCGCAATGATCGAGGCCAAGGGTGGTTCTAAACCTGCAGGTAAAAAGGCTGCAGCGAAAAAGACCCCCGCCAAGAAAAAGGCGGCTCCAAAGAAAACAGCAGCCAAGAAGAAAGCGGCTCCTAAAAAAGCAACGGCTACAGAGAAAGAGGCTTAGACCTTGGCAGAGCGCAGCGCGAAGCAGGACAGACTGAAAGCTGGAAAGCGCGCTGCCCGAGGGCTGCCAAGTCGCAAGGAAATTGTCGCCTATATCGCTGACAATCCAGATATGGCTGGCAAGAAAGAAATCAGCCGCGCTTTTAATTTAAAAGGCTCTGCAAAAATCGACCTCAAAGCGATGCTCAAGGAAATGGCCGAGGACGGGCTGATAGAGAAACGTGGCAAACGCTTGCAAAAAGCTGGAGCTTTGCCGCGTGTCACGGTTCTCGATATTGTTGCGCGCGACCGCGATGGCGGCATGCTTGCCCGCCCTGCAGATTATCGCGAAAGCGAAGGCAGCAAACCGCCGGTTATTCTTATTCGCAACCCCAAAAAAGGCGATGTGGTCCCTGGTATAGGATCCAAAGTATTAGCCCGTTTGGAGCCTCAGGATGGGGCTGGGATTAATTACATAGCCCGGGTTATTAAATTGCTGGAGCGTCAGCAAACAGCAGAGCTAGGCATATTGCGCATCGGCAAAGATGAGGCGCGTCTTATTCCGATTACCAAAAAACAAGATGAGCGAATTATTCCGCTTGACCAGTTGAATGATGCAAAAGACGGTGACCTTGTCGAGATTGAACCGCTTCGCAGTGCAGGTCGCACTGAGAAATACGGATTGAAAAAAGGCAAGGTTCGCCAAGTGGTCGGCTCTGCCATCACAGAACAAGCTGCATCGATGATTGCCATCCATGCCAATGAAATCCCGCATATCTTTCCTGATGCTGTTTTGGATGAAGCGAAGAATGCTAAAGCCATATCCCTTTCAGGCAAAGGCGGTGTTGCCTCAACCCATGAAGACTGGCGCGATATTCCGCTTATCACCATCGATCCGGCTGATGCAAAAGACCATGATGATGCCATTCACGGTATGGCCGATCCTGATCATGCGGGTGGTTATATAGCGACTGTGGCAATTGCCGATGTCAGCTTTTATGTGCGACCTGGTTCTCCCATGGACCGAGAAGCACTGTTGCGCGGTAATTCGGTTTATTTCCCGGATCGGGTTGTTCCCATGCTGCCAGAGCGTATTTCAAACGATCTTTGTTCTCTTCGTGAAAACGAAGACCGCCCTGCTCTAGCCGTCAAAATGTGGTTTGACGAGAATGGCAAAAAGACCCGCCATTCGTTTCACCGCATTTTGATGCGTAGCCATGTGAAGCTTGCTTACACCGAAGCACAAGCAGCGATGGATGGCTCTCCCATAGAAAAGACCAAGCCGTTTCTTGAAAACGTCTTGAAGCCATTATGGGAAACCTATGCGTGTTTGAAACGCGGACGGGATGCGCGTGGTCCGCTAGATTTGGATTTGCCGGAACGTAAAATTCTTCTGAAAGAAGACGGAACTGTTGATCGTGTCATTATTCCTGATCGGCTGGATGCTCATAAACTTGTCGAAGAGTTTATGATCCAAGCCAATGTGGCCGCTGCTGAATCACTTGAGAACAAACGTCAACCACTGATCTTTAGAACCCATGACAGTCCGTCTTTGGACAAGCTGGAAACACTGGGTGATTTTCTGAAAAGCCTTAACATGACCTTGGTTCGCTCGGGTAATCTTCGCGCGCATCATTTCAACGGTATTTTGAAGGCGGTTAAAGACAAAGAGAACGAAGAACTAGTCAATCAAGTTGTCTTGCGCTCCCAGAGTCAGGCGGAATATTCACCAGAAAATATCGGCCATTTCGGACTGAATCTTAGACGCTATGCACACTTCACTTCGCCTATTCGCCGCTACGCGGATCTCATTGTTCACCGTGCGCTGGTTGGCGCTTTGGGACTTGGCCCGGGCGGGATAACGCCTGAAGAAGAAAAGCAGCTGGATGTGATTGCGGCTGATATTTCGATCACCGAGCGCCGCGCTATGCAGGCTGAGCGTGACACCAAAGACCGTTTAATCGCGGGGTTCTTATCTGAGAGAATTGGTGACCGGTTTAATGGACGAATCAACGGCGTTACAAAATCAGGCCTGTTTGTCACACTGCACGATACAGGCGCGGACGGGTTTATTCCGATTTCCAAGATCAGCAGCGAATATTATCATTATGATGCTGCGACGCATTCGCTCATTGGAGAGAAGTCAAATCTAGCCTATCAAATTGGTATGGAAGTGGAAGTTCAACTGGTCGAAGCTGCTCCTGTCGCTGGAGCCCTGCGGTTTGACATGATCAGCGAAGGCAAAGAAGTTGAAGGCCTTCCGCGCTCCAGAAGGACTAATAAAAAACCGTTTCAAAAGCGTGGCCATTCGAACAAAGGACAATTTACGTCCAGACGGCGCAAATAGTTAAAAGAAGAAACAAAGATGCAAAAAGAACACGATATGCAAATATTTGGATCTGATGCGCCAGAAAAAGAGCGCTCCTTCATGCAAGCAGCCATGCGTGGCTTTGCCTGCAAATGCCCATCCTGCGGCGAAGGAAAAGTCTTTGATGGTTTTCTTTCTGTAACACCAATTTGCGAAGCTTGCAGCGAAGATCTTTCTCATCAACGGGCAGACGATTTACCTGCTTATCTCAATATTTTTGTAGTTGGTCATGTGGTTATAGGGGCCATGATGGTGCTGATGACCTGGGATTTAATGGGCATGTGGGCAACCATGGCAGTTACCATATTTTTGTGTGTTGCAGCTTCCATCGTATTGATGCATCCGCTCAAAGGCATGGTGGTTGGCACCCAGTGGGCTCTTAGAATGCATGGCTTTGGCGGAAACCATGACTGAACCAAAGGGGTCGGACGCGTCTTCGGACACTCTCAAGAGTGAGATTGACCGCATTGACGAGATGATAAATTCTGGCCCCATGAAGCGCATTCGCCAACAGGCGCGCAGCACGGGTGACAATGTTCGTCCCAAAAATGCATCTTCGATAATTCTCATCAAGGGCGAGCCCGGTAACGAGAAAATCGTTATGGGCAAACGCAATATGGCGTTGAAATTCATGCCAGGAGCCTTGGTTTTTCCAGGTGGGCGTGTTGATCGCGGCGACGGTGGCATCAAAGCCATCGACAAATTGCACCCGGCCACCCAAGAGAAGCTGCTTACACATATCAGAGGCACTGCCACTGAGCGCCGCGCACATGCATTAGGCGTTGCTGCCATCCGTGAATTGGCAGAGGAGACGGGCCTTCTGATTGGGGGACAATCACCAGTCTTGCCTCGCCATAGCGACTGGCAAATGTTTTTGGAAAAAGGCATGGCACCTTCTGTTGGCGCTTTGCGATTGCTCGCACGCGCGGTAACGCCTCCCGGCGTTCACAGGCGCTTTGATACTTGGTTTTTCGCAATGCGCCTTGCTAACGATCACCATGTGCCTGATGAAGGCTTTGTATCTTCTGGCGAATTGGAAAATCTGCAATGGATCAGACCACAAGATGCCATTCAGCATGACACGCGTGAGATTACCCGTGTGATCTTGGTGGAATTGATGAACCGCTTGCAAAATGACCCTCACCTGTCAGCGACCACACCTGCGCCGTCTTATGAGACCAGAGGTGACAGGTTTTTCCGCAAATTGATGTGATCGGGGAATTAGCCGTTTAATTCCATTGCTTTGGATTGCAGTGCCATAACTTCCCGCCTACTGTCGCCATCACGATTTAAAATGATCAGGTTTCATGGCGTTTTTTCACACCCTATTTAAAGATGATGATAGCGACCTGCGGGGCGTTTTTGCTGCGATTATCAGTATTTCCGCCATTGGCATCGCGATTGGCCTTAGTTTTCCGCTTCTTAGTATAATCTTGGAAAAACGCGGGTATTCCGGCGCAATGATCGGGGCAAATTCTGCTGTTGCAGGCATCGCCTCAATGGCAGCGGTTTGGCTCGTGACCCCGTTTGTGAACCGTTTTGGGGTAACTGGCACGTTGTCGATTGCAGCAATTGTTGCATCGATCAGCATGTTCTGTTTTTTCCTGTTTGAGTCAATCTGGATTTGGTTTTTGTTACGCACCACTTTTCACGGCGCTTTGACGCTATCATTTGTGTTGAGTGAGTTCTGGATCAATTCTGCTGCATCGGAAAAACGCCGTGGGCTCATTCTTGGTATCTATGCCACCTGCCTAAGCCTTGGCTTTGGAATTGGACCCGGCATATTGGCAGCAGCTGGATCGAGCGGCGTATTCCCGTTTGCCGCAGGAGCAACAATTTTGGCGCTCTCTATCGTTCCGATCATGCTGGCCAAAGCAAGGCAACCAGTTTTAGAAAATACGGGTGGATCAAGTAGCGCGTTCTTGCGCTATGTATTTCTTGTACCTTTGGCCACCGGTGCAGTTTTCGTCTTTGGAGCTGTTGAACAAGCTGAACTTGGCCTCTTCCCAGTCTATGGGCTGCGCATTGGCTTTACGGAAACGAGCGTGTCGCTTTTGCTGATCGCTATTGCTGCAGGCAATGTTACGTTGCAAATTCCGTTAGGTCTATTGAGCGATCGTTTGCCTGACAGACGCTATGCACTCTACCTTTGTGGCGCAGTTGGCTTGGCTGGAACCCTCATGATCCCTTGGGTGGTTCATAGCACCGTGCTTTTGGTTACGGTATTATTCATCACGGGCGGGACTATCTCAGGCCTATACACCATTGGCCTTGCCCATCTTGGGTCCCGTTTAAAAGGAACCGAACTTGCTCAAGCCAATTCTGCATTCGTGTTTTGCTATACCTTAGGCATGATTGTCGGGCCTCAGTCTGCAGGGATCATGATGGACTGGGATTCTCCCCACGGCTTCATATGGGCCATCGCGGCTTACTTCTTGGCATATCTGATTCTGTGCCTTTTCAGAGCCGGGACACGAAAAGCTTAGAGAAAACTGATCAATTGATTCACCAAATGCTGATATCCACCTGAAATATTGCGATTTTCTTTCCTGTTTTGCTTTGCTCGAGGCTGTGCATTCTTAAAAACATGCAAACCTTGCAACTCTATCTTGACTTTCATCCAACAATGAGTAGTTTGCCCGTCGATCAAGGGGCTTTTTGCCCCTCTATTTGTTGGACAGAAGAAGTGCCCATAAAGCGCGACTATCAAAGTCCTTCAGTCCACATTCAAATTCAGGTTGGATTACCGAAATGGCAAAAGCTACGACCATCAAGATTAAACTGGAAAGCACTGCTAACACAGGGTTCTTCTATGTTACCAAAAAGAACAGCCGCACAATGACCGATAAATTGGTCAAGCGTAAATATGATCCAGTTGCTAAAAAGCACGTGGAATTCAAAGAAACCAAAATCAAGTAAGCTCGATTTTGATGACTTTTGAAAAGGCTGCCTCTGGCGGCCTTTTTTTGTACCGTTTTTTAGGGGGATGGTTTCCATGGACGTTTTATCCATGAAAATGGCTTGGCAGATATTGTTTTTGGAAAAAGGGTCGGCCGGTCAAACTGAATATGGTACGAGGAGCCCATTAGTTCAGTGACCGACCGACAACCCCACGGACCCAGGAGATGCGGCGGACCTGAGCACTCCGTAGGGGAACTATTTTCAAACCATCGGCAAATCAGAAAATTTCATTTTCTTATCTGCTATGGCCGAAGAATTGTTGGCAAAAGACGTATTGAAAGACCGCCTGCCCTGCATGCATAAAATATTGGGTCATAGAAGGATAAAAATCAACGATTTAGTAACCATCGCGTACAAAAACGATTCGTTTGGTTAGGAATAAACCTTAACAAACAAAGTGAATTGCAATGCTGGCGCAGTTAAATGCGTAAATCACGTAATTTTCAGTTATTTCAATGCCTAAGCAGCAGCTTGAAACATCACTGTGTTCCGACCAGCGCGTTTAGCCTCATAGAGCGCATTGTCAGCCCTTTTGACCAAAATGTCGCCAGTGTCGGTTTCTGCCTGACGGCTTGAAACGCCAAGGCTAACAGTCACTGCCAGTTGTTTTGCGCCCTCTTCCACGATGAAGGGATGCATGGAGACTTCGTTGCGGATGCGTTCTGCAACCACCCTTGCCAAGGTCATATCTGTATCCGGCATGACAATCACAAATTCTTCACCACCATAACGGCAGGCAAGATCAATGTTTCTAATATTCTTTTTGATACGGCGGGCAAATTCGCGGATGACTTCATCGCCAACGTCGTGACCATGGGTGTCATTGACCTTTTTAAAATGATCAATGTCGCACATCACGATTGAAAGCGGTTTGTCGCGACTCTTGGCCTTTGTCATCATTTCAGCGAGATGCGTATCGAGATAACGGCGATTGTTCAGCCCTGTCAGGCTATCAGTTACAGCCATTTCAATTGTCTGTTGAACCGAGTCGCGCAATTGCACATTGTAGCGCTTGCGCTGCACCTGTGTTCGCACGCGCGCCAGCATTTCATTACGGTCAATGGGACGGCGGATATAGTCATTGACGCCCATATCCAGCGCACGAATGACTTTTTCTTCCTGCTCTAGTTCGCTAACAACGACCAAAGGCAGCATTCGGGTTTTTTCAAGCGATTTCAATTGGGAGCATAGGCGCAATCCATCCATATCTGTCAAAGACATGGATATGACTGCGGCATCAAAATCCTCATCAGCAGCTCTAAGCAACGCCTCTTTTGGATCTGAAACCAGAGCGACGCTGTTCTCGACCGCAAGATATTTTACAATGCGCTCATAAGAAGATGGCTTGTCATCCACTACCAAGACTTTCGGTTTTACCGCATTTTGGCGCAAGATGGACGCGCTCATCACTTCCTGAACGCTAATTTCCTGACCTGTCGTTGCGCGCAAGCGCAGCTCGTCGGTCAGCATTTTCAAACGAACCAAACTTTTAACTCTGGTGATCAAAGCCAAATCGTTTACTGGCTTCGTCAAGAAATCATCCGCACCCGCGTTCAAACCTTGGACGCGGTCTTCGCTTTGATCCAATGCGGTGACCATCACCACAGGAATATGCATGGTTTTTGGATCAGCCTTCAAACGTTTGCACACCTCAAAGCCGTCCATTTCCGGCATCATGACATCCAGCAAAACAATATCGCATTGACCATTCGCACAGATCTCCAGCGCGTCACGGCCATTGCTGGCTGTCAGCACTTGAAAGTATTCGGCCATAAGGCGCGCTTCCAGCAGGCGTACATTTGCTTCAATATCGTCAACAACAAGAATTCGAGCTGTCATTTATTCTGTCCGATTCAAAAGGTTTAAGCGTCGCCAAGATAGGTGTGCATGGTTTCGAGGAATTTCACGACCGAAATCGGCTTGGAGATATAGGCTTCACATCCACCTTGGCGAATGCGCTCCTCATCCCCTTTCATGGCAAAAGCCGTCACGGCTATCACAGGAATGGTATGCAACTGATCATCGTCTTTGAGCCAACGAGTAACTTCCAAGCCTGATACCTCAGGTAATTGGATATCCATCAAAATCAAATCAGGCTTTTCAGCGCGCGCAAGATCAAGCGCCTCGAGACCATTCTTGGTCTTTACGGTGCGATACCCCTTGGCTTCCAACAAATCGTTGAACAGTTTCATGTTGAGTTCATTATCCTCAACAATCATCACAGTTTTTGTCATATGCTACCCTTTGTCCCTGAAGCGCGACGATTCAGTTCAAATTTATTAAAACGAATCGTAAAGCAATAATGTTGACGAAAAGGTAACAAACTATGAATTTGAAGGAATAGTCACCCAATGCGAAAAAGAATTAGTGATGAGAATGCCAAAGAAATAGCGATTTCAGCTCTTTCGCATATTGCCAGTGATGATGACCGCATGGGCCGTTTTTTGTCTTTAACCGGACTCGCGCCGGAAGATTTACGGACTGCAGCCAATAATCCAGGGTTTTTTGTGGCTGTTCTAGACTATTTCATGGGTTACGAACCTGATCTTTTGGAATTTGCTGAAAAGCAGAAGATGGATCCGCAATTGATCGTTGATGCAAGGCAAATCCTTGCTGGCCCAGAAGAGGCTTGGTGATGCCAGAAGCGGTGACATCAAATTCGGGATTTTGCCGCGATTGTTTTACGCCAGTTGCGGCGGGCGCAACAAAGCCTCAAACGCGATGCAGTAAATGTGGAAGCCCCCGTTTGTTGCAGCATCCAGAATTAGACAAACTTCATATCGCACATATCGATTGTGATGCTTTTTACGCCTCCGTTGAAAAGCGGGACAATCCAGATTTAGCCGCCCTGCCCGTGATGATTGGCGGGGGCACGCGCGGTGTTGTTTCAACCTGTTGCTATGTTGCGCGTATAAGAGGCGTTCGCTCTGCTATGCCTATGTTCAAAGCGCTTGACGCTTGCCCTGATGCAATTGTTATTCGCCCTAACATGGAAAAATACAGCAAGGCTGGTCATCAAATCAGGGAAATGATGCGTGAATTGACACCGATGGTTGAGCCATTATCCATTGACGAGGCCTTTCTGGATTTGTCCGGGACGCAAAAACTGCACAAAGCCAGCCCGGCGCTGGTATTGGCCAAATTCGCCAAGCGCGTTGAGGATGAATTGGGCCTGACGGTCAGCGTTGGATTATCCTATTGCAAGTTTTTGGCGAAGGTTGCCTCGGACCTAGACAAACCGAGAGGGTTTTCTGTCATTGGTGAGGCAGAAGCCTATGCGTTTCTTCGCAAACAAAACGTGTCACTATTTTGGGGCGTTGGCCGAGCGACGCAAACCATGCTCGCCAAAGACGGGATAACGGATATCGCGACGGTTCAAGATATGGACCCTATTGTGCTTGCCAAACGTTATGGGTCTATCGGTCTTCGAATCGCAAAGCTGGCACAGGGCCAGGATGCGCGCACCATATCTGCGCAAAGCGAGGCAAAAAGCATCAGTTCCGAGACTACCTTTAATTCTGACATCAGCGACCACGAAATGCTTGTGCGCACCGTAAGAAAGTTGGCAGAAAAAGTCTCTGCCAGTTTGAAACACAAACATCTTGCAGGGCAAACTCTGATTTTAAAATTGAAGACTGCTGACTTCAAAAGCCGAACAAGAAATAAAACGCTCGCAGACCCCACGCGACTGGCAGATCGGATTTTTAGAAACTGTGTCGAAATGCTTGAAAAAGAAACCGACGGAACGAAATTCAGACTGATCGGCGTTGGCGTTTCAACCTTGATGAGTGACGAAACAGCGGACCCTCATGATCTGGTTGATCTTGATGGCGCAAAGCGCGCCAAAGCAGAACTGGCCGTTGACAAATTGCGAGAGAAATTTGGCAATAAGGCTGTCGAATTAGGACTGACCTTTCGTGCTGGCAAAGACCGGAAAGAACAGAAACCCGAAAACTAGTTTTCGATAGTGCAGCTATTTTTATCCAGCATTTCCAACGCCACGAGTGATCCGGAAATAGTATAGTCTGGGTATTTCATTTTCAATTTGCGGGAAACCCCACCTTCATAAAGTAAGAACGAGACTTCATAGACGGGCAAAGGCTCAGTTGAATTGGTGACCGTATTGTCAAAATAGGCAATCGTAACTGGCCAACTCACCTGCTTATCCAGCATGTTGATAGCCTTTGCATCCTCGCCGGATAAAACTTCTGAAACGACCTCTGGTTTGCCTATTATATTGGTTGTTTTCAAAATCTTGTCGGCTTCATCGCCGCCGTCAAACACATTCAGCTGCGAGAAGGCAATGCCATCTTGTGCTTGCTCCAGTATCTTAACCAGGTGAGCAGAAATGAAATTTGCCGTTGGTAAATCAACCACGCGCTCATTGGGTGATTCCAGTTTAACAACCAATCCATCGCCGTCTTTATCAGCAACACCTTTCACGGTGCGTTCAAGGCGTTCGTTGACAAACGCTTTGGTAAGAAAATTAAACTGCTTGCCATCCGGCCCCTCGAAAGATGCGGTCTGTTGATCGGAAGTGAAAATATCTCCATTTGCGTTGACGTTGGTGACAAAACGATATCGAACGCTGATACCGTCGCATTCATTGCCTTCCATTTCATAGACGATCCGCCCTGTCATACTATCTATGCCAGAACGCTCTTCTGCAGATTCCAACTTGATTTCGTAAACAGCACGGTGCGGCTTGAGGATTTCAAATCCAGCTGCATTCGCAAATTGCGGAGCGGTGAATATGGCGAGACTCGAGGCAATGAGAAACGAGCGCGTAAGACACGAAGGATTCGCAAAGCCGATTTTTCGGGTAAAATTATTGTTAAGCAACTAAGCCTCCGAAGTGGACAAATCGTCAAAAAGATAGAGGATAAGGATGTGGCAAAATTCAGATTGCAGCAAATGATTTCTGCTGATTTCCGAATAAACTGAGCAAAAGGTGAATCAATTCATGGCAAGATCGGATATCAACTGGTTGCGAGAGACGCCAATCGCCCATCGCGGCCTGCATGACAAAGCCAATGGTCGTTTTGAAAATACATTATCCGCCGCGAAAGCCGCCATGGAAAACGGATACGCTATTGAAGTCGATCTTCACCCATCGCGCGATGGTGTTCCAATGGTTTTCCATGACAATGTGCTTGACCGCCTAACTGACCAGAAAGGCCCTTTTAGAAATCATACAGCAGATGATCTTTGCAATATCAGCATTGGCGGAACATCTGATTGTGTTCCCCGTCTTGAAACGCTTTTGGAATTGGTCAACAGTAAATCAGGGTTGGTTTTGGAATTGAAAGGCATTGCAGGGGACGACGCGGGATTTGTAAAAAGCGTTTTGAAAATTCTTGAAGGATATTCTGGTCCGGTTGCCATCATGTCCTTCAACCACTGGCTTTTGGAAGATGCGCGCGCATTGAATTGCCCTTTGCCCGTTGGCCTGACAGCTGATGGCAATGATGACCTATTTGATATTCATTCAAACGCGGTTACCGCTTACGATATTGATTTCGTATCCTATGGTATAAAAGATCTTCCGAACCGATTTGTGCGCGACTTTCGCAAAACCGATAAGCCCGTGATTTCCTGGACCATAAAAAATCAAGAACAGGTAGAAAAAAGCGCAAAATATGCGGACCAGATTACTTTCGAGGGTTTCCTTGCTTAACATCATATTGCGCTTGGACTATTGGCCTCGGCCCCCTATCTAAAGAGCCATGGATCAGGAAACTGTTTATCACATTCAAGTTTTGCCAAGCCTTGCGGAGATAGACGCAGAGGATTGGGATAGACTTGCGCAGGTAACCCGTGCTGATGGCAGTATTTTTGAAAATCCGTTTCTGTCTCATGCCTATTTGAGCGCATTGGAGGAAAGTGGATCAGCCTGCGCCCAAACAGGATGGCAAGCACAACATTTGGTATTGAAAACCGAAGACGGGCAACAACTGGGAGCAATGATTTGCTATCTTAAAAACCATAGCCAGGGCGAATATGTTTTTGATCATGGCTGGGCTGACGCATTTTATCGTGCTGGAGGCGAATATTATCCGAAACTGCAATGTTCGGTTCCGTTCACGCCTGCGACTGGCCCACGGTTTTTGACAGGTAGTGCCAAGAACCCAGAATCCATTCAAGCCGCACTCCTATCTGGCCTAAAGCAGCTTACCACCAAAATCGGTGCTTCGTCCGTTCACATAACATTTATGCTGGAGCATGAATGGGATGAAGCGAGTGAAGCAGGATTTCTCAAGCGCACAGATCGGCAGTTCCACTGGAATAACAATAACTATTCAAGCTTTGATGATTTCCTAGATAGCCTCGCCTCACGCAAACGGAAAAATATTCGCAAAGAGCGACTAGCGGCCCAATCCATTGAGGGCGTATCAATTGAGCGGATTACGGGGGCGGAACTATCTCCAGAAGTGTGGGATGCGTTTTATCAGTTTTATGTGGACACAGGCGCGCGAAAATGGGGGCAACCATATCTAAACCGCAAATTCTTCTCACTGATCAGCGAGCGCATGGCCGATAAGATTTTGCTCATAATGGTAAAACGAGATGATCGTTATGTGGCGGGTGCGATCAATTTCATCGGGGATGATTGCCTGTACGGGCGCCACTGGGGGTGCTTGGAAGACCATCCCTTCATGCATTTTGAAGTGTGCTACTATCAGGCCATCGATTTTGCAATTGAACACGGCTTGGCCCGTGTGGAGGCAGGCGCACAGGGGGAACACAAACTCGCTCGGGGCTATGTGCCCGTTATCACGCATTCGGCTCATTACATCGCCAATGCTGGCTTTAGAGATGCCGTCGAGAGGTATCTGGACAATGAACGCGAACATGTTGCAATGGAAAAACAGATCCTTACTGAGCACGCTCCCTTCAAGAAAAATTCGTCTGGCTCTAACTGAAATCTGGATGGTTTTGACAACATCCTATTCGTTCCCTCTTGATATGATTTGGTAAACAACGCCATAGTAACACTATCAAATTTGTGAAAGCTGAAGGAACTTATAATTATGTCAGGGATGTATCGCCTGTTTTACGTCAGTACAAAGGCAGAAGATATTGGCGAGGAAGAAGCAGACAAAATCGCAAGCCATGCCTCAGAAAATAACAACATACGTAATATCGTCGGTGCATTGTGCTTTAACGGCAACCATTTTGGTCAGGTGCTTGAAGGTCCACAGGAAGATGTTTTCAAACTTCTCGATACCATTCGCGACGACCCGCGCCACAAGGATGTGATTATTATCAGCGAAAAACCTGTGCGTTTTCGATATTTCAAAGACTTCCATATGAAGCGCGTGAGGGGTATGGATTTCGAAGAACTTGTAACCGCCATGGCGGCCGAATGAGGAAGTATTAATGTCCCAACCCGCTTATGATGACCAAAACATATTTGCAAAAATTCTCCGAGGTGAAATGCCTTGCGAAAAAATCTATGAGGATGACGATACGGTTGTGATCATGGATATCATGCCAAGGGGCAATGGACATTGTCTGGTTTTGCCAAAACGGCCTGCCAGAAATGTGTTGGATGCTGATGATGCAATGCTAGCTGCGGTAGCGAAAACTACAGCCAAAATGGCAAGAACAGTCAAAAAGGCGTTTGATGCCGATGGCGTTACTATTCAACAGTTTAATGAAAGCGCTGGCGGTCAAGTTGTTTTCCATCTGCACGTGCATATCATTCCCCGCTTTGAGGGCGAAAAAATGAAGCCGCATACAGGCGCGATGGAAGACAGGGAAACAATTGCGACAAATGCTGACAAGATACGCGCGGCACTTTGAGTTATCGAATTAACGCAAAAACCCGTGAGATATCCGATCAGAAATTGAATCTAAAGCCGGATGCAACACTTTGAAAAATATAGCCGAGTGACGTTTGTCACCCGGCTTTTATGTTTCAATGATGGTTACGAGGCTAAACCGTCCCACGAAGCCTTCACAAGCCAGATGTGGTTTTTCCGTTAGACATGTCTTTACTGTCGGCAAGTAATTCTGCTTCCAGGCTTTCTTCCAAAGACATTTCGGTTGATTTTTCTGCCTTTGCAGGCTCTTCAACTTTAGCTGCCTTAGCTGCCTCTTTCACTGGAGCGAAAGTATCAGCAACAGGCTCTTTAACTGGCTCAGGCGCAGCTGCAGTTTTAGCTTTCTTGTCTTTCGTAGAATCTGCATCACCTGTTTCGCCCAAGGCAGCTTCAAGATCAGAAATCAGTGATGTTAGCGAATTGAACAGTTTTGCGTCGGGGCTGACTTCGATAGCAGCGCGCGCTGCTTCCAAACGAATAGCCGCATCATCGCGCATTGTTTTGAGTTGTTTGAGTTGTTCCATTGTAAGCTCCAATTATGCGCTATCGAAAAAACGCCACCTTATATTCAAAGCAATTGGGCAAAACTTCGTCTGTTTGGCTTTGCCCCTGCCACTAAATCTCGCACGCTTATAAATTATCATCGACAAGAAAGCGATTCGCTTAGCCGAGGAAAACTCAATTATCAGTGGTTTTTGTTCATTTAGCGGCGCGGCCGGGTTTTGTGAAATACACAGCTAAGATGAATATACACTCCAAAGACAACAGCATTTATAAAAAAGGCCCTTATTGTTTTCAAATAAGAGCCTTTTTCGTCTTTGTATGATGTGCCTAGGATCAGGTTTTCAAAGGAACCTTTGGCACCGAACCGCCCTTGCCACCTTTACCTTTCGGTGTGGTTACTGCTTTTGGTTTGGCAGCCTTTTTCACAGGCTTTGCTTTGGCTTGTGTTGACGCCAGCTTTTCAGACTTTTTCGGCTCAGCTTTTTTTGGCTTAACCAAAACATCTTTCAGCACTTCCAGAACAATCTTTTCCTTGCCGTCTTTGTCTTTTGCCAAAGACACTTTGACAGTGCCGCCAGTTTTCAATTTGCCGAACAAAACCTCATCAGCCAGTGGCTTCTTGATGTGTTCCTGAATTACACGGGCAAGCGGACGCGCACCCATTTTCTCGTCATAACCTTTGATCGCAAGCCAAGAAGTTGCTTCTTTGGTCAACTCGAAAGTCACGCCACGTTCAGCCAATTGTGCCTCGAGCTGCATGATGAATTTCTCGACAACCTTGTGGATTACAGGCGTTGGCAACGAACCAAACGGAATGACTGCATCCAGACGATTGCGGAATTCCGGCGGGAACAGACGGTTGATTGCCTCTTCATCATCGCCTGTGCGTTTGGTCGAACCAAAACCAATGGCAGCTTTTTGCGCTTCAGAAGCACCAGCATTGGTTGTCATGATGATGATGGTGTTTCTAAAGTCAATCTGCTTGCCGTTGTGGTCTGTCAGCTTGCCATGGTCCATGACCTGCAACAAAATGTTGTAAAGATCTGGATGGGCCTTCTCGATTTCATCGAGAAGAATCACAGAATGTGGATTTTGGTCAACGCCATCGGTCAACAATCCGCCCTGATCAAACCCGACATAACCTGGAGGCGCACCAATCAGGCGTGAAACCGTGTGACGCTCCATATATTCCGACATGTCAAAGCGCTGCAATGGAATGCCCATCGAGCTTGCCAATTGTTTCGCAACTTCTGTTTTACCGACCCCTGTTGGGCCAGAGAACAAATACGCACCGATTGGCTTGTCTGGTTCACGAAGACCCGCACGTGCCAATTTGATAGACCCAGCCAAAGCTTCAATGGCTTGGTCCTGTCCGTAAACAATACGTTTTAATTGGCTCTCAAGATTGGAAAGCACCACCGCATCATCCTTAGACATGGATTTTGCAGGAATGCGGGCCATGATTGCAATTGTCGCCTCGATCTCGGAAACGCCGATTTCTTTTTTGCGATCTTTCTTTGCTAATAGTTTTTGCGAAGCACCCGATTCATCAACCACATCAATTGCTTTATCTGGCAATTTGCGGTCGTTGATATAGCGCGATGACAATTCAACGGCGGCTTTGATGGCATCATTGGTATATTTTACACTGTGGAACTCTTCGAAATAAGGTTTCAGGCCCTGCATGATATCGATGGCATCGGTGACACTTGGCTCTTTCACATCAATCTTTTGGAAGCGGCGCACCAAAGCGCGGTCTTTTTCAAAGAATTGGCGATATTCTTTATAGGTTGTCGAGCCGATGCATCGGATCGCGCCAGATGACAGCGCGGGTTTCAACAGGTTGGACGCATCCATAGCGCCGCCTGAAGTTGCCCCTGCCCCGATCACCGTGTGGATTTCATCGATGAACATAATGGCACCATCGGTTTCTTCGATTTCCTTGAGAACCTGCTTCAAGCGTTCTTCAAAGTCACCGCGATAACGTGTTCCAGCCAGCAGCGTTCCCATATCCAGCGAATAAATCGTGCATTCTGACAATACGTCAGGCACATCGCCTTCAGTGATGCGTTTAGCCAAGCCTTCGGCAATTGCCGTTTTACCGACGCCCGGATCGCCCACAAATAGCGGGTTATTCTTTGAGCGACGGCAAAGAATCTGGATCGTACGATTAACTTCTTCCGAGCGACCAATCAGCGGATCGATTTTACCTGAACGCGCTTTTTCGTTGAGGTTTACACAATAGACTTTTAGCGCATCGCCTTTTTGTTTTGGTTCGTCCTCATTCATCGCATTTTGCTCTTCATCAATTCCTCGCACAGGGCGGCTTTCAGAGGCGCCCGCACGTTTTGAAATGCCGTGGGAGATAAAGTTCACTGCGTCGTAGCGGGTCATTTCCTGCTCCTGCAGGAAATAGGCAGCATGGCTTTCGCGCTCGGCAAACATTGCAACCAGCACATTTGCGCCCGTCACTTCTTCACGGCCTGAAGACTGAACATGGATAACCGCGCGCTGAATTACCCGATGGAAGCCAGCGGTTGGCTTGGCATCCTCGTCGTAATCCGTCGCCAAATTTGACAGCTCGTTGTCGATATATTCGGTCAATGAGGTTTTCAGCTTTTCGATATTCACATTGCAAGCATTCATCACCGCAACCGCATCAGGGTCGTCGGTAAGAGCCAATAGCAAATGCTCTAACGTCGCATATTCGTGACTGCGTTCATTGGCATAAGTGAGCGCTGTGTGCAGACCTTTTTCGAGACTTTCAGTAAATGATGGCACTTGACGCTCCGTTTTCTTTTCGTGTTTGCCTATAAAGGCGGCATTTGGTGGAAAAAGTTTCCACGTATTATTTCTTTTCCATCACGCATTGCAGCGGATGCTGGTTCTTTCTGGCAAAGTCCATAACCTGGGTCACCTTGGTTTCGGCAACTTCGTAGGTATAGACACCACACTCCCCCACGCCATTGTTATGCACATGCAGCATTATTTGTGTGGCCTCTTCAGGGGTTTTCCTGAAAAACTTCTCAAGAATGTGAATTACGAATTCCATAGGCGTAAAATCATCATTCAACAAAAGCACACGGTACAGATCAGGCTTCTTCGTTTTCGTCTTCGTCTTGGTGGCAACGCTAATCCCGGATCCATCGTCATCATCATCCTTTCTAGTCTTTTTGTCCTGCATTACCAGTGAGCCAGACAGGCGAATTGACATCGGGTTTTCTGCTAAATGAATAGGCAATATATTTTCTAAATTTCTCGGCACTTTTTATTTCGATCCAGTTTATTGCACATTGTTTGTGTCAGGATGGCTTTACACCAAGAAATTCTAAGACGGGACAACCACTGCGTCAATCCAAGGTAACATGCAAAGCCACTTAACCCCGCATTTAGCGCGACCTCCGCGCTCAGCACAGTTTGTTTCACCTTAGATAATGTTTCATTTTGAAATTTCAGCCCTTGAATGAAAAAAAGCGAAACTTTTTGTTAGCCATAAACGCATTGGTAACCATGTCTCGATATCTTGGGGAGAATTCATGCTCATGGCGCATTTCGCCAGCATACCCAGAACCCCGCCTTTGTTTGGCAAACCAATAGGGATTAGTTGTGCGTACCATATTTGGATCTACCCGGCGCCTCGCGGCGAAAATCATCTCTGTGACTTCAGCTGCCATTATCATGGCATCGCTTTCCACCTCACCTTCACTTGCCAAGCAAGACTATGCGGGAATTGTGATGGATGCCAAAACAGGCAAGGTGCTCTACGCACATGACGCTAATGAAAAGCGATATCCAGCATCACTAACCAAAATGATGACCTTATACATGCTCTTCGATGCTATCGAGCAAGGGAAAGCGTCTAAGAAAACACGCATCAAATTCTCAAAATATGCTACCAGCATGCAGCCCTCAAAACTGGGAATGAAAACCGGCAGCTCCATTTCAGCTGAACAAGCGATTTATGCGTTGGTCACAAAATCAGCTAATGATGCTGCTGCTGCGGTTGGTGAACATCTCGGCGGAAGCGAAAAGAACTTCGCCGTCATGATGACCAAGAAAGCGCGCGAACTTGGTATGAGTAAAACCACTTTCCGCAATGCTTCCGGTCTTCCTGATAGCCGTCAGGTTACGACTGCGAAAGATATGGCACTTTTGGGTATCGCGTTGCGCGAACATTTCCCTCAGCATTATCGCTACTTCTCAACTCGCTCATTTAAATTCGCAGGCAAAAATTACGGCAATCATAACAGATTGCTGGGCCAGGTTCGTGGTATGGATGGTATCAAAACCGGCTATACACGTGCATCAGGGTTCAATCTTGTGTCGTCTGTAGAAGACAATGGTCGCTCAATCGTAGCAGTTGTTTTAGGCGGCAAGACTGGCAAAAGCCGCAATGCACAAATGGCAAAACTGGTTCGTCAACATTTGAACAAAGCATCCAAAGGACGCGATAGAATTGTTGTTGCAAAGAATGGTAAAACAAATGTGTTCGCCGCTCTTTTCAAAAAGGCTGAAAGCATTGCAGTTCCTGAGCCTCGCCCTGAAGATAAAGTCGTAGACGATATTGTAACAGCAAGCGTTGAAGAGCGAATGGCACCGACCATTGTTCCAACACCAGCAGTGAAGGTTGCAAGTGCAGCGTCCACTTCTAACTCAAATGTTTCAGTAAATAGCGGTTGGCACGTTCAAATCGGTGCAATGCCGAGCGAAGAAAATGCGATTAGCCAGCTTGAGAGTGCCCGTAAGAAATTGCCGGGCGTGCTGTCTTCGACAGTCAACTATACTGAAACCGTGGTAAAAAATGGCACAAAATTATACCGTGCGCGGTTTGCAGGATTTACGTCAAAAGATGATGCTTGGGGCGCATGCTCACAGTTGAAGAAAATCAAGTTGGACTGTCTTGCTCTAGAGCAAAACTAAAGACAAAAATATTAAGGTTGGCGACTGATTTTTCGCCAACTTATTTATCTGCCGTTCCAATTGCTCAAACGTGTTTGGTTTGAGCAGGAGCAGCTCTAATCCCCCAAATGTAGTGAGTAGCGGGAAAAGAATATGTCAATCGAGAAGGATATCCTTGGCAGCGTTGATTTTAGCAGCCAGGAAAGCAGACCCGCCACTGTCGGGATGCATGCTCTTCATAAGGTTTCGCCAAGCCTTTCTGATTTCAGCTTTAGAAGCGCCAGGCTCAAGACCAAGCACTTGGTACGCCTCTTGCTTTG
Organism: Nitratireductor sp.; assembly: GCA_017854535.1. GTDB lineage: Bacteria > Pseudomonadota > Alphaproteobacteria > Rhizobiales > Rhizobiaceae > Salaquimonas. The sequence goes on from JAFMHL010000026.1 coordinate 43,218, forward strand.
TCATGCTGCCAGAAGCAGACGCATCGCCCTGCCCCGAGCCGGTGTTCGCATCAGTGTGCTCACGCCAGCCAGCAAGACGGCGGTCAAGGTAAGCTTCCAATAGAGCAGAACTGTCGGCGTCCGATTGTATCTCGGTGTAGAGAGCGAAAAGGTCGGCGTCATCAAGTTCTGACAACCATTTTCCTTCATGGTTTCCGGTCAGAATTTTTCCATTCATATCACCACTGTCGTGGTCAAGTTCCATTTCCAATGCGGCGGAAATAACCGTTGATTTTTTAGACGCGTTGCCGGCGCCCAGAGTTCCAACGGGACGGGTTTTGCGCCACCAGGCAATACCAATTGCTGCGAGCGGAATACCAATGCCCCCTCGCCCGATCGCAATCAAAAGGCCACCAGCGGCAACTAACAACAATGGCACGCCGCGGTTCATGATCATGGCAAGTTTTGCCGGAGGCGTTGAAACAAAAAGCCAAGCCAAACCACCAAAAAAAAGAAATGCCAAAAGCGCGTAAAAAAGGACGGTCATTTCAATTTTCTCATTTCACAATGGTTTCTTACTCTAATACATAGGTAGCTTAGTATTGGTCAGACAACAGCCATTACTTAATTTGTTGCAATAATTTGCGATCATGGGATTTTGAACTTGATTCAAGCGCCCGTAATCCGCCTTTCACATAAACGGCAATGGCCCCCAACAACTCTGCCAATTCTTTTGCAGAATTAGGACCAAGTTTGAAATAGGCCCCGCGTGTGAGCTTTGCCATTTCACGAAAAGCTTTTTCAGTCAGTCCATCTGATCCTTCCTGGAAAAAGAAGCAACGGGTTCCCTTCATTCCCAATTCACCTGCGCGCTGGCAAAGCAAATCCACATTTTCTTCCATTGCATCGCCAATAAAAACCATGGCGTCCAATTTGCCATTTCTTTGCTCTTTGAGTGCGTGGAATAGAACTTTGCCGATTTGCGTTTGCCCACCTCGGCATTCAATGCCCGTCATCAGGTCACGCAATGCGGCAGAATTTACAACCCATTTGGAAGCACGGCATTCTCCAACGCCCCTAAAATATAGCAATTGAACGGAAAGAGCGCTTTGGTCCGAATTGGCGGTAGCGACGGAGTCAAACATTGCTGCCTGAAGAGTCATTGCTCTATCCCAAGTGGGCTGACGGCTCATGGTTGCGTCCAGAGCGAAGATCAGCCGCCCGTTTCCAGATGGATTTGTAGCACCTGCAGTTTTCAAAAAGGCAGCAATATCACCAGTACTAGACTTGGTCTTAACTGCATTTGTAGCTGTTGCGGGTTTGATCTGTTTTTCACTCATACACCATATTTGGAGATGAATGTGTTTGTTGCAAGGGCGTTCCTAGATTTCCAACACCAAAAACTTCGGAAACTAGGTGCTTAGTCGGCAAAAATTCGTAATTCGCTATACGGCTTTTGGCTTGGATCCATCCACTTTTTGCGCGCTTCTGCACGTCTTTTGCCAACTTCATCAATCGGGAGGCGCAGCATGGTCACCAAAGAACGCACCTCTTGGCGCGCGGCAAGATGCGAAAGGCTAGGCCCGCTACCAATTGTTTCTTCGCTCAGCTCATCCAGAGATGTCATGCCTATCGGAAACAATTCGCGAAAAATAACCCGTTCAGAAATTCCATCGGCCAAACGGCAACCAAGATGCATTGAAAGGTTTTTCAAGCTTTCGAGCATATTGACTTTATTTCGTGAACCCAAATGGGAAAGACGATTGCGAACCACCACCCAATCAAGCAAGCCATTGTCCACTGAGCGGCGATGACGACGTGCTTCACGAACCATTGTCGCATAATGAGATATCTCTACAACTTCTCCTGATACAGGATCAACATGGCCTAGCACGTCAAAATCGATGTAGGAGTCGTTCAAAGGCGTTACGAGTGTATCAGCCATGGAGTGGGCAAGACGCATCAGATAGCTATCGTGTCCGGGCGTATCGATGACGATGAAATCGTAGCTTTTCTCGACACTTTGCACGATTTCAGAAAACCGTCGCAGCTCAGAGCTCTCGTTATCAAGAACGCTATCTGTATTGGCTTTTTCAAGATGAGCGTGGTCAGATTGCGGTAAATTGAGCCCATTCTTGTGGATCCAGTTTTTACGGTTTTCTATATATCGTGACAGGCTTAGCTGCCGTGTATCCAAATCGATACTAGCAACTTTATGGCCGCTGTTCAAAAGCGCCACGATGAGATGCATTGCTGTTGTTGTTTTGCCAGAACCACCTTTTTCGTTACCACAAACGATAACATAAGCTTGGCGACTTCCTAATTTTCGTTCCACAAACATGCGCTTTCCCAGACCCAAAACTAACTGCGCCCCATCAAACATATTGATTTAAAAACAAAATATGCGCAAGGAAAAATTGCCGCCGGGATAGTTTTGCTGAATTAATGGTAAAGAATGAAACGTAAATACAAGCTTATAGAAGGCCTAATTGCGAGAGCTCCAATTTCAAGTCTGCAGGAAGCGCGTCCCCTGCTCCAAGCTTCATATCAATGGGCGCATCTTCGGCCTTTAAATACCGCCACCCTTGAAATGCACGCCTTGGCTGCCATTCGGTAGCAATCAATCTTGGCTCCAAAACAAGATCACACCGTTTGATACCTTCGGCATCCACAAATGGTCGAATATCCAACAAATGTTGGCGAACCTGCACATTGCCCTTGATGACCCAGTACAATGATCCACCAGCCAGCAATTCATCCTTTTTCGTTGGCATCATTCTGGTCGTATGAATTTGCTCTTCCGGCTTGCCGTTTTTTTGGCGCTGGGACAATCTGTAGTCGATCCACGCCTGCAATTCTTCAACTGCAGTTACGCCGACACATAGTTTGATGAGATTTAATGCCATTGATGCAAGATAAGGCAGTATTTCGAAAAGCCAAAGCTTCACGGGAATATGCTCTCACCTATCCACAGATGAAACCAAAAAAGCACTGATTTTGCTATGGAGAAGGTTTGTTGATTTCAGCGACTTCTTTTAACAGACCGAATCCGCCGTCAATATGGGCAATATTGGTAAAGCCCATGTCTTGTAACGTTTTGGCCGCGAGTGCAGAACGCCAGCCTGCCGCGCAAAACAGAACATAATCTTTCGTTTGATCTGCAAAGACCTCTTTGTGGTATGGGCTTTCAGGATCAAACCAGAATTCAAGCATTCCGCGAGGTGCATGAACCGCGTCTTTTACACGTCCCTCACGATTCAATTCACGAATATCGCGAATATCAACCAAAATCGCATCTCCTTCGGATTGACGGGACAATGCCTCGGAGCAGTTGAGCGTGGTGACTACGCTATTTGCTTCGGCCACAAGTTCCTTAATGCCTTTAATCGCCATGGTTTCCCCCAAGTTTGAATTGATTTTGCGACAGTATGATCAATTAAAGTTCCGAATGAAATAGAAAAAGGCTGCTCTTTTCAGAGGCAGCCTTTTCTAAACATCCTGGCAGACACACTAGTAGAACTAAAACTTCAGTTCATGCTGGCAGTGATGGTATTCTTATTGTCCGCAGACATTACACCGTTCAGTGCCATTGCGCCGATAAACAGTGCAATTGCTACTATTGCCACGTTCCATACAGAACCTGGTGATTTTTCATTCATCATTTGAATACGCCCATAAATTTTTCAAAGCTTAGTTTGACCGATATTTTTCAAATATTATTCTGATCGGCTGAAGGGATTTAATGGTTTGTTAATCTTTACGCAAGCGGATTTTGTCATATTTCTGCCATATTACAGCTAGGCTGATGTGCGCCTTGTGCATGGCTTACGATCCTGACCAAATGCATTGAATTTAACCCAACAATTTCAATGCTTTGATAGGTTACCAAATGAATCTGAGGTTAAAATTATTGGTAACCATGATGCTTTTAAAGTCTAGAAAAAAGGCGGTAGCTCTATTCAAACACTCATTTTACCCAAGTTTATTCGAAGTGGCACCGCCTAGTCATGTGTGTGTTATAGCATGGCAAATGAAACGAGAATCGGGCTTTGAATAAAATGGGAGTTATGATGGATCAGACGTCGACTAAAACCCGTATCGATTTAGTTGATCTTTTGCGCGGCGTTGCATTAATTGCGATGACCCTTTTTCATTTTGGCTGGGATTTGGAGATGCTCGGATTTGTGGAGCGCGGATTTGCATCACAGCCAGCCATGATCTGGTTCGCCCGATGCATTGCCAGCAGTTTCTTATTCCTGGTTGGATTCAGCCTGGTGCTTGCCCATAACCCAGCCATTAAGTGGCCTAGCTTTTTGAAACGACTTGTTATCGTCGGCGGCGGCGGCGCTGTAATAACCATTGCGACCTATTTCGCGACACCTGACATTTTTATCTTTTTTGGCATTTTACATCATATCGCCCTTGCCAGTCTGTTTGGCCTTTTGTTTTTGCGCCTACCCGCCATTTGGTCTCTATTTGCAGCGATTGGAGTGTTGATACTCTTTGCCTATGGCAGAGGCGCTTTTTTCGATGCTCCTTGGTGGTGGTGGAGCGGCCTCAACGCGTTTGTTCCCCGTTCCAGTGATTATGTTCCGATATTCCCATTCTTTGCTGCAGTTTTATTGGGTATTTCATGCGCCAAATGGATGAAAAAATCTGGTTCTATTTCGACGCTTTCAACGGAAAACTTGAGCGGACAACCTGCTAGCCTGCTAAAGTTTATAGGTCGACACAGCTTGATCTACTATTTGGTTCATCAGCCTGTCTTGATCACGATTTTGTATATGATTCATCTTGTTATCAGGTAGTATTCATATTGTGATTCAATTCCAATTGGCTAAAGCCGATCTGCCAAAGTCGAAAGTAATGGGGAACCCATATCATGAGTGACACCAAAGAAGCCGGGAAACTCGACAAGCCAAACTCCATTCCCTGGCCGCCTATTATTTATGGTTCGGCTATTATCGGTGGATGGCTGCTGGGCAGATTTTATGGCTTGCCGTGGCCTATCGGTACGATCGGCGAAATGGGGTTTATGCTCGGTTTGATCCTGGTCGCCATTGCTATCTTTATCGATGTACGGACCTATCTTGAATTGAAAAAACACAAGACAACGATTTTGCCCCACAAAGGAGCCGCACATTTGGTAACCAGCGGTCCGTTTTCTCTCTCAAGAAATCCGATCTATGTTTCAAACACCTTGCTCACATTCGGCATTGGATTTGCCTCAAGCAATGTTTGGCTTTTTGCAACGGGATTGATGGCAGCTTTCTTGACACATAGACTTGCGATCTTAAGAGAAGAAAAACACCTTGCTTTGAAATTTGGAAGTGAATGGCGCAAATATGCAAAACGCGTCAGACGCTGGATTTAGGGCTAAGTTCGGCGATTTAGGCTCCAACGCCTAGCTCTGCCAATCGGGCAAGGCTGGCTTCCTCGACGGAGTCCAACTCGCTCAGGGTTTCTTCAATGTCCCGGCGCTTTTGCGCAAGTTCATCACGCTTTTCACTAACGCGGGCGATCAAAAGACGTAACTGCCCCGCCTCTCCCGGCGGCTCTTTATACATCAGCATGATTTCGCGAATTTCGGCGATTGAAAAACCAAGTCGTTTTCCACGCAAAATGAAGCTGAGCAACCGTCTTTCAGCTGGGCGAAACAGACGGGTCCGGCCTCTGCGTACAGGATGGATAAGACCTTCATCTTCATAAAAACGGATGGTCCGCGTAGACACGCCAAATTCGCGTGTAAGTTCAGTGATTGTATAAAAATCTCTTGTTTCTGAATCTGCAAGTGACATTCGCGTTCCCGAAAATTGGTCTGAACCATGTTTTTCGGCAAATTTACGTAAAAGTCAATAAAGCTTGGTTGAACCTTGGTGTTTTGCAACAAAAATTACATACTTATCAGTTCAGCGGGTCAAATATTGAACCACCAAGCAGCTAGTCCCAAAAATGCGAAAAACCCGATTACGTCAGTTACTGTGGTAACAAAGACGCTCGAAGCGATAGCAGGATCGATATCGAAGTGATCCAGCAAGATTGGGATAGATATGCCTGCCAAAGCTGCGCAAACCATGTTGAAAACCATTGCTATGCCAATAATTATCCCAAGATCGGTATTCCCAAACCAGAATGAAGACGCAATACCGATCAAGCTGGCAAAGGCCAGTCCATTAATTAGGCCAACCAAAACCTCACGACGAATAATGCGCTTGGTGTTGTAACTATCCATGTCTTTTGTTGCCAACGCCCTTACTGCAACCGTCATCGTTTGAGTGCCAGCATTTCCGCCCATCGATGCAACTATCGGCATCAAGATCGCAAGGGCAACCATCTGTTCAATGGTTGCATCAAACATGCCAATGACAGCAGAAGCCATGATAGCCGTTACCAAATTAATCAGGAGCCATAAGAATCTCGACTTGGTAATTTCAAGGACTGAATCAGAAAGTTCTTCATCACCAACACCAGCAAGGCGTTTTATGTCTTCATCAGCTTCCTGATGAATAACATCAACGATGTCATCGATGGTCATCACGCCAACAAGCCGCGATCCATTATCGACCACCGCAGCAGATATCAAATCATATTGTTGGAATATATAAGCTGCCTCCTCCTGGTCCATTGTCGCCTTTATGGGGTGCAAGGAAGGCTCTAAAAGCTGATCAACTATCACATTGCGATGGGCCCGCAATAGCTTGTCGAGTTGGATATATCCCATCAATTCATATTGCGGACTGACAACGAAAACTTCGTGGAAACGTTCAGGCAAGTTGTCTTCATCGCGCATATAGTCGATTGTTTGACCTACGTTCCAAAAAGGCGGAACGGCGATAAACTCCGTCTGCATTCTACGTCCTGCAGACTCTTCTGGATATTCCAAAGAGCGGCGCAATAAGACCTGATCGTCAAATGGCAAGTTATCGAGAACCTCGCGTTGGTCCTCTGCCTCAAGATCCTCAAGAATATATACAGCGTCATCTGAATCGAGGTCTTTGATCGCTTCGGCAATTTTATCATTAGGAAGCGTATCAATGATGTCTTTGCGGATGGCTTCATCAACTTCCGTCAAAGAATTGATATCGAAGTCATCCCCAGCCAACACAACCAGTCGCAACCGATCTGCACTGGAAAGGGCTTCGAGCAAATCGCCTAATTCTGATTCATGAAGCGGTGAAATGATTACCGACAATGCCGCCGCATCGTTTAGTTCAATGGCGGACAGTGCGGACGCAGTAAACTCGGTTCTTAGATGCCCATCTTCATCGTACAAACGTGTTTCAACCTTGCTGTCGAAGGACGACGACGTTTTCTGCTCTTCGGTGTTCGTGTTGTCGTCCAATGCCATCTTTTGTTACCCATGAATCTGTGTAACGTTGTTGTAGCGGTCCCATGAAACGAAACAAGCCCTCGTAAATGCGCAAAAGCAATCAGCAACTTTGTATTCGGTTGCATCCAATTTTATTTAACTTTGACCTAAAATTAACCTTCCCATGGCAATTTGTCCGTTGGGAAACAAATATATGTCGAATACTTTGGAAAATGTTAGCGCACCTGCAATGCATGTTGATGCACAAAACGCTGAAAGCGCTGTTGAACAGGTCCATTTGGACCCGAACCGTCGTCGCACGGAAGGCTATGTCATACATTGCGATACCAAAGAAGTTATCGTCGGCGCCAAAGTTGATCCTGAGGTCGATTACCTAGAAAATTATTGGGCCGTTGGCCAATTGATTTCTATTTGGGTTGGCAAGAACCGAGTGATTGGACAAACTTCCAGCGTTGAAGTTCCCAGTACAAATTGGGGTGAAGATGGAAAGAATCAGGTTTCCATTCATATCGAATTGATCGGTGAGATTTTGGAAACGCCGCGCGGTCCAAAATTCACCACAGGTATTTCAAGTTTTCCCACCATGGGTTGCCGAGCGCACCGGATAAGATCAACAGACCTTGCAGCGATTTACGAAAACAATGCTGGGTCAACGATTAAGATTGGTCACTTGACCCAAGACCATTCCATTGATGCAAAGATCGATTTTGAAAAACTATTGAGCCGACATTTTGCAGTCGTGGGATCAACAGGGGTTGGTAAGTCCACTTCCGTAAGTTTGATGCTTCGCAAGATCGTTCAAGCACGCACAGATATTCGCGTTTTGATACTCGACCCTCACAATGAATTTGGATCAGCATTTCCCGAAAGCGCGCTGGTTATCAATGCGGCCTCTTTGACCCTGCCCTTCTGGCTCTTTGGTCTGGAGGAAATTTCCGAAGTTGTGTTTCGCGGTCAGGCAGGCATTGAACTTGAACGGGAAATGCTTCGCGATTTCATCGTTGAAGCAAAACAAATTATGTTGGATGGAGGAAATGCTGCCGCAGCAGCATCCTTAACCCGAAAGACAACGACCAAGGTTCGGCTAAACGCCGACACGCCTATCCCCTATCGTATGGTTGATATGATCAAACTGATCAATGATCGGATGGGGAAACTCGATAATAAAACTGAAAAACCACTTCTAAAGTCCTTGAAGGACCGCCTGGACACGATCACCAATGATGCGCGTTTCCAGTTTATGTTTGATCCGACCACATGCGGCGGAGATAGGATTCAGGATATTGTTTCCAGAATTTTCAGAATTCCTCAAAACGGCAAGCCCATTTGCGTGATGGAAATGTCCGGCCTTCCCTCGGAAGTCGTGTCATCCGTCGTATCCGTTTTGTGTCGGATGGCTTTTGATTTGGCAATCTCAAGTGAAGGCGCGATCCAAACGCTCGTCGTTTGTGAAGAGGCTCACAGATATATTCCGGCTGATGCTAATGCCGGATTTTGGCCAACGCGTTTAGCCATTGGACGCATCGCGAAAGAAGGTCGTAAATACGGTGTCTTCCTAGGCATTATTACGCAGCGCCCGGGTGAACTTGACCCGACCATTCTTTCCCAGTGCAACAGCTTTTTTGCCATGCGCTTGTCCAACAAGAAAGACCAGGAAATTATTGCCGGCGCTTTTAACAGTGGCGCGCAAAGCACCATTGCGTTTTTACCCTCAATCTCCAACAAAGAGTGTATTGCTTTTGGCGAGGCCGTTTATTCACCCATGCGGATGACTTTCGAAACTGTTGCAGCAAAAGATCTGCCGGGTGCCAATATTCGCGAAAATCAAGACGCTATCAGGGCTGGTAAGCAAATTAATCTGAACTCGGTTATTACCCGTATGCGCGGTGTGACAGAACGTGTCGAAAGCTTTGACGTTGATGAATTGGCTGAACTAAAGCAAACACCTACGCCAATGGAGCAAAAGGGGGACGCGCCTCGCCCTGCTGCCGTGGTCAACGGGCAACCTATATATGCAAGGTCGACCGCTCAGCCTGGATTTAATCCCCAACAAAGGCCACAGCTTGGCAATGGGTCGTTAAATCCCAACGCAAATAGTCAGCCAACAATTGATCCGGCAATTGCCAATCGAAATCTGGAACAGCGCTACAAAGAAGTTGAAGCGATGGTACAAAAAACACCGCCTCGCACTGAAAACGCAGGAAACGCAGGAAACGCGTTATTCAAAGCATTTCGTTCGAAATAAACTTTCAGTTGCTCAAGCGCCGCCTCCATTGGAAATAGTGTGTTGATAAGCGGGCGTTTAAGCTGCTTTAGCCGCTCTTCTTGTGTTTTGCAGGTCGTTTAAGCTTGTCAGAAAATTCTGATCCCTCTAGTCTTTCTTCATGGAATTAAGAAAACACCTGGGAAATAAACAATCCTAGGTGAACGTAAAATTGGTCGAATTGGACTTTGGAACTCTGTTCCAGAACGCTCAATTGGAACAAAGACATTTCCAAAGGGAGAATGAAATGATCAAAAAACTTGCGATGATATCTGCTTCGGCGCTGGCACTTTCTGCTGGCTCTGCAAAGGCAGACTACGTGCTGGACATTTTGCACATAAACGATTTGCATAGCCGAATTGAGTCTATTAACCGGTTCAACTCAACCTGTTCAAGTGGCGACGAGATTGAGCGCAAATGCTTTGGCGGTGTTGCACGGGTAAAAACAAAACTTGATGAGCGCCGTGCAGCTTTGGCAGAGCAAAATGCCAATGTGCTTTTCCTGGACGCTGGTGACCAGTTTCAAGGTTCTTTGTTTTATTCAACTTACAAAGGCAAGGTTGCGGTTAAATTCCTCAACATAATGAAGCCCGATGCCATGGCTGTTGGCAATCATGAGTTTGATGATGGTCCTGAAAAGCTACGCGAATTTATGGATGCTGCGGAGTTTCCAGTGATCTCCGGCAACACATCAGTTTATACTGAGCCATTGTTGAAAGACAAACTGAACGGCTATGTGATCGTTGAAAAAGGCGGCGAAAAAATCGGTATCGTATCTGTGTTGGCAGCCGATACCGCGGAAACTTCTTCGCCCGGCGACAATGTCGCATTTATCAATGAAATTGGATATTTGAAAACTGTCGTCCCGGAAATCGAAGCACAGGGCGTCAACAAGATCATCGCCCTCACCCATGTGGGCTTGGCCATGGACAAGCGCATTGCGGAAGCCGTTGATGGCATTGACGTTATTGTTGGCGGACACAGCCATACATTGTTGTCGAATACTCAAGAAGGCGCTGAAGACGTTTATCCTGTGATGGTTGCTAATCCATCAGGGATTAATGTTCCAATCGTTCAGGCTTTTGCTTATTCGAAGTATCTTGGCGAAATCAGCGTCAACTTTAATGATGAAGGCATTGTAACAGCTGCCTATGGCGAACCACATCTTTTGGATGAATCAGTTGCGCCAGACGCTGGTGTGATCATTGATATTCAAGACCTTGCCAAGCCGATAGAAGAGCTGAAAGCTAAACCAGTTGGCTCTGCTGAAGCTACGGTTGACGGCGACCGCAACTCTTGCCGCTTGGGCGAATGCTCTATGGGCAATTTGGTTGCTGATGCGATGCTCGATCGTGTGAAAGATCAAGGCGTGACCATCGCCCTACAAAATGGCGGTGGACTTCGCGCTTCTATTGAAGGCGGAGAAGTTACCATGGGCGATGTTCTTTCGGTTCTTCCCTTCCAAAATGCGTTGGCCACCTTCGAACTCAAAGGCGCTGATATTGTTGCATCCCTTGAGCAAGGTGTTAGCGAAACTGCCGATGTCAAAGGAAAGTTTCCGCAAGTTGCTGGCCTTCGTTACGCTTGGGATGAAGCGGTTGAGCCATTGAAAGGCCGCGTGAAACAAGTTCAGGTAATGGAAGGCGACAAATGGGTCGATATCAATCCTGAAGGTGTTTACAAGGTTGTCTCCAACGACTTTATGCGCGCGGGTGGTGACGGCTATAAACTGTTCAAAACCAATGGCATGAACGCTTATGATTTTGGTCCGGGCCTAGAGCAGGTGGTCGCGGATTATATAGCATCCAATTCTCCCTATAAGCCGTATACAGATGGTCGTGTTCTAAAAGGTGCGATGTTTGAAATGGCAAAAGCTGAGCCAGTTGAAACAATGGCTAAAACGGAAGAAGCAAAACCGATGATGGCGGATGGCGATTATGTCATCAAAGCCGGCGACTCGCTTTGGACAATTGCCAAAGAAAACTATGGTGATGCATTGATGTGGAAAAAAATCGAAGAAGCAAATGGCGTTCAAAATGTTCGCCGCATGCAAATCGGTGACACATTGAAATTACCAAAATAAATCAAACTATTTGTTTGAATATAAGGGGAGCTTAGTGCTCCCCTTTTTTTGTGAATTTATCAGATAAAGACTATGAAATTAAAAAAGAAACTTTGAACTGAGAATATTCCAGTTCGTAGTTGTCGCATCCTTCTAAAACAGGTTGCATCTTTCCGCTCCAACGCTTAATTCGTGTTGAAATATAAATACTTCTTTGGGGCAAATCATGAAAAATACAATTACTCGGGCGATCACAATCGCCCTTACCATTTCTGTTGTTGGATGTGCTTCAAAGCCGAAAGATATTGAGGCGGCATATGTATCCCCTTTAGCGTATGATGCTTATACATGTGAGCAACTTGGCGCAGAAGCTCAGCGGATATCAGCGCGTGCGGCAGGAGCCACCGGCGCACAGGAAAAGAAAGCCAGCAATGACGCGGTAGCGATGGGTGTTGGCCTTGTTCTTTTCTGGCCTGCTTTATTTTTCATAAAAGGTAAAGGCGCCAACGAGTCAGAGATCGCCCGCTTAAAAGGCGAAATGGAAGCGGTGGAAAAAGTATCGATTCAGAAAAACTGTGGGTTTCAGTTTCAGGCACAGCCCGCGTAACTAACCGAATTAGTTCAATTCTATCAAAGCCGCCCCTTCAGGCGGCTTTTTTGCTTAATAATTATCCACGTCTGCAACAACGCCGATAAATATCCTGCAAAAACATAGATTCCACCTGTTACACCGATATTTCGGAGTTTTGGCATCTATCTTTTGTCACTTTAGGCCTTGTCGAACCTGTCCAAACATATCAGTATAATCATTGAGGTTCCCTGCATTCGTGCTGTGGAAAGAATTTCGTGCCTGTTTTGATGGTGCGTTAAACTAGGGAGAATATGAATGTCGAATGAATTACAATATCTCAGTACTTTGGTGGCTAAAGGCAAAATGCATCGTCGTGCGTTTTTGGGCCGTGCATCGGCTTTGGGCGTAAGCTCGGTTTTCGCAAACAGCCTATTGGTTGGAGCTGCACATGCTGAAGGTCCTGTTAAAGGCGGAACCATTAAGTTGGGCGCGCCTGGCGGCGAATCTACCAACAGCCTTGATCCAGCAACTTATTCAAGCTTTATTCCGTTCCAAAATGGTAAAATGTTTGGTGACACACTTGTTGAAGTCGGCACTGATGGCAATATCGTAAATCGCTTGGCTGAAGAAGTTGGCGCTTCCGATGATGCTAAAGTCTGGACTTTTAAAATCCGTAAAGATGTTACTTTCCATGATGGGAAAACAATGACACCTGCGGATGTCATTGCGACCATGGAACGTCACTCGGACGAAAATGCAAAATCCGGTGCTCTTGGCCTTATGAAGGGTATCTCCAGCATGAAAGTGGATGGCGATAACTTTGTGTTAGAGCTCAAAGACGCTAATGCTGATTTGCCTTATCTTATGTCTGACTATCACCTGATCATTCAGCCGAATGGCGGCAAAGATGCGCCAGATGCTGGTGTAGGTACTGGCCCGTATCTAACAAAAGTGAACGAGCCTGGTGTTCGTCACGGTTATGAGAAGAACCCGAACTACTGGGATTCATCACGCGGTCATGCTGATCAGGTCGAACTGATTGTTCTGAACGATGACACTGCCCGTAGTTCTGCATTGCAGTCCGGTCAGGTTCATATGATCGAACGCGTACCTCCGAAGATTGCTGAACTTGTGAAGCGTATTCCTGGTGTTGAATTGAAAAATGCGCCGGGTCGCGGTCACTATGTTTTCATCATGCACCGCGATACGGCACCATTTGACAATGAAGATCTGCGTCTTGCCTTAAAATACGGTATCAACCGTCAGGAAATGGTAGACAAGATCCTCTTTGGTTACGGTTCAATAGGTAACGATATGCCTATTAATGCTGCATATCCATTGTTCTCAAATGACATTGAACAGCGCACATACGATCCAGATAAAGCTGCCTTCCACTTCAAAAAATCTGGTATCGATGGTTCTGTGCTTCTACGTACTGCAGACGGCTCGTTCCCGGGCGCAGTGGATGCATCACAGCTGTATCAAGAGAGTTTGAAGCAAGCTGGTATCAGCCTTGAAGTGAAACGCGAGCCTAATGATGGTTACTGGTCTGACGTTTGGAACAAACAACCGTTCTGTACTTCTTATTGGGGTGGCCGTCCAACACAGGATCAAATGTACTCAACAGCTTATCTATCAACCGCAGACTGGAACGACACACGTTTCAAAAGCCCTGAGTTTGATGCAATGCTATTGTCTGCACGTGGTGAACTGGATCAGGTCAAGCGCAAGCAAATCTATCGCGATATGGGCGTAATGATGAACCAGACTGGCGGCTTGATTTGCCCAATGTTCAACGATTGGTTGGAAGCGATTTCAGACAAAATCGGTGGATGGGAATCAAACGGCAACCAGGCCATGATGGATGGTTTCGCGCCGATCAAATGTTGGTTGAAAGCATAAGGCGAAGATAGTGCAAACTTCGCTCTTAACATTGGTTGCCCAGCGCTTGGCGCTGGGCTTCCTCCTACTTCTCGCTGTTTCCTTACTCATTTTTGTTGGCACAAATATTTTGCCCGGCGATGTTGCGGAAGCAATTTTGGGACAATCGGCAACGCCGGAATCTCTTGCAAATTTGCGTCGTGATCTTGGTTTGAATGATCCGGCCTATATTCGTTATTTCAATTGGCTTGGGGGAATTGCTACAGGGGATCTGGGCAATGCCCTGACCAATGGCTCTAATATCAGTGAAGCCGTAGGAAAACGTCTTTTTAATACTCTATTCCTTGCGGGCACTGCCGCTGTTATTTCAGTGCCACTTGCCATTTTGCTTGGCTTGATTGCAGTTCGTTATCGCAACCGCTGGCCTGATAAAATGATTTCAGGCCTGACCCTAACTTCCATTTCGCTTCCGGAATTCTTCATCGGCTATCTCTTGATTTATTTTGGCGCGGTGAAATTTGGATGGTTCCCATCTGTAGCCACAGTTTACGACAGCATGGGCTTTTGGGAGCGGCTGAACATTGTCGCCCTTCCCGCTCTTACACTCACTCTTGTCGTGCTTGCCCATATGATGCGTATGACGCGCGCTGCAATTTTGAATGTGATGCAATCTGCCTATGTGGAAACTGCGGAGCTAAAGGGCCTTTCCGCTTTTAACGTTATTCGAAAGCATGCTTTTCCAAATGCAATTGCGCCTATCGTCAATGTGGTGATGCTCAATCTCGCCTATCTTATCGTTGGCGTAGTCGTGGTTGAGGTGATCTTTGTCTATCCAGGTATGGGGCAATATCTAGTGGACCATGTTGCCAAACGCGATGTGCCGGTTGTGCAGGCCTGTGGCCTGATCTTCGCGGCATTCTTTATCGGCCTTAATCTTGTTGCAGATATTGTCGCGATCGCCACCAATCCTCGTATCAGACATCCGAAATAAGGGTTTATCATGTTTCGAAAAATACCCCTTAGTGCGATGATCGGAATGTTGCTGACCAGCATCTTTCTATTCGCTGCGATTTTTGCTCCCTGGATTGCCCCCTATTCGATGACAGATTCATCTGCAAGCGTATGGGAGCCGTTCTCTTCGGCGCACTGGCTCGGCACGGACAATCTTGGCCGCGATCTTCTATCGCGGATGATTTTCGGCGCGCGTACCACCATCTTTATTGCCGCGATGGCCACTTTTCTTTCCTTTACCTTGGGATCGGTTCTTGGTCTTGCGGCAGCGGTTATTGGTGGCTGGTTCGACATGTTGATGTCGCGTTTCGTTGACTTGCTCATGTCGATCCCTACGCTGATTTTTGCGCTGGTTGTTTTGTCTGTATTGCCTTCCAACCT